>JALWYQ010000029.1 GCA_027078365.1 Phycisphaerae bacterium
TATTTTCCCTCTTTTAAATTGGAAAAATCAAAAATCCCTTATTCTTTAAAACTCGATAACAAAAATTTTAATTTTATTTTTTTCAAAATATGTCGCCTAACGTTTGTGTAAACTCTATTGTGCTTATTTCCCTATATTGGTGGGCTAAACACGACTGTGTATATTTTTCTTTTATCATTTCTCTATTCATCGGAATTACTCTTCTATGTATAACAACTAGCATCAGTGCGCCGTTTTTGGGCATCACCTGGGCGTTTGTTAGATTTCACCAGTTATCGTCATTTTCATCTACAAATACGGCAATGCCATCAGATAGTCCAGCTACACAGAACTCTGTTTCATCTATATCTTTGAGTTCACCATCTTCAATCTTATAAGAAAAACCTAATTCCACGGTAAACGTTTTAGTTGTTGCCCCGCTATGCGTAGTTGTTCCAAACGTATAGATGCTGCCATCCTCTTTATCATAAACGCCGCCATTAAAATCAGGGCCCGTCACTGTATATTCAATATCAACATCTACATCAAATGTTGTCAAACACTCCTCCTCATCTACACAAACAACAGTAGGCTCGAAATCATGAACTTGAATCACATTAAAATCATCAACCTCTGAATCTTCCCATGGCGCTTCATTGTAAGCCCACGAGTCATTAATTAGCTCTTCTATTTTGTTTTTGATGTCTCCATCTATGGATGATAAGTATTTTTTAACAAGCTCTGTTATTGTACTTTCATGCTCATTATAGATGTCTAGGAATTTATCAAGAGTGTCAATTAAGATTAGGTTCTTGCTAGAGCTACAGAACTCTTTCAGATCTGAGTCATCAGATATTACATATACTTTTTCCGCACCAACTTCATTAAGTATGGAAAAAAGTGATATAGCATCAGGAAATTCGGACTTCTTTTTGCCTTCACCAAAAGGAGGCCTCTTACCAAAATAGAGGTCTAAGATATCTTCTGCATTAATTGAGGAAGCGTCTAGAATATTGGTATTTGATTTAGCCAAGAACTCCTTGAATACAGATAAAGATTTTTTATGTACTTCATCTTTATCTATCTCGTTGAATAAGGCTTTTATACTCTCGTCATCAATTTTTTCTAATAACCGAGCTTTTCTTCTAAAGTCTTGAAGTGAGGACAAGGCTTCTTGAATAAAAGTTTGTATTTTCGACTCCACCTCTCGTTTGACAACGGTCGTTGTTAAATGAAAAAGCTTTTTATCCTTGCACAGCTCAAGAAATGACCCCAATGCTGAGTGATTGAGATTCAATCCCATCCTCACAAAGGATTGAGTATCAATAAATACTTTACGAGATTCTAATTCCATAATCATTTGTAAAATCTAACAAATTATTAGTTCGTTTCTTTATATCTTATTAGCAATGTTAGCAGATAAATCAGAATTGTTAAGATAAAAGATTGTTTAGCCCATTCAGAATAGTCGCAACTTCATGCATCCACTTTGCATTTTGCACTGGCCAATTATTCAAAATAGGAATTCTAGCTTCTATTCAATGGGTACGCAGCAATCAAATAAGATGCTATCACTTTTTAGTTTTAGAAAATCACTCTCGGGTATTGTTCCGTCGATGTTTCTATCGCCGGTTATGATTGTGTCGTCGGTGCTTAGGAAATTGTCTTCAATTCCTTCAGCGTTGGGGGCGATGAGGTTCCATGAGTTTGTTTTGTTATTGATGATGCTTGTTAGTAGAATGTCGTTGACGGTTGTTACAGCAGAGATACAGCTTTGAAGGTCGTGAATTTCTGGGCCGCCGCCATAGTTGCTGAACTTGAAGTTTCTGTAATTGTTATAGCCACAACAGTTGTAAAGAACTTGAGGCAGAGTTGAGTCGTTGTAATCAAAGCCATTCCGGCGGTTGCCCCAAGCGAGGCAATTTCTCAAGACGTGTATGTCGCTTTGGGTTTTGTTGATGCCAAGCTTAAAGCCGTTGCCGTCTCCGTTGTGCGTTCCGTTTTTATAGGAGAGACAATTAGTAAGATGAACTGGATAAGTAGCCTTCCACATATCAAATCCATCATCGGAATTATTCCAAGCACGGCAGCTGGTGAATGAATTGTTTGGACCTGGTGTGGAAACTTGCCCATTAACCCCAAAACCATCTGCGTTACTGCCTCCGCTGCCGCTATCATACATATCGTAGGCGTCGCAATTGATTATCTCATTGTTGCTTGAAGCGTTGCCTATATATAAGCCCGTATAGTAATGGCCGTGGAATGCGCAGTTGATTATTTTGTTATGAGATGCGTATTTAATTGTTAGCCCAGCACTTCCGTGAGCAAAGTCCAACCCTTCGATGATATACCAATCATTTCTGAGCCGAAACCTTCCACCAGCATCGGTCTGACCTGCCCCTTCTAATATAACCTTTTCATGGTTGTATGCCTTAATGGTTATTGGAGCCTCTTGTGTACCTGAGCGTTGAGTAATCTGATCGAGCCTATACACACCTGCCCTGATATAAACTGTATCACCCGGCTCGACGATTAATAGAGCGTTGGCTATCGTCTTGAATGGAGCGTTGATAGAGCCGTCATTTGAATCATTACCGCTATTGGATACGTAATAGAAATGATGCGCCTCATCAAGCCACTCGTTAGCCAAAACTGCAAAATCGCTAAGTAGATAATTTGTAAGCCACTGCGATGCAAAGATGTTAAGGTCTGCCACATTGACAATACAGTCATCGTTAATATCCATTTCGAGAGGCGGGTTGCAATCTGAAGTTTTGTTAGTATTGAGTGCGTTTACCTCCACACCTATTACATCTGCGCAGATGCAAGTGAAGGTTAAGAAAAGAATTAAAATAGACACTCGCTTTAATGACATTCTCATTTTGCACCTCAAAATAGAATTCCAAACAATTCCTAGGCTACTTAACTATGCTAGCAGATAAATCAGAATTGTTAAGAGAAAAGATTACTTGACTCATTCAAAACAAAAAAAGCCAAGCCTCAAAATTGAGAGCTTGGCTTTTTTTATCTAGTTTACTTATTTCTTCTTTTTGAATGCGTTGCTGTAGCCACCTTCTGTTTTTTGGTGGGTATCGCCTTCTAGCAAGTCTTGGTAATTCGCTGCTACCTTTGCAAACACATCTGCGTACTCTTTGATGATTTCTGGCTTGTAGTGTTTGAACCATGGAATCATGCAAACCTTGTCGTTAATGTTAGAACCGACTGGGAAGTCTTCGTCAGACTGATTCTCAATCGTTACGCCATCTGGTAGGTTTGCGATTCTTGTTGGCTTGCCATGTCCGTACACGTCCATTTCAGTCAGAAGAGGATGGTCGTGAAGTGGTTTATTACAGCCAGCGAAGCACTCAACACCTTCAGCCTTTACTGCATCGACAAATCTCTGGACACTGAGCCCGCCAAGCTCTTGTGAGTTGTAGTGCATCAATGGAAGATACCATCCGCCCTTAGTGCTTCCGCTATCTTTAGCAGGACGCACTGTAGTGAGACCAGGTATTTCGTCTAGAAGATCGCAGAAGTAAGTCATGGCCTTGTCGATTTCAGCGAACTGCTCTCTGTACATTGTTAGCTGTACGCGTCCAAAAGCACTTGTTAGCTGGTGCATACGATATTTGTATCCGCCTGCTGGTAGGCCCGTATATTTCTTGAGATGCTCTAACTCAATCTTAGGGTGTCTTGAGTAGTGGCCAAATAGTAGCGCTCTTTCATAAACCTCTTGGTCGTTGGTGAACATTATTCCACCCTCACCAATCGCAAAAGATTTACCCGTCATCAGTGAGAATCCAGAAGCGTCGCCAATAGTGCCTGTCTCTTTACCTTTGTACAATGCAGCATGTGAGTGAGAACAATCTTCAAATACTTTCACTCCGTGCTTTCTAGCGACTGCCATGATAGCGTCCATATCGGCCGGCATACCGCAATAGTGAACGACTACAATCGCTTTAGTTCTTGGAGTTATTCTCTTTTCAATGTCTTTTGCACTAACGCAGAGCGTGTCTGGTTCGATATCTGCAAAAACTGGTGTTGCGCCAAGTGAATAAACCTGAAGAACAGATGCCCAGTACGTGATAGTCGGACAAATCACTTCATCTCCAACACCAACACCAAGTCCATAAAGACCGCAGTGAATCGCCGCTGTACCTGTGTTGCAAGCAAGAGCGTAGTTCATGCCGATATCTTTAGCGTACTCGTCTTCAAATTTCATAGTAACGTCAGTACCGCTCATGTTGCCTGCGCGGAGTACTTCTAGTACTGCTTCTTCGTGTGCCTTAGTAACGATAGGCCACTTAAAGAGGCTTTTGTGATCGTCTTTTATTTTCTTGTCGCCGCCAAGAATTGCTAGTTCACTCATTTTGTTTATCCTTTTTATAAATTTCTAATTTGCGAAAAACTTTTTTGCTTCTTCAACATCAAGAGGTAATGCTATCTCTTTACCGGTCGCCGCAGACATCTGCGCCGCCCAACCGATCTGCGCAATTATGGATGAATTGCTAAAGCTAAGGAATGATTTCTTGTTTTCCTTAACACAAGTAATAAAATGCTCAATGCAACTATCTAACCTTGCGTTAGCCGCTTCACCTGTATCGGAGAGGAATTTATCCTCTGACCAGATTAGATTCTCAAAACCATCAGCTTTACATTTTTCTTTATTCAATGGCCAAACCCACTCGCCTTTGGTGGCCTCGTTGCAGAATCTTACCTTGTTCTCTACTTGCAACTGTTGATTCTCAAATACAAAACCACCCTTTGTTCCTGAGACATTGTGATACAAATCAAAGCCCTTGGCTGTTTCGATATCACCAAAACAGAAACCTGTTGCTCCGTTATCGAATTTGATTACGATGTTATAGATTGGAGGGCTCTCGAATCCTTTTAGCTGAGACTCTAACTCTGTTGCATAAACTGCCACCGGTTTAGCCTGCGGGCTCATAATATGAACTATCGCAGAAAGTGAGTGTATTGTTCCCATTCCAATAGAGTCGCCCATAACCTCTTTGCTGAGCTTCCATTTTGCCGGACCTGCTACATTGATTGGATAGCGATAGTTAATTTGAATCTGTGTAATCTTTCCAAGTTCATCTCTAGCTATCATGCCTCTGATGTCATTTTGCATTGGATCAAAACACATTAGATAGTTGACGTATGTCTTCAATGCTGGGTTCTTTTTTTCCACCTCAATCTGTGTGCAATAATCATCAAATGATGTAGCGCAAGGCTTTTCACAGAAAACATGCTTTCCAGCTTCCATCGCTTGGATAGATTGCTCACCGTGGAAACCGTTTGGGCTCACAAGCCACACGGCATCAATGTCAGGGTTGTCGATAATCTTTTGATAACTATCTACAAGAATGCTCTCGTCAAGTGAGAGTTCTTTTAACACTTCTTTGCCGCGTTCAACGTTTACTTCGAAAAGCATCTCGATTTGCGCATCGCTTCGTGCGGCAATCTTTGCCATCTGAGCGCTGCCCATTCCGCCTGCTCCAACAAATCCAATCTTTACTTTGTCCATTTTCATTTTTTCCTTTTTATTTTTTAAATTGCTCAAAGCTCAATACTAAAACAAACTCAAAACATAATACACGAGCCAACACTCAACTCGCGCCTACACAATGCCAAGGTCTAACGCATCGTTTACGTTTTTCCACATAATTTTCTCGTACGCTGCCTCGCTTATTTTTTTATCATCTCTAGCAGCCTTAAACCATTCAACATGATTTAGTTCGTTAATCACTGAACAGGCATCAAAGCCCAGCATCAACCTGTCTTGGAATTCTTCTATGAACTTATAGGCATACTCAGGGTCGCGGGTGAGAGCGCAGAGACCGCTATTTGCAGATAAATCGCCGTATAGATTCGGATACTTACGCATCAGCTCTGCAACCCTACCTTCAGGAGTAACCTTGCCAGTTGGATATTGATGTTTCGTTTCAGCGTTAACATCTGCACTTATCTCACTCCAAAAAGCCGTAGAGTGGCCAAAGAATTTCAATTTCGGAAATTTGCTCAGGCATTTTTCAAGCCCATGAAGCCCGAGATCGTCAATAACACCGTAGCCATCAAAATCTTCTGTGATGGTGTGGAACGTTATCGCAAGGCCTACATGCTGACACGCTTCCAAAAACATCTGCATCAGTGGGTTTTCCCAAGGCATCCTAACAACCATCTCGCCGACCCCTTTGCAACCGAGTTGTTTGTATTGGTCAAGAAGGAATATGTAGTCGGCTACTTCAATCTTATCTGGATGCTTGGCGAGCCTTGGGTCGATATTACAAAATGGGATAAATCTATCTGGATACATCTTGCAGATTTCTAAGATCTCGCCCATGCTCTGGCACTCTACTGGTGTTTCTGCGCCATTAAGCGGCAGTATAATCGCCTTATCGACACCTTTAGCGTCCATAAAGGCAATCTGATCTTCAACAGACATAAAAGTTGTCTTTACATATTTGTTAGCTAATATTTTTGGCGCCAAAAAAACATGTGCGTGGCAGTCTATAATCATTTCTTGTTCCTTTTGTCTAAACCGATTTTCCTGGTATAATTTTGTGTTTTAATTGTTTGTGAATGAAGTCGCCATCTGGCTTTTCAAGCCGAGAGTTTGTCAACGTAACAGCCTCAGATACAATCTCTTCAATCGGCTGGGCAATTGTCGTAAGTGGAACTCTAAGGTGTTTTGCGTACGGCAGATAATCGTAGCTAATAATCGCAAGCTCTTCTGGCACAGAAACGCCAGCATCTGAGAGCATAGTTAAAAATTCAACCGCAACCGGAGAGTCGCCAAAAATGATAGCACTAAACTTGCCCTTATTCTCAAGAACAAATTCAAGCAACTCTGGCAATCCCTTCTCAATAGTCACCGATTTAAACGGAGACAAGATTTCCACTGCCCCCCTCTCAGCGATTCTCTTCTTGCAGCCATCTGCAAAATAAGATTCCTCGTCTGCGCAGACCAAAATCTTTTTATGCCCATGCTCAATTAAATAGTCAATCCCCAGATTAGCCGCCTCATAACGGTCAAGAGCAACGTAATCACATTCAAGCAAATCGTTCGGCTGACAACCAACTAAGATTGTAGGCTTACCCAAAAGCCATTCTGGCATCTTCGTCACAAACTCACGCACGATAACCATTGCATCAACATTTAAAAGCTCAAGAGTTTTAACCCAAGGAGAAGTGTACCACGAACCACTGTGATTTTGCCCAAGCCCCAAGATAGGAGAATATTGCGATGATCTTAGCTCTGTAACAAGCCCATTTGCAATTTCAGTTCTAACCGAATCGTGCAATGTACTTGCATAAACACCGATAAGCCCACTCTTACCAGTCGTGAGATTTCGAGCAATTAAATTCGGCTTATAACCTAGCTGCTTCGCTTTTTTCTGTATAGACGAAATCGTATCCTTAGGCAATCTGCGCGAACCCTTCATGGCAAGGCTAACAGTATTCTTAGAATAACCTGTTGCCTCGGCGATATCCTGAAGCGTTACTTTCTTTTTTTGAATTCTCTTTGCCATAAATCTGCCTAATGAAAATCATCTTTCCACCCAAACTATATTACCGATAATACAAACACAAGAAGAAATCCCCATATTTAGCTAAAAAAAAGATTTTTATCCCAAGAAGGATTAGTGAACGAAACTTCCCTTTCGACTTAAACCCTTATTATTTAATAACTTAAGTCACTGGCGTGTGTATGTATAATTCACTGCTATCGTGGAGAATAAGGTAGCGATGGAGATTTTTTTCATTGGCTATGCCGAGATGTCAAAAGAAAAGTAGCTATTCCATTAGATCTGAGCCACAATGTTAGAAGATAAATCGGGATTGCCAAGAGAAAGGATTGTCTGACTCATTCAAAGTAGTCGCTACTTTATGTATTCACTTCGTGAGAAGTGAACCTGGGAGCGCGGAGCCCCAGCTCCGCACCTATTCCACTTTGTTAAAAGTGGATGCATGCGGTTGTGAGCAACCGCAATGCAAAAGTTAAAGAGCGGTGTAGCGCAGGCTATTTTTAAGCAAAGCAATCTTTTATTCATGAGCTTTCCTTGCTTGTAAGTTGTATGTTGCGCTTTTATTGAGCGTTTTAAGCAAAGCTATTTGTAGGCTCTATTTCGCTAGCTAAAGCGTTTTTAAAATTGCAGTGTTTTATTCGCTTTCCTTGCGGAGCTGGGGCTCCGCGCTCCCAGGAAAGCGTTTTTCTTGTTTGTATTTTATGCTTGCCAGCACGGTGGCTATGCAGAGAATTGCTACTCCTGCTGCTAGGATTGGGAATAGTTGCGAAGTGCCGAGTCGCTTTAGAATTGCTCCTCCAAGTGCGACGCCTATGACTACACCGATAGCGCCGATACCTATGATTGATGAGGTGAATCTTGCGCTGTTTCTTGCGTCTCTTGATATCGCTACGGTTACTGGCCAAAGTGGGCCTGCGCCAAGTCCGCAGAGAAATATTATCACAAACATAGCTGGCTTGGTCTCTACAAAACAAGCGAATGAAGTTGCGCCCAAGAAAATGATTATTCCTGTAAACATGCTTGGCCAGAGAGAGTGTTTGTGTGGAACGATAGAGGCGACTGCCCTACCAGCTATCACGCCTATCCAAAATATACTTAGCGCTATAGCCGCGATGCGCGGGGTTGAGTGAAACTTCGATTCAAAGAAGGCTGCGGTCCAGCATGCGAAGACGCTCTCGACGGTTACGTAACTGATAAGCACAAATGCAAGCAAGTAAAAAAAAATATCTTTGCCAAGTGAGAGAGTTTTCGTTTCGCTTTGCGATTCTTGAGAGCACGCTTGCGGTGAGCGTTTTTGAGTTAAGGTTATAAAGACTAAATAAACGAAAAGAACGAAGATGCTAAATATCACGAAGATTGTGCGCCACGATTTACCCATGTAGAGGATTAAAGATACTACCCCCGGAGCCGCTATCGCACCAACACAATAGAATAGTTGAGAGAGATTTAAGAGTTTACTAGAGCCACTTTTTTCATAATCAGAGACCATCACCGACGCAAACGCCTCGACCAAGCCACCGCCAACACCAAGCGGTATCGCCCATACTAGAAAGAGTGAGAAACTATTTATAAACGCTCCACTCATAAGGGTAGCTGCCGAGATTAACATACCAGAGGCAACGAAAAATCTTGGCGTTATATTAAATCGCTCACCAACCCAGCCGCCAAGAAAAGCAACGAGAAAGAAAAAGCTAAACTGTATCATCACCAGATAGCCCAAGAGCGCAAAGTCAACGTTTAAATCTCGCGCAATCGTTGTTATCAGCGACGGCACTGCTGTTGTCGAGACGGCAAAAGATGTTACTGAAAATAGTATTGCCCCAATCGAGAGTTTAACACTTCTCGAATTTATGATCTCGCTGTTGTTGTTTTCTAAAGATGCCACAAAAAACCTCTTTTTGGTAATGCTAAGGATTCCTAATTGAAAAATTGTTACGAAAAACAAGACGACTCCACTTGCTCTTCGAGTGCAATAGATTTAGCAGTTACACGGAATTTATCAAGCAAATTTCGAAATATAGGGGTTTTGCCATGGTTCTTTATCTCCTTAGTTTGGCAATTAGGTATGGAAAGCAATTCCTAGGTTTTTTGAAAAATAATTAGATAAGTGAAAAATACCCCTTGATTGAGATGTTATAAAATGTTATGTTTGCGGCTTAAATAACATTTGCAAACATTACTGGGGATAAAGTGAAGATTACTCCAGCACAAAGACATAACCATATTAAAGAGCTCTTGGCCAAAGATATTGCCTTTACTGTAAGCGAGTTAGCGGTGAAGTTCAATGTGAGTGAGATGACTATACACAGAGATCTCAACAAGCTTGAAAAACAAGGGCATATTCAAAGGGTTCATGGCGGTGTTTTGCCAACCGAAAGAATGGAGTTTGAGTTTGACTTTGCAAATAAGAGAGCTACGAATAGAAAATTCAAACAAGCTATCGCAAAATCTGCCCTCACGCTCATTGAGCCAGGACAAAGGCTAATTCTCGATACCGGAACGACGACTCTGGAACTGGCATATTTATTGAAAAATTTCCCAAATTTAACTGTAATTACTCCTAGCCTAGCGGTGGCTTCGGTGCTACAATTCGCGGACGGTGTTGAGACGATTCTTCTAGGCGGTTCGATACGCCATGGAAGCCCAGACCTAACTGGAGCTGTGGCAGAGCATGTGCTAGATATGTTTGCAGTTGATATTGCATTCCAAGGCGCAGATGCTATCGGCGACGATGGGCGTATATACAACATCGATGTCAGGATGGCAAGGGTTGATCAAAAGATAAGGCAAAGAGCCGCGCAGACCCACATACTCTGTGATAGCTCTAAAATAGGCTCAACCTCGCTTGCGGCTAATGGTTCGCTGCGTGATGTTGATAGCTTGATAACGGATTCAAATATCTCGCAAGAGTATATTGATAGATTTGAAAAATTGGGAACTAAATTAACAATTGTATAATTAAGGAGTTTTTAAATGGCTGCTAAAGCACCTACATGGGCACATCTGGATCTAAACGAAGTGCCAAACATCAAGACTGCACTTCCTGGTCCAAAGTCTAACGAGCTTCACACTCGCTGTACAAAATATTTTAAAGGTCTCTCTGGTCAGGTTAAGCTCTTCCCTGTTGCGTTTGAAAGCGGTAAGGGTTGTGAGATGGTTGACGTTGATGGCAACAGATACATCGACTTCTCTTCTGGTATCTATGTAACAACTCTTGGCCACTGCCATCCAAAGGTTACCGAGGCTGTACAGAAAGCTGCCGGACAATTGATGAACTGCCACGACTTCACTACTGAGATTAAGACACGTCTTGTTGAGAAGCTTGCAGATATTCTTCCAGGCGACCTTAACGGATTCCAATTCTACGATTCTGGAACAACTGCTGTTGAAGCTGGTCAACGCGTTCTTCGCGCAGCAACTGGAAATTACGAGATGATTTCTTGTTTCTATGATTACCACGGAAAAACTTACGGTGGTGTTTCTCTTGGTCACATCCGTGCCTCAGCTTACGGTCCTGTAAGAGCTCCTGGAATGCACATGGTGCCAAGACCAGACACATACAGACCAATCTGGACTAAAGAAGATGGCACTATCGACACTGATAAGTACATCGAGTTCTACGATACATACATTTCAAAGGGAACCGTAAATAAGGTAGCTGGTTTTGTTCTTGAGCCAATCCAAGGTTGGGGCGGTTCGGTTATGCCACCTGATGACTTCTTCCCTAAATTGCGCAAATACTGCGATGAGAAAGGTATATTGCTCATGGCTGATGAGGTTCTAACAAGTACTGCTAGGACTGGTAAATGGCTATGTATGGAACACTGGGATGTTGTACCTGACGTTGTAACAATGGGTAAAGGCTTTGGTAATGGCTTCCCTGTTACATGCGTTGCTGTTCGCGAGCCATACAAAGAGAGCTTTGAGTCTATCTCTGCATCAAGTAGCTACGGCGGAAACCCAATGGCTTGTGCAGCTGCTCTTGCTAGTATCGAAGCAATCGAAGAAGAGCAACTCCTAGAGCGTTCAACTCATCTTGGAAATATCGCTCTTGAGCGTATGGAGAAGATGAAAGCTGAGCATTCTATTGTTGGTGATGTTCGTGCTAAAGGTTGCTTGATGGGTATTGAGCTTGTCAAAGACAAAGCAACAAAAGAACCATTCGATGCTGCAGGCGAACTAGTTTACCGCAAGGCATTCGAGAAGGGTCTTGCATGGATTCCAGCAGGTCACATCTTGAGAATGAGTCCTCCTGTTGTAATGGAAGACGAGGTTCTCATGAAGGGCTTGGATATCATTGATGAAGCAATCGGTGAGGCTGAAAAAGAGTTACTAAAATAATACACTCTTATGCTCTAGAGATGGGTAATCGATGCCATCTCTAGAGCATTTAATTTTTAAGGCGAAAGAAATGACTAAACATGGAATTTTAGAAACCGCCAAACATAACTTAGCAAGGACTGCAGAAAAGTTAGGCGTAGATTCTAATATGCTAAACAAAATAGAAGCACCAAAAGAGAAGATTGAGCTGCGCCTTAGTCCTGTGCTTAGTGATGGTAAGGTAGTTAATATCGAAGCTTATATCGTAAGGCATAACGATGTTCTTGGACCATCAAAAGGTGGTATCAGAATGGCTCCAGACGTAACGATGGATGATATCGTTGGTTTGTCTATGGAGATGACATGGAAAACGTCACTTATCGGAGTTCCTTTTGGTGGCGGAAAATCAGGAATTAAGTTTGATGCAACATCTCTTAGCGATATCGATAAAGAAATAATTATCAGATCGTTTGCCAGAAACGCCAGAAGACACTTTGGCCCAGAGCTTTACGTTCCAGCCCCTGACATGGGAACAAATGAAGCGGATATGGGTCACGTTAGAGATTGTGTATCTTATTCTGACGGTATCTCAATTACTAGAGGTTGTTTTGTTACCGGTAAACCTGTTATTTTAGGCGGTATCCCCGGTAGAAAAAGTGCTACAGGAAAGGGTGTTGTTTACACTGTCATTGCTGCCTGTGAGAGGCTTGGCATTGACATTAAAGGCATGAGCGTTGTACTGCAGGGTTTTGGTAATGTAGGCTCTGAAGCGGCAAAAGAAATTGCAAGTCTCGGCGCAAAGGTTATTGCGATATCTGATATTTCAGGTGGTCTTTTCAACGAGGAAGGAATAGATATCGAAGAGCTTCTTTCATATGTTGCGCAAAACGGTAGCATAAGCGGCTATTCAAAAGCAAAACAGATTGCTAAAGAAGAAATCTTTAACATCGCCTGCGATTGCTTGATACCTGCTGCTAGTGGCTCTCAAATTACAATGAAAAATGTAAACAACATAAAGACTAAAATCATCGCTGAGGCAGCTAACGCCCCTACAACTCCAGACGCCGACAAAGTTCTAACAGATAATGGTGTTTTTGTTATCCCAGATATTTTGTGCAACGCTGGCGGTGTGTTCGTTTCTTATCTTGAGTATGTCCAAGAAACGCAGCATGAACAAATCACAGAAGCGCAGGTCAGTGCTAGACTCTCTGAGAGAATGAAGGTTAGTTTTGATAAGGTTTACGAATTTTCTCTAGCCAATAAAACCTCAATGCGCGAAGCTGCGATGCAGATTGCTCTTAAGAGGGTTGTTGAAGGAATTAACGCCAGAGGCTTATTGCCATAGACAATACAAAGGCAAGATTAAAGTAGCTAGAAGACTTAAAATCACACTTAGTAAAAGAAGGTTAGGATTAATATGGAAACAGTTAAATTTGGTATTATTGGTTGCGGTCTGATGGGTCGCGAATTCGCTAGTGCTGCAGCACGCTGGTGTCATCTTCCAGAGATGCAGGTTAAGCCTGAGATTGTTGCAATCTGCGATACTAATGACGAAATAATGAAATGGTACACAGATAACTTTGATAGCATCAAACAAGTAACAAAAGACTACAAAGAACTTCTTGCTAACGACGAAGTCGAGGCTGTTTATATCGCAGTACCTCACAACATGCACGCTGAGTTCTACTGCGAGGCTATCAAAGCTGGCAAGCATCTTTTAGGTGAGAAACCTTTTGGTATAGATAAGGAAGCTAACGACAAGATTTATCAGTGCATCAAGGATAATCCTGATGTGTTCGTACGTTGTTCTTCTGAGTTTCCATTCTTCCCAGGAATGCAAAGAATTGGCAAGTTAATCGAAGAGGACTTCTTTGGTAAGATTATTGAAGTCAACTGCGGGTTCCTCCACTCAAGCGATATGGATGTCAACAAGCCAATCAACTGGAAAAGAATGCTTAGGTTCAATGGTGAATACGGTTGTATGGGCGACCTTGGCATGCACACTTGCCACGTTCCTTTTAGGGCTGGCTGGATTCCTAAGAGCGTATATGCATCGCTTAGCAATCTAGTTGAGCAACGCCCTGACGGTAAAGGCGGCATGGCTACCTGTGAGACATGGGACAACGCAACCCTTGTCTGCCAAACTGAAAACCCTAAAACAGGCGAGTCGTTCCCAATGACAATCAAGACACACAGAATCTCTCCGGGCAACACAGATACTTGGTATTTTGAGGTTCAAGGTATGAAGGGTAGCGTTCGCTGGAGTAGCAAACAGGCTAACACTCTGGAGATTTTGGAATACAATGGCGGCGACCAAGCTTGGCAAGTAATTGATATGGGCCACCAGATGGCTTACAAGTCAATAACTGGCGGCATCTTTGAGGCTGGATTCTCTGATTCAATCTTGCAGATGTGGGCAGCTTTCCTATATGAACTTAAAAATGGCGAGCCTATCGCTAAATTCGCTGGTTGCGTTCGTCCTGATGAAGTTGCTCTTAGCCACAAGCTCTTTACTGCAGCATTGGAATCTCATGAGAAATCAACTGTTGTAAAACTATAAAATCCCTGTTATACTGTGCCGTTTATATAACAAGAAAGGTTGATAAATGGCAAGCTTGCTGATAAAAAACGCAAAAATTATAACAGAAGATACGATTCTCGTAGATTATAGCGTATTATGCGAGCAAGGCAAAATAGTTAAAATTGCCCCAGACGCAGAGCTAAATGAGGTCGCTGACGAAGTTATCCAGGCGCAGGGCAAATACCTTGCGCCTGGTTTTATAGACCTACACTTCCATGGACTCAAAGACTACCTAATAGACAACGGTCCCGACGATTTAGATAAGATTTGCAACACCTTACCCGAGTTTGGTGTTACGAGCTTTGCGCCGACCGTTTGCCCCCTACCAAAAGGAAAAGACGCAGAATTTCTCGCTTCTTTGGCTACGGTTAAATCCAAAGCAACTAATATTCTAGCTTTCCATCTTGAAGGACCTTTTCTAACATTAACAGGTGCTCTACCAGAAGACGCTATCGGCGATGCAGACCCACAACGAGTAGAGGCTCTTATTAATGCAGCAAAACCATACAAGGTAGTTTTTAGCATTGCACCAGATTTTGAAGACATTGTAAAAATTCTGCCTATAATGACTCAAAACAACACGCCCGCCTTCATGACCCATACAAGGGCCAATGTAGAAGAGACGCAAGCAGCCATAGCAGCTGGAGCCGCTCACGCAACACACTTCTACGATGTGTTCCCATGTCCGGAAGAAATTGACCCTGGGGTAAGACCGTGCGGAGCAGTCGAGGCAATTCTAGCAGATGACAATGTTAGTGTTGATTTTATTCTTGATGGCGAGCATGTTGATAAAGTTGCCGTTAAGATGGCACTGAAATGTAAAGGTAAAGATAAAGTTTGCTTAATTACCGACGCCAATATCGGGGCAGGAAATCCTATTGGAGTTTATAAGTTTGGAAACGAAGAAGTTGAATTTAAGTATCCAGGCGGTCCAGCAAGAATGACTCAAAACTCCTCGCATCCAGGCGGACTTGCAGGAAGTGGATTAACTATGAATTTAGCTGTTAAGAATGCCGTAAACAAATTTGACATCTCTCTAGAACAAGCTATAAGAATGGCTTCCACAAACCCTGCCAAGGTTATGAGGGTCGATAACCATAAAGGAAAAATCGAGGTTGGTTTTGATGCCGACATCGTAATGTTAGATGAAAATCTTGATGTAGATGCAACATTCGTAGCAGCAAAATGTTGCTATAAGAAACAATAATATTGCTATAAAACTGAATTAGTAAAGGAAAATTTCATGTCTGATTTCGTATTTGAACCAGCCGAATTTGTGCCATTTAAGGATAAAGAAGTTATTCAAAGATGTCGCAATATCAAAAGAGAAGATATTGAGAAACACCCAAACCCAGATTTCAAGATTCAAGTCGTAAAAGATGAAGATATGACTTTCATGTGGTTTGCAGATATCGTTTCAAGATTGAAACTAGCTAGCGATTCTGGCGAGAAATTCGTAATGATTGTCCCAAACCCTTGGCCAGGATATCGCCATGTTGCGCGTATCATTAATAAGTGCCGCATAAATTGCAAAAACTTCTGGGGTTTTGCGATGGATGAATACGCAGACCAAGACGGCAACATCGCTCCAGAGAGCTGGGAACTTGGTTTTAGCCACGCTATGCTAAAATTCTTCTACTACGAGATAGACGAAGATCTAAGACCTCCTCGTGAGCAATTTGTTTGCTTTAGCGATTTGAAAGACGTTAGCGACTACAGCAAGAAGCTTGCTGATGTTGGTGGTGCAGACATTTGTTACAGCGGACCTGGCTGGACTGGACACCTCGGATTCCTCGAACCAGACGCACCAGAGTTAGATGTGCCTCTAGAAGAATGGAAAACTCTAGGTGCGCAAATCGTAACACTTAGCCCATTCACCATTGCTCAGAACTCCTTGCATGGTTGCTTTGGTAACAGTGGTGATTTAACTGCAGTTCCACCAAAGTCTGCAACTATAGGCCCGGCTGATGTTATTGCCGCAAAACATCGCTACGACAATCACGGCATTACCGTTGGTGGTAGCTTGAATTCATGGCAAAGATTAATGACACGTTTGGTTCTTCACGGGCCGGTAACTCCAAAACTACCAGCGTCTATCTTGCAGACCCTCAGAACTGATGTTTTCGTTACAGAAACAGCAGCTATGAATATTGAAAACAACTGGGATATTGGTTACTAAAGAAGCAAGCGAAGAAGGTGCTTGCGAAGCAACAGACGCCATGTTTAGCTATAAAAACGCAAACGCCTTCGTCGAAACAACTAAGACTATTCTAGATGAGACTGAACGATGAAATATGTTTTAGGTATAGACCTTGGCACAAGTTATTTCAAAGTTGGCTTATTTGATAAGGATATAAATCTATGCGGACTTGGCAGAGTTGCTCTTGAAAAAGATACTCAAGGCAACTCTGAATGCGAGCTCCCAATAGAAAGATTCTGGGAGACCCTGAGAAAGGGTCTCTCTCTCGCTTGCGAACAGGCTGGCGCAGACCCATCAGATATAGTCGCTATGAGCTACTCTTCACAGGCAGATAGCTTCGTTCTCTTAGATGAAAACTATACACCGTTAACACCTCTTGTCTTGTGGCCTGATAATCGTTGCGAAGGGATTCACCCTAAGCTTAAAGAATTATTCGATCGCAAGGATTTTATTCAAAAGACAGGCTATGGTCGAGAATGCTACAACACGCTAACGATTAACAAATTGCTTTGGTTCCAAGATAATCGCCCTGAGATATGGAAAAAAACAAAGCACATAATGATCATATCTGATTACCTAACATATTCTCTAACAGGCAAATGTTTTGGCGACGCTGGAACTGTCGCACTGCTTGGATTGTTTGACTTGGAGAATTTCAAATGGTGGGATCAAGCTTTGGAGTTAATTGGTATCGACGAGTCAATGCTCTCTACACCACTGCGGCCTGCGAGCATTGTTGGTAAGACAAATGCAAACGCAGGCAAACTCTTAGGTTTAACTACGCCTGTAGAATTTGCCGTCGGTAGCCTTGACCACCATATCGCAGCAATTGGCGCAGGTGTTGGCTCAATCGCCGATATGAGCGAATCAACTGGAACAGTTCTGGCATGCGTGAGTTTTTGTGATGAGTACAAGCCTACCCAAAATATTAGCATGGGCCCTGCTACAAAAGAAAACTCTTATTACAAGGTAGCCTGCGATTTTGATGGTGGCGCAACAGCTATTGAATGGTATAAGAATAATTATGCCAAAGACCTAAGCATTGCTGAATTAATTAAGCTAGCGGAAGAAGTTGACCCAGACTGCGCAGGGCTGAGTGTTGATGGTTTGGCGAGCAACTATGAAGGGTTAAGCGGCTTTAAAGGAGCCACAGAAAAACACTCACACGGCCACTATGTAAGGGCAATGATGAATTATACCGCCAAAAGTTTAGCTCGGCTAGTTACCTTTCTAGACACAGACAACACAATAAAAACAATTGTTGCAACAGGCGGTGGAGCCAAAAGCAAATTGTGGTTAGAGATAAAAGCAGAGCTTTTAAATAGAAAATTTATAACCGCCGAATCTAGTGAACTTGCTTGCAAGGGAGCAGCTATGGTTGCTGCTGTTGCCGCAGGTTGGTCCGACTCACTTGAGTCAGTAGAAAAAGCATAACTGCTTAGCTCAAAACATCGAAAATAGGCAAAAAAACGCGTAATTGACAACATATATAGTTGCATTAGAAAGACATTAATTTATAATGCGAATTACGGTATTTAAGCAAAAGGTAAATTGTTAAGGGAGATAAAAATGACATTACAAGCAGGAGCAGCGCAGGTTGATATTTCTCCAAAGGATTCTCAGTTTCTCTTTGGTTATCCTCATGTTGAAAGGTATTCAACAGGCATACACGACAATCTTTGGGCTTCAGCCCTTTACATCTCAGACGCTAACAAAGAAACTATCTTCGTTGCAAACGACATAATCTTTGTAGCCAAAGAATCTTGTGCAAAAGCTCGTAAGGCTATTGAAGAAAAAACTGGTGTGCCAGCATCAAACATAATGATAACGGCAACACATACTCACTCTGGTCCATTAACGCTTGATTATATAAGCAATGCATCAGATCCGAATGTACCAAAGACAGATCCAGCTTATGTAAAGCTTCTAGAAGATGGCATTATCGAAGCCACTGTGACAGCGTACAACAATGCAAAGCCAGCAAAAATAGGGCTTGCAATCGCAGACGACACTGGCGTTGGAACTAACCGCAGAGACCCAAGCGGCCCTGCTGACCACAATGTTCCAGTGCTAATGGTTAAAAATGCAGAAGATGATTCTAATATAGCTTGTATGCTAGTTTGCTCTATGCACCCTACTGTTTTGCATGAAGACTCTACTCTTGTTACCGGAGACTTCCCAGGGCTCTCTAGAATATACCTTCAAGAGAATGTTCTAGGAAAGGATTGCCCTGTTTTACATCACATGGGTCCAAGTGGAAATCAATCACCAAGACACGTCACCAAGGCTAATACATTTGAAGAGGCAAAACGAATAGGTGAGATACTTGGCAAAGCTGTAGAAAAAGTGATTCCAGCTATCGAATACAAGACTGATTTGAAGATACAAACAGCTTCTACAACTCTAGCAAACTTAACTAAAAGACAATTCCCTAGCGTAGAAGAAGCGCAGCAGAGGCTTAAGGAATCTGTGGAAAAACTTGAGAATCTTCGCAACTCCAATGCACCAAGCCAAGAAGTACGTACCGCTGAATGCGATTGGTTTGGAGCAGAAGAAACTCTTACACTTGCTAAAGCTGCCGCTGGAACAGAACTTGAAAAAACTTATTCAACTGTTCTCCCAGCAGAAATCCAAATCATTAAAATTGGCGATTACAGTTTTATTGGATGGCAAGGTGAAATCTTCATAGAATTTGGATTAGAAGTAAAAAGTAAAGTACCAAACTCTTTTGTAATATCTTGTGCAAATGGCGAAATGCAAGGATACATTGTAACCAAAGAGGCTAGTGAAGAAGGTGGTTATGAAGCATCAAATGCATTGTTTGACTATACTAGTGGTGAAACATTCGTAGAAGAAACAATCAAACTCGCCAGCACGCTCGAATAATGGTTGTATGTTAGAGATAGATCTTAGCGACAGCGGAAATATTTCAAAAAATATAAAATTATAAACAGGAAAAACATCATGGGAAAGAATATAAATGTATTAGTTGCGCAGTCGGGTGGACCGACACCTGTAATCAACAACTCTCTGAGAGGAGTTATAGAGGGCTGCCGCTCCTACCCGTCTAAATTCGGAAAAATCTACGCCGGTTGGCACGGAATTGAAGGCGTCCTTCAAGAAGAGCTAATTGATATATCAGCTCAACCACAAAAAGAAATCGATCTATTGGCCGTAACCCCTGCTGCTGGAGCCATTGGCACATGCCGCTACAAGCTAACTGAAGATCGTCAGGAGGACTATGAGCGAATTATTGAAGTATTCAAAGCTCACAACATTGGCTACTTCTTCTACAATGGTGGCAATGACTCTATGGATACCGCCAACAAGGTGGCATTGTTAGCCGAAGAGAGAGGTTTAGACCTCACTGTCGTTGGAATTCCAAAGACAGTTGACAATGACTTAGGCGATCAGGAAATGACATACTGCGATCACACTCCTGGTTTTGGCTCAATCGCTCGTCACTGGGCTTGCATAATCCAAAATGCCAATGAGGAAAACATGGGTTGTTGCACACACAATCCTATCCTCGTCATGGAAGCAATGGGCCGCGGTACAGGTTTCATTCCTGCTGCCGCTAGACTCGGCGATCCAAACCGTGAAATGCCTTTGCTTCTTGCAATGCCAGAGAGGAGATTGTCTGTTGAGCAGATTACAGATACCGTCAGAGATAGGCTCAAAGAATACGGTCGTTGTATTGTTGTTATAAACTCTGGGCAAGAGTTCGAACCGTACGGTGGCACAGACGCCTTTGGACATCCCGATGGACTTACCATCTCTGGACGTACACAAGGTCTATTCCTCACCAAGCATTTAACTTCACAGAATCTCTCCAAATACGGTCCTGCTTTATGTAACGCTTGGGGAATTGAGCAACGTATGGTATCAGCGCTAGCCTCCAAGGTTGACCGAGAAGAAGCTTTCTTAGTTGCAAGGCATGCTGTTGAAGTAGCTCTCAAGGATGGTTCAGGTTGGATGTCCACCATTGAGCGTAAGCCTGGAGATGTTTATGAGGCATACTACGACAAGGTTGCTTTGACAACAGTTGCCAACTCGGTACGTGAAGTGCCAAGCGACTGGATCACAGAAGATGGTTTTGACGTAACTGATGATTTCGTTAAATACGCAAAACCTCTCATCGGTGAAGAATGGGCAGAGGTGCCACTTGAAAATGGTATCCAGAGATTTGCCCGCTTCGAAAAAGTCTTCGCTGAGAAACGTTGCAAAGAATATGTACCAATGATGTACAGGTAAGACGGTAAAAACTAAAAAGGTTCAAGGCAATTACCTTGAACCTTTTTTTATTTATCTAGAAGAAGATTTTAGTGGTTAGTGGTTCTAGCGTTATGTATTTGATGTTTTTGCAATCCCTTTTTATCTGCGTCTATCTGTGTCCATCTGCGGTTCCAAACCATATCGCCCATTTTTCATCTAGGATCCATCTTTATGGTAAAATCTTAGTCTTTATGTTGCAAAGTTCGTGGTATAGTCGAACGATTAAGATGTCGCACCTAACGGAGCTAATCGGTTTGTAGCAATTATATATTGCTACAAAGGTAATACTCCTACGGAGCATGATTTGCAGTATAATCCCGTGGGGATGACACCTTTGTAACTCCACAGGGGGATAACCTCTCTAGCTCCATAGGAGCGACACCTCTGTAGTATTTTAATCCCGTTTCGTCTGCGCTTGCCCTGTTAGAGTTCCAACTCTAATAGGGTCTCTGGTTAAAGCAGTTAAAAAGTTTTTTTAAATCTGTGTTAATCTGTATCTATCTGCGGTTTCTCTCTTTATGCTCTTAATCGCAAAACTTATTCCTTCACCTGCGCAAAGTCGTCTGGATAAATACTGCCTGGTTTAACTACTGCGAGTTTCCATTTGTCGGCTCTAATCGTTACTAAACAATAACTAAAGATATCGCCATTCTTAGGTCCAGGATTTTTATCCCATATCTTCGCACCGCCGCCACCTACGATGTAATAAGAAACACCATCGAGAGTTGGAGTTTTGAGATATTTGTGTATGTGCCCTGCAAAGACAGCATCAACTCCGTTTTTGGCAAGAATTGGGTGGACGTCCTTAAACCAGTACCCTTTGGCCTTTTCGTTAACGGCATATGCTTTGCCTCTCCAGTACGGTTTATGCAAGAATACAAACGTGGCACGCGCATCGCGAGATGACGCCAAATCTGCTTTGAGCCATTCAAGCTGTTCATTATCAATTCTATGGATGAGATGCCCCTTAGAGTCTAGCACTTCAGTATCTAATACGATAAAGTGAGCCCCCTTGTGATCAAATGAGTAATACAGCTTTCCGTATCGTTTCTTGTAAATACTTTCAGAGAGATGACTCCAAATATCATGATTGCCAGCCACCATTACAAATGGAACATTAAATTCTGAGTTTATTTGGTCAAACTCATCCCACATCGCTTCAATCTCTGGGGCCGTATCTTTGTAGCCATCAATCATATCGCCAAGGTCGATAACCATGTCAGGATCAAACAATTCTATTTCCTGCATCTCTTTCTTAAAGACATCATGCCCTGAACGAGTGTCACCAACAACTACAAATTTAAAGGTATCCTCAGCACTCACCTTAGCCAAAGGACCGCCGCCTGGCAGTTGCCTCTTGTCCGAATAGTAACTATGATTTTTAGCGCAAGATATCAAAGTAAGAGATAGCATCAATGTTACTGTTAAAGTCATTAACTTTCTCATTTTTCATCTTTCTAAAAATATGGTTGAATTCAAATACTCAAATAAATTAGGTCACCTTAAAGTTCTAGCCAACTACTTCAAAGTCACGGAATCAATTATACCGTTACTATCAGCATCAACAAGAGGTTTTGTTTTTGAAAATACGTCGGTTACGTCAGGCATTAGGGAACCATCAAAATTAAACGGTATCATAGTGGCAGTAAAGCCATCTTCATTGACATCGACTCTAACATATTCATTCACCAGACCACCTTTAATTGTCTCTGATAAATCTGTAAAACCTCCGACAGTCATGTGGTCCCAATCACGAACTAGAGGCTCTGTTAAATCAAGCCAGCTACCACCGCCAGTTACACAGTAATAAACACCATTCTTGTATCCTCGTCCGTAAGCGTGTGTATGCCCACTAAAGCAGACATCTACCTTGTACTTCTCAAGTAGTGGCACTAGATGCTCTCTCATTGGTGCTTCTCCATCATACCAACGCTCATAGTAAGGTGCGCGATGTACAAATAAGAATATAAATCTTGGATTATTAGCTCTAGCGGCTTTGAGATCTTTTTCTATCCAATCCCAATTCTCACGCTCTGGATTTTCTTCATTGTAAGGGTCGTCATCTATGCAAATAAAGTGACAGCCTGCATAATCAAACGAATAATTACCAAAACCTGCATTGTAAGGTTCGCCGCGATCTTTACTTGGTAAGTCGGCATATTTGCGAATTATAGAAGTCGGGCCTCTATCGTGATTGCCCCAAGCAATAAAATACGGCTTCTTCTGACCTAGATACTTAGGAACACGGTTTAGGAAGTAAGGTCTTACCTCATCTATAAGAGAGCCATCTTCGGCTAAATCCCCAACACCAATTCCAAAATCTACAGTTTCAGCCATATGCTTCATCATCGAGTTTGTTGGCTCGTGAGGATCGGCTGGATAAGATTCATGATTTGTACCTTGAGAGTCGCCCCAAACGCCAAATGAGAAACTAACTTTCCCTGCTGGAGCGGTTCTAAATGTTTGATCGTCAAGAGCTGCTGAGCCTTTAACCACTCGGTAGTGATACTCGCTATCGGTAGATAAGCCTGTCAATACGGCCTTGTAAATGTAAACATCAGCACCGTCAGCATCAACAAGAGTCGCAGTTACAGTATTGCCATAACTGGTATCACTTCCATATTCAACACAGCAGTCTTGTTTAGCTGAAAGTTCCCACATAATGGTTATGCCATCTTGCTTTACGTTTTGTAAATATGGCAAAGTCAAAACATCGCTAAAAATATTTGACATTCTCTATGTACCCCAAACCTTTCTGATATAAAACTTTTTACAGTATTTTAAAATCCAAGCATCTCGCTTGAAATGCTTGGATTTATTTTTTCAGTAGAAATATATCTAGTCGATATCGGCTACTTTTTTGTTTTCTCTTTAGTCACCGGAACCAACTCCGCCGAACAGACGTAGAGGCATTTCAATGAACTATCTCTCACCTGCGATATATACAAACTCGCAGACTGCGCATCTGTACCGTTTACTACACCGCAATCAATCCAGCAGTAACCTTTGTCCTTAATTTGAGAAGCATCTACTTTGCCAGACAAGACGATTCTTTCAGGTTGATTAAGCACGAAAGAATAGATCCCATATTCAAATGCCTTACCCTTAGCAGACTTTTTCTCAGCACGAACTTGCAATCTAAGACGGTATTGAGTGTCTCTCATAAGGGCAGACCCAAAGTTCCATTCCAATGAGCGTTTATCGTCGTACATTGGCAGTTTAAGTGCTTTGGCTGTAGGCGAATAAATATCGCTGACTTTCTCTGCACCATAGCTACAAACATCAACATTATCCAAATCAAAGAGCAACGTTACAGCCTCTTCATTGCCATCTGTGATACGATATTTACGTTTCCACTGCTGTATGTATTGAGGAGTCCTATTTTTTGCTTCACTAATCCAATCGACATGGTAAAGCTTTGTGAGCCTCTCAAATTCTTTTAAATCTCTCTTGTACGACTCCAAATCTTCTTCATTTTTAGGAGGCATCTGGTCTAAGCGGTAGAAGAGAATACTGACAAATTCTAGCTCGACTCTTGAATGAAGCTCTTTGTCAGATTTTGTGAGCTCTAGAGCCTCATCAAATATCTTTCTAGCCTTTGGATAGAAACTATCACTAAAGGTGAATACATCTCTTAATTTATGCTCACTATTGTTATAACGGAGCCATTCACTCTCTAGAAGCTCGCTATAGCTCTGCATCAATGCGCCAGCTTTACCAAAATAGCCATAGTTAAAATCTTTTATCAAGTCTTTCATTTTACGCGATGGATCCCACATCTTTTTCGAATAAACCCAACCACGCAAATCACCTTGATTTTCTCCAACTCCATAGTGGCTACTTTGAATAAATAAACCATAGATACCTAGTTTAGCATAGTAGTCAATGTCATGATCTATGATATCAAGGTTAGGGCGTGGCAATGGCCAAGCAAAGAAATTGGCTGCATACTCCCATATAAAGATGTTTGCCCCCTTATCAAGCCATCTCTGCAGATTCTCGCAGAAGTCTTTTGCATCGTCAACATAGTAGAGCGGATAAGGGAATAGAGCTTTGTCATTTGCAAGCCTTATCAATACATTCTTTCTAGGGCGAATATTCTTTGGTGCTAGATTTGTTTCTTTATACGCCAGAGTTGTTATCATAACATCAGGGTAAACCTTGGCCACCTCGTCTGCAATATAATTGACTAAATCAAGAAGAGGCCCACTAGCACTGCCCTCTCGCTTTTGTATGGCTTGGCAGTTTTTGCATTCACAAAAGCTACCGTGGTCATTATCATTAGCTGATACATCAAAGAGCCCATATTTATGATATTTCTTTAATTCCTCTAGAACCTTATTCAGTACTATCTTTCTAGCTTCTGGATTAGTTAAGCAAAACTCAGCACCATTGACATGCCCCTGAGGTCTTCTCTTTCCATCAATTAGAGCGAAATATTCTGGGTGCTTCTCGAAATAAGTATTTGGCAATAATGATTCAAACGTATGAACAAAGTATTCCTTTGGCAATCTAATACTACCGCCTAATTCTTGAGGCACTTTGTCGTAGCTAGATGTGAAAGTACCAACTCTATTGAACAATTGATAATCTTTATGGAATGAGCCATACTGATACATTGTTCTAACTTTAAAGACAGGGCTGTATTCACGCAAGGAAACAGTTTCTATTGGTTTGAGTTTTGGCATTTTAAGACCTTCCTTTTGCGTGTAGAATCTACCGCCAAGGTCTTCTTCAACAAGAGCGATAACTGCGCTTATAGAACCACGCATGCTGCCTCCAACTAGAAATAGATTGCCATCCTTTTGAGAAATTGAATAGCCTTCTAAATCTAAGCCAATACTAGGCTTCAGAGCTGATTCTTTGTAGAGTTTTGTATTGCCAAGACTTATAACCGCCCCACCTTTATATTCACTGTCTTTGATTACGTCAAAATCAACACCGTAACCAAGTAAAAGCGCTTTATGCAATATCTTTGATGCTTCTAGATCTATAGGTGTTAATTCATCGGGAATAAGTATTTTGAAATTTGGGGTAGCTCCAGTTAGAAATTTTATTTCAACTGGCTCTCCAATTTTAGGGCGTAGAGCATTAAAGGAAACTTCTTTCTTAATTTTCTTCTTTGCGTGAGTCAAATTAGCATTAGCCATAGAAGACCCTACAAGGACACTCATTAACCAAATAGTAGCGGTGAATAATACAATAATCTTGCCACGCATAAAAGACCTCTCAAATCAAATCAATTTCATTTATTTCAAAACTTGAATACCTTCATTTGGCTTAGATAAGAAAAGAAGGTATCATTTACTTTCTTTACTCTCAGCTCCTTCGAGACTTATCGAATACACTTTGGATTTGCAAGTTATATAGAGTGTTCTATTGTCCGCTCCTCCTAGGGTTACATTTGTAGCGATTTGAGGAATTGCAATCATCTTCAACAATTTTCCCTCACTTGAAACTATCCACACTCCGCCAAGACCACTGAGATAGAGATTGCCACTGCTGTCAATTGTCATACCATCGGGAGCGCCAGGTTTATCGCTATGGGGGTTGAAGAAAACTCTACCCTTACCAATCGAACCATCTGGATTTATATCATAGACTCGCCATAGTTTCTCTGTACTATCAGAGACATAGAGGCGATCTCCAGCAGCATTTGCAATAATGCCGTTTGGAGTTGTCATGTCTATAATTTCTTTAGTTACAACCCCCGCAAGATTAAGCCTATAAACTGCGCTGGTCTTTTTGTTTTTCCAATCAGGGTCGGTGAAATATATATCACCACGGTGAGTTTGACATAAATCGTTAGGTTGGTTGAGTGAAGGGTCGTCAACTAAAAATCTCTTATCGACTAACCCCTTGTCAGTAATTTTATAGCTGGTGATAGTGTGGCCGTAAGCATTAGCCGCTAAGAGTCTCTTATCAATAGTAGATAAGAACAGACCGTTAACACCATAGCCCTTATCGTCTCTAAGAACGGTAGCCACTCCGGTTGCATCTAGTCTGAGAATCTTGGATTTTCCATTGCTCCATGCACAAAAGTAGAGTTTGCCAGTTGTTTTATCCCAGCAAGGCCCTTCGAAGAATTTATCGTCGGAATAAATCTGCTGCAATTTGGCATCAAAGTTAAGAAATCTTGAATAGCCATCCTGAGCGTATAGCCTTACACTTAATAAATTAAGTGCTACCAAGAGTAAGGCTAACGCCCTAGGAAAACATATAACTTTTTTTGCAAGCATTTCCAGATTCTTTCTTTAGTTAAGACTGGCTCTAC
This sequence comes from Phycisphaerae bacterium, assembly GCA_027078365.1. Taxonomy (GTDB): domain Bacteria; phylum Planctomycetota; class Phycisphaerae; order Sedimentisphaerales; family Sedimentisphaeraceae; genus S145-28. The sequence continues at coordinate 27,159 of JALWYQ010000029.1, forward strand.
TTTTTCCTTTTATGAGATTTAATTTTTTTATGTGGTTTGACTGGTACAAACTCGATTGAGCTAATATAAACGTACTTCACTGAGCTATTTGGTATCTGAGCGAAGTAGAAGTATGACGATGGCGCGTCTGAGCCATTAACCTCACCACAATAAACCCACTTATATCCGCTGTCGGATAATTGAGATGCATCGAAAGTACCAGAGAGAGGAATCTTTTTAATCTTAGTTGCATAGATTCCATAATTAACTGCCGGACCACTTTCCCTTATCTTATCAACTTTAATCTGAGCACGAATCTTATAGTCAACGTCATTTAAGAGAGCAGAGCCAAAGAACCACTGCAAAGACCACCCGTTACCTTGAACTGGAAGTTTAATACACTCTCCACCAGGAGCTGAAATATCGTTGATTTTCTTGGCTCCATCAGCGCAACGAGTGATAGTGCTAGGAGTCAAACGCATCATTGTTGGTTTCTCTGGAGTATCAGACTTAATATTGTATTGGCGACGCCATTCGAGAATTCGTTGGTCTGTTTTAGTAACTCTCTCACTAATCCACTCAACTTTATAAAGTTTGGTCAACCTTGCAAACTCTTCTAGATCCGCTTTGTACGACGCCCTGTCAGCCTCGTCGCCTTCTTTAGGTGGCATCATCTGCAAACGATAGAAAAGAATACTGATATATTCAAGCTCGACCTTGGCGTGAAGAGTTTTATCGTCTTTAGTTAGCTCTAGCGCCTTTTCAAAAATCGCCCTAGCTGTTGGATAATATTTATCACTAAAGCAGAATTTGTTCGGATATTTCTCTGAATCTTTATAGGTATGGGTATCGTGGAATTGTTTCCATTCGTTGTAGAGCAAATCGCTGTAGCTTTGCATTAAATCTGCAGCTTTTCCAAAATAGCCATAATTAAAATCACGAATTAAATCGCTCATCTTACGAGATGGATCCCACATCTTTTTAGAATAAACCCATGCCCTAAGCTTGCCTTGGTTTTCACCAACGCCGTAGTGGCTACTTTGCAAGAACAAACCATAGATTCCATACTTTGCATATGTGTCTATGTTGTGATCGATAACCGCAAGGTTAGGGCGAGGCATCGGCCAAGCTTTATAATCCACAACGTAATCCCAAATCATAAGCTGAGCGCCAAGTTTGATCCAGTTCTTCATGTTGGGGAAGAACACATCGCTCTCTTCAAGGTAAAACATTGGATATGGGAATGAAGCTGTATCATTTGCAAGACGAATAATAACGTTCTTGTTTGGACGAAGATTCTTTGGTGGCTTGTTTGTCTCAATGTAAGCTAGTGTAGTAATCTTCACATCTGGGTAAACCTTGGCAACCTCATCAGCAATGTAATTGACTAAGTCAAGAAGTGGTCCACTAGCGCTACCCTGCGCATTTTGAATCGCCATACACCTATCACACTGACAAAAACTATGGTCAGTATCATTAGCTGAGACATCAAAAAGCCCGTAAGAATGATATTTCTTCAAAGCCTTCAAAACATTATTCAAGACAATTTTTCTTGCATCTGGGTTAGTTAAACAGAATTGGGCACCACCACCATTACCTTGTGGCTTGCGTTTACCATCGATAAGAGCAAAATACTCAGGATGCTTATTGAAGTATGTGTTTGGAAGTAGCAAAGAGAAAGTATGAACAAAATATTCCTCAGGCAATTTTATACTACCACCCCAACTATCAGGAACTCTATCGTAGCTAGAGGTAAATGAGCCTACACGGTTGAATAATTGGAAGTCTCTGTCAAAAGATTCAGACTGAAACATCGTACGAACTTTAAATATTGGAGCGTATTCACGCAACACAATTTTAGCACTCGATGAGAGCTTTGGCATTATCAAGCCTTCCTGCCGTGAATAGAAACGACCACCAAGGTCTTCCTCTATCAATGCAATCGCTGGGCTTATAGAACCTCGGCGAGAGCCGCCAATCAAAAAGAGATTTCCGTCTTTAGCGTCTATTGAATAACCTTCTAAGTCCAAATCAATACTTGGCTTTAATCCAGTAGCCTTGTAGAGCTTGGTTTCGCCAAGACTAATAACACTGCCTTTGCTGTATTGAGAGTCTGTAATAACTTTAAACTCAATGCCAGTACCAAGTTTTAATGCCTGCACTAGAAGCTGAGCTGCTTTTTGGTCAATAGTGCTTGCATTGTCAGGAATGAGAATCGAGAATGCTGCCTTGCCATTCTTGGTCAACTCTAGATTAAAAGTCCTATCTCCTTTTGGAGCAAGATAGTTATGCCAGATATCATGGTGAATCTTAGGCAATGCTGCCACCTTGCCAGAGCCTACAATAGCTCTAGAAACTCCAGAAAACAGCAAAATGCCAACAACAATTACAGCTAAACCTAGGCTACGCTTGAGTCTCATACTTACATTCCTTTTTAAGAAGATAATTACTCTTATAAACCCATAAATGACGAATCGAAATGTACCACATTCAATCTAGGCTATAAAGAATTTTTAGCTCAGATTTATAAAATATTACCAGCTTTGACAAAAAAAATGCACCGACAATTATCGGTGCATTCTAGGTCGTATCTATTTAAATATCAGCTATGAATTACTCAACTATATCAGTTCCGTCGCTACCATCTGCGCGAACAAAGCCGTCATCTTCGTCCTTACCGGCAGAAATACTTAGAGATTTAAACATCAATATCAAATCTCTAACACCACCAATTCCAACCCAGACCGTACAAATAACAGCAACTGCAAAGAATATCCAGCTTCGAGCAACCCAATACTTCATCCAGTCATCGTCTGATATTTCACGAACGAGATAATAGTAAGCCGTTCCTATCAAGAACACGAACCACCAAAGAAGAGTCCAGAAAACTGAAGCGAAGAAGATGAATTTGTCAAATTTAGTAAATTCTTCATTCACGCCCAGCTTTTGCCAGAAAGGATGAATCTTTGCAAGCTTCTCTTCTTTTGTTTCCTCTCCATCAGCAATGATGTGGTCTGATTCTATCTTATATTCACCCCTATGGAAAAGCTTATCCATATTGTGAACTTTATTTTCAATCAGTGATAGAACAACGTATGTCATGGTAGAAGAGCCCATCGTTATCGCATACATCCATTGACCATTGATTGGAAATTCTGCATCTTGCCCAAACATCTTCTGCCATCCCCATTGTCTAAGATATAGAGCTCCCAATCCAAGTACCGAACCAACAATCATCGCACCGTAAGCACCTAGAGTTGTACCTCTTTTCCAATACAAACCACCAATGAGCACCGCACCAGCACCACCAAGATAGATAGCTCCTGTAAGTGCAAAGTACATTAGAATTTGATCAGAAACTTTATAGAAATAACTGTAGATTACTATGAATATGGCAACTCCAATAATAGAAGCTCTTAGCAAGAACATGTGCGTTTTCTTCTCAAAAGGCTTCTTACGGAATGGCATAACAACGTCTTGAACAAAAATACTTCCCCAAGAGTGAAGATATGTATCGTGAGTACTGATAAAGGCAGCCAAAACAACCGCACATATAGCACCTCTCAAACCAATAGGCATAAAGTGCGCCAGTGCGATTGGGACAGTCATATTCTTCTTTATATAACTGTTATCTATACCATTTAGAGCTTCATTAACCTTGCTAGATACATCAGAGAAAGCTGCGTTGTGCATAATGGTATAAACAGCGATTGGTAAAAGTATCATTAGAAGAAGCTGTGCGTAGTTTCTCCAACCACTTACAATCTTTGACATCTTAGCCTCATGTGGAGTTCTAGCTGACGAGTTGTAACCTTGAGAACCCTGCCAAGACATATAAGCATAAAACGCACCAACAACAGCAATCAAAGAATACCAGAAGTTGAAGTCATGCACATCCCCCATGTCCATAGGATTGACCATAGACTTGCCCGGAGGTGCCTGGAGCAGAGCTTCTTTAACTTGCCCCCAATTAATCATCCAAGCAAAAAGAGCTATTAAGATTGAAAGGAAAACAATGTTACAGAAAAGACCCTGCACAAAATCTGTTACGATAACGGCAATCTGACCACCTAGGAAGGTAAAGAAAAGCGAAATACCAACCAAAAGAATCATCAGTAGTAAGAACGTCTGGATATGGAAAGAGCCTATTGTGATTTGTTCTGGAAGATTTATATAGTAAATGAAGAAACGAGCTCCAACCGCTGGAAAAATACCAAAGTTCAAGACACCAGATATAAATGCTAGAATCTGCGCAAATATACGGAATTTTTTACTGTATCTTTTCTCAAAGAATTGACCAACTGTTAGGGATCTTGTCTCACGGTATCTATAAATCACAAAACCTGTCATACCCAGAACAATTCCAACAGGCAAGGCCATCATCTGCCACCAAGTTGTGGCAAAGCCTCGTTGGTAATACATCGACCATACCGCGACCATAGAAATTGCACCTAGTGATGATATTCCTTCAGCGGTCGAAAGTAGATATCGACCTGCGCATCTATTAGCGGAGAGAAAACCAGCCACGCTTCTGGTGTATCGCTTGACATAAATTGCCAAAGATGTAATAAAAACCAACAAGCCAATTACAATAGTCCAATCAATCCAGTGCAAATTCATAGACATAAACCCTTATACAAATAGATGAATTTAGTGCGCATTGCAAAGTACGCAGAGAACAGAGTGTACTCACTTTTCATCTTTTTTCAACAACATTTAGCTAAATTTTAGTAGTTGTTGAATGTGCTTTAAGTAGAAAATCCATAAGGAGCAACGCAATAAATTTCTTGCTTTAGCCAAGTCAAACAGCTATGCTCATTTCGAATAGGACGATTGGCAATATTTGGGGAGAGGTTTATGGAATCTGAGCCTAGCAAAAACAAAGAGGAAAAAGACATAGAAGAGCTAAACCATCAAGAGCAAGCCAAGCCTGTTTGCCTAAATTGCTTTCAACCGATAGATCCGCTCGATGATTATTGCCCAAACTGCGGTGCTATGGTGGGAAATTTCACCCCGTATATACCTGTTAGGAATATTCGATGGTCCATAGGCATTTTTGGAAAAATATGGCGACAAGCATGGTCTCGCAACACATCTATTAAAGCTCGATTGATAAAGTTGATAATTATAATCTTCTGGCTTTTGATTTTGCTGAAAATCATATAAGACCAACCATTTTCATTGCATGATTCAAAACGTCGTCGTAGGGGCAACCTGCGTGTCTACCCGCATGTCTGTCCAAATAACACAACATCGGGCGAACACATATGTTCGCCACTACTGTAGTTTTGACTCAAGAGCATCTATTTTGGCTTTAATCGTCTCAACGCTATACATATAAGCCTGCGCTTCTTGATGATAACCAAGCCTACTGTCTCTTTGCGCAGAAGCTAATGCTATTTTTAGGTTCTCAAGCTCATCGTTTATAATTTCAACCTTCTCACTCTCGTCGGAGAATTTGAGGTATTTATTCAAGCGATACCAGCGATAAACATTATACACGCTCCTAAATGAAGCCCCTGCAATAGTTGCAACTTCAAGTTCTTTCTTTGCATTAGAAGCACCTGCGCATTGACTAAGAACCTCTCTGTACTGCGATAATTTTGAGTTCCAACTTCTGCTTAATCCTTCAAGTAGGCTAATCATCTCATCTAGAGAGTATTCTCCAAGTGAATCCTCAAGCTTATCTCCCCATTCGTGAGTTAGCCATGAAGGCCCCATTGGTTTATTCTCAAACTTATCTTTAAATGGATAAGCCAAACTGTAATTTAGAGGTGACCAATACAAAAATAGATACCCGTTTACCGGATAACTCTCAACAGCTTCTTGGAAACCATACCAGCTATCTACAATAGCATCTGCCTGCGCGTCGTTAGCAGAAAAATAATCTTTGGCTAGCTGCTGCAAAGCTTGCTTTTCTTCGCCTAGATTTGAATTGCAGGCAAATTTATTGAACGCATAAACATTCAACGTATCTGCCGAGCAACCAAAGTTCCAGCACGCCATAGTTCCAGAAACTCCGTTCTGGTTCATATACTTTACTTTTCTAAACAAGCTTACGAGCAATGGTAAATTTGGAACGGTACCAAGTTCATGGGTTGTATTTATCTGTAACTTTGCAAATACATCTCGATTATTGCTATACTCTTTAACCTTTGTATCGAATCTTTCAGATGGCCCTGGACAAACTAAACTATACTCTTCTAGAGTTCTCTCTTTACCGAGTCTTGTTAGTTTAGAGCCACGTTCAAAATCACCCATTAGCATAACATCATCGTCTAGTAAATCAATGATATCGCCGTAAGGTGGCTTGCAGTGCATATTCCACGACCAATCCCAAGCAACAACTTTGCCAGGGTTTGCAGATTCTTTTATGCCTCGATTTATCAGGTTCAGTATTTCAGCTATAACTTCAACTGGCTTTCTAATAGAACATCTTGGGCATCTGCACTCATCTGCCCAGAAAGCCTCTGGTGAAGGATAATTCTCTGGACTAGAAACAACGTGGGCCCAGCAGTTATTGACCTGCTCGCTTGAGGTTATAAGCAATACTCCGGCGACCTCTGCCATATCAAAGAGCTCTTTAAAACCACTGCGCAGATAGTTTTGAACCTCTGGAGTAGATGAACACATCGCATACTCAGCCGGTTCGTCGAGTATCTGTGTTCGGTGCCCCTTTATGCTTGGGTTATCCTTCCAGAACTGATGCTCACAATCTAAGCCTAATGGCTCTGTAAAGAATAGCCACACGCCAAGATTGTATTTCTTAGCCCTTGCGCATAAATCTTTTAACGCTTGTTGCCTTTGAGCCACTAGCGTTACATAATTGGCAAATAATTCGCCAGGGGCGAGGTCTCTCAACCTGCCCCTGAGCCAAATTCCTGTAAAACCGGCTTCACTGATTTCTTTTAGCCTCTCATCGGTGTGAGTTTTAGTTGCTTCAAGAATCTCATCACCGTAGAAATCACTGTCACCGACTCTAAATATTCTCGTATCTACTGTCATTAAACGTCTAGTTCCACAATATCCATGTTGCTATTACTCATAAGCTCGCAACCATCTTGGGTTACTCTCATACCGTTTTCCCAACGCAAGCCAAAGTTACCCTGCTCGTAGAGGAATGTATCTACTTGGAAAGTCATATTTTCTTGTAGTGGGTAATCGCTGATAGTTTCCATCCATGGCTTTTCAACTTCAATCATACCAAGACCATGGCAAGGACCGTATAGATAGTTGTCCTCATAGCCTCTTGACTTGAAGAATTCGATATACTTTTTAGCTATGGTTGAAGCTAGCTCGCCAGCCTTGATCCACTCAACTGTTTTGTAGTGAGCTTCTTTACCGAACTCAACTAGTTCGCGTTGGCGGTCAGTCATCTTACCAAGGCAGATTGGCCTACCGATACAAGGAGAATAACCATCAATTCTAGCTCCGTAGTTAAGCTGAATCATATCGCCCTTCTGTAAGACATTGTGAGTTGGTCTAGAAATCGCATGAGTTGTGCTTCTACCAGCGAATACATATGTTGGTAGAGATTCACATTCAGCACCGTTAGCATATAGCAAGCCATTAATAACACCAACAGCTTGAAGCTCTGTCATTCCCGGTTTTAGGTTCTCAAGAATTGTTGGATAAATTTCCTCAGCTATGCGCAGACCCTCTCTCAGACAAGCCAACTCTACGTCAGATTTAATAACACGCAAGTCCGTCATGATTTGATCTGCATTTACAATCTCTGCATCTGGGAATGCTGCTTTTAGCCCTTCATAAACAGGCATTGTAGTAATAAGCCAGCCAGCAACACCAATTTTCTTAGGGTTTGTCACTCCGATAGACTCAAATACCTCTTTGAAATTGCTTACTTCTACGTCTGGGTAGGCTGGGTCAGCAGATTCGCGGTATTCTGTCATGAGGTGAATCTTCTCTATTTTAGATCTATCTTCAGCAAAAGTTCCTGACTCAGGACCAATGATTAGAGTAGAATCTCCACTTGGAGCTATCGCTACACCACCAATTTCAAATAGTGGCCAATAGTATGAAAAATATCTAACGTTAGCAAAATCTGCCTCGTTAGAGTTTGCTAGAAACACATCATAGCCAGCCTCTTCAACAAGTTTTGCTGCCCTTTGAACTCTTTTTGCGTATTCACTCTCTGGTATCATTACACGACTCATTTTTATTCTCCTGTATTTTTTCTTATTCGCAAGGATATCCCATTACTGTGTAATAGGCTAAATTCGGTTGTCTAACATCCATTCTGCCTATCTGTGCAACAACAGGCAACGAACTCTTTATAACTAACGCATACTGACCAAAAGGCACTTGATAGCCTGCATCTGTTAGAGGTTCATCCATTCTAAAACAACGCACTCTCTGCGCCTTTACTACGTCTTTTAAACCAAAAACTGGGTCTTTATCATCGTAGTAAATCTCAAACTCAATCTCTGCGTCTTGATCGTTTGTGTTTAGAATTACTAGTGATTCGTGACCATGTGGTTCACTGCCGCCATGTGGAGGCAAGTCTCCATCTGGAAATACCCAAACATTTTTACCTTTTCCCATTTTACTTCCTTGTTAATCAATCTCTCATTGTCTAGAGGCTCATCTGCATTAAAATAAGCTAAGAGTCTCTATTTATTAATTCAACTTTCTTTAAAAGAATGTTCTACTCAAAATGCAAAACACCAAAATACGCCGGTAGATGGAAACTTGGGAATGGATTATCAACATACGACCAAGTTAGCCAATGCGGATGAGATGTCTTGTCTGCACATTTATAAAAGTTGGCTTTCCATTTTACACCAGATTTTGGCCTTACCATATTACTATATTTTCCAATCACATCAAACGGAACTTTATAACAAAGCGTCCAAGTTGTCGGTTTGGTTATCTCTGGATTTACGACTGAAGGCATAGAGTGCACAATCTGAATCTTTTTGCAATCATCAATATCTACATAATGTTCAGTCTTTTTGGTTTCATCATGGTAGCAAAATAAGAACGTTCCACCACAGTTCATCTCCAAATTCATAAATACGTTATCGATATCATAGTTTGGATTAAAGAAGAATTCAGCACAACTATCTTCCCAAACCTTGCCATGATATTTTGTCGCAACAGAGCGAACGTATTGGTCGTCAACTTTAAAGAAGACATATAGATAATCGTTATCGTATAGTAGTTTTGCCTGCACCATTGGAATGTGCTTAGGCTTTTTACCCATATAGTATCCAAGCCTTAGAACGTTGGCTCTTGACCACTGCCCAGCATTCCAATCGGTGGTAAGTTCTACCTTGCCAGTTGCTCTTTTGATTGTGTACTCTTTCGCAACAGGCTTTGGCGCATCCTTTTTGACTACTTCAAATTTTGCCGTATTGTTAGCCGAACACGAAACCAATCCAGCTGCAACCAATGCCAATACAGCTGTCTTTAATACACTTCTAAACATATTTAAGTCCTCTCTGTCTTGAGTTATCCGATACTGTTTAATAAAACAAATCTACGGCACAAAAAGCCTACATACGCTACTATCTGGGTCGAACAAACCTATAGTTCTAAGCAATTCACGAACAAAGACTCTATGACCGTACTGATTAGGATGAAACTCATTGGCCATCCAGTGATAATGTTTATCTACGTTTTGCTCCCAATACTTCGTGTGATCGACAAGTAAAATACCCTCTTGCTTAGCCACTTCACGCAACTTTTCCATATACATTGGCAGGTTGTCAATCCTGTCTGGAGCAGTGTTTGGCAAAATCACAGATGTCGTTTGCAATACAACTGTAGCACCTAATTTCTGACAAGAATCGCAAATCTGTTTTAGATTCTCCCCAAATTTTTCGACAGTAAGCTCTTCTAAATCGCTACTGCAATCATTCATTCCTATCATCAAAAACACAACATCAGGCTTAAATTGCTTAACACGCCAATCGAAACCTTCTATGAGATTTTCTGTGTTATGGCCACTGATAGCTGTATTTATGATAACATCCATATTTCTACCGAGTTCGGTCCTGATTCGCTCTTCAAAAAGCTGCGTATAATCTCTCCAACCGAATGTATGAACAGCCCCATGAGTAATGCTATCACCATAAAAAAGCCACTTTAAGGGGCGATCTTGTGCCATTAAGTCTTTTATTCTTTTCAAAGTTTTTACTCCAAACGTAACGACGAACACAAAAGCAATGTCATAACATTCTACAGAGCCACTGTGTTATTTCAAGCTTTGTTTTTGGCTTTCGAAAAAGCGTTTTAATATAAGATTAGACTGCCATAGAACCACTATTGATGCCTGCGGTAGCGGCGATGAGGCCTTCCCTGACGATGCCATAAAATCAGTCTATAAGTAGTAAAATAGCCAATTACACCCATAATCAAACCAATCACAAACCCGCCTACGGTTAGTTCAAGACCTATCTTGAAAAAGAATTTCGAAAAGTTCATCCAGAACTCAGTAGTGAATATATCCGATAGGATAGAGCCTGAATCGGATATCTGGGAAAAGGACCTCTTAATCTGCGAAAGAGAATAGTACATCTCATCTCTAAAAAGTGAGAGAATGAAACGACCTAACAGATAGGCTGGATAATATACGATTATCAACGTTGCAGCATTACTAACCCACACAAATAGCATCGCTGCAACCTTGTTGGCCTTTAAGATTGACGCTAATAATAGTGAGATGACAATATGTAAACCAAGAAAAGGCGTCCAAGCAACAAAGAGCCCAACCGCAACACCTCTAGCAATGCTCTTTGGAGAATCGTCTATATGAAGAATCTTAAACTTCAAATAGCGAATCAAGGGCCTAAAATTTCGTTTCAATCTATCTACTAAAAACATGCTTTTCCTTAAGCTATGCTAAATATCTTACAATTTTAATGTTTTTTCAATCTGCGACTTCACAGCATCAACCGAGATATGCTCAATCGAATAGGATGAATCAAAATCTCTTACCCTTGAGCTTCGTTTATCATAGTCAACGCAGATATTTCTTTCAGGCTTGCCGTAAACACCAAAGCGTTTTGGGTTCGTATAGCCAAAAATCAAAAGAGTCTTAGCTCCACTAGCCTGAGCAATCTGCCCTGGACCGGTATCATTGCTAATGACAATCTTAGCTTTCTTCAAGAGTTCAACTAGCTGCGCAAGGCTCGTTTTACCTGCAAGATTAACAACTCTAGCCTCTGCGTTCTCACAAACAACATCTAGCGAAGCTCTCTCTTGAGAGCTACCAACAAGCACTGTATCCATAGAATATTTTGTAGCGAGAAAATCCGCAAGCTTAGAATAATTTTTACTAGGCCAACATTTTGAATCGACGCTCGCTGCAGGGATGAGTACTGCGTAGTTATCGACATTGATTTTTTCTTGCAACAATGCATCGCTAACCTCTTTTAGGGCCTGCGCATCAGAACCAAGAGAAAATGAAAATTCACTCTTTTGGCCTGTTATCACCTCTACTATATGCAGATAGTGGTCTATAACGTGTATATTATCTTCTGATTCTCCGATTTTGTCTGTGTAGAAGAGTGTTGCGCCTTCTCTGGCGTCTAACCTACCAACACGCTTAGGAGCTCTGGTAAACCAAGTGAAAAGTCCAGATCTCAAAAGGCCTTGAAAATCAATCACCAAATCATATTTTGCGCGTTTGAGTTTCTTTAAAAAAGCAACAATCGCACGAATAGCCGTAAATGAATAAAATTTAGCGAATAATTTGCGATCAAATATTACCAATTCATCTAAATCCTTATGACCGTTGATTAATCCCGCATACTCTTTGCGCACAAGCCAAGAAATCTTCGCCTCTGGATAGGCCTCTCTAAGCGCATGTAGAGCCGGCAGAGTCATTACAATGTCTCCTATGGCCGATGGCTTGACTATTAAAATATTGGAGTATTTCTCTTTGGTCATTACGAACTAATCTTGGGTTTTATACTACGAAAACCTATTAATTTGGGTAGGTTACTACAAAACGAAGCCATAGGCAAGTTTCGAATAGATATTGCGACACACAAATAGAGATAAAAGTATCAAAAGCCCTTTTGACATTCTTACCAGATAGCGGTTATACTTAAGCGAGCCTCTAATAATTTATTTTGGCAGGCAAGCGAGAGTTTCTGTCGCCGGAAGGTATCAAGCAGAAGACGACTGATTAACTAATAAGCTGTCTTTGTCTTGCTTACCAGAGAGCAAAATTTTCTAATTACTGCTAAAAGTTGCTATTAGAGCTTACCCTTATGGGTTATTAAACTAAATTGTAATGAGGATGGTATTGATATGGACAAAAAGACTCTATTGTATGTTGGCGAACTCACTCTGTTGCCAAAGTCAAGTGACTTTACAGCCGAAGGAAACTTCTTTCATTTAGAATCACTAGACCGCTTGGATACGGATAATTTCCCAAAGACGGTAGATATTCTTGTACTATCAATTTCTCAGTGCCCTAGTGACACTGACTCTATCCTGCTTAAAATACACGAGCAAAACCCAAATATAAGGATAGTAATACTGGCCCATATGTACGAAGAGCCTTTGGCTCTGCGCATTGTAGGGGCGAAATCCCTTGCTCATCTTAACTGCGAGTACTATGTTCTGCCGCTCCACCCTGATGAGTTTAGAGCAATTCTCTCCGGAGATGAGGGTCTTAAAAAGTTAGCTAGTAACTCAACAGAAAATAAAGATGCGCAAATACGAATGTTAGAGAAATTGGCAACAGAAGACGACCTTACCAAAGTCAAAAACCGTAGATACATTCGAGAGTTCTTACGCCAAATCATAGAGCGGGCTGCGCAAGAAAATATGCAGGTTACCGTCTTGATTTTTGACATAGACAATTTCAAGCACTACAACGACACCTATGGTCATCAAGTTGGGGATAAAATCCTTGTTGAGGCTGCAAGACTAATGAAAAAATGTTGCAGACCTCAAGATGTTGTTGCCAGAATTGGTGGAGATGAGTTTGCTGTAGTTTTCTGGGACAACATAAATGATAATGCATCAAATACAGATGAGCGTCGCTCGACCGAATCTCACCACCCAAAAGAACCAATAGATATTGCCAATAGATACCTAACAGAGCTAAATACTGCTGAGTTTAGTGTTCTTGGAAAACGAGGAAGCGGCACCCTCGCCGTCAGCGGCGGGCTTGCAACATTCCCAGTCGACGGCACAACCGTCGGAGAGCTCTTCGCCGCAGCAGACAACGCCCTTCTCGAAGCCAAAAGAACCGGCAAAAATAAAATTCTACTGATTGAAGGTGGCCAATAGGAGCGAACCTATGTGTTCGCCCGATATCGTTTCACCCGACATTGTGTTATGTGGATAGACAAGCAGGCAGACACGCAGCTCTGCCCCTATTGTTATTTATTTTTTTCTTCATTCATAATACCAACATTAAACCTTACATCACTACTCATCACCATCTCCAAGCTCCCTTTCAATCTGCTCAATAGTTGGTAAGGCATTTTTATATTCATCAGGAAGATGCCTTGTTAGTTCATATTCGCTTACACCAATTGGTTTTGAAATGTCTTTTAGAGCATACTCTACAATAGTTTTGCTTTTTTCTTTGCAAATAAGAATTCCAATTGTAGGGTTGTCCTTTTCTGTTTTTAAAATCCCATCAACAGCCGAAACATAGAAATTTAATTTCCCTGTATATTCTGGCCTGAATTGCCCCGTCTTCAGTTCAATAACCACGTAAGAGTGCAGTTTAATATGATAAAAAAGCAGGTCGATATAAAAATCTTCATTATCAACTGTAAGTTTGTACTGTTTTCCTACATAGGAAAAGCCTTCTCCGAGTTCTAATAAAAAGTTTGTAATGTCTGCAACAAGTGCTTTTTCAAGCTCTCGTTCGTTATATTTTTCGTGCATTGTCAGAAAATCGAAATTGTAAGGATCTTTTAAAATCTCTTTTGCTAAATCGGAATCTTTTGCTGGTAAATGTTTGTCAAAATTGCTAATGGATTTCCCTTGGCGTTCATAAAGATTTGAGTCTATTTGATTGAGCAATACATTTCTTGACCAGTTGTTTTCTATAGTTTTGCTTGCATAAAAGAGAGCCTCTTTTATTGAGTTTGATTTCCTGACAATTAGTATATTATGCCCCCAAGGTATTTGAAAAATAGGAGCATGATCTAATTGCGAAACAACTTGTTTCGCAATTTCATCTCTCTGTATCCAATAGCGGTACCATTTTCGCATTAATTCAAGGTTTCTAACAGAAAACCCTTTCATGTCGGGAAACTCTTTTTTCAAATCTACACTTATTTGTTTTAGAAAGCCGTCTCCCCAATGTGAAGTTTCTTGTTTTTTTACAATTTCAGAGCCAATAAACCAGTAGAGTTTCAGCATTTCCTGATTTACAGAAATTGCTGCTTTAATTTGTGATGATTGAATTCTATTTTTTATCTGTGTGATAAAAATTTTGTAATCATCAGATTTTATTATTTCTTTACTCATCACCACCTCCACTATTTAAGATTAGCAATCATTTACATTGCTTTCACATCTCTTCTTTTCCTAAAACACCTCAAACGAAAACCACCATGAGCAAGTAATGTCCGATAGTGTAACTAACATAACTCTATTAGAGGAAACAGTCAAGTATATAAAGCGGTTTAAAAGGACACGCAGGTCTGCCCCTACGACGTTTTGGATGATAAATGGTAATGGTTAGACATTTCATATCATCCAAATTTCTGAATCGTATTCTACCTGCGATTCCATTACAACATTTTCGTTACTGCCATTTAATTTATCATTTTGCCATTTCGCGGGATTGTCAATGATATATTGCGTGATGCGTTGATGTTCGTTTTCGTTGCGGATGATGTGATCGTAATAATTGCGTTGCCATAATTTACCATCAAATCGTTTCCAACCATTGTTTTTTACCCCACGGATATATTCATTGGTTACCATTGTTTTAAACCATTGAACAACCCCATGTAGGGGCGAACCTATGTGTTCGCCCGATATCGTTTCACCCGACATTGTGTTATTTGGATGGACACACGGGCAGACACGCAGGTCTGCCCCTACGACGACGTTTTGGATGATGCAATGAAAATGGTTAGGCATTACAACCATTTCGCGGCATTTCATATTGCGAAATTTGTTTTCCAATTCATAATACCATTTTTCAACCATTTGCCCCGCATCGGTTAATATCATTCTATCATTTTTGATTTCACCAAATAAATTTTTACGGTTTTGGGTTACAATGGTAACAAAATACAATCCCGCCTGTGAATAATCGTATCCCTTTAATCGGATTGATTTTCGTTGGGGTGGACATGCGGGTTGGCATGTGGGTTGACACGCGGACGGATATGCGGGCGGACACATAGGTCTGCCCCTACCGTTATTTATTTTCTCTTCATCCATAATACCAATATTAATACATCACTACTCATCACCACCTCCAAGTTCGTCGTCCCTTCAGGATCTCTAAACCTCCATCAAACTTCGTTACTCAGCTGTATGGTCTCGTCAGATTTGACGCTAGAGACTGCTTTGTAGAAGCACCAGCCAAGCCCTCCAATTATGACGAATGAGACGAAGGCCAATATAACGTACGAAACTCCTGTCATATCTGTAACGGCCGGAACATTGGTCTCTTTTGCAGAGTCAGACATCTTAACCAAATAAGATGTTATTAGGAAACTCACTAGAAAAACACTGCCAATGCCAGCAATCGAAGAGGAGATACTGGCCCTAACGAGATTTTTGTCTGCTCTGTAATGCGCAACATTGGCAAATATCAAAGCAAAGCCGCCAAGAACCGCCGCAACTGCAAGGTATGTAGTGTTATGAATTGCGTCGATGCCGTAGAATTTCTTAAGCAAAATGGCAATGCTAAGGGCAATCAAGACTAACGACCAAACGCCTGCCTTATTGTCAGATTTATCGCTACTGTAAGCTTGAGAATTAGTCTGGGCATTTCTAGTTGTGGATGCAATAATCACAGACAATAGCAACGGTGCAAACACCGCAACACAGTAGCCGACTAGATTCTCAAAAATAAGGTTGCCTTTTTCGTCAAATATCACAAATCCCTTCATTACAAGATCGTCATAGAGTTTCCAGAAGAAGAGTGTTCCGAGTAAGACTGGTATGACAGTTCGAATAAGGATATTCCACCAGCGACCAAACTGGAAATCACTTCTAGAGTTTGCATGAAGGCGTAATTTTTCAAGCTGGAAAATCCAACCAAGAGCCAAACACTCAAGAAGCCCTAGTAGTGCAATTCCCCAAGCGCCATTAATCATTCCATCTATAAGGCCAAGCCAATTTAGCCCGCCCTGCGTTACATATACCAGACCACTACAAAGCCCAACAACACTCATAACCACAAGAACAACGCTACGGCGCCAACCAGTTTTATCAACTATCGAAGCCAAGACTGATTCGGTAATAGAAAAGGCAGAGTCTATTCCCAAAGTTATAAGTGCAAAGAAGAAGACTGCGCTAAACCAGGCCGAATATGGCAACTGAGACAATGCATATGGAAACGCCACAAAAGCCAGCGATGGCCCGCTTTTGGTTACATTCTCAATTCCAACTGGATGACCAGATGCCGTGGTTGCAAAAGCCATTGCCCCGAGTATTGCAAACACTGCAATACCAGCAATAAAGCTCGTGGCAAAATCCGAGATACCTATGATTGTAGCATTGTTGTTAATATCACTTTTTCTGTGGAGGAAACTTGCATAGGTTATCATTACTCCAAAAGCAAGACTCATTGAGAAGAACGCTTGGCCAAAGGCAATACACCAAATCTTAGGCTCTAATAATCTAGACCAATCTGGAGTAAGGTAATAAGCGAGTCCTTGAGTACTTCCCTCTAGAGTTAAACCTCTAACCGTAAGAATAACGAGCATAAGCCATGGAATAGGAACAGTTAGCCATACAATTTTATCAACTGCCTTTACTCCCTTGAAGATACAAAGATACATCAATACCCACGCAATGAGAAGTGGCCAGAATAGTTGCCACTGAAACTGACCAAATGCGAAGGTATCATGCATATTTAGGTAATCTTTAAAGAAGAAGTTATGCGCATTTGCTACACCATCTACGCCCTGACCTGCCCAAGGCAAAGCACCGCCAGTAACTATCCCTTTGAGGCTTATCCAGAAAAATGAAAGACAATAACCAAGTATAACTGGGTAGTAGGTAATGATAATAAAGCCCAGAATTATTGCCCACCAACCAATAAACTCAAGTTTTTTATTGCAAGTTTGATAAGCATTAGGTGCCGCTTTTTGCGTAAAGTGACCTAAACTAAACTCAAGCGATAAAAGTGGAATTCCAACAAGAAAGATAGCAATTATGTATGGAACTAAAAATGCCCCACCACCGCAACTGTAGATTTTGTACGGGAAGCTCCAAAGATTACCAAGCCCCACCGCCGAACCGACAGCCGCCAACACAAAACCACTTCTAGTGCCCCAAGTCTCACGTTGATTCTCTAAAAGCTGCGCCATAGAAATTACTCCAAATTGTTAAGGGTAGTCCTACTAAATCAATTGCCTTTTAGCAACAAATAGAAAAAATTGGCCTTTGGCAAGAACTCCATGCTTTGAAACTCTTTGTCTTTCAGATATATAGATAGAATCTTTACCTATCTGCCAAATGCTTCTTAGATATCTTCCTTGACTATACCTAAGATTTCTAAAGCATCTCTCTCGACAATCTCTCTAAGCTGAGCCCTCGGTACAGATCCAAGTTGAGTGTCAGCAAATGTTCTGTTAAAGCCTAGCAGGGATTCAACACTTTCATTAATCTGTCCCTGAGGATAGCCACTACCAAAGAAAAGTTTATCTAGTACCGACGCTTCATACGCCGCTGTTACGTCATGATAGAGTCTAAATGTAAAGTTTGAGTTCACCCGTAGACATGCGTAAACATTAGGATGCTTCTTGATGAGAGCTAGAGTCTGCTCGCGGAAAGGATAGCCCATCTCCGCCACAACCATCTTTAGCTCAGGAAATTCCCTTGCAATCTCATCGAGAAGGTATGGCTGTGCATAGTCTAATGTTGATTGCTGGGTTGTCGCAGTGTTATGAAAAAACACAGGAATCTGAAGGTCTAACGCTATTTTGTAGGCCTCCATAGCCCTACTATGGGCTGGATGCATATTAAAATCACTGCAATACATAACGACACCGCAAAGATTATTTTGTCTAAAATCTCTAAGAGTGTCCAAATCATCTACTACAGGGTTAAAAACTCCAAAAGGCACGATCTTAGGATTGGCCTTAGAGTATTCTGCAACAACCTTGTTCGCGGCTTTATTGTTATCGCAAGCAGATGCCAAAACGAAAGCATTGGAAACATTTTCGCTAGCCTGCTCAAAGCGGTCTAAATCAAAATCTTCATCAAGATTGATATGTGTATGACAATCTACAATCATCAGATTCCCCTAAAGCGTAATAACACTAACGCAAGACCCATTTTTTCCCTTTGTAAACAAGCGACTGCTGTGGTCTATTTGCGCAGTCACCCGGTATTGCATAATCAAGCTCAAGCGTCTTTCTAAGCAACACCTTAACCGGCTTACCAGCAGCGTCTTTCTTTACGGGATCATTAACAGCAACCGTTTCATTACTCAATCCTGCTATAAAAATCTTCACATTTTTAGCTTTAAGGTCGAAATCTGGTAGTATCACCGCGACATTAATCGTGTTATCCCTACCTTGAAGGACAAAATTCTTAACCTCATCTAGCGATTGCAAGAACGGATAAGAGCCCTGATTCATCAACTTAATCTTCTCATACACAGCTTTGGTTACGAATTTGCCAGCAACAACTGGCTTAAATGTATCTGTGATAAGTTCGATTTCTGGATAAAACTGCACATCATGATTACTCAGATTCGTAAGGGTCAGAATCATGTACCAATATCTCATCGGCTTATCATAACCTGGTAATTGTACGGATATTTGGCGTGGATGCTCAAACTTTGTAGATAAAGTCCATAGTTTTGGATTTGAAGCCAAAGTTGGTTTTGGCGCGGCAAATACATTGCCTATGGCCACTAACAACAAGAGAACTAATAAAGAAGTATTAATTTTACGCATTTTTACCTCTGCTACGTACCATGAGTCTAGTTTTATAACGAAGCCGGATTTTACACGAAACCATCAGGGTCGTAAAGCATTATTTAAGGGCCATTTTAACATCTCAAATCTTTAGTAAACCTGCAGACAATAGATGAGGACAAGCCTTAGCAAAATCACAAGTAAGTGCTTGCTAATTGAATATAAATGAAATATTCTATCGAGTTCAATAACAATTAAGAAGCACACGAGGTCGCGCTATGGACAGAGACAATCAACAAATCATTATCAAAGACATACTCTCCTTACTCGAAAATCAAGACCATAAGGGCCTTCAGGAGATACTAGAGACCCTGCGTAGTAGTGAGATTGCTGAAATTGTCGAATTTGTCGGTGTCGAAGACCGTATCACCTTGATGCGGCTACTTGATAAATCAACCGCAGCCGAAGTACTAGAAAAAGTTGATGAGGCTACGAGAGCATCTCTATTTGACCAGCTTGAAGATGATGCTCTAAAAGATATCATCAGCGAGCTAGACCCAGATGACGCAGCAGACATTCTCGGCGAACTTCCTGAAGAAGAGAGTGAGGAATATCTCTCTGAGATGGAACCTGAAGAGTCTGCGCAGATTAAAGACTTGATGAGCTACTCAGAAGATTCTGCCGGTGGTATTATGGATCCGGTTCTAGTCTCAGCCAAAGCAGACGAAACAGTTGCTCAGGTTATTGACCACATTCGAGAGCAAGAAATCGATGAAGACTTCTTTTCTATCTACATAACAGACGACGACGGAACATTTCTCGGCGACGCAAGGGTACGCTCATTACTAACATCAAACCCACAAACGCGCATGGGCGATATTCTCGAACCAGACACTATATACGTTAGTGTCGATGCAGACCAAGAAGAAGTCCGAAACATCTTTAGTAAAAACGACCTTATCGTTGCACCTGTACTAGACGAGAACAACAAGCTAGTTGGTAGGATTACCGCCGATAGGATTATTGAGGTCGCAGAAGAAGAGGCTGCCGAAGATATTTACGTAATGGCCGGTACAGACGCCGACGAGCTTGATAAAACCAGTATTGTCCACGCCGCTAGAATTCGCATGACTTGGCTAGTGCCGTGCCTGCTTGGCACTGGAATTACAGCACTTGTGATGATACTGTTTAAAAATGTCTTTCTGCACAAGGATGCTATGCAGATATATGCATTAGTAATCGCCTTTGTCCCTATGATTGCCGCAATTAGCGGTAATGCAGGGTTGCAAACATCTGCTATTGTTGTGTGTGGACTTGCCACAGGCCACCTAGCTGCCGGTAGAATGAGGCAAGTGTTTGCAAGGGAAGCGAGAGTTGCCATCTTAGTTGCAGTAAGCTGTGGAATTATAGGTGGAATAATCTGCACAATTTTGCAAAAGCTAAATCTCTCACATGCTCAAACGGTTGATTCTGTATTGATATTAAGAGTCGCGATTGCTTTTACTATTGCGATGTTCTCAGCAATTATGGTTGCAACTTCACTTGGCTTACTTTTGCCATTCTTCTTTCGAAAGATAGGCATAGACCCTGCAATAAGTTCAGGGCCATTGGTAACAACTGCCAACGATTCTATTAGCGTTACTATATACCTTAGCCTATCATTGCTACTGGTATTGGCAGTGTAGTTTCGTGCCTTTTGGAAACTTTGTGAGCACTAAATAACTTCCGCCGAATCAGCAGGAATCCATGTGTCTTTAGAGTTTGTAAGTTCGATGTGCCACCAGTTTCTTCTCTGCTCTAAAATCTTGAACTCAACACCACTATGCAGAGGCTCTTTAAAACTCTTGTCGTAATTTTCTCCATCGCCTTGTCTAGCTATTGTTGAATCTGCTATAATTACACCGTATTTCACGTTTTTATCGATATATCTATCAACGAGAACCGAAGCTGCAAACACGCAGGATACAATCAAAAAGACTATCGACAAAGGCAACGCTGCAGGAACTCTAATGCTCAATATAGAAAATATCAAGACCCAGAGAAATAGTAATGCAGCAGATGAAGCTACGATAAACTTAACCTTAGTAGATAAGAGATAGTGCCAAAAGAATATCCTGTGTGCAATCTTTTCTTGAGTATTTATCTCAATCTTATCGACACGACGACTCCTAGCAATTGCTAGATTTTGGCGCAAATCATAGTTAGAGTCATCAAGTTTCATTGCCCTCCTATAATTCAAGATTGCTTTACCAATGTTGCCTTCGCGCAAATAACAATTGCCTAGATTGTAGTAGAGCCCTGAATTTTGAATTCCACTCTCTGCGATTATCTTCTCATAATTCTCTGCCGCCTGAGAATAGAGCTCTTTAGCCTTGGACTCGTCCTTTTCAAGTAATGCCTTATTAAAAAGCTCGTTTGAAGCAACGATATCCAAATAGTAATCTCTGCTTTGCTGCGCCGCAAATAAAGTGCAACAAAATAGACCTATCAATATCAATGATACCCTGCGACTTCCTATCATTTTAGTCCCTCTTCAATTCTCTTGATAACATCAATAGCAACCTCTGCCCACCTGGCATCGTAATCTGCCTTTAGAGAGCTATAAATACTTGCCTGGGAGTTATCAATAATAGTCGAATATTTAGACGCATCATCGCTACCGAGAATCTTTTCAATCTCTTCGTAACAATCATGACTCGTAACGGTAGCTTCTCTGCGATTAAATCTGTCAGCAACATAGCCAAGCATAGCTTCGGCGAGAGCTTTTTTGGCTTCTTGCGAATCTGATGCATTGATAGAATTTATCTTACGTATAGCCTTACTTGCCGCCTGTTTTTGTCTCTTTAATATCTTCTTAGCTGGGTCTTCGTTGCGCAAGAATCGAACAACCAAGCTCACTATCAACATCAAAATAGTTATTGCCCAAAGCGTTAGATTAACGCTAGAGAGAGCTAATCTTTTAACGGAGAAGCTTTGATCCTCCAATAGGCGATGACTCTCAAGATTCGCTTTTATGCCATTAGCTTCAGATGTAACTTTCTTTGATGTACTTACCATATTGCCATCAAGGCCTTCAACATCTGCAAGAGTGAGCATCTTATTTGGAGACACTTGTATATCAATGGCATTACTTCTTGCACTACTGTATTTACCACTTGCAACATCGAAGTAGTTTATGCTTATAGAAGCTATCTTATCGATTGAGTCATTTCTTGCCCTTATCGTTTGTGTAAAGATTTTCTTTCCATTTTCAATCTTTGGCTTTTGTTTTTGTTTTGAGACTATAAAATCTTTCTCAAAATTTTCTGGAAACTTCAAGTCTGACCAATCAACGGCTTTGAGGTAATCTCCGCGAACTACAACCTTTAACTCAATAGGATCTCCAACCTTGACTTTATCCGGTGTGGCAGTCGCGGTTATAGAATACTTACCTACTAATTTTATATCGCTAGAGGTCTTACCATCATTTGGCAATGGCTCTACTTCCAACGTTAGCGGATTAGACCTAACAGAGAAGATTTTATATTCTCTTTGATCAAAGAAACCATCAAAGAAGGAATCTCTAGACCTAGAACTACTAACTGCAATCTTAGCCGAGACACTGCTTGGTTCAAGTTCAAATGTACCAGAGGTAGTTGGTATAAGCACCTTTTTGAACGTAAATTTAAGACAGCTAAAACCTTTGTGTCTAGCTCGACTTTGCTCTACCGCTACTTTGTTTCCATTTACCGTTATTACTTGAGAAGAAGAACTCAAATCGTTTAAATCGTCTAAGATAATATCTGAATTCTTAAATATTGGGACATTAAAACCATAATCTCCTATAGCCTTTGTAATACTGTATCTGATATACCAATTAACGCTAAGAATAACCGGCTCGCCAACATAGCATTTCGACTTAGAGAGTTTCATCTCTATATCCATCTTATCTGTCGATGCAGCCTTTATTACAGAGAATGTTACCGGATTGGTATAATAATCTTTGCCATCAATAGTAACTTTAACTGGACCAATATCGTAATGACCCGCCTCTGGGGCAAGAATGCGATAGGTCATTATGTAGCGTTTAACTTCGTTAACGCTTCTCTTGCCATTGATGATAGTTATAGACTTCTGTGACACATTGCTCTCGTTTGGCCCTTGAGGGTCAAAATCATCAAACGCAGTAGTGTCAACATCGCCAGCCTTATCATCACCGTCTATCATGATTTTATAATCAAACCTACTGTTCTCGTAGATATCTTTAGAGTTATCTACAAAGGCATAGACCTTTATCTCTGCCTTTGCGGTGCAAACAAGCACAGATAACGCCATTACAATAGATAAAAGATTGTTTCTCTTTATCAGTAACAATTTAATACCTCGTTTCTTACCAGTCTTTATCAACCGTTCTATAAGGAAGCCTCAAAATAACCCTTTTCTTTTTATTTTCTTTTTCCTTATCGATAATTTGATTCGCTATCCTCTGAGCCTCTTGCTGGCCTTTATCTTTATTTGCCCAACTTTTATCATCTGCGCCAACTTTATGCTTCGAATCCTGTTTCTTTTGCTGAGGCTTTTGCTTCTGTTTGTTATCGTTTTTCTGCCTATTACTCTGCTTGTTTTTCTGAGAATCATCTTTCTTTTGATTCTCTTTATCCTTGTTGTCTTGCTTTTGTTTATCTTGATTCTGTTTTTGTTTATCTTGATTTTTATTATCTTGCTTGTCTTTGTTATCTTGCTTGTCTTTGTTGTCTTGCTTTTGTTTGTTTTGATTTTGCTTCTGTTTATCTTGCTTCTTTTTGTCTTGCTTGTCTTTGTTGTTTTGTTGATTCTGTTTTTTCTTGTCTTTGTCTTTCTTGTCTTTGTTATCTTTATTGTCTTTGTTATCTTTATTGTCTTTGTTTTGTTGCTTTTGTTGGTCTTGCTGCTTCTTTCTTTCCAAGAGTTTTTTCTCAAATTCTCTAGCGAGTTCTATTGCAGGGCCAACCTTATCTATGCCCTCACCAAGGTCTTTAGCTGTTTGCCAATTAGAAATGGCATCTTTGACCACAACCATAGCCTCATCTGGATTTTGCTGCTTAGCAAACGCCTCTTTGAGCTGCGCGCTAGCAAGGTTAAATTTACTCTTAGCTGTGAGACTACTATCCTTGCTTTTGGCAGAGGCTCTCATATAACCATCAATTGCATCTTGATATTTTCCAAGTTTATAGTACGCATTGGCTTGATTGTGCAACAAAACTGGATTCTCTGGACTAAGTTTGAGAGCTTCTGAATACAATTTCAGCGCATCTTCATATTTACCGTCCTTGTAAAACTTATCTGCATCTCTAGCTATTGATGCAACCGTTTTGCCAATCGTTACTCCAGATAACGACACGATAAACGATAGCACGAGTATTTTAAAGGTTATCTTTTTCATAGGAATTTCTTTAACTAGAAAATTCTAAACATCTACATTACTTTTTCTTTGAGAAGTTAGCATTTCTATAACCAACAGTACAAATGCTGCCGCGAGAAATATTTGGAAACCCTCATCGTATTGCATAGTTGTCGTATCTCGCAATTGCCTTTTCTCTGCGCTTGCGATTAAACCATTATATATCTGACCAAGATCAAACGCTCCAGTCTCAACTGGAATATACTTTCCATCAACTGTAGAAAGGGCAACTTTTCGAAGCATTGAGTCGTCTAGCTTGGTTATAACATCTTTGCCGTTATACTTCAAAAAGCTCTTATTGCCATATTTATCCTTGATAGGAATCTTAGAACCTTTATCCTTATCACCAAGACCTATAGCAATAATACGAATACCCTTTTGAGCTGCATCTTTAGCTGCTTCAACTGGAAGACTCTCACTTAGCTCACCGCCGTCGCTGATGATAATAAGGTCTTTGAATTCCTTGACCTTATTGTCGAACACTTCATTAGTGGCCTTTCGTATTGCATCGCCTAGATTAGTACCACCAACACTTACGCTTTTAGTATTTATATCATCAAGCACCAGACGCAAAAATGCGTAGTCTTGTGTTAGAGGACATTTAACGTTAGCCGATCCTGCAAAGGTAACAAGAGCAATTCTATCTCCATTAAGTTGGTCAACAAGATCGTTTATTGCCATCTTTGCTCGCTCTAATCTATTTGGAACGAGATCGTCTGCTAACATAGAGCGCGAAACATCAAGCAAGATTACTACATCTCGACCACTTCTATGCAGAGTTTTTGGGTGCGGATTCCATCTTGGCCTACAAAGAGCAATCACAATTAACGCAAAGGCAAGCATAAGTAACGCAGATTTAAAAATCATTCTTGCCCTACTTGATTGAGCATTTAAAATTGCCAGCAAGTCCTTCTGCGCAAAGGAAGAGAGTTGCCTACTTGCTCGCCAATGTGCAAAGGCTACAAGAGGAACAAAGCCAAACAAAATAACAAACAGATATATTAGATATCTATCTTGCGCCAAAACAATCTCCTAGACTGTTACAAAACAATAATCTAATTCTTTCTAAGCAAAGTATTAGCCAAAACCATTTCAATTCCGAGAACCCACAAGGCCGCTATCGCCCATGGAGCAAACTTCTCGGAATAATTAAAATGCTCTACCGATTTTATCTCGGTCTTCTCTAGCTTATCAATCTTTTCGTAAATTTCCCTCAAGCTATCAGCATCTGTGGCCCTTTTATAAAAGCCCCCTGTCTCAGAGGCAATTCTTTCTAGCAAACGCTCATCAAGACCACTACCTTGCGCAAAGCCAAAGAAAGTATTTGGAGTTATAGCCCCTAGCCCAATAGTGTAAATTTTAATGCCCCACTTCTTCGCGAGTTTAGCTGCTTCTAATGGAGATATATCTCCTGCATTGTTTACTCCATCGGTAAGCAGGATTATAACCTTGCTCTTTATCGTAAAATCTGGCTTAACCGTATTCTGCGACTCAACATTGAGCTTTTTATTGTTCTCTAAAATCTGCATCTCTGCGTTATGCAATCTTGCGCAGGCCAGAGCGAGTGCCTCTCCAATAGCCGTTGCATTCTCACTCTTTATCTCTGCAGGCTTAATCTGCCGCAGAAAATCCAATAAAACGCCATGATTTTCAACGAGCGGGCAAGTTGTATCAGGATATTTGGCAAAACTTATCAAGCCAATGTAGTCGTGGTCTCGTCCTTTTAGTTTTCTATTATCTCCTTTGATAAAATCTGCAATAACGGCCTTTGCAACTTCGAGACGAGTTGTTTTTTGCCCATCGTAACGCATTGCTTCCTGCATACTTCCAGAGCGGTCTAGCACGAGGTTAATAGCCACTCCGTTTACAGAAACATTAGAGACGCTCAAACCTTTGCGCGGTCTAGCAAGCGCAATTATTAAAAGAGAGAGGCAAAGAAAACGCAAAACCAATAAGACAGGATAAAATCTAACACGCCACGAAACATAGCAATCCTTTAGGTTCTTTAGACTTGAAAACCTAAGGCTAGCGCGCAGCTTCATCTTATGCAACAATATCAGCAATATTGGCAATATCAAAAAACATAGAAAGAATAATGGAGAATAAAAAATATTCATTTACACACCAAGCAATTCTCTAATCTTAACATCGTCGGTTATATCAATGTCTTTTTCGCTATCGTATGTCTTATCAACAAACTCCGTAGCTAAATTCCTTGCCGCTTTCATATCATCAAGAGAAGGAATACGCTTTGCAAATTTAACCATATCGCAATGTGTTAAGAATTCTTTAAGCTCTGATTTTGTAATAGCGTCAAGAACATCCTCATCACGCAGAGCGTCAAAAAACTCTTCCGTAGTCTTATCCGGAGCATTTATCCCAAAGCGATACTCAATATAGTAACGTAAGATATTGCTCAAGTCCTGATAGTAACGTTTATACTCACCATCTTGGACGAGATTTTCGCTTTCAAGTTTTTCAAGAAGCCTACTAGCTATATCACGAGCATTCATTATTATTCGAATTTCTTGCTCTGGTTGGTTAGCCCTTCTAAGAAGTAAGACAATCACAATTGCTATCAGTAGAACCAAAGCTATTACAACGGCAATAAGCTTCTTTGATAATGGCAATTTCTCGTTACCCTCAATAGTTATGTGTTTATCAAAATAGCTTTGGATGCCTTTACTATCAATCTGTTGATAGTCTTTATCG
>JALWYQ010000030.1 GCA_027078365.1 Phycisphaerae bacterium
TTAATCTGTTATTTTTAACACTTGTCTGCTTATTCGTATTTACACAGACAAGCCCACTTCCATGACATTCGTTATTTATGGATTACTCTGTTAACTTGTTAAAGATCTTCCCGTGAGAACAAGCAAGAAACGTCTCGCCGCGTTCACAAGAGAGGCATATACTAGCAAATTATTGCACTACGTCAATACTCTTTTTCAAAAAATAGTATTTTTTTATAAAAACCTGTCATCAGGACAAAATAGCAGGCATTAAATTCTTAATTTGTAAATCTCGCCTGCTATAACTACTATGCAAAAAGTTTAGTGCTACACTCTTCTAGAAGCCATTTCATCGTACAATACGGCTAGCAGCTTAAGAGAATAGCAAATATCTTGAGAATTATTTTGTTTTACCTCGTTCGAATCAAGAGTTTCTCATCAAAGGCGATTGGTTCTTTATTTTCGCGCAGCTGCTTAATAAATCGCAAGCCATCTTGCCAGTACCCAGCCGTTGGTTTCAGATCCGGGATTTGCTTGGCAAAAAAGCTATTAATCTCACCAACCATCAACTCCCTCAAATACTTACTAACCATGGAGGCTAGAGCCACTGGCATAAAACGGTCATCCGCCTTTACGACAAAATGCAGCTTCATACTCTTGGATGCGCGGCTTAGCTGATAACTGCAATCCTTATCATCCTCGCGCAATATACGAACATCAAAATCAGGAAACATCTTACCAAGAACTGCTGCGTAATGGCTCCTACCACCTTGGCGGTCGATTATGATTTGAAGATTTTGATCGCCATAGGCATCAAACGCCTTGAGTATATGGCCGCACACAGAAGTAAACAAAACTGCCGCCTTGTTGCGCACCTTCTCGACGATATCGTTGTAATAGCCAACGTCGAGACAATTACTCTCAATATTAAGCAAGCTAATTTGATTAGCCTTCATATCCGAAGCAAACACGGATGCGCAGATTGAAATATCATCGCTTTGAGATTCAATAGCTCGTTTTTCTAGCTGCCCGTACCAAGGGTAATTGCGGAGCCTATCAAGAGTCGCTGGAGACAAAACCTTTATCAAAGCCTCTAAATTCTCCGGACTCTTCGACAAAACTTTGAGACTCGCTAGAACAGTCCTCTCAAGGTGGCCAAGCCCAGCTTTTCTATTATAAGCCTTCTTGCTATCTGTAATAACTAGCCTACCCTTGCTCTGGCGCTTCTCTTTACTTGTCGAGTCAGAAAGGAGCTTCCACATATCTGAGCGCAGAAAATCCTCTGGAATCTCAAAAACACTCGAAGAAACCACCAGAGGCCCAAGTATCGGGCCGTAACCAGCCTCATCTATTCCAACCAATACCGCCATAATCGCCCTGAAACAGCCTAGTTAAAGTGAAATTTTTCACAAAAAATATATAGTTCTAATAGATTTTCATAATAGAAATAGGTATCATAATCACTAACAGAAGTATGAGAGTTTAACCAAGTAATTCCAAAAATGGAAATAATAATGACCAGAATCGAAAAAGATATGCTAGGTGAGGTAAAACTCGATAAAGAATCTCTAACGGGAATTCATTCTCACAGGGCAAAACACAACTTCTCTCTAATCGGCTCAGAGCTAAACCCAAGACTGCTGAGGGCATATGGATTGGTGAAACTCGCTTGCGCAGAAACAAACCACACACTTGGCTACTTGAGCGATAAAAAAGCCCAAGCAATCCTCACTGCCTGCGCAGAGCTAGCCGAGGGAAAATTAATCGGTGAGTTTAGCCTCTCTGCTCTTCAGGGCGGAGCGGGAACGGCGACTAATATGTACGTCAATGAGCTCATAGCAAATAGAAGCTTGGAACTGCTCGGCGAAGAAAAAGGTAGCTACGATATCGTTTCACCTTTAGAAGACATTAACCTACATCAATCAACAAACGATACGTTCCCAACATCGCTAAAGGTCGCTACGATGCTAGCCTGCAACGAACTCGAAGAAGTGCTAAGCAAGCTAACCAACACCTTCCAAGAAAAAGAAAAACAATTCTCCAATATTGTGCGTCTTGGAAGAACTCAGCTACAAGATGCCGTAGCAATGACTCTAGGCCAGCAGTTTAGCGCATACACCGAAGCGTTTTCAAAGGATAGATGGCGCATTTATAAATGCCAAGAGAGACTGCGCAGCGTAAATCTTGGCGGAACAGCTATCGGGACTGGAATGGGCGCAGACCAAAAATATATCTTCATGGCCACCGACAGACTGCGCAAGATCACGAACCTACCAATCGCACGCAGTGAGAATCTAATCCAAGCAACCCAAAACTGCGATGAGTTTGTAGAGGTTAGCGGATTTTTAAAAACACTCGCAACGAATATGTTTAAGATTGCCAGCGATATGCGCCTGCTCTCAAGCGGCCCCGTTGGCGGGATTGGGGAAATTAAACTCCCTGCCAGAGCGGATGGCTCTTCTATTATGCCCGGCAAGGTTAATCCAATTATCGCCGAGATGATTTGTCAGGTTGCAATCCAGACGATAAGCAGAGACTCCGCGATAACCTTGGCGGCTATGAGCGGTCAGCTTGAGCTAAACGCGTTTTTACCACTAATCGCCAACAACCTACTTTGTATGCTTGACGAATTAATAGACTCACTCAAAAAAATGAACGATCTATTAGTCGCCGGCATTGAAGCAAACCCAGAAAGATGCGCAGAGAACCTACACAGCTCAACCGCAATAATCACAGCGTTCGTAGCAAAGCTAGGCTACACCGAATGCGCAAGAATCGCAGCGATCGCTAAGAAAGAAAATAGAACGATTGAAGATGTTCTTCTTGGAGAGAATCTCTGCACCAAAGAAGAATACGACCTGCTCACTAGCCCACAATCATTGGTCGCGCTTGGATTTAGAAAACGCAAGAAAAAGATATAAGGCGAAATATGCAAAAGACACCAAAAGGACTCAGACTTCACATTGGAATATTTGGAAGACGCAACGTCGGCAAGAGCTCAATCCTAAACGCCCTTACCGGCCAAGAGACTTCTATCGTCTCTAGTTTTGCCGGCACCACGACTGACCCCGTAGAAAAGCCGATGGAGCTGTTGCCGCTTGGTCCTGTGATATTTGTTGACACTGGCGGCATTGACGATGAGGGTGCGCTTGGAAAGATGCGCATTGAAAAGACCAATCAAGTCATCAAGCGTATAGAGGTCGCTCTTCTAGTAACCACCGCGGGAGTGTGGGACGAGTTTGAAGAAAAATTACTCAGCGAATTCAAGCGGCTCGATACCCCCGTAATAATAATCTTCAACAAATCAGACATCAAGGCCCCTTCTACCCAAGAGCTTGAGCTTCTAAACAAAAAGAACGATAGAGTTATCACCACAAGCGCAGAGACTCTAAGCGGAATTGATCAACTGCGCAGAGAGATAGTAAAAATCGCACCTGACGATTATCTCTCTAACTCTGCAATCCTAGGCGATCTAGTCTCACCTGGGGGATTTGCAATACTTGTAGTCCCAATCGACAAGGAAGCGCCCAAGGGAAGATTGATTCTGCCACAGGTTCAATCGATAAGAGACCTGCTCGACTCTGACGCGACGGCAATTATATGTAAGGAAAGAGAACTCAGATCAACAATTGAAAATCTAAAGACAGACCCTGACATTGTAGTAACCGACTCGCAAGCATTTTTAAAAGTAGCCGCAGACACTCCAGAGCATATCCCTATGACAAGCTTTAGCATTCTATTCGCTAGATTCAAAGGCGACCTCTTAGAGATGGCAAAAGGCGCTATGGCGATTGAGACTCTAGAAGCAAACGACAAAATCATGATAGCCGAATCCTGCACGCACCACCCAATCACCGACGACATCGGCACGGTAAAGATTCCACGCTGGCTAAAACAATACGTCGGAGGCGAAATTAAAATCGACCATTGGCGCGGCCACGACTGGCCAGAAAACTTAAAAGAATACAAGCTAATAATCCACTGCGGCGGCTGCATGTGGAACAAGCGAGAAATGCTATCAAGGATAATGACCGCAAAACAAGCAAACGTCCCAATCACAAATTACGGTCTAGCAATAGCATACACATTAGGAATCTTCGAAAGAGCCCTAAAGCCCTTCCCGCAGGCCTGGCAAATGTACCAAGAGCTAAGCTAGTTGTTAGTGGTTGATTGTTAGTGGTCACTAGTAAAACAGGGACTGGTACGTTCGGCCTCCGGCCGGTTGTAGGTGTCCCTTGCTTTACGGCACAATTAGTAAGCAACGTTCAAGCCCCTGAAAAAACAACTGCAACTGCTTTATGGGAACGCGGAGCCCCAGCTCCGCATGTCGTTCAATATAGTGTTGACTGGCAAATTTAATTTTAGATCGCAAATCTAAACTGGTCGAATTCGACCAGTTTAAAATCTGGATTGTTCAGTATTCTATACTTCAGTGGAGACTATATGACTGGAAGATGTGATTTTATACCACTTTCGATAGTCATAAATTCCGGCGGGCTACTTTTGGCAAAATTGCCAGTATAAACAAAATAATAACTCGGTATGCGAGCTAAGAGCAACAGTTCAAAATTGATATCTTGCTTTGGATCAACAACTTCAATGTATGGATTCAATAGAATTTCACCCACCTTACGTTCATTTGCAGGAAATAATTCCATAAACGATATTTCGACCATCCAGATATTGTTAGGTAATAATCTAGATAAAACGGAAAGTAATTCTGCATCTTCTGTATTGGCATCCCAATCCTTTGAATCTGCTAATGAATTAATATATTTTTCCTTTTTAATAAATGTTGGTCGTAAAATAATTCTTCGCTGCCTAATATAGCGTATTAATCTTTGGATCCATTTATTGTTTGAGTTAATCCCCTTTAGATAACTCTCTAAAGAATTTATGAAATACAATGATAAGACTTCCGCAGTTACGCCAGAATATTTAACATCCTCATTTAGCAACTCTACAACATAATCAACTTGGTGATTTTTTATATAACCTTTAGGTACACAGAAGTTACATCCAAAATTATCATCATGACCAATAAAACTGCTTGTCCAACTTGCACTAGGTATATACCCGACACTCCCGCCAACATTAAAGTATGACATATCGGCATTTGGCACCCATGTGTCTTTATTAAATGTGTGTCCATAAAAAGGTATAATATGCCTAGGAGCATCTTCTTTTTTGGGATAATTCGGACCTGTTAGTCGAAACCCTAACATTGCACCGGCACCAGACTCTACGCCTGAATAGATAAATTTGTGGTAGGGATGCGAGTCTCTGAGCTTTTGATCTTTGGTGTAATCAAAATC
The DNA here is from genome assembly GCA_027078365.1 of Phycisphaerae bacterium. Classification (GTDB taxonomy): domain Bacteria; phylum Planctomycetota; class Phycisphaerae; order Sedimentisphaerales; family Sedimentisphaeraceae; genus S145-28. The sequence goes on from JALWYQ010000030.1 coordinate 5,295, forward strand.
AGCAAATGGTATATTAACACCTTCTAATATCTTTCTGATTTCTTGAACAGATAATCCCGAACCTGGTCTCTTACCGGAATTCGGGGTTATCCCTGCCAATTGATTTATTCTCCGATAAGAAATATCCTTACCGGTATGGTTAACAATTAGAGTTCTTAATGCAACCTGAGCACATGCTTTGTTCAGTTGATTTTGTTGGCAATATAAGACACCGTCAATATTAAAATCATATCCGACTATTTTTAATTTGAAATTGATGTTTTTAGAAACACAATTATGCTTGTGAGGATATTTTTTGAAAACAGCTTCGAATATATGCCAACCATCAATCTCTGAACTTTCAGATTGGTCTTTTTTTATAATGGCATAGCCAATTAGTTTCTCATTTTTTATATTCTTTATCTCATCAACCGTCTCAAACTGAGCATCCCAAAAAGTCAGTCGTTTTATAGTAGAACATCGGTAATCAGAAAAAAACTCTGTTATTTCATCAATTTCATCTTTGATAATACCAGTCGCAGGAATATCTTCGACTATTAAGGTCTTCATGTCAAAAGAACGAGCAACCGAGAAACATCTGTGTATGGATGGGGTTGAATTGAAATTAGTCTCAATATAATTAAAACTTGAGAAATTAGGTAATACTGACAATATTTTAGCTTTTTTATGGTTAACGATACGATGCGCAGCCATTACACGATTCCAAATATCTATTGAAAACGCAAGGTACTTTTTGCTGTACGCTGTTGTGCAGTATCCATTTTCTTGATAAAACGCCCGATTTCGCGTTTATATTTCATCTTTACAGATATTGTTTGAACTTTATCTCCAAACTTTTTTTTCATTTCTTGGGCAATTCTAGTACTTGTGAATTTTTGTTGATTCATAAAAACATCCCCATTCAACCTACATTGTTATAACAACGATTACCCCATTACAAGAAAAGCAAGAGTGTTAGAATCCCCTTTTGATCTCCATAACGGCTTTAGCGTTTATTCGAACTCTAATTCCGTCGCTATTTCCTCTAGTAATATTGATTTCTAAAGGCAGACCCATCTTAAGAGATTCATTCAGCTACATTCTAAACTTGTCGTTAATATTAGCATAATCCTCAACATATTCAAGCACCTCTTCGTCAATTTTGCTATACCAGCGGTGGAGATAGATAGGATGCCTAGTTAAAAACACTGGAGCCAATAGGCTTGTCAGAGGGAGCTTTCCATCCTATTTCACTAACCCAATATCCTACATTTTTTCGCAACACATCCTTCACCATTAACATCTTATCCATCAGATCATGAAGTATTACGTGATACTGCACAATAACCTCTTCTCGCCGAAATTATTCAAGAGATATTCAAAGTCCAGAGCGGGTTCTTTCTTTTTAACTGCTTTAACACAAGAGGACGCATTTAGCGCGGTGGCGCAAGTGAGCCCGATGTGAAATTGTCGCGGTGATAGCCGCATCTCACATTGTTTATCAAAGTCAACCTCAAAAATCTTAACTGCCCTAACGCTGAAAACACAGTTTTTCCCTAAAACAAAAAAACCGCCCAAATTGGGCGGCTTTGAATTTATACGTAAAATCTTCTATTCTAGCAGAAAAGAAATTAAGCCACGCAAACCTTACGTCTTCTAATCTCTAAGCAACCAAGAGCGAATAGTATCATTGTAATCGGTTCTGGAATTGCTGTAACAGTTAAAACCGTGTGGTCGTAGAGATCATCATTTACATCAGAGATATACTCAAGAGTATAATCTTCACCGATAGAAGCATTTATAATGTTACTCCAATCGTTAATTGATTCATCCCAGAAACGAATTTCATCGCTACCATCAACAAGTGCCAGAAATTTGGTGATAGAAGAATCTGCATGCCCCTTCAAAGCAAGCATGCCACCAGTAGACATCTCAACAAAAGAATCTCCGTTAGAATACATTATAAGTGTTTCATCAACGATTACGATTCCGCCATTAGTGATTGATAGAAAACCACTGCCTTCCATGCCAACAACAAGATCATCGGAATTCCTCCAACTTGAACCAACACCATCAACCACAACACTACCTACAGAACCAGAATAATTACCAATCCAGCCACGATGATTTTTAACAACCCCACCATTAGTGATTGACAGCGAACCACTACCGTATCTTCCAACAATGAGCTCCCCCGAATTATCCCAAATTGAGCCAACGCCATCAACAGTTACACTACCTACAGAGCCTGCTTTGTACCCAATATAGCCATCAGTACTAGCAACTCTTACGCCTTCTGTTACACTCATAGAACCAGTGCCAGAGTAACCTGCACCTAAATAAGCACTGCCATCAACATCTAGGTTGAGCGTTATATTTTGCTCAGATGAATTATTCATTACAAAAGTTTGATTGGCCCCATGTGTAGAGTCAAACACTAAATCAACCTCTGCTACAAGACCTTTTGTATTTATAATTCCCGTTCCTTTTAGATCTTGCGAGCCCGCTAAAAGAGATCCTGTAGTAAGCGAGCCGTCATTAAAAATAATTACTCCAGTGCCACCATTTAAACCTAAACCCGTACTTGTTAGACCGGTCACAGTAACATTTCCACCATTAGCGATAGAGAGAGAGCCGCTACCACCATGATGAGTACCGATGAGAAGATTACCTGAATTATCCCAACTTGAATCAACGCCATCAACTAACACACTACCTACAGAACCAGAATGGGAACCAATATTACCAGAACGACTTGTAACATGTCCACCATTAGTGATAGAGAGAGAGCCGCGACTATGAATACCAACATAAATATCATAGGAGATATTCCAGCTTGAGCCAACACCGTCAACTGCTACGCTACCAGGACTGTGTCCGTGACTCCAAAATCCGTTACCAATGCGTCCATCATCACTTGTAACATTTCCGCCATTAGTGATTGATAGAGAACCGCTACCTTCCATCCCAACATGAAGACCAGTAGAAATATCCCAACTTGAACCAATACCACTAATTATCACACTACCTTGAGAACCATAGTACTCACCAACGCGTCCATCATCACTTATAACATTTCCGCCATTAGTGATTGATAGGGAACCGCTACCACGTCTACCGACACACAACGCGCCAGTAGTCTCCCAACTTGAACCGACACCATCAACTATTGCAATACCTTGGGAACTAGAATCGTCACCAATAAAGCCATAATCATTTGTAGTAAGATGGCCTCCATCAGTATTTGTAATAACATGACCACCATTAGTGATTGATAGAGACCCGTTGCCATAAGCAACGCCAACACATAACCCGCCAGAGGTCTCCCAGCTTGAGCCTACACCATCAACTGTTACACTACTTTGGGGGCCAGAAGCTTTTCCAATATAGCTATAACCACTTGTAACGTCTCCGCCATCAGTAATTGAGAGAGAACCTGTACTAGTTTTTCCTATATAAACGTGCGTACCACTATTCCAATCATTCGGATTATCTGGATCTAAATTACCCGACCAAGTAACCTCACCATAAGAAAAAGTACTCAACATAAAGAAAGAAACTGCGAAAAATGTGACAAAAACGAAAGAACTTAAATTCCTCTTCATGGACTATCTCCTTTTTAAAAATACATTCATTGCTCAGTCTGCGCAAGACTCTGGTGCGAACAATTTCTATTTATGGAAAAAGGAATAGCCTTTCATGAAATGCCTACCTTCCCCCGAATCGAGAATTGCCAAATCGGCAACGCCCGATAATAAGGCTAGTATAACTAAGTTAGGCGGATAGTCAAGGAAATAAAGGTGGTACAGAGTCTTTTTTTAATACTTACAGCTACATCGGAAAACTAGAAACAAAAAAACCGCCCAGTTGGGCGGTTTTAAGTTCATGCGAAAACAGCATTTGTGTTTTAGAAGATTGGAATGCGGCTATCGCCGCAGTTTTTTCTACATCGGGCGGGGTTGGTAACGGCGTTGCCGTTGTAATTGACATCGGGCTCACTTGCGCCACCGCGCTAAGCGAAGAACATTTACCTGCAATGAAAGGTCAAGCAACGCCTGCAAAGTCAAAACTGTATTGAACGATATGCCCAGCTGGGGCTCCGCGCTCCCAGGAGTTCACGATCTTAATGGTGAAAAGCTTTCCCATCTGCATTTATCTGCGTTTATCCTGTTAGAGTTTCAGACTCTAATAGGATTCATCTGCGGTTAAAAACGCGACTAATCCCAAAGATTCTCTGGATATACACCAGATTCAACAAGGGCCTTTATGCTTGCGGCTACGATTGGTTTGTCTTGTTTGTATGTAACGCCGAACCAGCTTCCGCTTGTTTCTAGAACTTTTACTGTTGCGAGTGATTCGGTTACTAGCCTATCAACGACGCTTGGGATGTAGAATTCGCTTTTTAGCTCAGAGCCTCTTTCTTGCAGGAATTCTTTAAACTGCTCATCTAGATGGTCAAATATTTGAGGCTGGAATCCCCAGAAGTTCATAGATACAATCACGTCTCCGCTTAGCTGTTTTTGTGAGCCGTCTGGCATTTGGCAGACTCCGTCGGTGCCGACTTTTTCAATGTCGGTATGCTCAACTACCTTTTGCATCAGACCTTGATCGCTACATTGGCAAACTCCGCGCGATACGCTGCCGTGATCGCTGAGTGTGTTGCGCAGCGGATAGCCAACCATAGAATAGTCGCCTGCGCTGGCGTTTTCTCTGGATAGAAACGCACTCATTATGTTAAACGCGTCGGCGCCGTAGAAGTCGTCTGCGTTGATTACTGCGAATGGTTCATTGATTAATTCTTTAGCGACTAATATCGCATGGCCTGTTCCCCAAGGTTTTTCTCTGCCTTCTGGGATTTTGTGGTCTCCGATACAGCGGTCCATCTCTTGGTATGTGTATTCAATATCAATCTTTGACGCTGCTTTAGCTCCAATCGCTTCTCTAAACGCATCTTCAAACTCTCTGCGCACAACAAAGACAATCTTACCAAAGCCTGCCCTGATTGCATCGTATATCGAGTATTCAATTATTATCTCACCGCTAGGGCCTACTGGGTCGATTTGTTTTAGACCGCCATATCTTGAGCCCATTCCTGCTGCCATTACCAATAATGTTGGTTTCATTTATCACTCCAATTTCCAATTGTTTAATTAATTCGCATCATTTTATAAAATAAAGCTGTAAAGTAAAGCAAAGGATGCCTTTAAAGTTAAAAACGCCCTACCTCTGCTACATCTCTTGAGTATCAGGCCCACCGCCGCCTTCTGGGGTTAGCCATCTGATATTGTCAAACGGGCATTTGCGCTGGCAAGTTTTGCAGTGGAGGCAGTTGGAAGGATTCGCCGCCTTTAGCTGCGCGGAGATTACTTCATAAACACCCGCCGGACAAAACGACACGCAAGGTGCGTTGTATTTAGGCATACATTCATTTTTGCAAACATTCTCATCTTTAATAATCAAGTGAGATGGTTGATCCTCGCGGTGACTGCTTTTGGCATGCGCAACAAACGTTGGTTTATCGCAGGTGCCGAGCTTTAACGGGTAGCTAGACTTTGAAATACTCTCATAGTCTTTTTTCACATCAAACTCTGGCAAAAATAGCCCAATCGCGCCAAGCGGCATTCCAAAGAGCAGGCCAAACTTCTTTATAGTCTGCCTAAAATTAGAAGCCCGTGATAGCTCGTCTAAGACGCCGATTTTTTCTAGATGTTTGGTGTAGCCCTTAGCGAAGCTTGAATAGTCTCCATCAATCTCACTAATCGCATCGCCAGCGGCAATTCCAGAATAGATGGAGTTATGCATTCCCTTAATCTTTAGCATATTCACAAGGCCTGCGCTGTCGCCAAGAATCGCAACGTTTGCGCTTCCGATAGAGTTATTTTCATCGCGAGCAATAGCGCGCAGCCCTGCCTCTGGAATCATCTTTGCGCCGGCTTCTAGGGTTTTAGCGCCGGCGATAAAACCCTTAACAAACTTTTGCTGTTTAAATCTCTCTAGCGCATCTTGGATTGAGAAATCTTTATACTTCCAGTCAAGCGCCGCTATCATTATGACTGCTATTTTATTCTCGCCCATCGGGTAAATCGCGCCGCCACCAAAGATCGCCGGCCCGCGCATCGGCCTCCAGAGAGGATACCCCATCGCATGGACAATCCTTGCTGAAGTGAATTCTCTATACTGCTCGCTCGAGACCTCTAAAAGCTCTTTGGCTCCGATAGAGTAGAGTTGTTCGCATTTGCGTTTTAGAGACGCCTGTTCAATAAACTTCTCGCTAAGCAAGCCATCGCAGCCCTCGCTTAGTATCACACAATCGCTAAAAACACTCTCGCCTTTAACATAGTTCCAGCATTTATAGCCCTGCTTATCAATGCCTTGGTCGGTTAGTTTTACTCCAAGAGCTTTTTTGTTTTCTTTATCCCAGATCACCTCACAAGCGGCGAAACCTGTAAATATCTCAGCTCCAAGTTTAGTGGCAATCTTGGCTAAGAACTGACAGAGTTTGCTACTAGAGAAGATATAATCGCCCTCGTGATTCATATCTGCTATTTTGAGACCAAATAGCTGCGCAAGCTTTAGCGAAAACTTTATATCAAGATGCAGACTCTTGCCCGCCATAAACAAGACTTGGTCTCTTTGGACTCTTTTTTCTAATAGCTCATCAACTCCGCTATCTTCAAGAAGCTCGCTTCCTATAAGCTCAAGCAAGGCATCAATCGCCCCGCTCTCTACGCATGCGCCGGAAACGTTGTGGCCGCCAAGGCGTTTTGCCTTTTCGATAACGCAAACTTTAAGTTGCGGAGATTTGCGTTTGATTGCAATCGCCGCGGTTAGGCCTGCAACGCCTGCGCCTACTATTAGAACGTCAATATTATTTTGTTTCTCTGTATTACTCAATGTCTGCGCCTCCCTTGCTCTTAGCTATCTTTTCAATAGCCTCTATGAGTTGCGGAATTGCATCTTGGGCTTTTGCGGTGTAGTAATAGTCGCACTGAGAGTTTATTTTTGCGTCAGGGTCGCTATTTATCGCTATTATAGTTTCTGCGTTGGCAATGCCAATCATGTGTTGAATCGCACCAGATATCCCAATCGCTAGATAGAGCCTTGGTGATATTGAACTGCCCGTTTGGCCAACCTGCCTTGCGCGGTCGGCAAAGCCATGTTCTACCGCTGAGCGACTCGCTGCATTTTGAGTTTTAACACCGCTGTTTTTTTCGATTGCACGGGATAAATCTAATATCAAAATCTCATAGTTATCCTTGCTAAGCAGGCCCCTACCTCCAGAGACGATAACGTCTGCGGCGAGTTCAATGTCTCTGCGCTGATGATCTTGAGAGATTACGTCAAGGTGTTTATCGGCTTGGGTTAGATTAACGCTAAACTCTACAACCTCGCCGCTTCTATCGTAGTCTTCTTTTCTTGGCATCATCACACCAGCACGAACAGTCGCCATTTGAGATGGTGAATTCTTAGCTACAATCGTAGCCATGACGTTTCCTCCGAGTGCTGGGCGGGTTTGATACAAAACGGCTATCATATTTTTTAAAGAGTTATCACAGATGGCAAAGCTTGTACAGTCTGCGGTGAGTCCACAGCCTAGCTCATAAGCCACTAATGGAGCGATGCAGCGGCCCTTTACCGATGCGTTAAAGAGCGTGATTTGTGGAGAAATATCACGCAAGACCTCACGAAAAGCCTTTGAATACAACCCTGGATCGAAAACTTCAAGTTGCTCATTTTCTACGATATAAACCTTATCAGCGCCTAGAGCAATTATCTGCTTTGCTAGCTGCGTTTTTTTGTGTGTAAGCAAGATGGCAACCGCTTTTACGCCGAGTTCTCTTGAGAGAAAATTCGCCTCACCAATAAGCTCTTTTGAGCCTTGAGTGAGGATACCTTCATCGCAAGTCTCCAAAACAACACACACATCGCCGCTGTAAGATGGGGTTGTATTGGAATAGGCTCTAAGCAACTCTTGAAATTGGCGCAGTGAGATATCTTTAGAAACGCAGTCGTAGAGAGACCCGCGAATATCATCGCCAATCATATCTACGCTAAGGACTGGCTTTTTAGCAATCTGTTTTTCAAGCATAGAAAAACGAGTGCGGTCAATCTCTCTTGCCTCGTAGCGCCTATCAAATGGGCTCTCTCTATCCTCTGGCAATTTGTATGCACTTTGCTTGGAATAGCTAGAGATATTGTGTGATTGAGAGTTTATAGATTCGAATATCTTCTCGGCTAGCGATTCAATAGTCGTAATCCTTTTAGCTTTGCGATGCTGGTTTTGTGGCTTAAATACGCGTACAACCTGAGTCTTTGAGCCTTTAGCACCAACATCGGATGGATCGACTCCTTCTAAGCGAAACTCTATAACGCCTTTAGCTCTTGCGCGGCGAGTCTTTTCAAAAGATGCAAAGAGATAATCAAACTTTGCAACGGTAACTAGAGCTATCTTCTTTCGAGGTTTAACGACTCGATTGCCCTTGGAATCTATAACTCTAAACGAAAATTCGTTGTTCTCAAATATTGGCTCGGTGGCATAGGCAACTAAGCTCGCATCAAGCTCGCAAGCTAGCTCCGCTGGCACCTGCGCGGTGTCTCCATCTACGCTTTGCATTCCAGATATTATAAATAAATCCTCATCGCTACCTAGAATGTCTGAGATTATCTTGCGACAACCAAAGCCAAGCCCTTTTGCGCTTGCCCAGGTATCAGAACCAGCAAGGAGCGGATCGCAAAGCAACACACCTTCATCTGCGCATCTAGCAAGGGCATACTCTAAAACGTCCTGCGCGCTAGACGGACCCATAGTTAGAGCTATGATTTTACCAGAACCTTCTTTGAGCTTCATAGCATTGGCAAAGGCTAGAGCCTGAGCGTCAAGGTCGTTTACCACACACTCAAGTTCACCGCGTTTTAAATTGCCAGTTTTTTTATCAAAAGCATCGTCGCCGATATGCAACACATCGGGAACCTGCTTTAGAAGTACAATATAGTTGCTCATAGTTAACCGATAATAACAATACTCGTCTAGCACTCTGGCGCCTTAAGAATCGCTCAAGGACAACCTAAGGGCAGCCTAAGGGTAGTTCTAACAATTGCTTTTGAGTAGCAAGTAGAAAATTTTTGTTGTCCGGCAAGAAAGACAAATAAGCCTTATTAGTAAATAAGGTGTCTTTTGTCTGACGCAGCCCGGCGACAAAAAGGTTCGCTTGTCTGCCAAAATGAATTGTTAGAGGTACCCTTAATATATACATCGGCTCATTTTACCGCAAGAGATATCTAAGACCAACAAAAACTATCAAGCTAGTGCGTATTGAGGCTAAAAGATATGATTAAATGTATTAGGCGTAGAAATACCCAACTTTGCCGTAGCATGGGGCTGTTGCCTAAAGAAGCTGCGGCGATAAATAGATTTGCTTGATAGCTAAATGAATTGTTAGAGGCTACCTCTATACAACAGAAGAGACTAATGTTTTTAAACAAAAGTCTCTTCTTCCTTACCCTTCACCGAAGCCGGCGAGTAAAAACTGCCTACGCAGTTTGCTTTTCTGCTCTTGCATCTAAATCTGATGTCTGAGCTACCTTTCTGTAACCAAGAGCCTTTACAACCTCAAGGACTTCTGTCCATGTTGGGAAAGGCCTGTTGTTTTGTCTTTTGTACTGATCGATAGCCATTAAGAACTCAAATTGCTCATCATTCATGCTACCATCTTCAGCACTTTTTCTCTCTTCGCTTTTGCGAACTCCAGGGCCTCTTCTTCTGTCTAGGCCTAATCTTCTATCTACAACGCTACGTTTGCGTCTTTCTGTTTTTCCATCCCAAACTTCTTCTGTCATAACACAACCCACCCTACAGATTTGTTATCTACTTTATCGTTACCTTGGCCATGCAAGAAATGCTAGAAATAGTCGTTACCTTCATCAAAATCAAAATCAGAATCATACTCGATTGAATCTGGATCTTGATAGAAGAAATCATAGAAGCTATTGCTAAATTGCTGCGAATCTATAATCATATGCGCTTCGTCATAGAACTCTTCTAAAACCTCAATTGCTACACCAAAACCGTCTTCTACACCATCACGCATAGAGATTCGAGCCATAATCCCATTATCCTCTAGGAGTTGAACGTAGTCGTTGGCAAGCTCAACATCTTCAGCATGGGCAACAACCATCATTTCTTGCTGGCTAGTCAATTCCTTAATATGACTTCTTTCTTCTTCATTCATCTAAATGCTCCTTATGGCGCTTCATATAAGTAAGACGTTTCAAATTCAAACCTCTACGGGACTTGTTTCGACAAAGTAGAACAAGTGGTTAACCTAAAAGATTAATTGAAGATATAAAACAATAATGATTAAAGATGATTAAACTAAAGTGGCGATAAAAATTGCATCTACAAGGCTTATAGACGCAAAATTTCTCATTTGACGAGATTTTTTTATTGAAATCGTATTTTATTGTGGCAAAATGTAATTAGAAATTAACCCCTACGGACGAGGGTTAATATACTTCCCACTACTGTTAGCATGGAGAATTCAAAATGGCTAAAAAGAAAGTCGCGAAGAAGAAAGCTGTCAAAAAAGTAGCAAAGAAGAAAGTAGCTAAGAAGGCTGCAAAGAAAAAAGCTCCAAAAGAAAGCCTAATCGTAGCAAGCAAAGTAAAAGCTTACATCAAGAGCAAAAACAAAATGACTGCATCTGAGAGCATCGAAGCTATCAATGCAAAGCTCTACGCTATTCTTGATGAGGCAGTTGCTCGTACAGAAGCAAACCGTCGTAGCACAGTTAAACCTCAAGATCTATAAGCTTAGCTTGAGAATTAAAATAAAGGCCGTTTTAAAAACGGTCTTTTTTTTATGCGCAACATAAAGACTAAGGCGCCTACAACCTACTCCCAGTTCAGCGCAGCCATCTCTTAGGCCCTCTAACATTTCTAACGTCATTTGCGTCCTTAGCGTTATTTGTGTTAAAGTAGCTAGGAGGAAAACGAGTAAAATTTTCCAGCGTTAGTCAACTTAACTTGCTACGTCAGACCCAACCGCTCCTTGATGTTCTTGGTAGATAAAAAAACACCAAGAAAAGCACCAAAATACGAAAATTAGTGGTAGCGATATGCCGTAAACGAGGGTAAAATCCCTAATTAATTTAGGTTGTGTTGCTGCGTTCAAAAGAGAATTGGATTTATAACTAGGTTGTGCTCAAAGTCGAATCAGGGGACATAATGAGAATATTTATGCTTGGTTGGGAATTTCCTCCATATATCAGTGGAGGGCTAGGCACTGCTTGTTACGGACTTACCAAGGCAATGAATCAACTTGGCCTAGAAGTCACATTTGTGTTGCCAAAATCCCTTGATGATTGCCACGCTAGCCATGTTAAACTCGTCGGGCCATCAATGCCTACTGATGAACACGACGCAGCTAGATTTGAAGAACTTGAAAATATAACATTTAGAACTATCGATTCTGCCCTATCTAATCCGTACGCAACTCTTGAAATGTGCGATAGAAAGATTGAGGAATTGATATACACCCAAAAACTAAGCCACACTAAAAGTAGTTTTGGTGGGTCTATGAATGTTTCAAAAAGGAAAGCCTCTATTGATTATGGCCACAACCTCATATCGGAAGTACACAACTACGCCGCATCGGCCTTAGAGATAGCTAAGAGAGAAGACTTCGACATCATACATGCACACGATTGGATGACATTTCCAGCGGCGGTTGCAGTAGCAGCCTTTAGCAAAAAACCTTTAGTTGTCCATGTGCACTCAACGGAATTTGACCGTAGCGGAGAACACGTAAATCAACAAATCTACGACATAGAACGAATGGGTATGCAGGTTGCGAATAAAGTCATCGCCGTTAGCTACCTTACTAAAAATATCATCATGCGCAGATACTCTATTGCTAACTCTAAAGTTGCCGTAGTTTACAATGGTGTCGAGACAAACCCACAATCAAATTCTACCCCTCAAAGCACTGGCATAAAGAAAGATGAGAAAATCGTTCTCTTTCTTGGCAGAATAACAATGCAAAAAGGTCCTGAGTACTTCCTTCAAGCAGCAAAGAAAGTTTTAGAGGTTGCCCCTAATACAAAGTTTGTTATGGCTGGTTCTGGGGATATGATGCACAAAATCATTGAAATGAGCGCAGCTCTTGGAATTGGTGACAAGGTCTTATTTACGGGATTCTTGCGAGGCAAAGACGTAGAACGCGTATATAAAATGGCAGATCTTTACGTGATGCCTAGTGTTTCGGAGCCGTTTGGTATCGCACCGCTTGAAGCGTTAAATCATGATGTACCCGTTTTAATCAGTAAGCAGAGCGGCGTATCGGAGGTTCTCACCCATGTGTTAAAGGTTGACTTCTGGGATATTGAATCAATGGCAAATAAGATAATAGCGGTTCTTAGATATCAGCCTTTGCAGATGACTCTTAGAAAACATGGCAATTTTGAAGCACGTAAGTTAAAATGGATAGATGCAGCTAGGAAATGCGCCAAGCTTTACGATAAAACACTAATGCAAGAAGCTAAAATGCAACCGGAGATAGCTTAGATGGCAACAGTATGTTTCTACTTTCAGCTCCACCAACCCTTTAGGTTGCGCGATTACAGCGTATTTGAAAAGAGAAGCGACTACTTCGACGAGAAGAAAAATCGTGACATATGCCGTAAAGTCGCAAACAAGTGCTACTTGCCAACAAATAGAACCATCTTAAAGCTGATTGATAAGCACAGGGGAAAATTTAAGGTTTCATATTCAATAACCGGAACCCTACTCGAACAACTAGAGAGATATTGCCCCGAAGTAATATCAACATTCCACGCCTTGGCAAATACAGGATGCGTAGAGTTTATAGGTGAAACCTACTACCATAGCCTAAGCTTTTTATACAGTAGAGAAGAATTTAAAGAGCAAGTCAAAAAACACAGCGATATTATAGAACACCTCTTTGGCCAGAGACCTACAACCTTTAGAAACACCGAGCTAATCTACACAAACGAGTTGTGCCAAAAAGTTGAGCAGATGGGCTGTTTTGATTGCGTTATCACTGAAGGCGCAGACAGAATCCTTCAAGGAAGAAGCCCTAATTTTCTCTATCGAGCGCCTAAGTGCGAGAGAGTAAAGCTGCTTCTCAAGAACTATTCTCTAAGCGATGATATAGCCTTTCGATTTTCAAATAGAGGTTGGCAAGAATACCCTCTAATGAGCTCTAAATTTGCTCAGTGGATTAACAACATCAACGGTAATGGCAATATAGTCAACCTGTTTATGGACTATGAAACATTTGGCGAACATCAATGGGCAGACACCGGAATTTTTGAGTTTCTCTCAGACTTACCTGACAAGATATTACAAAACCCAGACAATAACTTCTTAACGCCATCAGAAGCAGTAAAGACGTACGAACCTGTTGACGTTATAGATGTTCCAGACGTTATTAGCTGGGCAGATACAGAGAGAGACCTCTCTGCTTGGATTGGTAACGAAATGCAGTCGAGCGCATTGCAAGGCGTCTATAAACTGGAAAAGACTATAAAACAAAAAACGAATGCGCATCTAATAAACGATTGGAGAAAATTACAAACTTCCGACCATTTTTACTACATGTGCACTAAATTTTTCCAAGACGGTGATGTCCATAAATATTTCAACCCGTATGAGTCACCGTACGATTCATACATCAATTTCATGAATGTGCTTAGCGATTTAAAGAATAGATGCAAGCAAAATAGCGGTTACGAAGAGAAATAGGAAATATATCTGTGGCGGCAAAAGCTAAATGCAACAACGCGCACTCAATTGAACTAAGCGAATGCACCATAGAGCAACTGCGCAGTAAAGAGTGGCTACTTACAAATTCTCACGGCAGCTTCTCTAGTAGTAGCTTTGCAGGCAATACCCGCAGATATCACAGTCTCTTAACCGCTGCGATAACACCACCGGCAAACCGAATAATGGCACTCTCTAACGTAGTAGAGACAATTTCTAGCGGCGGCGAGAATACAACGCTAACAAACATAGAGTTTGTAAACGCCTTTACCGGAGATGGGCATCGATTTATAAAATCCTTCACAAAAGATGTTGGCGTTCATTTCGAATACAATCTAAAATTCTCTAAACTTACCAAAAGCATATATCTTCTACCAGATATTGACGCCGTTGCGATTCATTATAAATTTCAAGATGTAGCCAAGCCCTTTGAATTTTCAATTCTTCCACTTGTTGGACTAAGAGATTTCCATTCCCTAAATAGCTCACCGCAAGATTGCTCTATATTTTCATCTTGGCAGGATGAAGGGCTTGTTGTCTCTAGCGACAAAATCACCGGTAAAGAACTACTGCTGCGCAGCGAGGATATGTGGTTTGAGCCAAAAGAAGATTTATGGTACGACTTCTACTATCGCATAGATGCAAGTAGAGGACAAGATTCTTGCGAATCGCTGTGGACTCCAGGTGCCTTTAAACAAGACATCAATTCTGATTACGAGATTACCTTCTGGGCAAGTATTGGAGACATCTGCAACAGAAAAGAACTCGCTAGCTTAGACTTAGATATCTCAGTAACAGATCTGCAGCTTCGCCAAAAAGAGATGCTCGCAGACTCTCAAGTTTCAGGGGATACAACGCTTAGCCTCCTAAATATCTCAGCCAATCAATTTATTATTGAAAGAGAGATTAACAGTAAAAGAAGAAAATCAATATTGGCTGGATATCCTTGGTTTCTCGATTGGGGCAGAGATACTTTCATCTCACTTCCAGGATTGTTGCTAGAGACTAACAGATTCGAGAATGCATATAGCGTACTAGAAACCTTTGCCCAAGCGGTAAGTGAAGGTATGATTCCAAATCGATTCGATGATTTTGGGGGCAAGCCTCACTACAACAGCATAGATGCTTCGCTATGGTTTATCGATGCGGGATTTAAGTATCACCACCTAACTCGCGATACAAAACGCTTTAAGGCAAATATTCTGCCCTGCATATTAGAGATAATAGATTCGTACAAAAATGGCACAAGGTTTGGAATCCATTGTGATGATGATGGGCTTTTAATGGCTGGTTCGCAAGAGACTCAGCTAACTTGGATGGATGCTAAGTGTAATGACGTGGCATTTACTCCAAGATACGGTAAGGCGGTAGAGATTAATGCACTCTGGTACAATGGGCTCTGTTGTTGCAATGAGTTCTATTCAAACTACGACACAAATATCAACGCTCACCAGAAATTCAAAGACATGGCAGATTTGGTAGAAGAGAGCTTTCTAAGTAATTTCTGGGACGAGCGCGTTGGCTATTTAGCCGATTGTATATTCCCAGACGGAGAGAAAGATTTCTCAATCAGACCAAACCAAATCTTCGCAGTTAGCCTGCCGTTTTCCCCTTTACCAAACCATATTCAACTCAAAGTTGTCGATGTCGTTAAAGATAAACTACTAACTCCGTACGGTCTGCGCAGCCTAGATAGCTCGGACAAAAACTACAAACCGTCTTACTGTGGCTCACAGTTTCAGAGAGACTCTGCTTACCATCAAGGCACTGTATGGGCGTATCTGATTGGTCCGTTTGTTGAAGCTCTTCTTAGAAGCAATAATTTTTCTAGTCAAAGCAAGATTTACGCAAGAAGCGCCATAGAACCGCTACTAAAGCATTTCCTAGAAGATGCCTGTATTACAAGTGTATCGGAGATTTTTGACGCAGACGAGCCGCACAAACCAAGAGGCTGCTTTGCGCAGGCTTGGAGCGTTGCAGCCCTATTACAGGCATACAAACTCACACGATAGCGGCAAGCGTGTTAGGCAATCATTTTGTTGTAAGCATTTTTATTTGCCGATATATACTTCTGATGATACGAGGCAAGGTAAACCGTAGTGGACTTAGCTTAGCAAAGACAAAATCATCAACGGCAAAATCATCTATCACACCGCCAACAATCTCAATATCTTCGAATCTAATATCAGAGAGGCCATTTTCAATTGCGCATCTAAGCAGTGGTATTTCGTTAACGTCTAAGCCTATTATCTTCGCGCAGACCATCTCGCAAGCAAACGCATCGCTACTTGCCAAGCTAAAACCTAGCTCTCTAGAGTCGCCATTGATTGGTCCTTGTGATTCCATAGCAACGACAGCGTCAATTATATTAATCGTCGGTTTTGTTGTTTCGAAAACACCGAGAAGCAATTTTGAAAATTCATCTACACTCGCTCCCCTTCTATAATGCCATATGGCTTTGCGTTTACCAACGACTGTGCCAAACATATTCTTTATGGCAATAGAAACAACCATCTGCTGATGAGCTTTTAACTTCGGTAGATTTATTATTTTGTCCACATCAAGGATTATTGAGCTTATACCCGTCTTGGCATTGGCAAGCGGAACAACAATATTTCTTGATTTATTAAGTTGCTTAACTTCTACACCTAGATACCTTAACTCATCAAGTATGCCAAGTGCCTTTACGCAAGTCTGCGCATCCGCCCATGCGGGTGAATCGCACACAATTGGCTTTGCGCCAAAATCTAACAATATCCTGGCTAACTCTAAAATAAATGATGGATGCGTCTGCGCAGCACAATCGCTTGGTCTTGGGCAAATTAAATTTGGCTTGATAGCAACAGTGTCACCATAGCAAATAAAGGCTTCTACACCTCCGAGATTCTCAAAGTGCTTGAGCATCACCGAGCGTACATTATCGCTAGAATAGTCGCAACAACCCAATAAAGAAACTCTAGACATTCACTAATCCCTAACACTTCGACAATAGATTATATAGGATTGGTATTGAAACTGTGAAGTAGTGGTTGGAAACAAAATCGCCCCTGGTGACATTGGCTCAAGAGGCAACGACTCTGGAGAGATGACTACAAAATCACCAGCACCAAATTTAAGGTTAAACTTCGCAAAATCTAAGGTCTTGTATCTTTTGCCACCCTTAAAATACAACCTTTTCATCGCTTCATCAATAATTACTGGATAGACGCTGAGATTAACTAACCCCTTTACATCTGAATCATTATTTACAACAACTCTCCAACTCAGCGTTCCTGAAATGCTCTGGCCTGTGAGCTGCCTACTTGAATCTAGATAGAACAGTTCGGTCGAGTGCGTCAATTCTCTTATTTTTACGTTATCACCGCGAGAGTCAAAGGCAACTAGAGTAACCGTCTTCGTCCGCTTTGCACCAACATCATCGAGCAATTTGGCAAAAGCCTGCCAAGATGAGCTATTTGCGTGCAAAATGCTTACTCCATTTGATTTTGCGATATCTACTCGCGCATTAGTTATGCTGCGCAACTGTTGATCTCTGGCTTCTCTGAACTTAGAATAGTTATCAGAATTGATATCGAAAAAGACAAAAAGCAACTCTACTGTAAACTCTGGAGCATCTTCTTTTTTAATAGGCGGCTGCGAAGGTGCTATATCCTTAAGAGTTAGCCCTTCTAGTAAATCGTCCTGAGTATTCTCTTTTGCGCACGACGAGAGGAAAATGGTGAGCAAAAACAATATCGTTGCCTTTGTGTATTTGGAAATCATGCGTGCATGTTATAGTAACACACAAAGAGTTGCAAGGTTAATAGAGGCCTGTGAGCTTAAAAATCAACTTGAAAAACTAGGAACACCGCAAAACTGCATAGCAACATAACGTTGGTATTTTTCGCTCTGGGCATCTTTCTTATGATAAATCCTTAAGACTTTTGCATGGGCATTCATACGCCCACCTCTCTCCATCAACCCCGATGATGGCGGTAAGGTCATTCTTATACTTAAAGTATCCCCGACAGACAAATCCTCACCACCAATCTCAGCTAGCAGGCCACCTGTACTAACGTTGATAGTCTCACCAATTAAGACTGAAACTCCACCGTCAATTCCAACTTTATTGCAGACTGCAGATAATTTGAGCGGCAACCTTTTGTATCTGCGATTTTCTTTCACACTATCCACAATAACCTCCTTGTAATCTAGACACAAATCATCGTGCAAATATCGTGCCCTTAACCATGGCAAAAGAGCCATTTTATCGGCCCAACAAAACCAGACTCCGCAGAGAAAAACCCTAAATGTCACCAGTAGGACATATAGCTAACTTCGGCAAGTATTTACGTTTGCATAAATAAACAATGTAGAAAATTTTTGACCAGAATATATAGAGAAAAATAATTCCTACAAATATGTGCACTCAAAAGAGTTACGAAATAACGGCTAACAATGTTGCTTATTTCCAACACTAAAGGTTGATTTATTGCAACAAGACCCGTATAATGCAACTTAGATTATACTGTTAGGAACAATTAATCACCGCCATCTTCATTTTGTTACGAGATTAATGTGGAAAAACGCAGGTTCATAAATCTAGATGAGTCAATAACGCAATCACTCTCCGTTGGCATTGTAGCATTTTCCAATGATTTAAGAATCATCGAAACGAATAAGGCCGCAGAGGACTTACTCATCGAAAGCGACAACATCGATGAAGCACTCTCTCTTGGAAACCCAAATTCTGACTGGCCCGATTGGAAATCACAATTAACTTCGATGCTAAAGCTTGGACAAAGATGTAGATACGAATCAATCAGCTACTCAAACGACAAGAAGAACTTCCTCTTGGATATTGTATGCGTTCCTCTAAAAGACATAAACGGCGAGAATGTAATTGGCGGGACGATCATGCTTGAAGACGTAACTGAGAGGGTTGAGATGGAAAAACGTCTTGCCAGCTCCGAAAGACTTGCAGCAATTGGAAGAGTCGCCGGAAAAGTAGCACACGAATTAAACAATCCTATGGATGGGATTGTACGCTACATCAACCTTGCTCAGCGAATGATAAAGTCTCAAGAAACAGATAAGGCTCATGAATATTTGGAAAACTGTAAAAATGGCCTACACAGAATGAGCAGAGTCATTGACGAGCTACTAGAGTTTTCTCGTAGTCAAGATGGAAGCAAAGAATACCGAGACCTTAACCACACCATTGATGACGCCATAAAAACGATGCAACCACATTTGGAACTAACCAATACTACCATAGAGAAAAACTACGACGCAACTATAGGAAAAGTCAAATGCGACTCACTTTTTCAAGTGTTTTGCAATTTAATAAAAAATGCTGCTGATGCAATTGATTCAGATGGTAAAATCATAATCAACACATCAAAAGACGAAAGCGCCAACGTCGTAGTAGAATTTATAGATAATGGTCATGGTATTGAAGAAAAACACCTCAAGTCTATCTTCGAACCATTCTTTACAACAAAGAAACACGGCAGAGGCACTGGACTTGGGTTAAGTATATGCCAAGATATTATCAACAAATACGGCGGCTCAATCACAGCATATAACAACGCCGATCGCGGAAGTACATTCAAAATAGTATTGCCATTAGCGCAAGAATACGAAACATTACACCCTGAGCTAGAGAGGTAAACTATGTCACAACAGAGTATACTTGTCGTAGATGATGACTCAATTATTCTCAATTCGCTTTGCGAGTTTCTAAATCTAGAAGGCTACGAAGCTATTGGAGCAAACTCCTACAAAGAGGCAATAGAAAAACTACAACAGAAAGAATTCTCCCTACTGATAACAGATGTCAGTATGCCAGATGGCAGCGGGTTTGACTTATTAGAGTACACAACAAAAAACTGCCCTAGCACGGTAGTAATCTTAATAACTGGATACGGCTCTATTGAAAGTGCCGTAGAAGCAATGAAAAATGGAGCGCATGATTATTTAACCAAACCAATCATAGATGATGAGCTCCTAATTTCCGTCGAAAGAGCCCTGAAGCAACATTCTCTGATGGATGAAAACATAACTCTAAAGTCAAAGCTAGAAGACAAATACAGTATGGACAACATCATTAGCCAAGATTACAAGATGGCTAAAATATTTGAACTTGTAGAGGCTGTCGCTGATAGCAAAACCACCATTTTGATGACTGGCCCTAGTGGTACGGGTAAGAGTATGCTAGCTAGGGCAATTCACTACCGCTCAAGCCGAAAAGACAAGCCTTTCATTGAAATCAACTGTGGCGCAATACCAGAGACCCTACTTGAGAGCGAACTATTCGGTCATGTACGTGGCGCATTTACCGGTGCGGTCAACGACAAGGAAGGAAAATTTCTCGCCGCAAACGGAGGTACAATCTTTCTTGATGAAATAGCGACAGCAACACCAGCTCTGCAGGTTAAGCTTCTAAGAGTTTTGCAAGAGCGTGAGTTTGAAGCAATTGGTAGCAATAAAACAATAACAACAGATGCCCGCGTTATATTGGCAACAAATGTGGATCTCAAAGAAGAAGTAGCAAAGGGCAACTTCAGAGAAGACCTCTACTACCGCATTAATGTTGTAAATATTAAAATGCCGGCATTGGCAGAGAGAATTGGCGATGTTCCCCTGCTTTGCGAGCACCACCTAAAACGTTTCTGTGCTATCCATAACAAGGTCAAACTAGGCTTTACTCAAAAAGCCATCGATACGATGCAACGCTACAGTTGGCCTGGAAATATCAGGGAGCTAGAAAATGCCGTCGAGCGTGCAGTACTTCTAAGCAAGAATGCCTATATCGACGTTGAAGATCTGCCTCAACAAATCGTAGATAATGCCCTTGCAGAAGTTGCAAATGTAGAATATGATGGGGTCAAGGGGTTAAAGGAGGCAATGATTGGTCCTGAAAGGGTCTTCATTAGATCTGCATTGGAGAGTTTTAACTGGAATAGGCAAGAAACAGCCAAAGCTTTAAAGATAAACCGAACAACTCTCTACAAGAAAATGAAAAGGTGTGGACTAGAGGATGAAGCCTTAGAGATGGGACGCTAACATAAGGGTACGTCTGACAATTCATTTTGGAGTCAAGTGAACCTTTTTGTCACCGGCTTGCTATAGACAAGAATCGCCTTACTCACCAATAAGGTTGCTTTATTTCTCTTGCCGGATGCCAAAAAACTTTTACTTGCCATCCAAAGGTGATAATTAGAGCTACCCTTAGTAACTAACAAAAAAAGGGAGATGCTTATGCAGAATGAGATGGTCAATGTTACGATTGATGGAGAAAAACTCCGCGTAGAGGCTGGAACAAGAATTATAGATGCTGCCGAGCAGGTTGGCGTAAAAATTCCTAGACTCTGCTACCACCCAAAACTTAGCCTACTCGGCGCATGTAGAGTTTGCATTGTTGAAGTTGCAGGAAGAGACACCTATGTTGCCGCATGTGCAAATGATTGCTTAGAGGGCATGGAAATAAGAACCAACAGCCCAGAAATAAGGCAAGCAAGACGAGATATTATAGAACTGCTTCTCGATAATCACCCCAAAGAGTGCCAAACTTGCGAAAGAGACGGCAACTGCGAACTGCAAAACTTGGCATACTCCCATGGCGTCCGTGAGAGACTCTTCGAAGGAGAAAGAGCTCCTCACGAAATAGATAATCAAAGCAAGAGTGTCATTAGAAATCAGAATAAGTGCATAAAATGCGGCAGATGCATCAGAGTTTGCCACGAGATACAAAACATAACCAACCTAACCGCGGTCGGTAGAGGTTTTGATATCCACGTCTCACCAGCGTACCAAGGGGCGATGGATGAATCTGTGTGTATCCAATGTGGTCAATGCATAAACGTATGCCCTACCGCTGCATTCCTTGAGCAGAATCACACAGAACGGGTATGGGAGGCCATTGCAGACCCAGACACCATTGTTATCGCCCAAGTTGCCCCTTCAATCAGAGCTGCTATTGGCGAAGCCTTTGATATGGCTCCTGGCTATCCTGCAACTGGAGAAACAGTTACTGCTTTGCGCAAGCTAGGGTTTGATTTAGTATTTGACACTGATTTTAGCGCAGACTTAACAATAATGGAAGAGGCCAATGAGTTTATCGAAAGATTAAACGGCAAGGGCAAATTACCAATGCTAACAAGCTGCTCACCAGGCTGGGTTAATTTTCTGGAGAAATTCTATCCTGAGATGATTCCTAACGCATCTTCTTGCAAATCTCCTATGAGCATGCTTAGCACTCTAGCCAAAACGTACTTCGCAGAGAAAGAAAACATAGACCCTAAAAAGATATACATGGTTGGAATAATGCCTTGCGTTGCCAAAAAGTATGAAATGGCAAGAAAAGAACACTACCTAGATGAAAACACTCCATATACAGATGCTGTTCTTACAACTAGAGAGCTCGCTTGGATGATTAAATGTTATGGAATTGACTTTACCAAGCTAGAAAAGGGAGAGTTTGACGCTCCAATGGGTCTGGCATCTGGAGCTGGCGACATCTTCGGCACCACTGGCGGTGTTATGGAAGCTGCGCTTCGGACGGCAATAGAAAAGATTACGGGCGAGCCCGCTGATAGAATAGACTACACGGAAGTTCGCGCAGTCGAGGGCTTAAGAGAGGCCACCTTAGACGTGAACGGCAAATACATCAACATTGCTGTAGCCAACGGACTCAAAAATGCCAAGAAAATTCTCGATAAGGTTAAAAAAGGAGAAAAAGAATATCATCTTATCGAATTAATGGCCTGCCCTGGTGGATGTATCGGCGGTGGCGGTCAACCATACCCACCGTATGGGTTTGAAGTCTTAGATCCAAAATTGCTAAAACTTAGAGCCTCGGCGCTTTACACCATTGATACCGACAAGAAATTACGCAAATCTCATGAGAATCCTGCCATTATTAAAATTTACGAAGATTTTCTTGAGAAACCAGGCTCTTCCATCGCACACAAACTCTTGCATACAAGCTATCAAGAGAAATCACCGAGAGGTATCATATAAGGAAAAGCCTCTTACAATTCATTTGGTACTCAAAAGCAATTATTAGAGCTACCTACAATAATCAAAAAAGGTCAGGCAAATCGCCTGACCTTTTTTTTCTCCCTTATGGATAGCTCTATCCCTATCCAAAACCCCTCATATATGCAAAATCATATAAAAAATTTTCTATTCAAGCTTAGGAACCTTCACACTATTTAGAGATAGAAAAGAACCTAACTGCTCAACCGATTGCATGAAGTCGTTATAATTGGCGGGCTTAACCATATAAAAACTACAACCAGCTGCATAACATCTTTCTACCTCTTCGTCGTTGTCAGTTGTAGTCAACATAACAACAGGCATTCTTTTTAATGTTTCATCGGCTTTGATCTGCGCAAGCACTTCGATACCATCAACCTTTGGAAGGCGGATATCTAAAAGCAAAAGATACGCGCATCCTGGAACTCTGTTAGGGCCGTCTTCATTTTTCATAAACAAAAAATCGAGAACTTCCTGACCATCTCTAAAATGGAGGATGTCGTTGTGAACGCAAGATCGCCAAAGATTTTTCTTAACTAACGCAAAATGCCCCGAATCATCTTCAGTTATTATTATTACCGCATCTTGATTCATTCTAGACCTCACCTTCTAAAAGTAACATTCTAAGTTGAAAAAGCAACGAACTACTAGAACTATCGTACCAAATAACATATACAATTACATTTTGTCAAGCAATATCACCAGTATAGGTATTAACCACTACAGAATACACTTTAGTTGCATATTTAAAACCTACCAGAACAATCTATCTCAATAGTCTGAGACTATACGAAGAAATTAGCAAGCAGTTCCTTTTTACTTTTTTTATTAAATTTACTAAAAATACCTTGAAAGAAGGACTAAGAGATATATAATACGCATCTCTTTTGGAAACAAAGGTTTTGCGGGTGTAGCTCAGCGGTAGAGCGTCACGTTGCCAACGTGAATGTCGTGGGTTCGAATCTCATCACCCGCTCTTTTTTTTTGATTAAATACATAGTCTCGACGAGATACCGGCTATTTTTAGTCTGGCGCTGGTCGACGGGATGTTTAAGAGGATTGGCTTATGCCTAATTACAAATAACAAGACTGCGGAGATTAAATCCAGCGGTCTTTTTTTGTACGTAGAAAAAATAATCAAACATAATCTAAATTTAGGAGCAGCTAAAATGGCTGACGAGAAGAAAGATCAAATCAAGAATATAATCAAGATTGAGGACATTGGTCCTTGCAAAAAGAAAATCTCTATAGAGATTCCGGAAGAAAAAATCAAAGAAGTTCTAGCATCTCAATACTCAGACTTGCGCAAAGATGCAGTTCTTCCTGGTTTTAGGAAAGGCAAAGCTCCAATGCGTCTTATAGAAAAACGTTTTGGAAGCAACATAGAAGAGCAAGCAAAACTTAAACTACTTGCTGATGCAACAGAAGAAGCGATGAGCGATAACGACCTAAAAACTATCGGCGAGCCAGATATCGATCACGAAGCTATTGAACTGCCAAAATCTGGAGCTATGAAGTTTGATTTCGAAATTGAAGTAAGACCAGAAATCGACTTACCAGAACTTGAAGGTATTGAGGTCGAAAAGCCTTCTAGCGAAGTTACAGAAGAGCAGATTGACGAAGAAGTTGCGCAAATGCAAAAGCGTTTAGGTGTCTGGACACCTCGTAGCGAAGATAGTGGCGTCGAGATGGACGACCAACTCATCGCTGATGTTATCGTAAAAGCAGAAGACGACGAAGAAACTGAAAAGATAGACAATACTGAAGTTTTCGTTACTGAGAAATCTTTTGTTGGCAAAGTGCCTGTGGAAACCTTCGCAAAAGAAGTTATCGGTAAGAAGGTAAGCGATAAAATCACAGTTGAAACAGAAGTTCCTACAACTTTCTTCAACGAGAAATATCGTGGTAAGAAGGTAGAAGTTACTGTTGAAATCAAAGAGATAAAACACCTCAAGCCAGCAGAACTAGACGATGAATTCTTCACAAAGCTAGGATTAGAAGACGAAGCTGAGTTGCGTGAGAAAATCAAAGAAATGACCCAAATGCGCAATGAGCAAGAAGCAAAGACAGCAATGGCTGACAGCATCTACAAATACTTACTTGACAGCACAAAATTCGACCTTCCACAGGATGTTGTTGCAGACCAAGCAACCCAAATCCTACAAAGACAATACACAAGATTGCTCATGCAAGGTGTGGAACCAGAAAAGGTAGAGGCTCAAATGGAAGAGCTTCGTGCAAGTAGCGAGACTCAAGCCGCTGAGCAACTAAAACTATTCTTCATTATGGATGAAATCGCAGACAAGCTAGATGTCAGCGTTACAGAGGAAGAAATCAATGGTTACATCGCCCAAGTAGCTATGCAACGTGGTCGCAGACCTGAAAAGATGAGAGAAGAACTTCTCAGAAATGGCTCTCTTGCCGAATTTAGCATGCAGGCACGTGAGCAGAAATGTATAGAAAAGTTGCTTGAAAAGGCAAAGATTACAGAAGTAGCACCTAAGAAGACAACAAAGAAAAAAGCGACAAAAAAGACAACTAAGAAGAAAACAACAAAGAAAAAAGCAAGCGACGCTTAATTTATTCCGATACAGTAACGGAGGCGCTTAATTGGGTCTCCGTTATTTTTTTGTCACTGTTAAATTCTAGTGTAAACTGCGTGAATTGATGATTAAGAGGTCTCGGCATACACTAAGGCTTCAAGGTAAGACAAAAAGAGTATTACAAAATAAAGTATTCTAAAATAAGGGTAAACAATGTTCGATAGCAAAAGAGCAAATATTATAGCAGGTATGGAGGCAAGATTGCAAAGCCCAGCATACCAGCGTACTCGCCAGATGACACTTGACGATATGTTGCTAGAAAATAGAATTCTGTTTATGGTTGGCGAGATAAACTACCATATGGCAACAGAAGTCATCATGAAGCTACTATACCTAGATAACAACAAACCTGGAGCGGAGATAAGCCTATACATAAACTCCCCTGGTGGTAGCGTAGATGACACAATGGCAATATACGACACCATCAGATTTATAAGCTCTCCTGTAGCAACCTATTGCATTGGTCGAGCTCAGTCTGGTGGAGCAGTTATTTTGACAGCTGGAACTAAAGGCAAGAGACATGCTCTAGCCCATGCTAAAGTAATGCTTCATCAGCCTTGGGGTGGTGTCACAGGACAAGCTTCTGATATCGAGATTCAAGCAAAAGAAATCATAAAATCTAAACGCCTTATCAATGAGATACTTGCAAAGCATACAGGCCAAAGTATTGAAAAGATTCAAGAAGAAACAGAAAGAGACAATTATATGTCTGCGGATGAAGCACTCGCCTATGGACTTATAGACGAAGTTCTTCACGAACCTGAAGAAGAAGATAGTAAATAATTTATTGATATGGAAGAAAATATGATATCTAATCAACTTATCCCTATTGTCATAGAAAAAGAAGGCCGTGGAGAGAGATCCTACGATATTTATTCTCGCTTGCTCAAAGACCGCATCATATTTCTTGGCGGAGGTGTAGATGATGCATCTGCTAATTTGATAATTGCACAATTGCTATTTTTGAGCAATGAAGACTCCAAAAGCGATATACACTTTTACATTAATTCCCCAGGCGGTTCGGTAACAGCCGGTCTGGCGATATACGATACAATGCAATTCTTGCGTTGCCCTGTTGCAACATACTGCATCGGCCAAGCGGCAAGCATGGGCGCAGTCCTCTTTGCCGGCGGCGATAAGGGTAAGAGATTTATCTTACCAAGTAGTCGTGTACTGTTGCATCAACCTCTCATCTCAGGAGTTATGCAGGGCCCTGCTAGTGACTTAGAGATTGAAGCAAACGAAATCCTGCGTCTTAGAGATCGTCTCTACAAGATATTGTCGAAGCATACCGGCAAAGACGCAGAAACAATCGAGAAAGATTGTGACAGAAATTACTGGCTAGAGGCCGAGCAAGCTCTAGAGTACGGTATTGCTGATTCAATACTAGAAAAAGCTCCAGAGATAAAAGACTAATATCAATCCTAGAATCTAAGGATTGCTTAACACAAACAAAAAGGGACGTATGTTTAACCATTCGTCCCTTTTTTTCTATTTTTATTACAACAGCTATTGAGCATCATCTTGAGTGTTGAAAAGTGCTTCTACAAACTCATCAGGGTCAAATTCGGCAATATCTTCCGGTGTTTCGCCAAGGCCAATAAATTTAACTGGAATATCAAGCTGATCTTTAATAGCAATAACAATACCACCTCTAGCGGTACCGTCGAGCTTTGCCAAAAAGATTCCTGTAACCTCTATGGCCTCTGTGAAGTTCTTTGCCTGCACAATTGCATTCTGGCCCGTTGTTCCATCAAGAACAAGTATAACCTCATGAGGAGAACCAGGAATCTGCTTTGACACAACGGACTTGATCTTCTCCAATTCCTTCATCAAATGTTTCTGTGTGTGCAGACGACCAGCAGTGTCGATAATTAAAAAGTCTGCCCCTCTAGAGACCGCCGCACTAGCAGCATCATAGGCAACTGCAGCTGGATCTGAGCCTTGTTTGTGCTTAACAATCTCAACACCAATTCTGTCAGACCAAATAGTAAGCTGATCTACCGCAGCTGCGCGGAAGGTATCACAAGCTGCAACGATTACTTTCTTGTTATCTTTGCTTAACGTGTAAGCAAGCTTGGCAATGCTTGTGGTTTTTCCAGAGCCATTAACTCCAGCGACTAAAATAACGGTTGGGCCGCTTTGCGCAAAGTGAATATCTCTATCCTGCTTTGGCCAGTAGTTTTTAATTTCATTCTTTAGAAACGGTATTATTTGCTCTGATTCAAGAATCTCTTTCTTTTTGTAGGCTTGCCTTAGTGATGAGATTAGCTTGTCTGTAGTCTCAACTCCAATATCATCACCAATGAGAGTTTCTTCAAGTTCATCTAAAAGCTCATCGTCAATCTTTCTTCCAACCAGTAGAATGGCCGAGAGAGAAGAGCTAATCTTGCTGCGCGTCTTAGAAATCCTATTTTTTATAAATCCAACGGTCTTTGAAAAAAGGCCCATTATCAAACTCCAATATGATAAATTTTCTAATAAACTACTCAAACTCTAGGAAATCTCTAGAGGTGTAAACGAAGCAAGAGTTTCTCACAAAATGGCTCTAAAATCAAGAAAAGATAAATCGATATTAGAATCTATTACTTACTCTCACAAGAAAAGACCGCTTTAAGCTTACCATTGCACATAACCAAACCGCTCTCCATTTCTCCATTTACCCATTCCTGTATGCTTCTTGTACTCGCTATAATCGCAGGTATAAACGAGATCTCCAGTATTGTTCCAAAACATATCAAAAAGCTTGTTGTACTGCGCGACAATAGCATTGGCGTTTTTGACGTGAATATCTGACTCCATATTTATGTTGTTAATATTCTTACCACTCCAATTGGCCGAACCTGTAATTAGCTCACTGCGACTATTAGAACTTATCGTCATTATTTTTGCATGATTTTGCTCGCCATGTGTTTGATACCATCTAATCTCTAGATTTAAGCCATACTCCTTTTTCTTCTGCATTAGATATGCCCCGACCTGCCTGTTGGGAGTGCCATCTTTTATGCTACCAAACGCATCTTTATTGGGGTCGAGAATAATCCGAATCGGTTTGTCTGTTACTTTTGCTGCTTCTACAATAGCATCAACAACCTCTAGCTCTGAAAGATAAAACATCTGGATACGAACCTTATCCTCTTTTTTCACAGAAGAGAGGAGAGCCAAGACACGCTTCTTTATCTGCCCTTCAGTAATAATCGAAGCCATCTGCTTGCTGGTGTCTAAAGGCTTGTTAGACGTATAGACCTCGATAGCACCAAGAGTATCTTTTAAGTAGTTTTTTCGGTGATTTTTATCTTTCGTTGCCCAACGCACATTTCTAACCTTAATACTCTGTGCTACATCTGCGCGAATAAGCATATATATGTAATTAGCGATATCGCCGCGCACCCAGACTGCAAAATTCTCCGAAGGGATACTAGCACTATGAGGATTTGCAGAGCCAATGAGTGCTTCAAGCTCGTGGGTATTACTATTATCTGTTACTAATAACTTTCTATGATTGGCCTTTAACGCAACAGCATTCCATACAGAATTTATTGATATTCCATTCTCATTGAGCTCATTTTTAATTGGAATTTCAATGCTCGTCACCAATGAGAGTGTTTTTATAAGTATCCCACCGGTCAAATCATCAGCAAACCGCAGAGATCTTCTCGCAATATTACTAATGCCATCGATTGTTGCACTTGGAGTAGAAACTAAATCGCTGTAGAATATATCAATCCCCGCATCAAGCAGTCTAGCACTCTCTCGACCAAGATAATCATCATATGCCGCATTAATAGGGTCGAGCATGATGGTTATCTTGATATTAGGATTTGCTCTTTTTTTCTCAATCAGAGTATCGGTTATTTCCTTAGCAATATCGCGATTATTGTTGTTTGAAGTCATAACATCGAAGAGAAAGGCGCTTGCGACTATTGTATCTTTTGAATTTCGAATCATATCAAGAGCGCAATCACCAATCTCAAGGTGCGAGACCCTTTTATTCGTTTTGGGATTGAAGCCGCTATACGAACAGAGCAACTTTATCTGAGATTTGCTAACATTGACCCATTTACTCTCAGTGCAAAAGCGAGGGACGCTATCTTGAACACTAGAAGCAATCAAGGGATTTAACAATATAAAAATTATCAGAAAACAGCCCTTAGTAAATTTCATGTAGCTCTTGCTCCAACATAAAAAAAGAATGCACCGTAACATACCCACAAAAAATGGCTTATATATCTAAGCGGCTAATATCTTATAACGATGTATTATAGCAATAGCAACATTATATAAACGAAACAGTTTGAATTTACTTTGACACTACCATAGCTAACATATAAAATCTGCGGATATATTTGAGCAACCCAAACCTAAAGGAACTACTTTGGTAACAGATGATATAAGAAAATCGTTTAGTAAAATAGTCGATAGAGTCAAATCTATGGATCCGGTTAATGTACGTGAATGGTTTGACCAGCTCAGCGTACTTAACTTTGACGGAGGAACTCTTGTAATTGGTTGCCCAGATAAATCTATCGTACAGTTTCTTGAAGACAACTGCCTAGCAAGCTTTACTCAAGCTGCGCAGGCGATTACGGGATACCTCGTAACTGTCGAATTTAAGCAGCATGTTAGTGAGCCAAAGGAAATTGGAGATCCAACCAGCTTAACCAGTTTTAGGCTAAACCCAGATCTAACATTTAAAAATTTTGTGGTCGGCCCAGCCAATAGACTTGCGCATGCAAGCTGCGTGGCTGTGAGCAATTCTCCTGGAGACACATACAACCCACTTTTTCTCTATGGTTCTGTTGGCCTTGGAAAGACTCACCTTCTCCATGCTATATGTTATGAATTTCAAGTCTCCAACCCAAATGTCAGAATTAGCTTCTTAACCTGCGAAGACTTTGTCAATCGCTTTATTAAAGCTATCGAAGAAGGCACTATATCAACATTCCAGCAGCAATTTAGAAATGTTGATATCCTCATAATAGATGATGTGCAATTTTTACATGGTAGAGAAGGAAGCCAAGAAGAATTCTTCCACACATTCAACGCCCTCTATGACAACAACAAACAAATCGTACTCAGCGCAGACTGCGCACCAAGTGAGATTAAATCTCTAGAGGAGAGGCTTGTCAGTAGATTTAAGTGGGGGCTCGTTGCAAGGATAGATCCACCTTCCTACGAGACAAGAATTGCCATTGTACAAAAGAAGGCGCATCTGAGAGGGTTAGATATCTCAGATGAAATTGCAGAGTATATTGCAAGTAAAGTAAAGGCAAATATCAGAGAACTTGAGGGTGCATTAACCACACTCTATGCTATGGCGCAGGCTTGTGGAGAAGAGATTTCTCTTGAATTGGCCAAAGAAGCGTTTGGACAAGAACCAGAAAGCCATCGCGATATCACCATCTCTGATATCACAAAAATTGTGACCGAACACTACGATGTCAGGCTTGCCGATTTACAAAGCAAAAATAGAAGTCAATCAATCGCCCTGCCACGTCAGATATGTATGTATCTCGCTCGCAAATTAACCAATCACAGCCTAGAAGAAATCGGCGGTCACCTCGGCGGTAGAGATCACACAACTGTAATGCATGCTTTTAGCAAGATAGAAAAACTAATCCAAACTGATGAAAATAGAAAAGCTCAGATTCAAGAGCTAACCGAGATAATAAAAAATCACAAATAGCAACTTCAACTGCGTCCATCTGTGCTTGTCCTGTTAGAGTTTCAAACTCTAACAGGGTTTATCTGCGGTCCTTAATTTAGCGATTATCTATTGCATCTCTAAACCCTTTTAAGGCAGTTGATATCTCCGCAATCATTTTTTCTTTGTCGTCAAGATTCTCTTCGATAATTTTAACAAGCCGAGAACCAACAATCACTCCATCGGCACCTGCATCTAAGACATCAACAGCATGCTGAGGTTTGCTGATTCCAAATCCGACACAAACCGGCGTTTTAGTAGCAGCTTTTAATCGTTTGATTAAAGGGTTAACCAAATCAGAGACTTCATCTCTTGAGCCTGTCACACCAAGGACAGCAACGGTATAAACAAAGCCGCTTGTCTTTTCTACAATACTCTCAAGCCTCTCATCGCTAGTGTTCGGCGTTACCATATGAACCGTCTCAAGCCCCGCAGCCTCAATAGCCGCCTTAACTTCATCAACATCGTCAATGCACAAATCCGCAATTAATACACTATTTCCACCAGCGGCGGCAAAATCTAGCATAAACTTTTCAATGCCATATTGATAGATTAGATTGTAGTAAACTAGTAACCCGATAGGAATGTCTTTGTACTCAGTAACTCGTTTTATAAATTCAAGTGCCTTAGCCGGTGTGACTCCGCTATCAAGAGCTCTGATATCAGCCTTTTGGATTGTAGGCCCATCAGCAATAGGATCTGAGAATGGAATCCCAAGCTCTAGCACATCTGCGCCTGCATCAATAGCTGTCTTAACAATTTCGAAGCTCGTATCTAAATCTGGGTCGCCTATAACGAAGAACGGGATTAGAGCGCCGCTGCTGAGACTATCAAATTTTTGTTTATATGTAATCATCTAAAACTCCAGACAATGTTAATTTGAATACTTTATTTTAATGGGCGATGCTCTTCAACGATACCAACATCTTTATCACCTCTACCGCTTAGATTCGCAACGACCACTGTATTTGGATCTAGCTTGCCTCTCATTGAGATTAGATAGGCAAGAGCGTGTGAACTCTCAAGAGCCGGAATAATACCCTCAGTCTTAATAAGAATCTCAAACGCATCAAGGACTTCTTCGTCATTAGCAGGAACGTACTCTGCTCTACCGCTCGCCTTTAGGTAACTGTGTTCTGGCCCAACACCAGGATAGTCTAAACCCGCTGAAATACTCTCTGACTCAAACACTTGCCCAACTTCGTCTTGAAGGAGATACCCCTTTGCTCCGTGAAAAACACCGACCCTTCCCTTTGTTAATGTTGCGCAGTGGTGAGTTGTATCTATACCCTTGCCGCCAGCTTCAACGCCCACTATCTTTACAGATTCATCTTCTAAGAACCCAGAGAATAGACCAATCGCATTGCTACCCCCACCAACACAGGCAACAATCATATCAGGCAGTCTATTTTCTTTAACAAGTATCTGTTTGCGCGCTTCGATACCAATAACAGTCTGGAAATATCTAACAATCTCAGGGAATGGGTGAGGCCCTGCCGCAGTACCAAAGAGATAGAAAGTGTCGCTTAGATTTGAACACCAATATCTCAACGCATCGTTAATTGCATCCTTTAGTGTACCGCTACCTGCACTAACTGGAACGACAGAAGCACCGCAGAGTTTCATCTTATGAACATTAACGCTCTGACGCGCAACATCGACCGAGCCCATAAATATCTTAGTATCAAAATCAAAGAGTGCGCCAATCATAGAAGTTGCAAGTCCATGTTGGCCTGCTCCAGTTTCTGCTATGAGTTTTGTCTTGCCCATATATTTAGCAAGAAGCCCTTGACCGAGCGTATTGTTGCCTTTATGCGCACCGCCGTGAACTAAATCTTCACGTTTTAGATAAACCTTGTAACCAACGTATTCACTAAAACGCTTGGCAAAATAGAGAGGTGTTTCTCTACCAAGATAATCTGCCCGCAGAGATTCTAATTCCTCTTTAAAAACAGCATCATCTTTAAAATGATAAAATGCCTTTTCAATTTCTTCTAGAGCCGGTATCAAAACTTCTGGCACATAGTAGCCGCCAAAATCGCCGTACCTTCCTGTATGTTTCATTATTATGCTCCACAGCTGTTTATAACTTCAAAAAGTTCTTTTAGTTTCTCTGGGTCTTTCTTACCCGGTTCACTCTCTACCCCACTACAGATATCTACTCCGTAGAGCATCATCTCATACGCCTCACGAATATTTTGAGGCCCGACTCCACCTGAAATAAAGATCCGTTTATCTATATATGCGACAACATTCTTGAGCATATCCCAGTCAAATTGCTTGCCAGTTCCTCCATACTTACCTTCAGCATAACTGTCGAGCAAGACCGCGTCGGTTGGGTAATCGTTTGTTCTTTCAAGGTCTTCAATACCTCGAACGTGAATAGTCTTGACAGTTCGTACATTTAGAAATTTAAATTGCTCACAATATTCAGGAGTCTCATCTCCTGCTAACTGGACCCAATTCAAATGACACTTTTCGACGATTTCCTTAATCGTATCGAATTCTTCATTCACAAACACCCCCGCAGCACCTACAACAATGGGAAGATCTGAGACTATTTGCGCAACAACTTCTGGTGTTACATTTCTTGGGCTTTTATCATAAAATATAAACCCCAGTATATCCGCACCCATATCAACCGCAAGCTTTGCATCTTCCTTGTTGGTGATGCCGCAAATCTTAACCTTTGGCTCAAACATTTTTAACTCCAATTTAAGGAAAGCCCTAATCAAAAATCTAGAGCTAGTACCCAGCCAGCAATCTAATCACAATTCGACACCTCTACAAAACTTTTAAGCGTGTCAATTGCTTTCTTATCATCTATAGATTTATTAGCTAGCATTATAGCCTCTTTATAATCACTAGCAATGCCAGAAACTAGAATAGAAGCTGCACTATTTAAAACAACAATATCACGCTTTGGCCCCTGCTCGTTGCCTTCTAGGATAGAGAGAACAATCTCAGCATTATGCTCAGGTGATTTTCCAGAGAGCTCTTCATACTTAGCTGTGGCAACACCATAGTCTTTAGGAACAATTTTCCACTTTCTAACCTCACCATCGCAAAGCTCACTCACAAGAGTCTCACCCATCGTAGAGATCTCGTCAAGACCATCACTGTGAACAACCATCACCCTCTCTGCGCCAAGCAATTGCAGTGAAGTGAGAATCTTTTCTTGAATGGATAAATCAGCAACACCAACGACCTGCCTCTTAACATCGGCTGGGTTTGCCATAGGGCCAAGCATATTAAAGACAGTCCTAACACCAAGCGTTTTTCTTATAGGCTGAACATATTTCATCGCAGGATGAAAATTTGGGGCAAACATAAAACCAATCCCGCAGTTATCAATACATTGAGCAACTTCCTTGGCATTTAGATTAATATTGACTCCAAGTTGCTCAAGACAGTCCGCAGAGCCGCTATTACTGGTGATACTTCTATTTCCATGTTTTGCGATATTCACGCCAGCACCAGCAGAAACAATCGCGGCGGCTGTAGAGATGTTAAACGTTTTAACCCTAGCACCACCAGTGCCGCAGGTATCTACTAAATTTTCTCGTCTAGGCGAAACCTTCACCGCATGCCCGCGCAGCGAGCGAACAAGGCCGGCAAGTTCTTCCGCAGTTTCTCCTTTAGTTCTCAGGGCAGCCAAAAAAGCCGCAATCTCAACTGGCTCAACCGCTCCTTTAAATATTTCATCGAGAAGTTTCTCTGATGCCTCAATAGAGAGATTCTTGCCACATAAAATCTGCTCAAGGTATTCTTTAAATTCACTCATCTAAACTAATCCTAAAAAGAGATAACTACGAATTGCTACTGATTTCCAATACATTATCAATAATAGCACCTCCTGTTGGCGTCAGAATGCTCTCTGGATGAAACTGAACGCCATGTATAGCGTACTCTTTGTGCTTAATCCCCATCACAACATCTTCAAACCGAGCTGTAACTTCAAGGCAATCAGGAATGCTCGTTGAGCAAAGGCTATGGTATCGCCCCACCTGAAGAGGATTTTCCAGTCCCTCAAAAACGCCTTGATTATTATGAGTTATCATAGACGGCTTTCCATGCATAACTTCAGGAGCATGGCCAACCGTGCCACCAAAAAAGTGTGTGATAACCTGATGGCCTAGGCAAACGCCAAATATCGTCATCTTATCTTTGAAGTAATCAAGCGCTTCGAGACTAACTCCAGAATTTTGCGGGTTACCAGGTCCTGGTGATAAAACTAAGAGCTTGCAATCATTGTCATGCACAACTTCTTTTATCTTCTCAATATCCGTATCAGCTCTATAAACTATCGATTCACAACCACGCTTATTAAAATCATCTACGAGGTTGTATGTAAATGAATCAAAATTGTCTATGAATAAAACTTTCATGTATATACCTTTCTGCAAATATGCTCAAGCAATAAGAAACACCAACATTAACAAAACCACTAATCTCCCGTGGTCTCACCTCTTATAGCTATCAAGCAAGAGTTTGCCTTTTGCTGGGTCTCATTAAACTCGCTCTCTGGAATACTATCAAAAACAATACCCGCACCAGCACGAACATACGCTGCATTACCCTTGACCTGCAAAGATCTAATCGTAATACAACTATCGAATTGCCCATCAACAGTAAGATACATAACTGCCCCGCCGTAATAGCCGCGTTTGCTCTTTTCTAGATTACGAAGAATTTTCATTGCCTCTATTTTTGGTGCTCCCGTGAGAGTTCCCATATTCATTGTTGCTAGGTATGCGCTTAGGGCGTCAAGATCGCTGCGCAGCTTACCCTTGACATTACTAACTAGATGCATCACTGAGTTATACTTCTCAACTGTAAGCATCTCATTAACAATTCTGCTTCCAGGTTCGGCGACTCTTGCAATGTCGTTTCTCGCCAAATCCACAAGCATCATATGTTCGGCTAGTTCTTTTCTGTCTAGCTTGAGCTGCGCTTCATATCGCATATCAGTTTCTGGGTCTATATCGCCATTGGTAAATTTACCTCTAGGCTTCGTGCCTGCAATTGGGCGAATCTCAACGTATTTTTCTTCCCTTCCTTTGACTCGCAAGTTTAGTTCAGGACTAGAACCCATGAGAATAGTGTTTGGAGTGTTCATGTAGAACATATACGGAGATGGGTTTAGCTTGCGCAGACGTCTATAAATCTCAAGCGGCTCATCGTTGCATGGCTCTATAAGTGTACGGCTAAGAACACACTGGAACACATCTCCATCTATGATGTGCTGTTTAACCTTATTGACCATATCTTCATATTCAAGCTTTGGAGTATCAGTACCTGAGACAACACCAACAGAAACCCTACCTTGAGGCTTTGGTTGATTAAAACGCACCATATTGCTGTAATAATCGAAAGTCTCCTGCGCCTCCTGCGCGATTTGCTCGCGATTATCATCGGTAACCATAACATTAACAACGAGATACCCTTTGTTTTCTGCATGGTCCACGAGAAAAATATTATCCGCAAAATACAGCTCGTAATCAGGATTCTCTAAAATATCAGTCGCATTCTTAGGCAAATTCTCAAACTGATCTATAAAGTCATAACTTATAGCCCCAAACAAGCCGCAAGTTACACGAAACGGTTTACTCGCAAGCTCAAATGCAAAGCCAACCGCACGAAGAACATCCATCTGATTAACTGATTTCAAACGGCTCTGCTCGTCGGTTAGATTATCATTGCGTTGAATCTTGCCCTTTATGGAACCAGCATCAAAGGTAATCTCTTTAGCAAAATCAAATCGACTCCTAGCTTCATTAGCCAAATATGAGAGCATTCTACGCCCAACGCGGCTAAGCGATTTAATCTCAAATTCATCGCCTTTTCCGGTTAGATACAACGCAGGCTTACTTGTACCGAATGTCAGCGCAGATGAATCTTTGAGGTACTCCTTACTCTCAAGCATCAAGCAATGTTGAAGGCGACCATAATCGCTAAGTTTGGCAAAAAAATCTACAGGACAGCCAATCTCGATTTCTTTAACAATTGGTATGATTGTACCTACTTTAGCGTTTTCAATTATCTGTTTGTAATCTTGCATTTTATTGAGACCTTGTGTTTATTTTCCATAAAAAAAGCAGCCACTTCTATCAGAGTAGGCTGCTTATAATCGATACATTAAATTTATGCACAAAGACCGCTGAACCTACACTTAAATAGTAGGCCACCACCAAGAAAAACTAACCATATTTTCTCTACGTTCGATCATCATGCTATATGATAGCAATCTAAAATGTTTCTGTCAATAGAAACATCGCCCTATTTATATTTTTCTCTGACCTAACCGATTTATCGGTAGATTAGCTGCTATATGTGAGATAAAAGGCACATTGAAATCTTAAGGAAACTCTAAGCTTACCCTTTATGATTGCTTTTCTTTAAGATGATTTATAGAATAACGCTAACAATTCCAAACTTTGAAAGAGGATTTTAATGAGCAAGCTCTTAAGGCAATTGACATTTATAGATATATTCGCAATGGCATCAGGGTCGATGATAAGTTCAGGACTTTTCATCCTACCCGCAATCGTATACTCCAAAAACAAAGCCTCAGTAATCTTAATCTATATCTTGGCTTCCATACTCGTATTACCCGCCGTACTCGCTAAAAGCGAATTATCTACCGCAATGCCAAAAGCTGGCGGGTCGTATTTTTATGTGGATAGAAGTTTAGGAAGCGCGTTTGGTTTTTTCACAGGCCTAGCCGATTGGTTCTCTGTCGCGATGAAGAGTGCATTTGCGCTGGTTGGTATGGCTGTATTTATTGATATCATTGTAAATTCTATCGGCATATCCCATCTAGACCCAGAAACCCTGATGAAAGCAACATCGTTGGTCTGTTGCTGCTTTTTTATGCTAATAAATGTTTTTAGCGTAAAACATTCGAGCAGGTTCCAAAACTATCTAGTCTTGGTACTGCTATTAACACTGCTATTTTTTATTGTTACAGGTCTTAGATCTTTTGACATCAAGCACTACAAACCATTTTACCCTGAAAACGCCAGCGTGCTAACCCTCTTTGGCGCAGTGGGAATGGTCTTTGTTAGTTTTGGTGGGCTCACAAAAGTTACCGCAGTCGCAGAAGAGGTTAAAGATCCCCAGCGCACGCTACCGCTTGGAATGCTATCGGCATGGTTTGTTGTCTCCCTACTTTATTTTGTAGTCATTGCCCTAACCGTTGGAGCGATGGACAACGAGCTTCTTAAAGAATCGCTAACCCCAATCTCAGATGCCGCTAAAGTATTTGCAGGAACTAGCGGCTATATAATCCTATCAGTATCAGCAATGGCAGCATTTATTACCACTTCAAACGCAGGGCTTGTCTCGGCTTCACGGTCATTAATGGCGATGAGTCGCGATGGAATCTTACCAGCCTTTTTTGGCAAAATTAGTGATCGATTCCACACTCCATACGTAAGTATCTTAATAACAGGCTCGCTGATGATTCTAGCGATAGTTCTGTTAGATTTAGAATCATTAGTAAAGACAGCATCAGCCTTAATGCTAACACTATTCGTATTAGACAACCTAAGTATGATTATAATGCGCAGCAGTAAGCTTCAAACATACAGACCAACATTTATTGCACCGTTATATCCATACATCCAGATTTTCGCCATCCTGATATACATAGCACTCATAATCTCAATGGGCATAGTCCCAATACTAACATCTCTAATCTTTGTAGTATTCTCTGCCCTCTGGTACAGATTCTACATTGTAAAGCGTATCACCAGAACATCTGCGCTGATGCACCTCGTAACAAGACTCACAGACAAACCGTTCCAGAGCGATACATTAGAAAAAGAACTTAGGGACGTCGTTGTCGAGAGAGACAGTATCGTCGAAGACAGATTTGACGAAATGATACACAAGTGCGACATAATAGACCTAGAAGACGATTGCGATCTAGAAGAGACTTTTAAAATCATCTGCAACAAACTGCAATCCAAAATGGACATAGACCAAGAACATCTATACGAGCGACTATTAGAACGAGAATCGCAGGGCTCAACAGTAATCGACGCGGGAATAGCAATACCGCACATTGTTGTGGACGGTGAAAACAGATTTGAAATAATGCTCTTACGTTCCAAGAGTGGAATAAAACTAGCAGACAACCAACCACTCTTGCATTGCATCTTCGTCTTGGTAGGCACAAAAGACCAACGCAACTATCACCTGCGCGCACTAATGTCGATAGCCCAAATCGCCCAACAAGAAAACTTCCTAAAAAAATGGCTAGACTGCCGCAACGTAAACAGCATCAGAAATATGATACTGCTGTCGAATAGGACAAGACACTAGCCATGGATATTCAGAATACACATAAATAACATGCTAGATTAACCCAACTTCTCAAAAAGTTAAAGAGGTCGGAATCTTTTCTAGCTCTTTCCCTTTTGTTAATTGTTGCTTGCAGATTTAAATCGACTACTGTTTCTTTTGTTCAATCTCTACAACCAAACCCTGCGCCGCGTTTGATACTATTTGCATTTCATCTACCTTAGACGTAGTAAAACAGTGACTGGTATGTTCGGCCAAAGGCCGGTTGTACCTGTCCCTGTTTTACGGCACAACCCAGAAGCCACGTTCACTCTAAGAAATAAAAGATTCCTGACCCCTTTACTTCTCCCAGTTGGGCGGTTTTAAATTTATGTGTAAGATATAATATTTTAGCTACCTTAGACTTAGTCATATTTTTGTGAACCTGCAAGATAAAAGATTCCGTACCCCTTTTAATTCCCAGTTATTCCATATACTTACCATACAGATAATAAGTTATAAAGAAACTCACAATGGAGCCGCTTAAGAAAGCTAGAGAGAAACCAACTATACCTATTTTATTTTTCTTAGACAAAGATACGCATACATATAGATTACTGATTACCGAGACAACCAGTGAAAAGAATACCTTTTCAAACATAATACCTCCTATTATCTTATGGGTTATAATTAGACAGGGTGCGGTAATTCCGCTACGACTCTAGGAGTGTTTACCCTTCCGTAACTACTTCTTTTGCCACATCTTAACCTTCTTAAATGGCTTAAGTAAGCTCTCCCCTCAAGGATCAATAAGATTCATAGAGTCAATATGCCTGAATGTAGCTGTCTGGAGAAACATTCTCTCTCATCTTTGATTCATTTCTGGGAGTTTTTCCCGTTTTTGGAGTTTCATCTGAATCACCAAATAGCCAATCCCAAGCATTTACAACACAATAACCTACTGCTCCAGTAACTCCTCCGCCAATAAAACCTGTCCATGAGCCCAGCCATGCACCTGCTGCCGCGCCTGGAACAGCTCCAACACCACCTTCTGCCGCTCCAGCTATTCCGCCGGCAATACCCCCGACAACAGCCCCGCCAGCTGAAGTCGATATCGCCCCAACAGCAGCAGCTTCAGCAAGTCCTTTACTCGTAAACTCCTCCCCCCAAGGATCCACAAAATTCACAGGATTATTAACACAATAAGCATACAGATTCATACTGTCAATATACCCAAGCGGATCTGTTTGGAGGAATCTTCCGTTCTCTGCATTGTACATTCTTGCGCGGTAGTAGTAAAGCTTGCTCTCTGCATCAAACCTGCGAGCTGTGAACATATACGGATTACCAATAACAGAGGCGCTTACCTGCTGGCCACTTGAATTGAAGATGCTCGTCTTTCCAAATGCGCTGTATTTATAACTCTCTGCTAAAACACCACTACTATTTGAAAGAGCTGCCACAGAACCAAGTGCATCGTAGTGGTAATAATACCAACTCTGGTTTAAACCGTCAATACTAATCATTGCGACTGGTTGATCAATACCTGGGCCATAGATATACTTCTTAGTTATATAACCAGCACCATCGTACTCAGCAATAACCTGCGCACCTGCATAGCAGTAAGTTGTTGTTTCTGGTGAGCCTATTGAAACAACTGTCTTCTTTATTCTCCTGCCAAATACATCATAGTAATAGTCTGCATATGTATTATTGCCCATACCAGGCGTGTAGTAGACTCTATCTGCACTTATAAGTTTATTCTCAGAATCATAAGAGCATGTGTAATTGTAGCCGTTTTCTGCGAACGATGTTAGATTACCATTATCATCATAACTGTCGCTAGTGTACTGATTCATATTGTTGGAACTATATGAATAGGTAACTCCGTTTTCAACAACACTTGTTCTATTTCCAAGAAAATCATAAGAGTAATTGGTTAGATCTGTACCTAGATAATCAGCTTCTATTATTAGCTGGTAAATCTTGTCGTAACCATAATTAGTCTGATCTGTTCCGTCGACAAGTTTGGATTTTTTGTTACCGGCCTTGTCGTAAGCGTATTCATAGCTAAGAGTTGTTGAGTCTGCAAAAGTGTTGGTTATTAATTTTATGTTATTACCAAGGTTGTCATCATTTTCTTCAACTTTATCCTGATAATCATAAGCTATTTGTGTGCCGTTTTTATTGTAAGTCAGCTGTGTTCTGCGGCCTAACTCATCGTAGGAGTACTCCGCAATTGTCTGCGGTGTAGCTGAATCATCTTTGATATATTCAAGTCTGCCAAGGCTATCGTACTCATAGGTAACGTAGCTATTATCTGGATATGTAAGTTTTGTCATTCTGCCCGCCTGATCATACTCATAGCTGACAGTTCTGTTGTACTGATCGGTAGTTGAGGCAAGCATACCAGCGTGGTCATAGGTTACACTTGTTGAATCGCCTTTATCGTCAACGTCAACGAGCCTACCTGAGATGTCATAGACAAAGAGACTTGCTGGTATAAATTTCACAGCATCAATACAGGTCTTACCATTACCACTAGACACAAATTCTACTCTTGCTGAGTTTGTGAAATCATAAGTTCCTATTGTGTACCAGTTACTTCTGTGGTATAGCTGATCCTTCAATACACTCTCTATTGGTGTTGAGGTTGTTCCGTCATAGATATTTATCTGCACATCTTGTGCGTTAGTAACTGCATCACCGCAATATGCAACTATCATGTATGAACCTGTAACTGATGCTTCAAATGTATAGGTATCATTGGCAGTAGAACTGTACGCCCCCGTCCCATCAACAGTATTAGGGTCGCCAAAGAATGTCCAGCTACCTGTGCTACTCGTACCAGTGTCGCCATTGTCAATAGTAATAGTGCTACTACTACCTACATCAATTGCTTTTCCTGTTTGTTGAGAAAGAGCGTCGTAACTGTAATAGACAATATCGCCGTTGCGTTTTTTATCTGCTGTAAGATTAGAGTTTTTGTCGTAATTGAACTCTCTAGTCTTATTGTTTGCAAACGTAATTGTAGCAAACCTACCATAAGCATCATAGCCGTAAGTGGTAACCTGATTCTTAGCATCAGTAGCTTTTGTTATATTGCCATTACCGTCATACTCATAAGTTGTGACTCCTCCCTCAGCATCTGTTACTGTCTTTAGCAGATTCCTAGCGGTATAGCTAAACGAAGTCTTATATTGAGGCGACGCATCTTTTCCTTCAGGGTCTAACTGCTCAATAAGGTTCTCATC
Source organism: Phycisphaerae bacterium (assembly GCA_027078365.1). Taxonomy (GTDB): domain Bacteria; phylum Planctomycetota; class Phycisphaerae; order Sedimentisphaerales; family Sedimentisphaeraceae; genus S145-28. The sequence goes on from JALWYQ010000030.1 coordinate 47,921, forward strand.
CTCATCGTAATTATTCTCTGATATGTTACCAAGAGAGTCCGTAATTGTTTCTAGATGACTTAAGACTCCATATTCATACTCTGTTGTCTGCGCAGTACTAGCATCGAAAGTGCTACCAAGCTGTCTCTGTACTTTCGTAATCTTTCCACGCGGATTGTGGGATAACTTCGTAATATTATTAACCGCATCTTTGATTTGGGTCAGCCAACCAACTGCATTGTATGCATACTCAGTTGTTTCACCCTCTCCATTAGAGAATGTTTTAACATTGCCATAGCTGTCATAGGAGAATTCATACTCTATATTTCTGCATCCTGACGCAGTTCCTGCGTCGTAGGTAACTTTCCAAAGCCGCCCTTTATTTTCTGTCGCTGCTGTATCTGGGTAGTATTCACATTCAAGAACAATGCCATCAGGCAAAGTAGCCGTTGCAATCTGTCCATAGCTATTGTAAGTAAGAGAGATCTCTGGAGTTGCTGTGCCAATATCGGTCAAAACCTGCGGCATCGTTATTTTCACCATATTACCAACACTATCATAAGTAAATGTTGTCTTATTACCTCTTGGGTCTGTACTGTCAAGCAAGAAACCATCAGAATTATACGTTAGATCGTAAACAAGGCTTGGACTGCCATCTGATGGGATCTTAGATATAGTATCAATATTCAGATCTGAATCGTAAGTGTATTCTACTGCATTGCCGTTAGGATATGTCATACGTTTAAATTGATAATTTTCGTAGTAAGAATGCTCTGTGACGTATTCGCCTGTTGGAGATTCACTGTCTAGATTGACTATGTTTGTTACGCGTCCATTGCTATCATAGTGATATTCATAAACATTAGTATTATTCGATCTTCTATTGGTTACATATGTAATACCATTTTGATAATCAAGTTTAAAAGTACCATCACCAAGTGTTTGACTGTCAACCTTGCCGTTGACATAAGTATTTGTAACCCAAGTCTCACCATCAGGACCCGTTACAGACGCCAACAATCCGTTGTCGCTGTCGTAAGAATAGTGCGTTGTCAATCCATTTGGGTGTTCTAATGTACTAGGAGATGTTACAGATATCAGTAGTTCATCGTTAGAGTCATATGTATAGCTCCACTGCCTACCTATAGAATCTACAATCTTCTCAAGATAACCAGAGCTATAGTATGAAAGATTTATGACACGTCCTAAATCATCTGTAATAGTGACCAACTGTTTATTTGAATTGTATCCAAATGATATTGTATTGCCATTCTTATCCTTTATCTCACTAATTTTATCATCTGAATTAAAGTTCCATATAACTCCACCTTTCATATGAAGCGTATATGTGTCATCATTGTTGTGTACAATGTAGCTAGTTGAAGTATAGTCAGGGTAATAACGATCTTCACCAAGATTATATAAATAATTGGTTCGTGAATTATTGCCTGAGAGAAGAATTAGCTTACTAGAATCTATTCTTAGTATTTTAATATTATACCTCATATCCCAACCACTACCAAGGTAAGAGCTGTAAACCTTTCCTCTATATAAATTGTTGTACGTAACGGTTAGATTTTCTGAAACCAATTGAGGCGATGAGTCACAGTTCTCTCCTTCAGGACAACCACCCGATGGATAGACAAGATAATAATAAGTGTACTCCACATAAGTTGATGCAATGTATTCACCCTCAGGTAAATCGAAATGACAAGTAACTCCTCCACTATCACCAGGTGTAGATACTTTATGGTAGGCCTCTTGTGGCAGAGATAGTATTGCATTTGTAACTACCATTTGACCGGGATAATGAGGTGTCGTATCAGGATAATTTATGAAATAACTCTCTGTACTTGCTGTGCAACCATTGCCTTGAAAAACTCCGCCTTTGTAGCCTCTTGAAAGCACAACATCCAAAACCTTGCCAGGAATAATGGCATCTACTTCGTTAGTAAACATCTGACCGTCTGCAACATTTATTGGATCTCCTGCGCATGTAGGACAGTTATCATTAGATTCAGGCTCGTGGTTTGTATCATCAGTACCTTGGTCGTTCTCTGGTGCCGGAGTTGGATTTGAAAATACTGCAGTACTAAGACATAAAATTAGAAGTATACTAAGTGTATTTATTATTCGTCTAAAAGTCATATTTAGCTCTCCCTAAGATAGATTACTATAAGTTATGTATGTTTTATTTCTGATTATTCTCTAGCCAATGCTCTGCATGGAAACGATACTTGCTCTTTGGATAATCTGATACTAATGTCCAATAGCACTCCTCGATAATTGGCTTGGCAGTGTCCTCTGAGATTGCCTTGGCATCAATGAGTCTCTCGTTGGAGATTCCTCTAGCATACAAACAAAAATCAGCATACATAAAATTAGGATTTGCCTGATAAGAAATGTCAAAGGCATGTTCAGCCCCACGATAGTTATGAATACTCCAATAACTAATACCTAGGCTATAAGCTGCTTGGCTTAAATATTCTAGGTTGTCAATCTTGTCTATGCCATTTTCCAGAATAAATATATTTTTGAAAAACATATCTCTAGCTGCCCTTGCATTACCCTCGGCCAGCAAGTTTTGAGCCTGACGATAATAATCCTCACCAAGTCTAGAGAGTAGGTAACCCGGATCTGTTGGTTCTGGGGCAGAAGACGCTAGTTTGGATTGCAAGACAGTGTCTATATCTGTACTTGTATTGGTTGAACTTACTACTGACTTAGCGCTAAGCAGACTAAGCTTATCAGTGATGCCCAATTCACTCAAAGATATATTTTCATCTGAAGCAACAGATAAGATTTCTGTCTTTTGAGTGTCAGTTGAATCAGCAAGCAACTCGCTAAACTCTGTTTGAGCTAAAGCTTCATTACCAAGTTTAGAGTCTAATATCGCTATCTTCAGTTTTGCGTCAGAGGATTGCTCTCTCGTTGAGTTAGTGTTGAGTACACGTTGGTATAAAGGTTTAGCTTTTTCATATTGCCCCTTCTCAAAATAAACCTTACCAATACGCTGGGCAATCTTAGATTCCTCCGGCTTACCTGCAAAAGCTGAGAACAAACTGTTGCTTAACTTTTCTGCTTCTATGGAATTGCCGCTCTTTATCTCTACGTTAACAAGTTCAATCTTGGAATCAATACATCGCTTGCTATCAGGATATTCAGTTACTATTTTGTTGTAGAGCTGTTTAGCCTTTGCATAATCTCCCGATGATGAACACTCGTTTGCATATTTGTACATAATAGACGAGACTCTTGGCTTGTCTGCGC
>JALWYQ010000031.1 GCA_027078365.1 Phycisphaerae bacterium
CTTATTCAGGACAGAAACACATTTGTGTTGAAACGAAAAAAGAAAGCTAAGTCATTTGTGAAGAGTTGATTACGCGTCTTAAGTTGACGCGTATGCCCTTCGGGGTTACAAAGGGTTTGCTCCGATGGAGCATTTACGACGTAATCCGCGTAGGAGATATAGCTTTACACCTTTATAGCCCCAGGGGGGCGATATCTTTGTAACTCCGGAGGAGTGAAATCTTTGTAGCCCCGTAGGCAAAAACACCCTAACCGCTCTAGCCCCAGAGGGGCGGCATCTTTGTAAAAGGTTAGGAAATCTGACTCTCTAGCGTTAATTGATGCCCATCTCCACTCCAAACCACATCGCCCTTCAAGTTCTTCAAGCTCTTCATGGTAAAATCTGTTTATTTGCATTGCGTTAAAGCGGCTTTGGCATTTGGTAGAATTCTACCTGTTGGCAGTTGTTGTTTAGTGCTATTTCTTTTGTTTTGTTTTTAAAATCGCTGTCGTTGGAGATGGCGATTATTGCTTGGTTTTCTTGGCAGAGTTTTGTTATTGTCTCAAAGTCAATCGAGGAGATGTAGGTTATGATGGCGTCGAAATCTCCGTTTGCGCGGATTTCTTCGAGTTTGTCTTGGTCTATATTTTTAACGATGCTTAGATCTTCAACGAATGTTGCAGTTATTTTGTTAAGAGTTTTTGCGGAGGGAACCTCGAAAACCTCAGAGATTGCATTTCTGTTTTTGTCTGAGTCAACCAATAAAACTCTCCATTTGCGTTGAGTGAGCCTTATAGCGATATTGACAGGAACTGTGACAGGCAGAAGCGTCTTTGGCTTGGTAAAGAGGGCGAAGGTGTCGATGTCTTTTAGGATGAGCTCTTCAAAGCCAATACTTACATCTTCGTAGAACTCGTCCATGTTTTGATATTGTTCTGTCGCTTCTTCAGTATCAGAGAAGGAGTTGTTAGTTTCTGTAATTTCTTCTATGAATTCTCCATTCTCAGCGGTATTGATAGAGCTAACATTTTCTATGAGTTTGCTTACAGTATCAAAGTCTGGGTTGACTATTTCAAAGTCTTTCTTTTGCGCCATGTTTAAGGCTTTCTGGAAGTCGTTATTGACGGCCTTTTTGTTGTTAGAGTCTATCTTCTTGAGTTTGAAGCTACTCTTGGCAGAAATCTTTGCACTAGCCGCCGCGGCTATCGCTGCGAGGACGTAGATTGTGATACCGCCAATGGAAGTAGATACAAAGAGATTGTCTATTATTGTAGGTGATTGATTCTGGTTGTAGCAATGTTGCATGGTGAGAAAGACGATTGCGGCGATTATCCAACCTTCAAAGAAGAGTATTTTACTAACCGAATTAATGCCGTCGTTGTAGGCGCGTTCTAGGTTAATTCTTTCTTGTAGTTTTATTGCATCGTCTAGATTAAGCGTGCCAGAGGAAAGATCGTCTTTGACTGCTTTAATCTTTGCTGGGATTATAACGTCTAAGTTTTGGGTAGCTTTTTTTATCATAAAGACTGCCGAAGCGGTGATTGTGATTGTAGAGAGAACCGCAACGATGACAATTGCTATTATCGCTGCGATATTTGAGATTGGTGTTACATCGGTCAGGAAACTCAAAATGTTGCCTTGGGAGCTACTAACAAAGCCGCTTTTGCACAGAGAAGTTATAAATATGGTGCGCAGAACCAACGTTGCAAACAGGATGTGTGGAAAGCGGGCAAGTTCTGCCGGCTGTTTTGCTCCAGTGATAACTAGAGGTATCACAACCGTAAAGCAAAAAGATATCGCTAACACAATATCAATGATAATTCCACTAGCACTGGAGAGAACTCCAAACACAGCAAAAAACGCCAATGCCATCAACAGAAAAAGAGGATAGCAGATTAGCGTCTTCTGGTATAGCGGTAATTCACTGTTCGTTTCGTTTGCCATAGCGGTATTATACATGAAAGAGTTGTATTTAAAACCTCTTTTTTGGGCTGCTTTAACGCAAGGGGAGCGGAAAAGGCTAAAAGATTTCTATCATGAGGGGAGTGCGCAGGTGCAATCTGTGCAAAAGAGAACCCCGGCTCCTAGCACCGCCTCGTGGACGGGAGAAGGACTTCCGAGGTTTACAAGAGCATTATCGTCAAAAAGATGGGGGTGTGTCAATTGAATTCTGTTTTTTAGGTGACGTTTGAGTTTGCTTGCTTACGCTGCGCAGCTTTCGCTATGCTCTTGTCGCTTGTTGCACTGCGCGGCTTTCGCTGCGCTTCTGTCAAACCCATGTGTGTGTAATTTGCTATGCAAATTCCACTGGGTTCTCATCCCATCTACGAAAAAAAAAGCAGGTCTACCAAATAGGTCAACCTGTTTTTTATAGGCGACGATGGGATTTGCTTGCTTCGCTGCGCAGCTCTCGCTATGCTCGTGTCAAACCCATGTGGTGTAATTTGTTTCACAAATTCCACTGGGTTCGAACCCCACCGTCGCCCCCAAAAAAAAGGACAGACCGACCTAAAGGTCAATCTGTCCTTTTTATAGGCGACGATGGGATTCGAACCCATGAATATCGGTTTTGCAAACCGACGCCTTAGTCCACTTGGCTACGTCGCCGAAATGAGTCTTTTTTGTTTGCGACTCATATCGAGTGGGTAATCTACACAGTTGAGCTACTATTTGCAAGGAAAAATAGCTTTATTAGCTCAAAAAAAGATTCGCAGAGCTTAAAAATGCGTGCTTGGTTAGTTCTAGAGTTGTGGGGAGAGTTTTTTGGGGATAAATCTGGCTTTTTTTGCGTAAGACGGGGCGATAAGTGGCGATTTTGTTGACTTTTATGATGTTTGAGATTATCATTATCGCTGCCTAGAATGCTGCTGTAACACCTCGTATTGTTCGCGGCTGTGAGGGTACGGAAACTCGTGTGTTTTTACGGAGAAAAGTGATTTAATGGCCGATCAAGTCAATGAAAATCCAATAGCAGAACAGTTTGAGGATATGCCTATCCTTGATGAGATGAAGAACTCTTATCTCAACTATGCGATGAGTGTTATCGTCTCTAGGGCTTTGCCAGATGTTAGAGATGGTTTGAAACCTTCTCAACGGCGTATCCTCGTAGCAATGAATGATCTTAACCTTGGCCCTCGCAGTAAGCATCGTAAATGTGCTAAGATTGCCGGTGATACGAGTGGTAACTACCATCCACATGGTGAGAGTGTGGTTTATCCAACACTTGTCCGTATGGGGCAAGATTGGAGCATGAGATATACACTTGTGGATCCTCAAGGTAACTTTGGTAGTATCGATGGCGACCCTCCTGCGGCTATGAGGTACACTGAAGCTAGGATGACTAGCGCTGCTATGGAGATGCTTGATGGGCTTAAGCTTGATACTGTTGATTTTATTGTCAACTACGACGAGACTCGCAAAGAGCCGACTGTTTTACCTGCAAAGTTTCCAAACCTGCTTGTAAACGGCTCGACTGGTATCGCGGTTGGTATGGCAACCAACCTTGCTCCGCACAATATTGGCGAGGTTTGTGATGGCTTGATTAAGGTTATCGACGAGCCTGATTGCAGTATCCAAGATTTGATGACGGTTATACCTGCGCCTGATTTTCCAACTGGCGGTATTATCTGTGGTCGCAAGGGAATCATAGATGCCTTTACAACGGGTAAGGGTCACATCAAGCTGCGCTGTAAATATCATATCGAAGAGGATAAACGCGGCAGAGAAAGAATCGTGATTACGGAGATTCCTTATACTGTCGTTAAAACGAATATTGTTTCCAAAATAGCTGAAAATGTCCATAACGGAAACATTACTGATATTGCAGATGTCCGAGATGAGAGTGACCGTAAAGGTCTTAGAATCGTAGTTGAGCTCAAGAAGGATGCTGAATCAACGGTTGTTGTTAATCAGCTCTACCGTTACACCCAGCTCTCGACGACTTTTGCGATTAATAACGTGGCATTGGTAAATAATCGTCCTGAAACCCTTAACCTAAAACAGATGATGGTTGCGTATCTAGATCATCGTAAAGATGTGATACGCAGAAGGACGAGCTTCTTACTTAAGAAGTGTAAGAACCGTGCTCACATACTCGAGGGATTGATTCTTGCTGTTAGCGACATTGATGAGATTATTGAACTTATCAAGAAATCTCCTGATGCGCCGACTGCAAAGGTTAATTTGATGAAGAAGCCACTTCGTCTTGTCGAGGCGGCTACGTTAGCAAAGATTCTCCCAGAATCGTTTATTAACGACAAGCGAAGCAATGATCAGTTCTTGACTGCTCCGCAAGCTGATGCAATCTTAACAATGCAATTGCAAAAGCTTACCGGTCTTGAGATTGAAAAGCTTGCTAAGGAATACGCTGCTCTACTTGAAGAAATTGAAGGCTATGAAGCTATTCTTGCGAATGAGCAGCTTGTGCTTGATATTATCCGTGAAGATCTCTACGAGATGAAGGAGAAATACGGAGATTCAAGGCGAACTGAAATTGCTGAGGATGTTGGCGATTTTGATATTGAAGATCTTATCGCAGAAGAAGAGGTTGTGGTTACGATTAGCCATGAGGGCTATATCAAACGTATGCCAATAGATACGTATCGCAAGCAGGGTAGAGGCGGCCGCGGTATTACGGGTTCAAGCTCTAAGGATGGCGACTTTATCGAGCATATTTTTGTTGCTTCGACTCACGACTATCTGATGGTGTTTACTAACGATGGTAAGTGCTACTGGATTAAGGTTTATCGTGTGCCAAGTATGTCGAGACAGAGCAAGGGACGCAGTATCGCAAACCTTCTTGATCTTGGCGATGCTAAGATTATGTCTATCATAAACGTACGCGAGTTTGATGATCGCCAGCTAATGTTTGCTACGAAGAAGGGAATCGTCAAGAAAACAGTTCTTAACGCTTATGGTAATGTTCGCGCTAACGGTGTTCGTGCGATTAAGCTCGATGAGGATGACGATTTAATCGGTGTTTCTATTACCAGCGGTTATGACGATATCTTGCTTGGTACCGCAAACGGAATGAGCATTCGCTTTAACGAACAGGATGTGCGTCCGATGGGACGTGTCTCACGAGGCGTTAAGGGAATCAAATTGCGTGGTGATGATGCTGTTGTTGGAATGGTTATTGCTGAGAAGGATAGTACGATTTTAACTGTCTGCGAAAAAGGCTATGGTAAACGTACTGAACTTAGCGAATATCGCCAACAAACCAGAGGTGGTATTGGTATTATCAATATCAAGTGTACATCTCGTAATGGTAAGGTTGTTGCGGTTAAATCTGTTAAAAATGATGACGAGCTGATGTTGATTACCAAAAATGGTATCATCATCCGAGTCGGTCTTGATGATATTCGCTCTATTGGTCGTAACACTGCCGGTGTGAGAGTTATCAGGCTTGACGAGGGAGATATTGTTGTTTCGGCAGAGAGAATTGCTGCTGAAGGTGATGATAACAATCTAGACGCTTCTACAGGCGACGCGACCGATGCATCAGTAAATAATAGTACAAACGCCGCGCAGGATGGCAATGAGTAAAACTAAAACAGCTTCGCCCATATATGTGATTGCTGGCAAGGATAAGTATCTTGTTAATAGCGAATGCGACAAGATTATAAACTCTTTGCTTAGCCAAGACGAAAGAGGGATGGGGCTTTTAGTTTACGATTCAGATAAAGTAGAAGTATCTGAGCTCTTTGACGAGCTGCGCACTCTACCTTTTCTGTCTTCTAGAAGGGTGGTGCTCGTTAGAAATGCAGAGAGTTTTATTACAGACAACCGAGCTGCATTGGAAAAATATTTTGATTCTCCATCGCCGAGCGGGTCATTGATTTTGACAGTACCATCTTGGCGCAGCACTACAAAGCTCGCTAAGAAACTCAAAAAGTGTGGGACGCTTGTAAATGTTGCCGAGCTTAAGCGCGGTTCGCTTGCAAAATATGCAGTCGATTATGCCAAGACTAATACCGACAAAAAGCTTGATCTAGCAACTGCAAATCTAATAGTTGAACTTGTTGGAGATGAGCCGGGAAAAATCTGTAGCGAGATTGATAAGCTTTGCGTCTATGCCGATGATAGCCCTGCGATAACTGCCAAACATGTTCAAGAGTTGACCCAAAACAACAGAGAGTTCGATCTCTTTGCTGTAATCGATTCTATGACAGATGGCGATTCTGAAAAGGCAATTGCAAAGCTGCGCAATATGTTCTCTTCGGATAAAAACGCTGCGTACAGGGCAGTTGGTGGGTTTGCTTATCATTTTAGAAAAATGTTTGAGGCTAAAGTGATGCAGGCTAAACGAACTCCAGATGCGCATATCGCTCAAGCGCTTAAAATCTATGGAAATAGAAGCACTTATTTTAACCAGCTTAGAAAATGGCAGCTTAGGGATATATCAAAAGTTATCCAAGCATTAGCAAGGATTGATTATCAATCAAAAACAGGCCAGACTAGCGTGCCAACTGCAATCGAGATGCTTGTACTTAAAATCTCTCTAAAGCATAGACGCCGTTAGATTAGTAAAATCAGATTGGAATAATGCTAATTAAAGGCCGCACCTAACGGAGCTAATCTGTTTTTGTTGCATGTCATTTTCTACAAAGATCCCGCCCACCATGGGGCTATATGACGTGGTGCTTTTTATCCTCTTCGAGGTAGCAAAGTGTTTGCTCCTATGGAGCATTTGCGGCAGAGCCGCGCAGGAAATGTAGCATCATACCTTTATAGCCCCAGAAGGGGCGGTCTCTTTGTAGCCCGAAGGGGATAAAAACCGTCCCAGCATCCAGCCCCATGGGGGCGGCCTCTTTGTAATCCGAAGGACGCAAGCCCCCACCCCTCCTAGCTCCGGAGGAGCGACACATTTGTTAAAGAAAATAAAAACTTAGCGATGCTTCTCGACATTTTTCTGTTGGCAGAAATCTTTAATCGCACATCTCGAACAAAATGGTGAGATTGGCTTGCAGGTGTGCTGGCCGTGTGCGACGAGAAAAGTGTTGTATCTTATCCAGTGTTTTCTTGGAAGAATCTTTGCCAACGCCATCTCCGTCTCAAATGGGTCTTTGGTTTTTATCAATCCAAGTCTATTGGAAATTCGATGAACATGTACATCAACGCAAATCGCTTCTTTGTCAAATGCTTCACCAAGAACTAGGTTTGCTGTTTTTCTTCCAACGCCATCAAACTTCAATAATTCTTCCATTGAGTCTGGGACTTTGGAATCGTATTCATCTATAAGTTTTTGAGCGGCAGCCTTTATCTTTGGTGCCTTAGTTTTATAAAATCCGGTAGGGTAGATTAACTCTTCAATTCTAGAGACTTCTAGTTTTGCAAGCTTCTCTGGTGTTGGAGCCACCTTGTAAAGACGCTTCGATGCTTCGGCTGTTACTTCGTCTTTAGTACGCGCAGATAGCATTGTAGAAATCAGTACTTTGAAAGGGTCTCTTTCTTGAACAGCGATGAGGGTAACAATCGGCACTTTGTAGGTTGAAAATACCTTTTCAAGCTCTTTCATTAATGCATCAAAATCAAATTCTCTACCGTATTTGAGTATCAAGAGATTTTTGTCCTTAAGAGTTTTAATGTTATCTAATGGCTCACGCGAAAGCTCATTAGAACAATCATTACTAGATTAGTCAAGTATCATCTGCATAGAAGCGAGACGAGTTAAGACATTATATTCTCAATGCAAGAGAAACAATCGAGTGGTGATTGCAAACAACACAAGAGGGTCGTAAAAGAATATTCTTTAGAGGTGTGTGTTGAAGAAAAAAAGCGCATAAAAAAAGCGGGTGGCGGGAATCGAACCCGCATGACCAGCTTGGAAGGCTGGGGCTTTACCACTAAGCTACACCCGCGAATGAGTTTGAGATAATACGCAAATTGACAGTGCTTGTCAACAGAAATTGTTGAAGATATTTCGATAAAATTAGATTAATTAACCATTAAAATAATCGTATCTACTCGGAGTCAGTTTGCTGGGAATTTTCGTCTTTTTCATCATCGATTTGAACGTTGTCTGCTTTTGGACCTCTTTCTCCTGCTACGATTTCAAAGCTGACATTGTCGCCTTCGTAGAAAGTTTTAGGGCCATTTGCAGAAATCCCTGTGTGGTGTACGAATACATCCTTGCCTTCTGAAGTTTCGATGAATCCATAACCTTTTTTACGATCGTACCAGAGTATCTTGCCATGCATTGGAAAAGCCTTTGCCAAAAAGATTCAATTAAGAGACATACCTACCTATTCGCATACATACCATTTGGCGAGTAAACCCCACCAAACTTATTCCACTGACTGCGTCAGCTTCGGTTCTTCTGCTAACTTTTGTTTCATTAATCGTCCCATTTTGAATTTTATTGTGCGTTTTGCAGGAACATGCACTCTCTCTAGCGTTTTGGGGTTTTGGGCAACTCTTGATGCTCTAGTTCTTGTTTCAAAAACTCCAAAGTCTCTAAATTCGAGCCTGTTATCATTGCATACTTCTTTGACTATTTCGTCCAGAAAAGACTGGATTATTCTTTTAACTACCACTCGTTTTGCCTGAGTCTGCTCTGCAATACGATCGATAAGTTCTTTCTTCGTGATGGTTGCCATGCGTACCTCAATACAGTGTGCTCAGCGTTACTTAATTTGATTAAAATAGCCCTTAAGGGAACTTCCAAAATTACTTGGCTCTTGGGCGAATATCTTCGCTACTCAGCACCAATTTTCTTAGTTATAATCCAAAACAATGATTAAAGTTGCCCTTAAAGTTCACGCAACTAACTAGCTTCGCTTGCGATAGCAATAATAGCTAGCTATTAGCGTAATATGATACTAGTAAGCATATGCTTAACTCATGCAAATGACTATACTGCATAGACTTGGAATCATCAAGTCTTTTTCTCAAAAAAGCTTTCAATGCGCCTTGTGTGCTAAAAGATATGCGAAAATGAGGTTTTAAAATGCTTTTGAGTAGGCTTTTTTTGTATGGCACATCTAGAATGTTTCTAGTATAATCACATGTCTTTTTACAAAGTGATTTTTCGTGTTGCTCAGGATGTTGTCTTGAGCAATTTTGATAATATAGGAGTTATATAAATGCCGCACAAAGTGCTTTCTAAAAAACAACTAGCGGAGAATGTTTTTCGTTTTACGCTGGAGGCACCGCTAATTGCAGAGGCTAGGAAACCTGGGCAGTTTGTGATTGTATGTAAGGACGATTCTTACAGCGAGAGAATTCCGCTTACGATAGCTAGCGCTAGCAAAGAAGAAGGCACGATAGATCTCATCCTGCAGGCGGTAGGAAAGACTACTTTTGAAATAGCGGATATGAGCGTCGGGGATTCCTTCGATTCGGTAGCAGGTCCGCTTGGCAAGCCTACTTACATAGAGAATTTCGGTTCTGTAGTCTGTGTTGGTGGCGGTATAGGAAGTGCGCCGCTACTTCCTATTGCGACTGCGCTAAAAGAGGCTGGCAATAAAGTAACGACTATCCTTGGAGCGAGAAACAAGCAGCTATTAATTCTAGAAGACGATTTTGCCAAGATAAGCGACGAAATTATTGTTGTTACTGATGATGGTAGCTATGGCAGAAAGGCTCTAGTCACAGAGCCACTAAAAGAAATATGCTCGCGCAGCCCAAAGCCAGATATGGCAGTTGTGATAGGGCCTACTGTTATGATGAAGTTTTGCTCTCTAGCCACAAAAGAGTTTGATGTTCCAACGATTGTTTCCTTGAACACTATAATGATAGATGGAACTGGTATGTGCGGTGGCTGTAGGGTTGAGGTTGATGGAGAAACTAAGTTTGTTTGTGTTGACGGACCAGAATTCGATGGACACAAGGTTGATTTCGATCAGATGCTTAAGCGGCTAAACGCATATAAGACAGCGGAAGAGAAGGCAAAGCAGGATTACGAAAAACATAGATGCAGAATCGGGCTTGACAAATAAGGGCCGTCTTAATAACCGGCGTAGGAGAAAGTTTTGAACGAGCAACAGCGAAAAGAATTACTAGAGAAACTCTTAGCTAAGCAAGCGAGTATTGGGCTAACCCCCAAAGATCGTATGGCGATTGAGCCGCAGGAAATGGTGGTTCAAGACGCTAAAGATCGCAGCACAAATGTTAAAGAGGTTGCGCTTGGATACAGCGAGACTCAAGCGCAGCTTGAGGCTATGAGGTGTTTGCAATGTAAGAATGCGCCATGTGTTGCGGGTTGTCCGGTTCGTATAAAGATAAAGGATTTCATTGCAGAAATTGCACTAGGCAACTTCGATAAAGCTCTTGATATTATCAGTGAGAATCAACTCTTGCCGGCGGTATGCGGGCGCGTTTGCCCTCAAGAAGTGCAGTGTCAGGCAGAATGCACGGTTGGTAAGGCGCTCAAAGATCCTACAAAATCAGTCTCAATTGGCAGGCTAGAGCGATTTGTTGCTGATAGGGCGATGCAGCTGAATAAAACAAAAACTCCGGCTATTGCAAAATCTACCAACAAAAAAGTGGCGGTACTTGGTTCTGGACCGGGTGGAATTGTGGTGGCTGGAGAATGTAGAAGGGCTGGCCATAGCGTCACTCTCTTTGAAGCTCTAAATAAACCTGGCGGAGTTATGGTGTATGGCATTCCGGAATTTAGGTTGCCAAAGGCGCTTGTCCAAAAAGAAATCGACACGCTCAGAGATATGGGGGTTGAAATCGTATGCAATTTTATTGCAGGTAGAACTCGTACGATTAAGCAACTACTCGAAGAAGACGGTTTTGACGCTATCTTTATCGGTGTTGGCGCAGGCTTACCTAAATTTATGCAAATCGAGGGTGAGAGTTTGATAGGTGTTTATAGTGCAAATGAATATCTAACTCGCGCAAACCTGATGCGTGCCTACGATTTTGGCAAAGGTGCTGATACTCCAATCGCCCAGAGCAAGAAAGTAGCTGTTCTTGGCGGTGGCAATGTAGCAATGGATGCTGCGCGAACCGCTCTTAGACTCGGCGCAGAGCATGTTTATCTTGTTTATAGACGTAGTGAAGCTGAGATGCCTGCGCGAATTGAAGAGGTTCACCACGCAAAAGAAGAAGGTGTTGAATTTCATACGCTTCAAAATCCTGTTAAGATTCTTGGTGACGAGAATGGTCTTGTCCGAGCTATGTTGATTCAGCGTTTTGAACTTGGCGAACCAGACGCTTCTGGCAGACCAAGACCAGTTGCGATTGAAGGCAGTGAGTTTGAACTTGAAGTTGATACTGTGATTGTGGCTATTGGTAATGGGGCGAATCCGTTAATCAGACAAACCACTCCTGAATTGAAATTCAATAAGTGGGGCAATATCGAGGTGGATGAGAACTGCAAGACAAGTCTCGATAGAGTCTGGGCTGGCGGCGATATTGTTCTTGGCGCAGCGACGGTTATCTTAGCTATGGGGCAAGCCCGAATAGCTGCGGCGAGTATTAATGAGTATCTCAAGAATAGTTAAGTTTAGTCAATCGAATCGATTAGCCAGTTTGTAGCAAATATTGCAAAATCGCTTAGATTAATCTCGCTGTTTGAATTATCCAAATCACAATTCTGGTTGTAGTTTGTATCCGTCGGGTCTGACAGCCAGCATTGGGCGAATATCGTCATATCGCTACTATCGACACGGCAGTCGTTATTAAAATCTCCCGCAAGTTTATCAGCATCGATTTCTTTTATGAATCGCATTGCCGCCGGCGCAGTAGCTAGATACAGCCCTGGATTTGAGTAGTCCGACCAGCTTAGCGGATCGCTGTCGCTATTCGTGTAAGACATCACTATTCTGTTTACATTTTCGTTTCTCAGCCAGCATGTGTTGTCCGTAGAAGCTGTTGCGTTAGAGAAGCTGATATCTATAAATAAATTCTCCGCAGAGTCATAGTTAAAAGGTGTGGTAAAATCTATTTGCCACCAGCCGTCAACTACATCCACAGTTGTTGCTGAATCAAAAACAGTTGTCCAGCCACTTGTCTGGTAATATGGATATCCACTGTAACTTGTCTGGGTGGTTGGTTTAATTCTGATTGTCAACCTATCGAAATCGCTCACCACCAAGGAGTTGATGTTAAGAGCGATTGCTACGAGATTTCCAGAGTCGCCAATATCACTAGATGTGTAGATGGTTTGTGTGCGGCAATTTTTGTAGCTAGTTTTTAGTGGCCAGGAGCCTGCGTAATTGTTGTGTGAGTATTCGTCTGTGAATGTGTTGTTAACATTAACGCCAATCGTTGCTTCGTTGGAATCTCCACCAGATGGGCTAGTGCCGCCATCGTTGGCGTAAAAACTAAATGAATCTCTTCCGCCAAATCTTGGGCAAGGAGTGTATGTAACGCTAGTACTCGAAGCTGGTAACAAATACGGCACTTCTGTAATCCTTGTGCCGTTAGAGTCGTCTAGGCGACCAAACTGTGGCAGAGAAGTTATGTAAGTGCTCAGAGCCGCCGGAGGGTCTGGGAGTCCATCGTCAAGAACGTCTAGCTCGATTGTTACAGGGCTAGTCGAGTCGGTGTTAATGTCTTTTGAAACGGCAATTGGAGGGGCTGGATTGGTTGGTTCAAAATCGATTGCCCATTTGTTTCCAGTTGTTGTTGAATAGTCGCTAGAAGTTCCGGTTGAAACTATTTGAGGGGTAAATGCATATCCTTCTAGGGAGACGCTTATCGTAAAGGTTGTGTTCGATGGCAATCCTTCGAATGCATAGATGCCAGCTGCATTTGATGTGGTTTGCCTAATCGAATTGTCTGGATATTTGATTGTAACAGTCGCTCCACTAAGTGGGGCAGAGCCGGCGTATTTAATTCGGCCACTAATTATTTCACCTTGCATATTTGGGAAGATGTTATAGCAACAGTCATCTACGGTGTCAAAATCGTAATACGCATCAACAGTTGGAAGAGCATACCAAAGGTTGTCATTGCCTTGCCAACCCATGTTTAAGTGATGATACAAAGTTGATAAATTATAGCCGTAGCCATCTACAAGTACCGAATGGCCGCCGCTTGAACCGCTAAGCGAAATCATGACAGGGTAACCTGCATCTAGATTTGTGTTTATCATTGCTAATAAACTCGCAGACACGCCACCGCCAGAGTTTCGCCCGTAAACACCATCGCTATAGCCAAATACCGCTTTGAGTTGATCGACAGCGTCTTTATTGCTTGCGGAAGAATATGATGCAGTATAGCTCATGGAAACTGCCGCTCCGCAATCGGCAAGAAGTGCTCCAATTGCCTGTCTTTGCTCTGTCGTTGTTGCTGCGTTTGGATCTAGTGGCATCAGCGACCAGTCATATGCTCCGCCTGCGCCATCACCTCCACGAGTCCAAACAGTTTGATTGCTACCATCTACCGTAACAGTCATGGCCAAAGAGCCGATGCCGTTGATTGGATATTGAAAGTATCTCATATACTGCGCCATTGCAGTGGCAACGCAACCAGTTGGATAGTTGTTTGGAGTGTAATAATTGTAGCAGGGCGCAGACCCTTCATCGCCTTGTCCCCATAGGGTTGCTGTCAATGGTTCAACGCGTAAATCGTCGATTTCTTGAGTAGTAGCGGATTCTGACTGGATAGAAATAGCGTCGGCAGATGCACTTTCAAGAAGATATTGCCATTTGATAGCATTAGGGTTAATGCTTGTTGTTCGTAGGCTTGTGTTTCTTATGTTATTTGCTTCGAGGCGCTCAAGTAAATCATTTTTGACAATAGAAACAAACTCGTCATTGTCAAAACCAGTAAAATGACCGTTTGGGCTAAACGCAATAATCGGCTCTATATCGTCATCTGCGCTTAGAAACACGAACCCCTGTTTATCGAGGTTTATCACGTAGAATACCGGTTCACCTGAGTCGTCGTATTCTGTAAAGAGTTCGCCTTGATTAAGCGAGAGGTTGCTTCCAAGCGGCTTTGGTGTTGAAAGAAGCCAACCTTGAAGAGCCTCTCTAGCTTGTTTTTCCGATATAGGCTGCGCATTTAGCGTTGCAGATAAGCTAAATATTGCTAGTAATGCTATGACTAAGATTCGCGTGAATTTCATCATACTCTCCCAAAATGGTGTTGTTAAACTACTCTGATTAGAAGCTTATTGGCTGCCAATGTCAAGGATTTGTTGTTACGATGGTGTTTAGACGTAGAAATGACTGGACAAGAGCGGCATTGACAGAGATAATAACCCGCTCAAATTGTCCCCGTGGCGCAACTGGATAGCGCGTTGGCCTCCGAAGCCAAAGGTTACAGGTTCAAGTCCTGTCGGGGACGTTAGTTCTTCTAGCTCGCACTTTCTCTATCCTAGCCAATTTAGATGGCTAAACCCCCTCCGTATTTGTGCTGAATGGATATTTTATTGGAGTTTTAGCGGCTAAAATGGTAAGCTACTCTATTAAGCATATACCTATTGGCTGGTAAGATGAGTGTTCTTAGAGCCGAAAAAGGCTTTATAGCCAAAGAACCCCACGGAAATCGCCAATAATACAGTATTATTTCCTTCAAATTTATGGGTGAAAAATGAAAAGATTACAACTCTTTAAGGCCATCTTTTTGGTTTTGCTATGCATTTCTCTCGTTAGCAACTCGAATGCAAATAATGTTACAACCACGATCTCTGGAAGCACTATTAGTCTAGACTGCGCATTTAACGGCGCAGATGTTTCGTTTAAATCGTACCGTGATTACGAGATTGTAAAGATGAAAGACTGCCTCTTGCCAGAAGACGAAGCCGGTTCTCCTTGGCTACCAGCACAATACATTAATGTTGCGATACCTACTGGTTTTGAGGTGAGCAATATGATTGTCAGCAAAGACGAGAGTTTAATAAGAGATGATATCAATGTTATTCCAGCCCAGCCGCCGCAGCCTTTGAGCTTTCCAAGAGCGGCTTTTACCGAGAAGAATGAAACTGCTTATTTGTCAACAGAGTCTTTCCCGTCTTGCGCAGCAGAGATACTTGGCAGCTACAGCTTCGGCGGCGAGCCGTATGTATCTATCAGATTAAACCCACTGCGCTACGTTGCGGCGAAGAGATCGCTATTTTTAGCCTCAAAGATTAATATTAGCTTAACTCTAAAACCTAGCAATAAGGCTCTCTCACTAAGAGCAAAATCTGGCTCTACTCGCGAGAGTCTCTTCTCTAAAGATTCCATCAAGAGAATAATGGTCAATCCAGAAGTTCTAGACATTGCCCAGTCCCAAGATGTCAAAACGATTCAATCAGATGGCGACTCGATGCAAACGCAAGATGAATCTTCTCAAGATGCTTACTATCTAATTATCACGTCATCTTCACTTGCTGATGCGTTTAGTGCCTTAGCTGACCACAGAGCAAGCTTCAACGGTTGGACCACGCAGGTCGTTACGGTTGAGAGTATTTATCAAAACCCTGATTATTCCGGAGTTGATAATCAGGAGGAAATTCGCAATTGTATTATAGATTATGTAACTAACCACGGGACTGTTTATGTTGTCCTCGGTGGTGATGATACAATTATTCCGGACAGAGATTGCTACGTGGCAGTTGGCGATATAATCGGAGCGGACATTCCAACCGATTTTTACTATGCCGGTCTAGACGGCAATTGGGATGAAGATGGAGACGGCGTTTACGGCGAGTCTGGTACTGCTGTAGGCGATGAAGGCGACTTAGACGCCGATGTTATCGTGGGAAGAATTCCCGTGCGAAGCCCAGCTCAAGCGTCTGCATACATAAACAAGCTTATTGATTTTGAGAATAACCCGCCTTCAGATGAGTTTAAGAAAAAGGTCTTTATCTCTGCAAATTATCTTTGGGACGTTTACAGTGACGACAACAGACCGAGCGATACTCTCTACGATGGTCTTTTAGGCTTTAGAGAGCACGATTATGTTAGTGATGGCGAAATGTGGACAAGACGCCTCTATCGCGACGCTATCCAACCGTTTATGTCATCGCCAGTGGTTAAAGGGTTCTTTGACTTTGTAACATCTTGGGATTCTTCAACGGCGGGCGATTACACTCTAAACGCTTCTAACCTGCTTGCCAAACTCAATGAAGGTTGCTACATCCTATTCAAGGAAGGTCATGGCTATGATGATTCATGGGCGTTAGAGAATGGTTCGTTTAAATCTGACAATGCAGCGGCTATAACAGCGGACACAACATTCGTCTATACAACTTCTTGTTTGACTGCTCACTTTGATGGTAATACAGATCCATGTTTGAGTGAGGCATTCCTACGCAACGCTCAAGGCGGTGCTCTCGCTTATTTTGGTAGCTCTCGTTATGGATGGGGATCGCCTGAGTATGAAACTGCGAGTGACACATCTACAGGCGGCGAGTCTTTCCAGTATGCCTATAAATTCTATGACGCGCTTTTCGATAGCGGCGAGATAATGCTAGGCAAAATATTCTATCTACACAAAGCCGCTTTGGCAGGCCGTAGTAGCAGTGGCACTTATAGGTGGCTTCAGTTTAGCCTAAACTATCAAGGCGACCCAGCGATCTCAATGAGTACTCTTGATAACAATCCACCAAAAGCAAATGACGACCACTCTGACGTAACTAAGGATACGCCAGTAATAATCGATGTATTGGCAAACGATTTTGACCCTGACGGTGACTCTGTTAGCGTTGTTTCAGTTGGAGCGGCAGCTAACGGAAGCGTTTCATTTACGAGTGCAAATGTAACCTACACACCAAACCCAGATTGGGTTGGAACCGATAGTTTCAGCTATACAATCAGCGATGGTAACGGCAATACTGACACAGCAAACGTTTCAATTATCGTTACGGCTACGACTTTCCTAGCACATCTAAACGACAGCGTAAGCTGGGATATAAATCCTGCCAACGGAGATTATTCACTTGGCGATCCACATGCAGATGTCTATGGGGATATGAGCTTAACAGATGGGCTCTTTGCCTCTAGCACTCCAGCGAATAAAGCGGCATCATTTAACGATTCATCTGCGATTATCATATTTCCTGATGGATCGGGCAACATCGATTACGCAAGCGGAACTAGTGGCGGCATAACGGTTGGCTGCTGGCTAAAGATTCAAGGAACCGGTGCGGTAACAGCCACAGTTTTCCAAGTTGGTACGGGCCTTGATGGTATCACTCTTAAATATGGAGCTAATGAAGACGGCAAGGCGACTCTTGAGTTTGGTGACGGCTTTGAGTTTTACACCGCTCAAGATTCGGCTACAAACACACGCGCATATATTTCCAACTGGGTATATTTTGCAGTAACTGTGGACCTTACAAATAGCCGTTGCATTCTGCGTCAATACGACGAGTCAGGCAATCTAATCGCGACTGATACAGTAAACATTACAGTTACTGATTGGAATGCAAAAGATGATGGTGAATTTGGCAGTAGCAAAATAAAATTAGGTGGTTGGCTCGCTGGCAATACAGAAAAGTACTTCATTGAAGAGTTCTCATTAGACAACTATGTACTTAGCGGTGAGCAGATTCAATCTCGCGTAGATACAATGGTTGCTGGAATTGAACTTAAAGCAAACGCCCTAAGAACAGCCACAACCCCATCGCCTGCTAACGGAGACAATGGCGTTGCTGTTGATGCAGAGCTAACTTGGACAAACGGTTGGCTTGCCGCATCACATGATATTTATATTGGTACAGACGCTGCTCAAGTAGCGGTTGCGGATAGAGATAGTGATTTGTATAAGGCAAGCATTCCAGCAACTAGCCCAAGTGCTTTTGATCCAGAGCTTGGCTACGGAGCTACTTATTACTGGAGAGTTGACGCTGTTAATTCGCTTGGCGTTGTAGAGACGCCTGGCATTGTTTGGCAGTTCACAACAGACAAAACAGCTTTTGCTGTTACTGGAGATCTCAACGGCGACTCGATTGTTGATATTGCTGATTTGAATATCTTTGCTTCTCAGTGGCTAAACCCACCAGGATGCCCAACCCCAGCCTGCGCAGACTTTAACGGCGTTAATGGCGTGGATATTGAAGACCTAGCAGAATTGATTGCTAACTGGCAATAGGTTGGTCTCAAAGATTTATAAACTGCCGGTAACTAATAAAAGTTGCCGGCAGTTTTTTTATGATTGAAAATGAACTGCAGATGAACACAGATAAATGCGGATTTTGAAAACCTTAACTTCTTTAACGCAAATGACACAATATAACAGATCTTACCATGTAGAGCGTGAAAACAAAGTATGACACTTAAAACTCTAACAAGCTCTGAAGCCTTGCCCTTTACTTGTTTGAAAAAATGCTTAGCTAGGCTTCATGTTTTTAGGAAAAGTATCTCTTCAATGCGATGTTCTCTCTTGTGCTCAGAGAAATAATCAAACATATGTTGCACTAATATAAAAACTATTATTGTCTTGATTGATTTGCTATGTGAGTGTAATGTGTTGTAGTTACTTATTAAGATTGCTTGAAGGTTTCCTAAATACTAGGAGCATATTATGTGTAAGATTGATTGGAAGATTGCACCAGATGACGCAATCGTTTGCTACTGCAAGAATGTAGACAAACAGACAATAGTATCTGCTATTAAATCGGGTGCATCTAGCATAGACAAAATCAAACAAACAACCCACGCCTGTACTGGCAACCGCTGCAAGCAATTGCATCCAGAGGGACGTTGTTGCCATCGAGACATTGCGGCTCTCTTAGATATTCATGGCGGCATCACTGACACATCTTGCGATTGTTGTAGTGGCGAGTAAAATTATAAACTTGAAAAAGGAGTATCACCTATGAATAAGATTACCAAAACCATTATCGTTCTTGCATTGATAATAGCTGTGGGCGTTGTCGTTGTAATGAAACAAAACAATAAGAAGGTAGCTTCTTCCTCAGTCGCCAAGTCAAACACACCTTCTGTTACGGCGGTCAATACAGAGAAAGTTGTTGCAACAGAAAAAACGATTGACGATTCCAAGAATATGCCAACCCAAAAACCTCTACCAAAATTGCTTGACCTTGGCGCAGACAAATGTGTACCATGCAAGATGATGTTTCCCGTGCTAGACGAGTTAAAAGCTGAGCATGCTGGCAAGCTTGATGTTGAGTTTATTGATGTGTGGAAAAATCCCGACGAGGCAAGAAAGTACGGAGTAAAGATTATTCCAACCCAAATATTCTATGATGCGTCCGGCAAAGAGCTATTTAGGCATGAAGGTTTCTTTTCAAAAGAAGACATTCTGGCAAAGTGGAAATCATTTGGCATAGAATTTTAAAAGAGAGGCTTGCGATATGCAGGAGATATTCACTCAGCTAACTCGAGCGGTAGAGGGTGCATGGTTTGTAGCTATCGCAGCATCCTTTGCGTGGGGCGTTCTGAGCATTCTGCTTAGCCCGTGCCATCTTGCGAGTATTCCTTTGATTGTTGGCTTTATTGATGACCAAGGCAGAATATCAACCAAAAGGGCGTTTACAATCTCAACCCTCTTTGCCGTAGGTATTTTAGTTACCATTGCTGCCATCGGAATAATAACCGCTGCAGCAGGCAGGATGATTGGAGATATTGGCCAGTACAGTAACTACTTCGTAGCGATTATATTTTTTGCAGTCGGGTTAAACCTACTTGGCGTGATCCCTTCGCCATGGTCTGGGCCAGGGCAAGTCTCAATGAAACGCAGGGGAGCATTAGCGGCATTTATTCTTGGCTTAATATTTGGAATTGCGCTAGGCCCTTGCACCTTTGCGTATATGGCGCCTATGCTTGGAGTAGCCTTCAAGCTAGCGACCAACAATATTCTCTACGCAGTAGCCTTGTTACTAGCATACGGAGTGGGGCATTGTTCTGTGATTATCTTTGCAGGCACATTTACAGAGATTGTGCAAAAATACATGAATTGGAATGACAAATCAAGCGGTACACTCATCCTAAAGAAAATTTGCGGATCGCTGGTTCTTCTAGGCGGGCTTTGGCTTATTTACACCGCATAGTAAAACATGGGCTAGCTATGAGCTTGAATGTAGATTGCAGGTGTCCCAATTTGCGACGCTACCCATACGCGACGTTCAATTCACAAAAGAACAAAATCGGCAGGCACATCTCCAAGTTGAGGTTAGTTTTGATTTTCCTCATTACCATTAGAACATATTGCATATTTCATCTAGGATGGTATATTGGTGGTTGGTTAAGCATTGGCTTGTTTCCTAAATTCATTTAACTACTTGTTGTGCATTTCGATGCGATAAATAAAAGGCGTTAATAATGAAAGGAGTCTCTCAGATGAAGGCTTTACAACGCGCATGGTTATTTACGATTCCAGTAGTGGTAGCACTAGCATTTCTTGTTCCACAAACCTTATTTGCTGATGATGGGCTAGGTCAGCAAGTTACATTTACGCAGGTTCCCGCGGCAGTACAAGCGACTCTAAAGCGAGAGATCTCTAATGGAAATATAAATGAGATAAGAAAAAAAACTGACGACGGAAAACTAGTATATGAAGCAAGTCTAACAATCAACGGCAAAATATACGAAGCCAAGATTGCAGAGAATGGTGTTCTGCTCGAAAAGGAACTCAAGGGTGGTAAAGAACATTATAGTATGTGGTCGTTTGAACAGGATAAGGTTGGTTCGGTGCCTAAGGGCTACAAAATTGCTGCGACAAACGAAAAAGGAAAGCTCGCTACTTGGCAAATTGTAGAAGATAAATCACTGCCAGCTTCTACACATGTTGTTGCGATAACACAAAACGAAAATAGTGGCGAAACCTACAACCTATTGATACTAGAAAATCACATCTATGGAGACCTTGAACTTGAAGTTTGGCTCAAAGCGGTTGACGGCAAAGAAGATCAAGGCGGTGGGGTAATCTGGAGAGCTAAAGACGAAAAGAATTATTACGTATGCCGCT
Organism: Phycisphaerae bacterium; assembly: GCA_027078365.1. Taxonomy (GTDB): domain Bacteria; phylum Planctomycetota; class Phycisphaerae; order Sedimentisphaerales; family Sedimentisphaeraceae; genus S145-28. The sequence goes on from JALWYQ010000031.1 coordinate 20,797, forward strand.
GGAATCCACTCGAAGATAATCTTCGCCTTTATTACGTTAAAGATAGCAAACGCAAGCAACTTGCATCTGTCTATATCAAGGCAGATAAAACCGCTTGGCATAAAATTGAGATAGAACAGGATGGAGTTAGTATCGAAGTAGAATTTGACGGTAAGAAAGTTATTGATATTAAAGATTCTACTTTTACCGAACCAGGCATGGTAGGTTTGTGGGTCAAAGCGGACAGTAGAAGTAAATTCGACAATATCAAAGTCGATGGGGTTGATCTATCAGCAGTGCTAAAGGCTAAAAGCAAGAAAAGCGATGCACAAAAGGCAAACGTGTTAGGTATGCCGTCAAAAGTATTAGATGCTGCAAATAAGGCAATCCCTGGCGGTAGTATTGTAAGCGTAGAGAAAGATACTGACGATGGTGTTGCAGTTTACGAAATAAAGAAAATTGTTGATGGCGTCGAGTATGAAATTGAAGTTACCAGCGATGGTGTGGTGAAAAAAGTAGAAAAAGATAACGATTAGGGATATATCAAAATTAAGAGATTGTGGCGATTTAGCCGTTATAAGTTAAAGGTAGAAATCTAATATAGAGATGAAAATTTTATAAAGAGAGGAATCTATAACGATGAACAACCAAAGATATAAATTTTTTCTACTATTAACAATACTTACAGTATCAATCGTGTCTCTTAGCTCCTGCAAGACAGTGCAAAGCAGTCCAAAAACTGTTACGGTATATGTCTCTCAAGACCAGAAGTTCTCAGAGCCTATACTCAATGATTTTGAGCAAAAAACAGGCATAAAGGTAGTGGCTGTTTACGGCAGCAAGGGCGAGGAAAAAGCCAACCTAATAAACCAACTAATCGCTGAAAAGGGTGCTCCTGAGGCAGATGTGTTTTGGGCTACAGACCCAATTGGGGCAGAGATTCTGAAGCAAAAAGAAGTCTTAGAGCCTTATGCCTCAAAGAATGCAGAAACCATTCCAGATGTGTTCAAAGATAAAGAAGGTTATTGGACAGGATTTTCTGCTAGGGCAAGGGTCTTTGTTGTAAATAAAAAGGTAAAAGACAAACCTGATAGGTTTGATGCGATTCTAGACCCTGAGTGGCGAGGCAAGGCTGTTATTGCTAATCCTCTAGTTGGTAGCTCTAGATACCATATGGCGGCTATGTTTACAATCTGGAATAAGTTGCTAGCAAGAAGAATGGTAATAGAGATGAGACGCAATAAAGTTGTAATTGCTCCAGACGATCTTCAGAGCGTAGATTTTGTAGCGACCGGCAAATACGCCTTTGCTATCGCAGATTCTAACAATGCCGTTAAACGTATAAGGCAGGGAATGCCGATTTCTATCGTCTATCCAGATCAGAAGAGAAATCAGGTAGGTTGCTTTGTTATTCCAAACACAGCGATGCTCATAAAGGGTGCACATCATCCTAATGAAGCGCGAGCCTTAATCGACTATCTACTCTCAAAAGAAACACAGCAGAAGCTCTCTCTCAGTGATTATGCTGGTATTCCTTTATGTAAAGGAGCGAAAACAGCTCCCGAACTAAAACCAATCAGTGAAATCAAAGCTATGAAGCTCAATTACGCCAAAGTTGTTAAGAGAATGGCAGAAATCAAACCACTCCTAAAATCATGGGTGTTGGGTTCCAACCCTAAATAAGCATGTGAAGATATTTGCAAGCCAGACAGAGTGTTACTGGCTTGCAGAAGTTACCATACAACAACAGTAAACTGCAAGGTAGTATGGTAACTTTTTTTTTGCTAGCATTGATCGCATATCCCTAGAAGATCATCTTTCCTTTTTACTTTTTAGCTATGAAAAAATACGCTTGTCCACCAAAAATGGATTTTGTAGATTCGAACTAGGTATCACTCAACTATAACCGACACTCCATCAGGAATAACCGCTATTTGGGCGTCTTTGCCGTGTTCGATGAAAGCTTGCACTAAAGCCTCGTCAAAAGTTGATGCGTGGCCAAGATGCATTGCTTTTACTATTGAAGCCTCGCAGAGATCTGTAACCAAGATAACATTGTGCTTAGTCAAAACTCTGGCTAGAATCTGATACTGCCATTGATCGGGGCGAGTTTGACTGCGTTTGATTTTATTCACTTCATCAAGCACTAGCTGCGGTGATTTGGCTTGCGCCATCGTTTGGAAGAACGCCTCACCGCCGTGACCATCCTCACAACCTGCAATCATTATGATAGTACCGCCCGATTTGCACATCGCCTCAGCGGCAGTCATGCCTTTTACTGCCTGATAAATATTTTGGTCTAGCGGATAACCTCCATTTGAGGTTATAACGATATCCGCCTGACACTTGCCAATCTTCGATATGGATCTGGTAAACTCACAGCCTACGTAATGAGCCTTCTCAAAATGGCCAGCAACAGCCTTTATGATTCTTTTGTCCTCATCCAAGACTACATTCATAATAAACGCAAGGTTGGCCTTTTTGGCAGCCCAGAGCATATCCTGATGAAGGAGATTGTTTTTTAGATTGCCAGTTCTTGAGTTAGGATCGGAGATAAACTCTGCGCAGTGGTTAGCCAGCACGGTTTCTGAGCCAGCGATACCAGGCAGAACGCTTTTTCTACCGCCTGAAAACCCAGCAAAGAAATGTGGCTCAATAAACCCTTCAGCGATTAAGAGGTCGGCTTCGACAGCGAGTTTGTTGACAAAGCATTTTCCGCCAGATGGCAGGATGCCAAGTTCTACGAGAGAATTATCATCGAAAGCATCATGGATAACTATTCTTTCATTGTTGACGACATCCTCACCAAACTTATCAGTAAGCTCCTCTTGCGTCGTTGCGCGGTGATTGCCCGTTGCGACTAGAATGGTAATATCAATCGCAGGGTTTGCGCTTCTGATGCGATCGAGCAAAATCGGCAGGGTAATCTTACTCGGTACTGGGCGAGTATGGTCACTAGTTATAACAACAACATTCTTTTTCCCAATAACCAAATCTTCAAGGCCCTCACTTTCGATAGGATTATCAAGGGCGAGCTTCACTAATTCAGCTTCAGATGTAGCTGCGCAGCCCGAAGCGGAAACCTCTTGTGGCTTAAACACCCCGATTAGATTCTCATCTGGAACAGTTATCTCCATATTGCTGCGTGAGTATGGAATTGTTATTGTGGGCATATATTTGTCCTTGTTTCGTGCAATTTAGAAACCGTATCATATTAATCTCAGATTAACACAGATTAGAACAGATTTCAAAAACCTTTTTAACTGCTTTAACGCAAGGGAACCCTATTAGAGTTTGAAACTCTAACAGGGCAAGTGCAAACGACGCAGAAGACGCAAAAGGAACGGAATAAAACAACTTATTTTAATTAGAAGCCCCCAAGCATTTGAGCATGAAGGGGTGGTTTCCTGGGAGCGCGGAGCCCCAGCTCCGCAAACCGTTCAATACAGTTTTCCCTCAACAAGCGTTTCTCAATTCCCCATGCAAATAAGAGTCTGTCGCTTGGCATAGTAGTGCATTTATCGCAGCGGTGCTGTTATTGCGGTGGCGCAAGTGAGCCCGATGTAGATTACAACGGCAACACCGTTTCCTATTTCTTCAATAACACAACAAAAGAAAAAGAAACTCCATAGGAGTGGCATATTTGTAACCTCCCGTAGGAATACTACTTTTTAGCTCCGTTAGGTGTGGCCCCTCGTAACTTCAACAGGAACCTTTGATATTCATTGAAAAATGATGTTTTTTTCAAACAACCTTGACTTTCTACGATGATAACATAGAAAGACCCCTGAGTTTCTACGCTGATAGCATTGAAACAACCTTGACTTTCTATTATGGAAGAGCTAAAATAAGCCGATACAGTATTAAGGAGTCCTACTTTTATGAAAAGAATGGCGGAAAAACAAGTCTTAGAATGGAAAGATTCAAAGCGACGTAAACCCTTGATTATTCGCGGAGCGCGTCAGGTAGGCAAAACGTGGCTAGTCGAGAACTTTCTAGCAGAACAATTTGATAGCTTCGTTAAAATTGACCTAGAAAAACGACGCGATATCCATACCTATTTTGATGGGGATCTTGACCCGAAAACAATTCTAAATTATTTAGAATTGGAAGTGGGAAGAATCACCCCCGGTAAGACACTGTTGTTCTTTGACGAAATCCAAGCATGTCCGCGAGCAATCATGGCGCTAAGATACTTTTATGAGTGTATGCCAGAGCTCCATGTTGTTGCAGCCGGATCTTTGCTGGAGTTTGCTTTTGGCGAAATATCCATCCCCGTAGGGCGGATCCAATATTTACACATGCACCCAATGACGTTTTATGAATATCTTCTCGCAATGGGTAAAGAGCAGATGGCTCAGTACGCGATAAAATCTCCAGTTGATATAGCCGAGGAAATTCAAAAAAAGATTCTCAGTGAATTGCGTAGTTACTTCTTCATTGGTGGTATGCCAGAATGTGTCAAGACCTATCGTGATTCTGGCTCGATGGTCGAAACCTTTGCTGTCCAATCGGAAATTCTCGACTCGTATCGTGATGACTTTTCAAAATATAAGCCTCGCGTTGATACGACATGTCTTAACGCTGTCTTTTTGAATACAGCCAAAAGTATTGGTGAGCAGTTAAAATATACCCGCCTCAACGATGGGCATTCTGGACAGATGAACCAAAGAGCATTTGACCTACTGGTTAAAGCAAGAGTAATTCACAAAATCCCAGCTTGCGATCCATCCGGGTTGCCGCTTGGGGCAACAGCAAATCCAAAGAAATTCAAGGCCGTGATGCTGGATATCGGTTTACTGCAACGACTTTGCCAAGTTCCAGTAGAATTGGAATTAAAGCAGGAAAATCTTTTGGCAATGTACCGCGGTAAACTCGCAGAACAATTTGTTGCCCAAGAAATGCTAGCGAAGAGTAGTTCAGAGCTTTTCTATTGGGCAAGGAATGCGCGTAGTAGCAGCGCCGAGGTGGACTACCTCGCAGTCCGCCAAGGAGATATTTATCCTGTAGAAGTTAAATCTGGCGCAACTGGGAGCTTAAAGAGCCTACATCTTATGCTAAAAGAATACCAAAACTGCCCACAAGGGCTGGTGCTTTACAGTGGCACATACAAAGAATTACCAGAACAGAAACTCACATTTATGCCGCTATATTGCGCAGCTACCATTAGCGATTAAAAGCAAGACGCAGGTGCAGAAGAGATTTAAGGTGGCTATTAAGCTGGAAATTGTAAGTGGTATTTATTAACGCTAGAGAGTTAGAATCTTTAACCTTTAACAAAGGTATCGCTCCCATGGAGCTAGAAGAGGAGGGGGCTGTATCCTTTGGAGTTACAAAGATGCCGCCCCTTCTGGGGCTATAAATATGTAAGGCTATATTTCCTACGCGGCTTCGACGCAAATGCTCCAGAGGAGCAAACCCTTTGTAACCCCGAAGGGGATAAAACCGTCCCAGCATCTAGCCCCATAGGTGCGGCATCTTTGTAGAAAAATGTATGCAACAAACCATATTAGCTCCGTTAGGTGCGGCACCTTAATCGTTACTTTCGCGTCAAGTAACACTAGAGTTGCTAACCGCTAACCTCTGACACCTAACAACTAAAACCTCAACTTCATGCTCAAGTAAACCAGTCCCCAATTAATCAAACAAGCTTATTCTTCTTCCGGCGACGAATAAACTCATCAACAACCTCTGGATTTCGATTTAGAAGAAGCTCATCAGGAAAGTGTAGCTCTTCCAAGAAAGGTCTTACCGATTCATCACGGCCAAGCTCGGTTATCGCATGCGCATCACTATTGATAATCATCTGGCATTCATTCTCAATACAGGCTCTTATCAAGTTCTTAGTGATTTCATCGTCAACGCTATTTAGAAGCGTTTTAGAGTTATTAAGCTCTAGCACAACGCCATGCCGCTTTGCCGCTTTTGCTAGACGAGAAAAATCAAGAGGGTATTCCCTTGAGTTTGGGTGGCTAATGATATCAATAAAAGGATTCTCTTCCATCGCCCTAATCAGCATATCAGTATTCTTTTTTGCACCCAAGCCGATCTCCGTATTCGCATGGATTCCCAAAAGAACAATATCCATATTCTTTAGCTGCGCCATCGGCATATCAGTCTTTCCATCCTGACCAATAAGATTAAGTTCAATCCCCTTAAAGACCTTTATATCAGAAAAGACATTCTCAAACCTATGATAAAACACATTGCTAACACGACCACCCACAGCAGCGCCATGATCTGTTATAGCAAGCGTCTTAACCCCAATCTGGCGCGCATAGCCAATCATCTCCAAAATAGAATGAAGCCCGCAGTTACTAAAATGTGTATGCACATGTAAATCAACTTCTAACAAAGCTTTCTCCTTATATCAGTGCTTGGGCTAAATCTCAGCTACAATCCCTTATAGATATCTTTTCTATGAGCAATACGCAGAACTAAGACAACCAATCTTTTATTTTGAACATGATACACAATACGATAGTTACCTACTCGAACACGGTAAAGCTCATTAAGACCTTTGAGTTTCTTTGCGCTGGGTGGGTATGGATTTTCGGCAAGTTTTCTTAATACAGCAACAAGCTTTTTCTGCAGCGATTTATTTTGTTTGCGAATAAACTTCTCACTATCTCGGGCCAATTCTACTTTGTACATACTAGAGCCCAAGCTCATTGGCTAGATCATCAAGAGATATCCTATCGCCATCTTTGAGTGCTTTTTTAGCGGCTCTGAGATCTTGCTTGTCTTCAAGCGCTTCGAGCAATGCAGCATCTTCTGGAGAAACCATCACAAAAGCAGTCTCTCCATTACGTTGAACCTCAATTCTCTCACCCTTAAAAGCCACTAAATCAGCAAGCTTTCTGATATGTACTCTCAAATCTGTGATTGTGGTTGTAGTCATCATAACACCTCACGATACAAAACTAAGATAAATATATATAATGCATATTATGTATATTATGCATATTATATAATACGGTAAAATAAGCCCAAATATCAACTAAAATTTTCACTAGCTAGATTTAATATTCGCAAGAACTGTTTTTTAAGCGTTGCGATCTCTGCGCAGACCAATGTGGTGGGGCAAGCAGGGCAGTTGCATTGGTTTCATAACTCTATATTTCTCTACGATTCAACTCCACTATTCCCATCAGAAAAAGATAGTGAGAGCAACTCAACGGTAATTGCACAGGCAGTTCTTGCGTAATTTGAGATGTTTCGAAAAGCCAGACAGTGTTTGGCTTTTTCCCATTGTCTTCACCTCCGTGTGTGAACTCATAAGTTTCAATATCTACTCTACATTGTTTTTATGCTGTTGTCTTAACCCCAATCATCTCCAAAATAGAATGAAGCCCGCAGTTACTAAAATGTGTATGCACATGTAACTTCTAACAAAGTTTTCTCCTTATATCAAAGCTTAGTATTCATCATCAGCTATAGACTCAAGCGAGAGTGGTTCGATAGCAGGGAGGACTTTCTGTGATCCAACCAATCCTTCTATGGTTGCATAAATATCTGTGACATTTCCCATTACTTTTTGAATTTGAGTTTCTCTCTTTTTCCAAATTCTTTGCATAGACCGTTTCTCAGAGTTCAAATCTTCCTGCATTTGCTTGTATGCACTCACAACAGCCTTAATATGCATAGCAAATTCTTGGCTTGTTATGTAGTTATAAATCACATCTTTTAGCGAAGATTGATTCGACTGAATTATTTCCGACCTTTTGAGATTGATAAGACTTTGTCGCAGCGCCATTGCTAGACCTATGGCAGATTTGTAGTCCGTAACCCAGACATCTTCATATATTCCAAATGATTCAATTTTTGAAGGAAGGGCAACAGACATTATAACAGCGAGATTGGCATTGGCCTCTCGTTGATCATTTTTAAGCTTTTCGATCCAGCCTTTCTGGAAGTCCTTAGTGTTTTTGGATTCCCACAGGATAGAGCCACATTCTTTACCCGAAGAATTAAGAACGACCTGCAAGATATCCGCTCCTCTGGCTCCTTTCTTGATTTCTTCAAACTTATCAAACGGGAATGCCTGCTGCAACACTTCTTGGAGCTGCTCTTCTAAAGCTTCGCCTTGCCGTTCCTGAGAGCCTGTTTCCGCCTTGCGCTTAAGATCTTCGATTTTTCCCTGCATTGATTTGATTAGATCATCTTTTTCACGCATCTTAAGCATGTTCTCTTCAGCCGCTTTTTTGCTGGCTTCTTCAGCGATCTTCTTTCTCTCCTCGGAAATCTTACGCTCAACTTCTAGCTCTAGTTGTTCACTTTGCTCCTCAAGCTCACGTTGCTTGCGCAGAAAATCCAACTCTTTCTTCTTAGCCTCAGATACTTCTTTGCGTTTTCTTTCGAGCTCTTCTTGCAAAGCCTTCGTTTGCTGGGCTTGATCGGCGAGAATCTTCTTGCGTTCGGCCTCAGCGATATCCTTCCTTTGAGCCCTGAGTTTTTCAGCTACCTGCTCATCGATTTGTTGCTGTAGCTCTTCGAGATTCTTTTTCTGATCTGCAATCTTAGCTCGTTCAGCCTTTAATTTCTCATCAACTTGAGATTCAATCGATTGCTGCCTTTTGCGCAGTTCTTCCTCTTGCTTCTTTAGAGCCTCAGCCTTCTCTGCGATTTGTTTTTCCTTCTTTGCAGCCTCAGCAACATATTTAGCCTTAACACTACGCTCAATCTGACCAGTCAAAGCCTCAGTTAACTCTATCTCAGCACCACAGTTTGGGCATTCAATCGTTTTATCTACCATCACAACCTCACACATTAAGCGTAATATTTATTATTTATTTTATCGAAAGCAGGGTGGTTATAGTCAGACAAATCAATTAAAGCCTTGCTTGTAGGAAAGGGTTAATCCTTAAATACTCCCTTTAGTTTTTAATAACCAAACCATATCTTTTCGATTCTAACACTCTGCTACAATAGACACAGGTAATGTACATTCCACGATACAACAACAAGCTCGAATTTCAACTAAATTTTCACTAGCCTGATATATATTCGGAGGGGCTGATTTTTAATGGTACGTCCTTTCAGTTGGATGGTGGGGCGGGAAGTAACTATATTGCCACTATGCATATGCTCGTACTGTACAAGTCCATTCATTTCACATTACCCTACAACTAATCTGGAAGTTTGACGCATCAGATGTGCTGGTATTGGGCTCTTTAGTCGCCAAGTAATACTTATTGGCCTTGACCCGCTGTGGCTTACATAATCAGCTGTACCAAGAAAATTGTAAGGCTCGGCAAGATTGTTACGATTAGTCCGATTCTCACGTACAAACAACAATATTGAGTGGCCGTTAGATCTATGCTTAATGTACCGCTCTCCAGTTGGAGAATTCACTGATGTTGTAGATTGGCTCTGCCAATGAAAAAGTGTTTCACTGATAGCATAATCCGCATACATAGTTGTCGGAGAATAGTGCTTTTGAGCTTTGTTTAATGTAATAAAAAAGGCATCAGCGTTTAATTTTGGTAGATGCAGTACACCTTCTCGCATTGTCGGCTGTCGCTGAAGATTCCAGTGTCCAAGAGCTACAAGAATTTCATCACGGGTGTACTTCGCGTGAATCTCAAGTGGACATTCAAAATCCATACTCTGAACAGGTGGGACACTTGCGATTTTTCCTTTACAAATCTCCAATAGCTCAAGCAACTCATCGCGAAGGGTAGGATTTTGGTTTATTCTGTGTATGTTTTCCTCCAGTGAGTTAGACAAGTTTTTTATGCCCCACAAACTGAAGCAAAACATTAGTAAACGTTTATGTTGCAAGGATGGCAGAGTACTTATATTTAGTTGAGGTTCTTTCATTGCATCCAAAATGCAGTCTATTTGTTTTACGTCACTAATATGATGCAGTCTGCGCAGCCCTTTTGTCAATTGTAGCTCATCTGGATCAGTAAAGTTTTCTCGGACACCAGCTTCCACGCAAAGACGTGACCAGCTAGCTCTTCTGTAGACATCATCGATGTCTAAACGATAATATTCCAAGAAATTTACTAGCGACAAAGGTAAACCCGTATCCGCAGAAAAACTTTGTATATTCTGCACAATGCGTAGCTTACTTTGTACTAAGGATTGTTTAATGTTCTCAAGGACATACTCAAGAGCTTGTTTTTCAAACTGAATATTACAACCTGCAGGTAAATTTGGAAATGCGTTTTCCAATTCATCCTTAATCCGGCAATGTTTATCAGTTACGAGTGCTCTCAGCTTAACATCAAAACGATATTTTTTATGAGCATGGCCAACAAAATCTAAAACTGTTAGACAGTCCTTCTTTTCTGCCAAACGCAGACCTCTACCGAGTTGCTGTAAAAACACAGTAAGCGATTCGGTTGGACGTAAAAACAATATTGTGTCTACTTCAGGTATATCAACGCCTTCATTATATAGATCTACAACAAATATGAAATTAATCTCACGATTAGATAGCCGAGACTGGACTCTTTTACGGTGCTCACGACTGGATTCCGCCGTAAGAAAATCTGCAGGAATGTTGGCTTGATTAAATCTATCTGACATATATTTAGCATGGGATTGAGATACACAGAATCCCAAACCACATGCCTTGCGGACATCTAAAACTGTGTTAAATACTTTATTAATAATCAGATTGGCTCTTATATCATTACCCGTTAGAGTTTTTTCTAGGTCAGCTTGAACATATCCGCCTCTTTGCCAGCGTAGAGCTGAATAATCCACTGAATCGCTTATACCAAAATATTGAAATGGGCACAGAAGTTTCCGGTTTATCGCATCTGGCAACCGTATCTCAGCTGTAACATGATCGTCAAAATGTCGTTTAATATTTAAACCATCGGTGCGTTCTGGAGTTGCAGTTAGCCCTAGCAATGACTTGGGCTGTATGTGATTTAGCAAGTCTTGATAACTTGGAGCTGCCGCATGATGAAATTCATCTATAACAACATAATCGTAATGCTCAGCCGATACCAGTTGCGTCAGATTCTGAGAATTATAAGTCTGGATTGATATAAATAACTGCTCAAGTTGTGTTGGCCTATTTCCACCAACCATTAAATCACCAAAATTTTGATCTCGTAACACAGCACGGAAAGTATAAAGAGATTGACGAAGAATTTCTTCACGATGAGCAACAAACAAGAATCTCGGTTGGCCAGAAATTCCTTCATTACGCCTTGACAGGGACCATGACTTAAAATCAAATGCGGCTATCATCGTTTTCCCCGTACCTGTTGCAGCTACTACTAAATGCTTATTGCGATGTTGAAATTGTCGCTCCATTGCAATTCGATCAAGAATTTCCTGTTGAAATCCATACGGGCGAAGATCAAAATTTGGCAGTACGAATTGTTCGGATTCAATAGAGCCTCGCTCCTCTGTTAATGCCCGCTGAAGGCGGACTTCGTCAATCTGCCCAGCATAACTTTCAAACTCTCCATCATTCCAATAGGTTTCAAATGTAGCCGAAATCTTTTCCCATTGAAAAGGTTGTTCATACTGACTGACTTTAATATTCCACTCTAAGCCATCAGTTAAAGCTGCTTGTGAAATATTTGCGGAGCCAATGTAAGCCGAAGAAAAACCTGTATTTCGATGGATCAGATAAGCCTTTGCATGCAATCGTGTACGATGCGTATCATAGCTAACTTTAATCTCCGTATTAGGCAGATCTGACAAGAATTGGATCGCCTTAAGATCGGTCGCTCCCATATAACTAGTCGTGATAATTCGCAGGCGAGCGTTGTCCTTTGCTGTAAATATTCGCAATGCAGATTCGAGAATACGAATGCCGCTCCATTTTATAAATGAGCAAAGAATGTCAACGCAATCAGCAGAGGCAATTTCCTTTTTGAGTTGAGAAATAAGCGAGGGATCCTGTCTAGTTCCCGTAAGTAGTGCGCCAAGGGCAAGTGGTGTATCTGGCCTAGAAGGATGTACTGCAACCGATGCATCTTCAATAATCGACAATAGCCGCTTAGCTTCAGGCGAAACCTTTAATTCTTCAAAGCCTTCGATTCCACTTTTATTTAGTGAACTAATTATTTCATTGCAGATCTCGATTTGTCGTTGAATTCGGCTAGCATCTTTTTCAGCCAAACTATTTAAGCCAGATTTAGGCTTAACTTGAGCTAATCCCTGAGTCAGAACTCTATAGATATATTGTGCAAGATAATCATGGCTATTAGCAGAATCCAGAGACTCTAAATCTACAGAATTCGAATGGAGTTTTTTTATTCGTTTTTCTAATATTAAACTAACGATTTCTTCGTAAATTCCTGTTTGCATCGTCATCCTCATTGATGAATTTTGCACAGCTAAGTGGCTTTAATTACTCTCGTAACTTTTCTCCAATAGCGGTCTTGCTTTTTCTAGGTCTTCAAGCGAGCAGATTGTGAGCTCAAGGTCTCCTGTTCCCAAATGACCAATATTGCTAACATCCCTTGTAAATCCTGGCTCAAGAGTGATAGAATCAGGGCGAACTTTGATAGTTATTATGAGGCATTTTTTTGAGTTGAGCACCTCGACACATGCAAAATTCTTAATTCGTTTGAAAGCAAAGTAATACTTAAGCGATTTCATTTGAACGTCGTCGCCAAAGGCCATAAGCATCTCCTTTGCAGCATCAAACAAATCGACAACTTCTTGAGAGGCTTCTTCGAGTGTTTCTGTTACCGTTTTATAGTTGTGCTTGTAACCATTGGTTGGCTTGTAGCTATCATGATAGTCACTGTTTTCCGCAGTCACGGAATTCACCAATTCAAGCATCAATAAATCTTGGCCATAATGGCAATATCGCATGAGCTCAATATTTCTATTTATCTGCGAGACAGCATGGAGATCGTATCTAGTAAAATCACCTGCAATACAGATAAGTCTAGGGCTTGAAAAGTCTATTTCATCAGAAACATTCTTACCAAACTTCTTCATCACAAGTAATTCAAATTCAGCCTTATGATCCATGAGCCAATCGAGATAGAAAAGCCCTTGGTTAATCACATTTTGGTTTGCGGCTCGTTTGTATTCAATAATGACAGGGCAACCATTTTCGTCTATTCCTAGGCTATCCATACGTCCACCATGCTTTTTGCCTGTAGAATATTCACTCGCCAGTAATCTAACGCCAAGAAAATCTTCAAGATGTTTTTCGATGAGATTTTGTAGTGACTTCTCTACCGCCACGTTTTGTCCAGGTATTTCGCAAACACTTTCGTTTTCTATTCTAAAAAGTTTAATGTCACCCATTGATCGCCTCTTAGTATCAGAATTGTAATAGTTTCACTGACCCATTAGGCCCGCTTCTATATCCGTATTCGTGTTTTTGATAAAAACCCGTTGTGCCGCGCTGCACTCTAAGCAGTCTAAATTGGAGATAAAAGAAATGCAATAACTTTCCTACAGTAATTCGATCTAAGAATTTGCTCTGACCTTTTCATATCCTTACAATCAAATCAAACCTTCTTTAATGCCACAGATGGCGATCTCTGCGCAGGCTAGGGCGTCTGATAGGGCGTTGTGGTGGTCTAGTTTTATGTTTAGGTGTGCGCAGACGGTGTTTAGTTTGTGGTTTATTAGCTCTGGGCAGAGCTGTCTTGATAGTTTTACTGTGCAGACTTCTTTAATTGATGGGCATTTGATATTATACCTTTCGCATGTTTTGCGCAGGCACTATCGCGGCGCTGGTTTGCTGTTTCAAAATCGATTGCTACAAAACTTGACATTTATGTCCTTTTGGTTTTAGCAAAGCCATCTTTTCGGTCTGATCTGACATTTTTAATGGCAGTACATTAGCAGCTTTCATGCTACCGCCAAGATATATCTATTTTTTTGAATTATCGTTCCCAGAGAGCACCTTAAACAGAACCTGTCTACAGCCTTTGTCGGAATACATAGTTTTGAGCTTATCCAGATTCATTTGTTATCCTGCTTTTTTTTACTTTACTCAATTATCCACCGTACATAGCCATCAATTCTTACCCCTCAGAATCAATCAAATCAGAAAGTTTCGAATTTGTGAAAAAACTCAGAACAGCGGTTGGAGATAGATCGTTCTCACGATAGGCTTGTATAGCAGATTCTCGCCAATTCATATCTCCAGGTCCAGGGAAACTATTCCAAATTTCGCGAATAACTTTTAATGCTTTTTCTGAAAATGATCGCATTTGATCGACTGAAATATAATAAACGCCATCAACATGTGGCAATGCAGCATTATCGATATTGTCAGTGCCCGAACATAAGATCGGCTTAAAATCAATGTCTGGATGTTTTTCCTGTAGCGTATCAGGGTGTCCCTTGGCCTGTAGTACTTTTCTTTTCGGAATTTTTGCTGATTTCCCCAGATCAGTGTAATCCTCGAAAACAACCCCTATTTGTTCATTCAGAATCCACCACGGGTCTGGTGCTCCCTGATCACTTGAATTATCAGCCTCAAATCCGAGCAATTTTCCCAGAAGCACCTGCGCAGGTTCAAATTCACTGGAACTAACAGATCTCAAGCCATCCCTAATAGCCTTAAATTTTCTCTCTATTCTATGGCTATTTGATTTTCCTAGCTTATCTAGCTGTCTTTCAAGACGTTCGATGACAAATGACATCCCATCAGAGTCAGATTCATCTTCAATATAAGGTGACGTTTGAAATAGTGAATTTAACTGCTTGAGCCAAGGTAGAGCTTCGGCTGCTTGGGCAGCCAAAGCATAATTTCGCTTTGCCTCTTCTCTCATTGCAACGTTGCCTTTTGCAGCCATAAAGGCCGCATTCCCTGCCAGATAAAGCCACCAAGCTCGGTATCCTCGCAATTTATCATTTGTAAGCTCTACCAGTACATCTTTTGCTGCTGCCAGAGCTTCCTCAAAATGGCTATTCCAATATGAATTAAGGTACTCGACTTCTTTGGCGACAACCGCACCTAGGGATTCTGTCGTATCAAAAACATTTTGAGATAGTTGGTCACGGTGCTCAAGTATTTCATTATGAACTTCCTGCCATGCATCTCCCTGTTCAAGGAAGAGGTCTATGTTCTCGGCAAAATAATTAGTTTCGGTAAAATCAGATTGTTCAATGCCAAATTCTACTTCTGCTTGTAACTCTGGGTGTAATACTTTACGATTTTCTGGTTTCATTAAATATTGGTGCACCTTCTGGCCTACCACAGCAACTAATGCCCAGTCAGTTGAAGAACGTGTGCATCGACCTACTGCTTGAGTAACTCTTGTGCGAATCCTAACATCAAATAAAACCGAGGCCGCTAGACGAGAAATCAAGAATCTCTCTTGCATATTCATAGCCTCTGGAAGTCCATAGACAACCAAATATCTGCATTCATCCCCAATTAAATCTATGCCATCGTATCTATTGGCTAACACGGCAATCCCTTTGGGAGATTGGGTAAATACTTTTTTCGATGCCTCCAGCTCAGATGAGTCAAATAATGTATACCCATCTTGCACTAGACTCTGCCCTAACTTCTCTTTGATTTTATCAGCATCTAGCTTACGAGGGGTTAGTATTAAACACCGATCAAATTTATTGATCCATTCTAAAGTTGCGTCCAATGCCTTAGGCTCATCACAAACACGCATTGGAAACACAAAGAATCTTCGACCTATCCCTTGTTTATCCCAGCCGACAGGTGCTGGAATTCGTGTGATTTTTTTTCGCCCAAATATTCGCTCTAAATCACCTCCCTCGCCAAGTGTAGCCGACATGTATATACGCTGTTTTGCATTCACAAAAGGCTTAAAGCTATTTGTAGGCGGAATGATTGGACGCAAGAGAATAGAACAGCCTGTATAGTATAGATGGCATGCATGTAGGTTGTCACGGATCATCTGCCAGCAAAAATGGTTCTCGCCTTTAGTGCAATTAACATCAAGTAGGTTCAGGAGATCCGATTTAATCTTAAGCAGATATGGCATTGGCAACTTATTGATTGACAACATATCCAATGTATCACCATCGTCATCAAGCTGTACCTGATCATGTTCTGGAATATGCGGGGAGATTAATTGTGTAACAGCAAAAAATAATGATTCTTGTTTATATCGGGAAATCTCCAGAGACCAACATTTTGACACATAATTTTCTGCAGAGTGAGCATCATCAAATATTATTGTACTAACGTCATCAAAAAAAGGATTGCTGTTAAAGAGAGAGCTGTAAGTTGCAATTCCTATGGCTTCGCAGTTTAAGAACCGCGACATGGCAGATTCAGAATATGAATGCTTACTTCCTGCAAAATTTAATGTTTCTATACCGTATTTTTCATGTGCTTGTTCGACTACTTGATGAACAAGTTGTTTTGTAGGACATAGAAAAATACAACGCTCTTTGTTTTTACGTCGTCGCCATTCAGCAATCAACAATCCGACAAGTGTCTTTCCACTGCCCGTTGGAAGTTCCAATGCTATATCAGTAGATCCAATATTTGCCATATAAGCTCGAAGCATATCGCCTTGTTGAGTCAGAAGTCCTTCAACAGTTCGTGTTCTTAAATCACGAAACAATGCTTCAGGATCTTTTACTAACATCGAAGCCTTACGGTTTTTCTTAAATGCCATTTAGTATTAACCCTCCTACTTATTTGCAGCCTTGCCTACTCGAACCCATTTATCAACTTCCATGATCTGAAACTTAAAGAGTCTATCAACCTTGCGGCAATCCATTTGTAAACGGTATCGTTGCTGACCCCGAGATATTTGCAAATCTCTTCAACAGATAGCCAACGATCTTCTATTACCATTTTCAGACTCCTAAGTACGGGATGCGCTAAGGTTTTAGAAATATCTGGTCTCATAATATGCCAGAATAAAACGTCTTAAAAATATCCTGTTTTAGGCGATAAATCAACCGTTTTTTACCGATTTAACCCGAATATAAACGGTGGTTAATGCCAAAGATATTGGAGAACTGCAGAAAAGCGAAGAATACTTACAATCAGATCAAACATTCTTTAATACCAAAGATTACGATCTCTGCGCAGGCTAGGGCGTCTGATAGGGCGTTGTGGTGGTCTAGTTTTATGTCTAGGTATGCGCAGACGGTGTTTAGTTTGTGGTTTGTTAGTTCTGGGCAGAGCTGTCTTGATAGTTTTACTGTGCAGACTTCTTTAATTGATGGGCACTTGATATTATACCTTTCGCATGTTTTACGCAGAACACTTTTATCGAAGGACATATTGTGAGCGGCGACGAAGCTCACTCCGTCTAACATTGGTTCTAGCTCTTGCCATACTTGATCGAAAGATGGCTCATCCTCGACGTCTTCGGGGGTTATGCCATGAATGCTAATGTTGATATCACTGAAGCTGTCTTGAGGGTTGATTAGTCTGTATTGCTGATCTACAATTTTATTGTCAACTACCTTCACCAACCCGATTGCGCAGGCACTATCACGGCGCTGGTTTGCTGTTTCAAAATCGATTGCTACAAAACTTGACATTTATGTGTTCCTCTTTTCTTTATTTTTAGTGCCACCGAGCAGATCAAGGTTTTCATCTTAGTGGATTGAGAGGAATCACTCAATCTTCTTTTAGTTTATTTCGTGGTGGAAATCGTTTTAGGAAATGGTGGAACGGTTGTTGCCGTTGTTGTTTACATCTGGCTCCCTTGCGCCACCGCGCTAAGCGAAAAACTTTTATTTGCATGGAGAATTGAGGAACGCCTGTTAATGTGTCAGTGGTTAGGTGTCAGTGGTTAGTGGTTATCGCCTCAAGCGTTAAGATGTCTGCGATCTCAAATTTGAATTGGTAGTGAAACTGTATTGAACGGTTTGCGGAGCTGGGGCTCCGCGCTCCCAGGGGGGCCTTGCGTTGTTTGCGTCTCTTATAAGCCAGATTTATCAATGACTCGAAGTTATTATTTTAATCAGATTCTCTTTCGTGAGAAACTGAAGGTCGCTTTGCTTTTCGATGAAAGGTTTGACATCGGCGATGACTTACAGGCAAGTGAGCTATTTTTCTATTAAATCCTCAAATTTCATTTCATTAAAATATCATAAATGATAAATTGTTGCAATGTTTCTCGGCAAAACTCCAAACGGGCGTGAATTTTTTCGCGACTACAGATTTGACAACAGCGGATTGGTTTTCGCTCATAGCGAAAGAACCTATGGATCGGGAGGGGTGGTAATGGCGTTGCCGTTGTAATTTACATCGGGCTCACTTGCGCCACCGCGCTAAGCGACAGGCTCTTATTTGTAACGAGAGGTTAGGAACGCCTGTTAATGTGTCAGTGGTTAGGTGTCAGTGATTAGTGGTTATCGCCTCAAGCGTTAAGATGTCTGCGATCTCAAATTTGAATTGGTAGTGAAAACTGCATTGAACGGTTTGCGGAGCTGGGGCTCCGCGCTCCCAGGAGATTCACTTTATCTCTGTGCTTTACAGAAGAATGAATCATCGCAAAGAGTCGCTCACATGCCTAGGCGGTGACATACGGATTAGTCAATTCAAAACGCAGGGGTAGCCTACTGAAGACACAAAAAAAGCCTTGCAAATCACAGACTTGCAAGGCTTTAAGCACAGCGAGGTCGAAGTTACAGCTTTAAATCAAACCAACGAAGCAATCGCTCGGATGCTTTCTGAAGTTTATCTCTCCTCTGAGCAACACTCAATGTTGGGTAAAACAGGGGGCTTTCAAGAACTGTCTGCCAACCTATTTTTTCACACATGGAAAAGCTGTCTTTTACAATTTCCTTAGCTTCTTTGATGATAGTGGAATCCTCATGGCGGGATAGAAATGTCTGAGCCTTCTTGATGTCTCTTATATCAGTTAACATGATGACTATATAGATATCGAAGGCGTGAGCCATTGCTCGTTCTGGATTGTCGCGTTTTCCTTCAATCCTATCTCTAAAAGCGTAGAGCTTCATAATCATTAGATTTGTTGTACATGGAACGTATATCTTGATATCAGTCTTGTCAGCAAATTTTCTTGAAATATCAGAGAGAAAGATTATTTGCAAATCCTCATCAATAAATTCAGCTTCCTCAGCAATGTGCCCATGTAGAGTAGATTTGACGAGTTTGAGCCTGTAATTGTCGTGAGGCAATTCTGCTACATCAGGGACAAGGATGTCTAGTTCCAAACCTGGGTCTTTTCTGAAACCGTGGTATCTTTTTTTATCTTGAACAATATATTCTAATTCGCCAACGATTACTTCTGCCATGGCATTACGTTTAGATTGATCAATAAGGTCTTGTTTGCTAAATACCAAATCAACGTCTTGTGTGGCTCGAATCATTTGAGTGATCGGACTTTCTTTTGTACAAGAGCTCAAATAAACACCTAAACCACCGCATATAATGGGTTTGATATCCCTCTGTTGAAAGGCTTTTGCTAACTCAGTCAATTGTATGATTAAAGAGTTATTCAACATATTTCTCCAGGATTTGTTGCTTTAGTTGCTCTGCAATCTTAGGGCCCCTTGGTCTATCATTTACCAATTCAAGATAAAGCTCTAGGTTGTCTACAACATTACCAGATGGTGTTTTTTCAAGATTAAACCATACACACGGGTTTTTTGTTTCAATAAATGTAACCTGTCCATACTCATCATCAGCTACAGCAATACTACCGTTATTTTTGAGAGCTCTTTTCACGTCCTGAATGGACTTTATGAATATAGTAATCTGTTCTGCTATTCCAAGATTCTTTATTTGAGCTGCATAAAATCGGCAGAATGCATAATCAATATTGGACTTATCTAAAACGGCTGATAATTCATTTATGTTCTCTACGTCATATTTATATTCACGATTAGATTTTCGTTCTAAATCATAACTATCTACGAGGTTTTCTAAGAGTTGCTGAGGTTTCTCGACCGTGATACTTGACTTTTGCTTCTTTATCAGAAGGTCTTCTTCGAGGGATTTTAACACCTTTGAGATTGTTGCTGTTGTGATGGTGGCATTTCGATTATTGACAAATTCCATAATTTCATTTAATGATGAAAAACAATCCTTGGTGTTGAGAAGTAATGCTCTGCTTACCAGAGAAGAAGTTCCTCGATATATATTTTTTATAGGCGATGTGTCTGGAAACTTGTTTGGTTTACCCATCCGTTCTATGTAAATATTGGAGGATGCTTTGACCAACATATTCCCAGAAAGATCAATCCATGATATTCCTTCATCAAGTAGCAATTGCGACTTTTTTTCGCTAATGTAGGGAGCAATAATCATCGGTATCAGACCACTGGTCTTATACTCTGGAGCGAAGTTTTTCAGTATCTTGGATTTATCAGAGATGATTTTGGGGGTAGATACAGGCAGCACTTCGACGGCAGCGACAAAGGAAGATCCACCTTGGATTGAGAATTTAATGATGGCATCAATCCCATACTTTGAAATCAAGTTTGATTCCTCTTCGATACTCTTTACAACAAGAGGTGTGAGAGAATCCTTTTGATTAGTAAATTCATCTATAATTTCTTCTTCTCTAAGTCTCATACTTTGATTTCCTAATACAGCTTTTCCCCGTGCAAGATATAGGGTTATCGGGAAAAAACAACAGCAACTTTCTTAAATATAGCAATTTTCCTATATAGGATATTGCCGTTATTCAGGAAAATCAAGAGAAAATTAAAAAACTAAACATCCACTATTGATAGCTATTGAGATGGTTTAAAGGAAGGAAGAAAATATTGCCTTGAGAAATAGGGGTGGGGGGATTTCACGTTTTGGAGTACTTCTGCGCTCGCCCAGCTTGGAATGAAGGGAAGACACAAAAAAAAGCCTTGCAAATCACAGGCTTGCAAGGCTTTAAGCACAGCGAGGTCGAAGGGACTCGAACCATATCGCCTCATTGAGATGAACGCTTACACTTAAATTCGTAATCTTCAATAATCTTATAAACCATAATATAGCCCTTGACGAATATAGACTAGAAGCTATATTTTGATTGCTGGAGATAAAACCGGTAACAGACGTTTTTATGAGAAAATGCTACCGCAGGCTGAACGGTGTATGAAGGGTACCTCTAAAAAATCATTTTGGCAGACAAGCAAACCTTTTCGTCGCTGGACTACGTCAGACAAAAGTCACCTTATTTACAAATAAGGCTAATTTGTCTTTCTTGCCAGACAACAAAAATTTTCTACTTGCTACTCAAAAGCAATTATTAGAACTACCCTTAACCATTTAAAAGAACTGAAAAATGAGGGATTGGTATAATGGCTAAAAATTTCGAAAATCTCGAAAGAAAGATGGATCCTAAACGATTGTCAAGAGCTAATGCTAAGGCTAAGAAAGTGATGGCTGAGATGCTTCTGGCAGAAATTCGTAAAGAAACTGGTCTTACCCAAAAAGAAATTGCCAAAACAATTGGAATCAAGCAACCTAGCCTATCAAAATTGGAATCGCAGGGCGATATGCAGATTAGTACTTTGCAACGATTGATTCATGCTCTAGGAGGACAGCTTGAATTGATTGCTCATATGCCCGGCGGTGATATACGGATTAGTCAATTCAAAACGCAGGGGTAGCCTACTGAAGACACAAAAAAAGCCTTGCAAATCACAGGCTTGCAAGGCTTTAAGCACAGCGAGGTCGAAGGGACTCGAACCCTCAACCTTCGGATCGACAGTCCGATGCTCTAACCAATTGAGCTACGACCCCGTGCCAAAGAGGCGTCATATTATAAAAAGCCGGTGAAGGTGTCAACTATTTTTATGATATTTAGGCATTTTTAGAAACAAATTTACGAAATATCTAGTGGGGCTTTTTTAGTGGTGCTTTTTGCCGGTGGCACGGCTGTTGAGCTGGCGACAAAATCTCTTCTGAGATGGTCAAAATGTTTGGTGATATTCAATTCTACTGCTATTTGCGGCGATTTGTTGGTTGATTTATGCTCAATATCTATTATTATTCACCGTCTAGGGAGACTCTGTTAGTTTGGTAGGCAAGCGGACGTTATTGTCGGCGAACGAGAGAATACTGTGCTTGCTATTCGGAAATAGCTGTTAGAGTCTAGCCCTTGTGTGAAAAATATTCTTTTCAGGTTAAAAAGTGTAGGGATAGATGAGACTTTTAGATATAGATGGATTTGACCCGTATAGCGAAAGCGCCCACGCGTTTGGTGGCGAGAGTGAACACGAGTATAAAATTCCAGATGTTATAAGCATTTTACCGATTCGAAACGCCGTTGCGTTTCCGGGGACTGTTATGCCGCTTGCGATTGGTAGAGACCGTAGCAAGGCGTTGCTTGACGAACTCGATAATGATGAGGTAATCGGTTTAGTTGCGCAAAAGAATGCTGATATTGATAAGCCAGAGCCTAAGGATTTTTATAAGGTTGGTACAATTTCGTCGGTGCTTAAGATTATTCAGATGCCTCAGGGGTCTATGACGGTGATTGTTCATGGCTTGGTGAGATTTCGCATCGATAAGATAGTACAGACAGAGCCGTATATTAAGGCAAAGATTACGCCGCTTTACCCTAAAACTAGGATGACTAAGAAAATCAAGGCTTTGATGGTGAGCGTTCGTCAGGCGGCAAATCGAGTTATTGCGCTTAGCCCAAATGCGCCTGAAGAGGCGTCGATAATGCTTGAGAATCTTACAAGTCCGTTGGCTTTGGCAGATTTTATAGCGGCGACTTTGAATGTTCCTCTTAAAGAAAAGCAAGCATTTCTTGAGGAGTTTAATCCTGCAAAGTGTTTGCAGAAGGTTTCACTTGCGCTTGCTAGCCAGCTTGAGTTACTTGAGCTTAGTAATAAGATTCAAGGGCAGGTTAGAGAGTCTATCGATAAGACGCAGCGAGAATACTTTTTGCAGGAACAGCTAAAGGCTATTGAGACTGAGCTTGGCATGAATGATCGCAAGAGCGATGAGATTCTCAAGATTAAGAAGATGATAGATAAGGCAAAGATGCCTCACGATGTTAAAGAAGAGGCGCTGCGCGAGCTTGATAGGCTTAGCAAAATCTCGCATTCTTCTCCAGAGTACAGCGTGATTAGAACGTATCTGGACTGGGTGTGTGAGTTGCCTTGGAGTATTAAAAGTGAAGACCTGCTAGATA
The DNA here is from genome assembly GCA_027078365.1 of Phycisphaerae bacterium. Lineage (GTDB taxonomy): Bacteria > Planctomycetota > Phycisphaerae > Sedimentisphaerales > Sedimentisphaeraceae > S145-28. Next base: position 43,788 of record JALWYQ010000031.1, read on the forward strand.
TCGCTGCGGCGGAGAAGATACTAAACGCAGACCACTACGGTTTGAAGAAGGTTAAGAAACGCATACTAGAGTTTCTTGCCGTTCGAAAACTAAATCCAAAGGGCAAAAGCCCTATACTCTGCTTTGCAGGGCCTCCGGGGGTTGGAAAGACTAGCCTTGGAAAATCTATTGCAAGGGCGATGGGGCGTAAGTTTGTGCGTATCTCACTTGGCGGTATGCGCGATGAGGCAGATATTAGAGGCCACAGGCGTACGTATATTGGAGCGTTGCCAGGGCGGATTATGCAAGAGCTGCGCAAATGCAAGACGAACAACCCTGTATTTATGCTTGATGAGCTTGATAAGATTGGTCAGGATTTCAGGGGCGATCCGGCGAGCGCTTTGCTTGAGGTGTTAGATCCTGAGCAAAATAATACCTTTACAGACCACTACCTCGATCAACCGTTCGATCTTTCGAATGTGATGTTTATTGGTACGGCAAACTACACGGAGAATATCCCAGAAGCCCTATACGATAGAATGGAAGTTATCGAGCTAGCTGGATACACAGCGATTGAGAAGCTTAATATCGCAAAGAAATACCTCATTCCGCGTCAGCTAAAGGAGCATGGCTTGAAGAAGAGTCAGCTTACGATAAAGGATGAGTGTATTAATATGATTACAGAGAGCTACACTGCTGAGAGCGGTGTTAGGAATCTTGAGCGTGAGATTGCTGCTATCTGTAGGAGTGTTGCTACCGATATCGCTAGAGGCAAGAAACGCAAGGCGACTATTACAAAGTCTAGCCTACACAAACTGCTCGGGCCGGTTAAGTATGAATCAGAAGTGGCAATGCGCAAGGGAAGTGCCGGCGTTGTTACTGGCCTTGCATGGACTCCATACGGAGGCGAGATTCTCTTTATCGAGACAATCTCGATGCAGGGTAAGGGAGAACTTACGCTTACAGGTCAGCTTGGTGATGTGATGCGTGAGAGTGCGCAGGCGGCTTTCTCGTTGATAAAGAGCAAGGCTCATAAATACAAACTAGACGATAAGACATTCAAGGAATTCGACTATCATATTCACGTCCCAGCTGGTGCGATTCCAAAAGATGGGCCAAGTGCTGGTGTTGGAATGTTTACTTCGCTTCTGTCTTTGATGCTCGGATTGAAGGTGCGTCCTGATGTTGCTATGACTGGCGAGATTACTCTCCAAGGGCTTGTGCTTCCTATCGGCGGGCTTAAAGAGAAAATCCTTGCTGCCAAACACGCTGGCATCAAGAAGGTGATACTGCCATACCGTAATAAGAAGGATATGGTAGAGGTTCCTGCTGAGGCAAAGAAGGGCATGGAGTTTGTTTTTGTCAAGAAGGTGGACGAGCTTCTCAAACACACAATCGCTTAGGAGAGCTGTAAGTGAGTGATCCACATATAGATTCAATCTATTCTCAATATCGAGAGAGCATAGCTGATTTTGTGTTCGATGAGAATGTTGTCTCTGTTTTTGACGATATGATTCGCCGCTCTGTGCCTGGGTACGCTACTGTTATCGCGATGACTAAGGTGTTCGCGCAGCACTATTCACAGCCAGATAGCAACTGCTACGATCTTGGCTCTTCGCTCGGCGCAAGCACCGTTGCGATGCGCAGAGGGATAGATAAGCCAAACTGCAAGATTATCGCTGTCGATAATTCTGAGGCTATGGTTGCAAGATGTAAGGAAATCGTAGCTTCTGAGGTTAGCGATGTTGCGGTTGATGTTGTTCTTGCAGATATTGGGGATATAGAGATTCAGCGGGCGTCCGTTGTGGTTATGAACTATACGCTGCAGTTCTTCAAGCCTGAGAATAGATTCTCTCTTCTTAAGCGCATCTACGACGGTATGCTTGATGGAGGGGCGATTTTACTCTCGGAGAAGGTAGTCTTTGATGATGCCAAGGAGCAGGATTTTCAATTTAATATGCATTTAGACTTTAAACGTCTAAACGGATACAGCGAAACTGAGATTGCCCAGAAACGCAAGTCTCTGGATAATGTGCTTATCAGCGATTCTATAAAGACACATTTCGAGAGGCTCGAATCGGTTGGCTTTAAGAATGTTTATCTGTGGTTCCAATGTTTCAATTTTGTTTCGATAGTGGCGTTTAAGTGATTATTTTTGTGAGTCGCAGATAACATGCTGGATTTTTCAACGTACCTAACATTTCTAAATAGCAATGGGCTCTCCGAATTTGCTGGTGCGATTACGCCTGTACTTGAGAATGCCCTGCGCGAGCTTAATAATGGCGATCTTGCTAAATGGGAAAACGCCTGCGCGAGTTTGCCAGAGATAGAAACTTCGGCTATTGATTTAGCAGCTCCTGCCGTTTCTGCTGAGGCTGCGGCGCCTCTGGGCCAAGAGACTCTTAACTCGCTTAGAGAAAACCTAATGCAGCTTCACCCTTGGCGCAAAGGGCCATTTAATCTCTTCTCACTGCATATAGACACAGAATGGCGCAGTGATTGGAAATGGGATAGGTTAAAAAACGCCATAACACCGCTAAAAGGGCGGCGGGTTTTGGATGTTGGCTGCGGCAATGGGTATCACTGTTTTAGAATGGCCGCCTCTGGTGCGCGGGCGGTGGTTGGGATTGATCCTTTCTTGCTCTATGTTATGCAATTTTTAGCTGTGAATAAATATTTTAAATGCCAAAGCGCTGCCGTTTTGCCTTTGGGGATTGACGACTTGCCAAAGAATTTGCCAGCATTCGATAGCGTTTTTTCTATGGGAGTTTTGTATCACAGAAAAGACCCACTTGAGCATCTTGAGCATCTGCGCTCGCTTTTGGTAGATGGCGGGGAGCTCGTGCTTGAAACGATTATAGTTGAAGATGAGTTTGGCGATATTCTAGAGCCCAAGGGTAGATACGCCAAGATGCGCAATGTCTGGAAGATTCCTTCCCCAACAACCTGCATGCGCTGGCTAAGAGAGGTTGGCTTTAGAGATATTCGGGTTGTGGATATTAGCAAAACTTCTCTCGATGAACAGCGCAGCAGCGAATGGATGACGTTTGAGTCGCTTGGCGATTTTCTTGACAAAGACGATATCTCGCTAACTGTCGAGGGGTATCCCGCTCCAATAAGGGCGGTGTTTGTGGCGACTAAGTAAAAAGGGAACCTTAAGTTAGTGGCATGAGTATTTATTACGGAGTGTGTTATGGCTGAGATGCTTAAATTATTCTACTATGCAGCGCAATCAATCGGGGCTATTCTTCTAGCTGCTATGGCTGGTGCGATGATTGTGCGTTACAAGCTAATCAAGGCCGAATCACTCGAAATGCTCAGTCGGTTGGCTTTTTATCTAACTCTGCCATGTTTGCTTTTTGTGAAGGTTTCTGCGTCTGTGCATGCAAGCCAAATCGGCGAGCTTTGGATTTTTCCTGCGACCTGCGTCGTGTATATTGGATCTGGGCTTGTTGTCGGCAAGCTTATGGTTAAGCTATTTCGACCAAAGCCGGAGATGGCTGCGGCTGTGATTACGACGGTAACGTTTAGTAATGCTGGGTATATACCGATTCCGCTTTTGACGGCTGTTGTTTACATCTTTCCAATATTCGCTTCGACAAGAAATCAAGCGGCTAGCGATGTTATCAGTTTAATCTCGATGTTTTTGCTTGGCTTCTCGCCGCTACTTTGGACGATTGGATTTCCTTTGATTTCTGGTGTTAAAGCTCGTGAGTTTAAGCTCAAAAATCTAGTTCCGCCTCCAGTGATAGCGATTCTCTGTGGGCTTATTGTTGGGTTAATTCCTCCATTGAAGCATCAAATAGTGGATTCTGGCGGAATCTTGAACGGGGCGTATCGGGCGGCGGCAATTCTAGCGGAGGCTACAATACCATGCGCACTATTAATTCTCGGCGGAAGGCTCTCGAACGGGCCGCCAAAAGCCGCTGTGAACAAGCGAACGATTTTCGCTGTTATTCTAGCCAAGCTGATAGTCTTTCCAATCCTTGCAATTTTCTATGCTGGATTTTTACTCAAGATGCACTTGATACCAGCCTCGCTTTTATTTGTTTTGATTCTGGTTGTAGAGGCTGGCTCGCCGCCTGCGAATAATCTGGTGGTGATGGCGTCTTTGGCAAATCGAAAGATACAGGATGGGCTTGTTTCAATTTTGTTTTGGTGCTATCTTGCGGCTATACCAACGTTAACGATATTCATTACGCTTACGATTTATTTGTTTAAGCGATTTTACGGCTGATTAAGTTGTTTAACGGCTGAGCCGATTTATAGTGGTTAAGAATCCTTAAAAGATGGGAGTTTATAATGAGAGTTTTAGTAACAGGCGGCGCAGGATTTATTGGTTCGCATATAGTTGAATATTTTCAAGGCAAGGCAGACGTTAGAGTCTTGGATAATCTGCGCAGCGGGTTTAAGAAGAATATAGAAGCGTTTGATGTTGAGTTTATCGAAGGCTCAATTACCGATAGAGATGCGGTTGCGCAGGCGGTTAAGGATGTGGATTACATTTTTCACCTTGCTGCAATGATTAGCGTTCCAGAGAGTATGGAAAAGCTTAGCGAGTGCGTTGAGATAAATGCCCAAGGCATTCTTAACGTTTTGGAGGCGGCTAAAGATGCAGGCGTTAAAAAACTCTGCCACAGCTCAAGCGCCGCAATCTATGGCGATAACCCAACCGTTCCAAAGCTCGAATCTATGCTACCAGAGCCAAAGAGCCCATACGCTGTTACTAAGCTTGACGGCGAGTATTACTGCAAGATGTTTGCCGATGAGGGCTGGCTAAATACTGCCTGTATGAGATATTTCAATGTTTTTGGCCCGCGCCAAGATCCGAAGAGTCAGTATGCGGCGGCAGTACCGATTTTTATTGATAAGGCTGTTAAGGGTGAGACTATCACAATCTTCGGTGATGGCGAACAGACTAGAGATTTTATCTACGTTAAAGATATTGTTGCAGCGAACGTTTTTCTTGCGACTAATGAGAGCTTTAGCGATGTGTATAACGTTGCGTATGGCAATAGCATTACAATCACCGCTCTCGCCGAGAAAATTATAAAGCTAACAAATTCAAGCTCAAAGATTGAGTATGCTCCAGTCCGCGCAGGCGATGTGAAGCATAGCCGCGCTTCGGTTGATAAGCTAAAATCTACTGGGTTTAGCCCAACATCAGATTTCGATTCAGGGCTTGCGGCTACGATTGAGTATTTCAAAGGGCTGAGTTAGTTGTTAGTGATTGGGTATTAGTGATTAGTGTTTCTAGAGTTAATTAACGTTTATACACTTATCGCAAGTAAACCCGATATAGATAGCAACGGAGATAGCCGTTTTTAATGCATTTCATATCTTCCGAGACGAACTCCATTTAGAGCTAAAACTCTAACGGGGTAAGCGCAGACAAAGCGGAATAGAGGGGCTTGTTTTATTTTAACAGCAAATGCTCTTGAGCCTAGATTTATTTGGACAATCCTATGGTAATCCCGCATAATAGTAGCGTTTTGAAACTTGCTCTATTATACGGAGGTTGCTATGAAGAAAATCCTAGCTGTGGCGATATTATCATTTTTGATTTTACAGGCAAGTGTTTCGGTTGTCTTGGGCAATGATACACAAAAAATAAGCCGTCAAAACAAGAACAGACTTGTTCCTACCAAAGTGCCTAAAATAAAGAAGCCGGGTTATCTTAAGCCGTACATTGATGAAACGTTTGGCACGAAGATTACTAGAATCACAGATAAGAAAGTCTTCAACGAATATGGCAAAGTTTGCGGCTATCGCAATTATCATCCCGTTCATCAGTATCCCAAGAATCAATCTTTCAATGCTGATGAGACATACATAAGAATAGACAACACTCTAATAGATGCACATACGTTTAGAATTGTTAAAGATATTAGGTCTCACGTCTGGGAGCGCAAATGGTCTAGTCTTAATCCAAATATTATCTTTGGAATGCAAAAGTATAGCGATAGGTTTAGCTTTGTTAAGCAGGATATTTCTGGTGATTATAGTGTGGTTGAGCTAACCTCGTTTCCGCTTTCTGTTTACGATGAGGCGCATATCGGGCCGTGGGAGGGCAATATCGATATGAACGATAGGTATGTTGTTTTCTCGCTAAGAAAGAAGAACAAGAATTATCTCACCGCCGTTGTTTATGATATCCAGAAAGATTCTATTGTTAGCCAAAAGGATTTTAAAAATATCGCATGGAGAGACCAAGCTACTAATGAGCAGATTCTTGATTGGATTAGCGTTTCTCCGCTTGGTGATTATATCTTGATTAACTGGAGAGACGACCCTGAAAATAAAAGCTCACCGTTTCGTTCGTCTGTCTATGAATACGATTTAAAGCTTAATTTCATTAGAAAGCTAGCCAACCAAGGTTGTCATGGGGATATGGCTCTTGACGCTGATGGCAGGGAAGTTTATGTGCAGTTTGAGTATGGTAGTAGCAGAGGAATTTGGTCGTACAGACTTGACGATGGACGCAGACTCAGGCTTTTGCCAGATAAGTATAACGGCGGGCATATCTCTGGTAGGGCGTTCAAGAGAAAAGGCTGGTGCTACGTGGGAACAAACGCAAAAAACTACAGTGAGATATTCGCCCTCAAACTAGATGGTAGCCAAACAGTTGAGCATTTTGGCCATACCCATAAGAGCTACAATGTCTCCGCGTACGCCTCTCCAAACCACGACGGAAGCAAGGTGCTATTCAAGAGCGATTTCGCTACCGGAGGCGAGCAGGATACTTACATCGCACAGAGACAACCGCAGAAACACGCAAATTAATGCAGATAAATGAAATTGTTTGGGCTCTGCCTTGCGGAGAGCCCAAATTGATTCGTTTGTGTTGAGATGTTTGTGATCTCAAATTTTAGTTGGCAGTTGCACTCTGCAATAGAAAGGTTTTGCGGAGCTGGGGCTCCGCGCTCCCAGGAACTGCCGCTTTTATAATTTCATTGCCTTCATGCTTTGTGTTGTAAGTAAGCAATTTAAGGCTTATCTTCTCTTTAGTCTCATGCCTGCTAGAGCTGCGCCGAGTATTAATATTGAGGTTGGCTCTGGGATTGATACGGTGATATTGTCTATTCCCCATGATTCGTCGCCTATTGGCTGAAGATTGCTTGCTGAGAAGGTTAGGTCTAGGTAGTCTGCGGTGTGGTCGAATGTGTAGCTAAGTTCGTAAACGCTATTTCCGTAGAACCCAACATTGTTGTATTCTGCAGCTCCAGTACGATACGGATAATTCGATCCGTCTGAATAATCGTCTGGGTAAGATTGAGGGTGAGTGCTGACATTGCTAAAGGTTGTATCAAGCAGAGTTATTCCGTTTTGGGTTAATTTCCAGTGGTCTGGGCCTGGTGAGCTATTTCCATCCCATGAGTTGTTTATGTATAACTCGAATGATACTGAGACTTGGTCGTGTGGTGCAGCGGTGTTTAAGCTTAGAGTTACTGCTTGATTTCCAAATCTTCCCAAACCTGTGCTGTTGCCGTGGGTGGCGAACGTTGGGGTTGTGTATGTATTGCTTGCCGACCATTCAGCGCCAACCCCGCTTTCGAAATCCTCGAAGTACGAAACCACTGCCGCTTGAGAAGTGCTTGATGCCACGGCAATTACTGTGATTGCGGCTAAGATTGCCAAAGTTTTCCCATTCATTTTTCTCTCCTTTTGGATGCGCTAGGAATAACCCTACTCTGCTAAACCTAGCTGTTGATGTGATTATTAGCATACCTTTTGTATTGTAGCCGAAGAGTCCTATAAAACAAGCGGTAAGGGCGTCTTGTTGCTGCTTAATCAATGAAATGAGTATTAACCGAACGCTTGATGGCTTCAAAGATTCTCTCACAAATCGCTACTGAGAGTAAGAGCCGGCAAGTGGTTTTGGGTGGCAGGTAGTTTAACCGGCAATAAAAAGTCGCACGGCTCTTTGCGCATCGCTAGTTTTTGGCCGTATTTTCAAAATAAAGAATTGATTATCTTGAAATTGATTTCAGGAAATTTGCTTGCCTGCGCACCTACAAATCAACCTTACTTTACGAATGAAATTAGAGTGCAATTATTTAGTGTTTTTTGCTGGTATTATACGGACTATCTTTGTAGTATCTTACTAATTTATTTGGGCTATAGTGATAGCTGGTATTAGAGTGATTGCACAAACCTTAAAATGAGGACGGATCGTGCCTAAAAGAACGGACATCAAAAAGATATTAATTATTGGTTCAGGGCCAATTGTGATTGGTCAGGGTTGCGAATTTGATTATTCTGGCGCCCAAGCGTGTAAAGTGTTAAAGCAGGAAGGTTATGAAATCGTACTGGTCAACTCAAATCCAGCTACGATTATGACGGATCCAGAACTTGCGCATAAGACTTACATTGAGCCGGTAACAGCTGATGTGGTGGAAAAGATAATTGAAGCCGAAAGACCAGATTGCTTGCTTCCTACACTTGGCGGTCAGACTGGTCTTAATACTGCGGTTGAACTTGCTGAAAGCGGCGTTCTAGACAAGTATGGCGTCGAAATGATTGGAGCCAATCTTGATACTATTCAAAAGGCTGAAGAGAGAGATCTCTTTAAGAAGGTCATCAAAGATATAGGTCTAGAGGTTCCACGTAGTGGTCATGCGCATACTTGGGAAGAAGCACAGGAAGTCATCGAGCATGTAGGCTTTCCTGCGATTATTAGAGCCTCCTATACGCTTGGTGGAACAGGTGGTAGCGTTGCCTACAACATGGATGAATACAGAGAGTTTGTTAATCAGGGTTTGGAGCTTAGTCCGAAGAGTCAGGTTCTTATCGAAGAGTCTGTTCTTGGTTGGAAGGAGTACGAGCTTGAGGTTATGCGTGATAAGAACGATAACGTTGTTATTGTTTGTTCTATCGAAAACCTCGACCCTATGGGTGTCCATACTGGCGATAGCGTAACGGTTGCACCTGCGCAGACTCTAACCGATAAAGAGTATCAGTTGATGCGTGATGCTTCGCTTAAGATTATTAGAGCAATTGGTGTTGAGACAGGCGGATGTAATGTGCAGTTCTCTGTTAATCCAGAGAATGGAAAGATGTACGTTATTGAGATGAACCCGCGAGTTTCAAGAAGTTCTGCTCTTGCATCTAAGGCTACTGGTTTTCCTATCGCTAAGATGGCAGCAATGTTGGCAGTTGGCTATACTCTCGATGAGATACCGAATGACATAACTAAGCAGACACCAGCCTGTTTTGAGCCTTCTATTGATTATTGTGTGGTGAAATATCCAAGATTTACCTTTGAGAAATTCCCTAACACTAGCTCTGATCTGACTGTACAGATGAAGTCGGTCGGTGAGGCTATGGCAATAGGAAGAACGTTTAAAGAGTCTTTCCAAAAGGCGATTAGAAGCCTTGAGATTGGCAGAGACAGCCTAGACAACAAATATATCGATGCAAATATAACAGATTCAGACTTGGTAGAAAAATTGCGAGGCTGGGGCTGGGATAAGCTCTGGCACCTAGCCGAGGCTTTGCGCCGAGGTATGAGCGTCGATGAGATTTATAGCTATTGCAAAATCGATAGATGGTACATTGAAAACTTCAAGGAGATAATCAATCTTGAGACTAAAATCAAGTCGATGAAGCTTGAAGACATAGATGCCAAACTGATGAAGCAAATCAAAGAAAACGGCTTTAGCGATAATTATCTAGCTGAGATATTTAACGTCAGCGAACTTGAGTTTAGAGAGAGGCGCAAGTCTCTTGGCGTTAAGGCTGTGTATAAAATGGTTGATACCTGCGGCGGCGAATTTGCAGCATCTACTCCGTATCTATACAGCACTTACGAAGACGAATGCGAAGCTAATCCAACTGACCGCAAAAAGGTTATCATTCTAGGTGGTGGCCCGAACAGAATTGGTCAGGGTATTGAGTTTGACTACTGCTGCGTTCATGCGGCGTTTGCGCTTAAAGAGATTGATATTGAAGCTATTATGGTAAACTGTAACCCTGAGACTGTTAGTACCGATTACGATACTTCTGACAAACTCTTCTTTGAGCCGCTCACGTTTGAAAATGTGATGGATATTGTTGAGGTTGAAAACCCTTACGGCGTAATCGTGCAGTTTGGTGGTCAGACTCCTCTGAAATTAGCAAATGCTCTTATGGAAGCAGGGGTGAATATAATAGGTACTTCGCCGCGCAGTATTGCACGTGCTGAAGACCGTGAGATGTTTAATCAGGTTGTAGAAAAATTAAACCTCACTCAGCCGTTTAGCGGAACATCAAGAAGCTATGAAGAGACTCTTGAGATTGCAAACAAGCTTGGATACCCATTGCTAATCAGACCGTCGTTCGTTTTGGGTGGTAGGGCGATGGTGGTTGTCCATGAAGAGGCAGCCCTCGAAGAGTGTGTTAAGAATGCGATTGAGGCGAGCGGAGAGCACCCTATCTTGATTGATAAGTTCCTAGATGATGCAACCGAACTTGATGTTGACGCTATTTGCGATGGTAGCGATGTGGTAATCGGTGGAATTATGGAGCATATCGAAGAGGCGGGAGTTCACTCTGGTGATAGTGCTTGCACTCTACCGCCAGTTTCGCTTAGTGCTGAAATACTCGAAAAAGTATGTGAGCAGACAAAGGCCTTGGCGTTTGAACTTAATGTTCGGGGGCTTATGAATATTCAGTACGCTATCAAAGATGATGTAATCTATATCCTTGAGGTTAATCCACGAGCGTCGAGAACAGTACCGTTTGTTAGTAAGAGTATCGGTGTTCCGCTTGCCAAGATAGCGGCTAAAGTTATGACCGGCATGACACTAAAAGAGCTTGGCTTTACTGAGCAAGTTAAGCCAGAGCACTACTCTGTAAAAGAAGCGGTTTTCCCATTCTTGAAATTCCCTGGTATAGATACATTGCTTGGCCCTGAGATGCTCTCAACAGGAGAGGTTATGGGTATTTCTGATGACTTTGGAATGGCATTCGCAAAGGCTCAGATTGCTAGCGGTAATAGACCTCCAAAAGGCGGAACGGTTCTATTTAGCGTTAAGAAATGCGATAGGGCAAAGAGTGTAGAACTAGCAAGAGAACTCTCAAGCATGGGCTATAAGATTGTGGCTACTAAGGGAACTTGCATAGAACTTATCAACAATAATATACCTTCAGAATTCGTGCTTAAGATAACCGAGGGTAGGCCAAATATTGTTGATATGATTATTAACAATGAGATTGATTTAATAATTAATACCACGGTTGGCGCTCAATCAATCAAGGATTCGTTCTCAATAAGAAGAACAGCTCTTGATATGAGTGTGCCTTATGTAACAACAATGAGAGGCGCAGCTGCATACACAAAGGCGATTAAGTCTTTAAAAGAGAATGAGCTTAGCGTAAAACCAATTCAGTTGTACTACGATAAATAAAAGGACTTTAATAGTGAACGCAATTCTTCTACTTGAAGACGGGACTATATTTGAAGGCAATGGCTTTGGCTCGCAAGGACATGCATGCGGAGAGGTTGTCTTTAATACTAGTATGTGTGGATATCAAGAAATCTTGACTGATCCATCTTATAATGAGCAGATTATAACAATGACGTATCCTCTCATTGGCAACTATGGAACAAACGATCAGGATTACGAGTCGTCTAAATGTTACGCTAGAGGGTTTGTCGTTAAAGAAAATTGCGACTATCCAAGTAACTGGAGAAACTCTAAGAGTCTGAATGAATACCTCAAAGACCACAACGTTGTGGGTATCGAGGGTATAGACACACGTAAACTAGTTAAGCACATAAGGGAAAAAGGTGCGATGCGCGGTATCATCTCTCATGGCGAAACTTCTCTTGATGTGTTAAAGGCAGAGCTAGAGAATTATCCTGGTTTGGTCGGTAGAGATATTGTCGAAGAGGTTTCAACTTCTAAAGCGTATCAATGGACTCAAGGAGTTGAAAATATTATTGGTGAAGACCAACCTGAGATTCCAAGCGAGAGATTCAAGATTGTTGCGTATGATTTTGGGATTAAGAGAAACATCCTTAGACTTCTAGTTGACCAAGGCTTCGACGTTACGGTCGTACCAGCTAAAACGGACGCTAAGGAAGTGCTTGCTATGAAACCAGATGGTGTATTTTTGAGTAACGGGCCAGGCGATCCTGCTCCGCTTAGCTATGCAATTGAAAACATCAAATCTCTTCTTGGAGAAGTGCCAATATTTGGTATCTGCTTGGGGCATCAGCTTCTCTCACTTGCCATGGGCGCAACGAGTTATAAGCTTAAGTTTGGACATCGCGGCGCAAACCATCCTGTTAAAAATCTAGCGACAGGTAAAATTGAGGTTACTAGCCAAAATCATGGTTTCTGCATCAATCTTGATTCTCTATCAGATAAGGATGTTGAAGCCACACATATCAATCTAAATGATAACACCCTTGCTGGCATTAAGTGTGATTCGAAGAGTGCCTTTTCTGTTCAATATCATCCAGAGGCGTCTCCAGGACCACATGATTCGAGATATCTATTCGATGATTTCCGTAGTTTAATCAAAAAGAACAAGGGCAAATAAGGAATATAAAAAATGAGTAATGTAGTTTTAATGAAAACAAACAAGGGCGATATCACCATAGAACTAGATTTGGAGAATGCGCCTATAACTGCAAATAATTTTCTAGAATACGTAAAAGACGGTTTCTTTGACCAAACTATTTTCCACCGCGTCATTGCTGATTTTATGATTCAGGGTGGTGGATTCACTGTGGATATGGAACAGAAGCAGACGAGAGAGCCTATTAAAAACGAGGCTAATAACGGTCTTAAGAATCTCCGTGGTACTATTGCCATGGCAAGGACTAACGACCCTGATAGTGCAACTGCTCAGTTCTTCATAAATCTAAAAGACAATAACTTCCTAGATTATGCAAGTAAAGCTAATCCCGGCTATGCGGTTTTTGGTAAAGTAACCGACGGCCTAGATGTGGTAGATGCAATCTCTGCTGTAAAGACAGCGAGACATGGCTTCCATGACGACGTTCCGACAGAGGCGATTGTCATTGAAAGTGCTACTATTGTTTAACTAGATAAGCATTTATACTCAAAGCGGCAGGTCCTATAATTAGGGCGTGCCGCTTTTTTTATTGCAGAGTAAAAAATAGCTTATTCTTTTAACTCTGCGCAGTTGCTTCTATTTTCCCATGCTAGAGCTTCGAATAATACTAGCAAGTGCCGATAATAACCGCCTGCTTTGAGTTTTAAATTTACGGAGCCATCCACGCTTATTTCACTCAAATCAATACAGAATCTAAGTTTACGATCAAGTTACGGTTCGAACTCAATAAGACGAAAAGGAAGAGTCGAGACTTCGTTTACAGTCATATAATATCTGGACAAAATAGAATGAGTATATTTAACCGAAAACATTTTTATCCAATTGGAATCGATCTTGGTACCAATTCAATCAAGATTGCGCAGCTCTATCTAGACAATGGTAAGCTAGAGATTTGTGATGCTGCAATGATTCTAAAGCCTTTAGACCTCGAAGCTGGCACTGGTCGCTGGCAAAGGTGGGCGGCTGGAGAGATAAAGAAGACTATCAGCTCTGGCCATTTTAAAAATGACAAGGTTGTCGCAGGTATTATCTCCGATGAGCTCTATATCGACCATATTAAGCTGCGCAAGGTTGAGGAGTCTGAGCTTGAAGAGTCTGTTAGGGAAAATATGAAAACAAAACTCCCTTACGATGCAACCAATGCAATGCTTAAGTATATTGCGTTGCCAAGCAATAATCCTAAAGAACTCAACATTGTCGTTATTGCGGCAGAGAAATTGAAGGTCGAAAGGCATTTAGCAATACTCGAAGAGGCTAAAGTCGAGATAGCTGGGATGAGCGTTTGGCCGTTTGCCATGAGTCGCACGTTTACGAAATTTTTTGCCAGACGCGAGGCTGATAAGAATAAGGTAGCTTTGCTTCTAGATGTAGGACATCGACACAGCGATATTGTAATTACCAGACATGAAGATTTGTTCTTCGCTAGAAGTGTTAAGCACGGACTTGAAGATATAAAGGAAAATGGTAGTTGCGATATCCTTATATCAGAGATAAATGCCTGTGTTAGGTATTTTGAAAATATGCATAAAGCTGATCGAATCTCTAGAATTATGTTTTTGTCGGGCTCCTGCGCAGACATAAATGTTTGTCGTGCTTTGGCTTCTCTTGGCAAGGAGATGGAAGTTGTAACTCAAGTTGGTGATTGCCTCGAAGCTATACGTCCTAATCCAACAAAGAGACTAAGCTTTGAAAGAAGAGGCTCTACTATAGATTGGTCTGTTGCATTTGGGCTTAGCTTAACCGAGTAACTAATGTTGTTTGATTTAATAAAGATAATCATAAAAGGGTAGAATATGTCAGATATGAACTTTGTTCCAGATGACTATGTGACAACCAAAGAAGCAAAGCGTTCGAATATATTCTATATCGCTTTATTCGTACTTGTAATAGTAGCATTTGGCGTGACATTTGGTGTTATTAAGATAAGGCAATCCAAACTTCAAAGACAAGAGGATGCTGTTGATTTAAAGCTAAAACAGGCTCGCAAAGAACTCTCTCAAATTGAAGTTATGCAGGCAAAACGCAAAGAGCTTATGGATACAGCTCTAATGGCGTCAGATTTAATAGAACCAATCCCAAGGTCTGTATTGCTTGCGGCGATAACAAATGCAATGCCAGATGGCGTTTCTATTTTGAAGCTCAAACTTGATGAAAAAGTTAGTAGGGTAAGAAGACCGAGCAATTACGACAATAAGAAAAAAACGGCTAAAGGCAAGAAAAAATCTTCTAAGAAAAAAACTAAACAAAAGAAAAGCAAGAGATTAGAGCCTCCAATGCTACGTACTGTTGTAATTGAAGGACTCTCTCCTACCGATATTGAGGTGGCAGAATATATTGCGTCTCTCAATACATGCCAAATCTTTGGGGACGTGGAGTTGACAAAAAGTGAAGAGGTTTCAGTTGACGGGTTTGTGTTTAGAAAGTTTGAACTCAAAAGCACCCTCAAAAACAACTTCACTGTCACAAAAGAGGATGTTATGCAGATAAAAGATAAGCTCTGCAATGCTAAGTAGAGCTTAGATGTGCTATGAGATTTTAGACTACTAGATTGAGGTGTCAAATGAGTAGTGGATTTAGAAATGTAATTTTCTTTATTATTCTGTTGGCGGCAGCTTTTGTTGGCTACAAGTATATGATAGAGCCTGCCAATAAAAGCCTTTCTGCGCAAAAGGTAAGAGTTAGTCAAAAACAAGACAAGCTCTCAAAACTTAATAAGATTCGCTCTAAGATTAAGGATCTAGATGGCCAAGTTAAAGAATTGCAATCGGCATTAGATTTTTTCGAGAGCAAATTACCACCAAGTAGCGAAATTTATAAGGTATTGCGTCAAGTAACCTTGATAGCTAAAGAACATGGCCTTACAGCCAAGACTATAAAGGCTCTCAAAACTAAAGAGAAAAATGGCTATGTAGAGCAACCTCTCGAAATGGAACTTGAAGGTGATTTCCTTGCCTATTACGAATTTCTAACAGATTTAGAAAAGATGGATCGAATCACAAGAATCAGTAAATTTGAGATAAAGAAGATGGATACTAACGATGGTGATGCATCTGCTACTTTTGTTATGAGTATATTTTTCCAAAGAGTTTCTATTTAAATCAGGAATTATATCTATTAAGGGTTAATTATATGCTTTCATTTTTAAAAGAAGAAGCCATCGAGCAGGATAAAGAACAGGTGGCGAATGCTCCTGTTGAAAACGCTGCCGTAGCTGAAACTACCCAAGACCAAGACTTTCTTGAAAGTAAAGTTTCAGAAAAGCCTGCCAAGAGAACTACTGCGATTCTTGCTGGGGTGGTTATCGCTGGCGCAATAGCTTTGTTTCTGATGATAAAGCAAGTCAGTCCCGCTTCCCTTGAGACGGTCAATAAGGATCAAATGGCAATTGATATTGCACTCTCTCAGCTCTCTAGTGGCGAGAGCCTAACTAAGCAGATTGATTCAGTAGTGAAAAGATTCTACGATTTTTCAAATGTTCCTCAGGTCGAGGTGAAATGGTTGCAGAAAAATCCATTTACGTTGAGTTCAAAACTTATCGCCCCTGACGATATTTCTAAAACCAAAAATGAAAAGCCAGAAGTTGCCATTAAAAATGGACGTATCGATATAGCAGATACAATTAATGTTTATGGGGTTATGAATATTGATGGAAAATTCTGTTGCATGATTGACGATAGACTCTTCTATGTGGGTGATAAATACAAAAACTTCACAGTCTCAAAGATATCGAGTGGGTCTGTTGTTCTAACGAAAGATGGCAAACATATTTCAATAAAGATAGATGATGCAAACTGAAATTAATACCAACAATATTGAAGTGGATGAACTTGCAGAGTTTGAAAAACTCATGCCGGGCTTGCGCAGTCTCTACAGTCCTGAGGATAGTAGCAGTAGCCGTGTTAGAGATGTTGGCGATGTCCTTTTGGAGATGGGGGCAATAGAAAAGTCTAAGCTCGACGAAGCCAGATCTCGGTTTGGAAACAATATAAAGTCGATTCTAGACTTCTTGGAAAAGAGCTCTACGGTCAGTATCACTGATATACTCAGTGCTAAGGCAAAACTATACAATCTTGAGTATAAAACTGTTGTGCCAGATGAGGTGGAACAGAATGCATACAATAAGCTAGATAAAGAATATATCAAAAATTCACTTATCTTACCTATCAAATTCAATGGCAATACTTTAGTCATCGCAACCCCCGAACCTGAGAACGTTTTTGCAATAGATGAAGTAAAACGATTAACCGGTTGCGCAGTTCAGGTGGCTGTGTGTTCAGTTGAGGATATAGAAACTGTTTGCGCTGAGCTAAACAAATCTGATTACGATATCGACCTTGACGACATCGTTAATGATATCGGTGAGATTGAGGTTGTTCAGGATAAGCAGGAAGAATCTGACGATCTTGAGCAGATGGCTGGGCAATCACCTGTTATCAAGTATGTAAATTACCTCATAAGTAACGCCGTACACGAGAAGGCAAGTGATATACATATCGAGCCAAAAGCCAAATACAGCAAGGTTCGATACCGCATTGACGGTAGCTTGTTTGAAACAATGCAAATACCAGACAAAATGCACCCAGCGGTTGTTAGTAGGTTAAAAATAATGAGCAATCTTGACATCTCTGAGAGACGTCTGCCTCAGGATGGAAAGGTTTCTGTGATTATTGGTGGCAGAAGCATTGACCTTCGTATCTCAATAGTTCCAACCATCTACGGTGAGAAGGTGGTAATTAGAGTTCTCGATAGTAAGTCGATTTTAAGAGGGCTCGATGATTCTGGTATGAGTGAAGAGTTACTAGAAAAATTCAAAAGACAGATTAGCCTTCCAAATGGTGTTTTCTTAGTGACAGGACCAACCGGTTCGGGAAAGAGTACTACACTATACTCTGCTATGGGAATGATGAACGGTGATTCTCTGAATATATCTACGGTTGAGGATCCTGTTGAGTACAACTTGGAATTTTGCAATCAGATTCAAGTCTCAGAAAAGATAGGAATGACCTTCGCGTCGGCTCTTAGGAGTTTGTTGCGTCAAGATCCCGACATAATTATGCTTGGTGAAATCAGAGATCCCGAGACGGCTCAAATAGCCGTTCGCGCAGCCCTAACAGGGCACCTTGTCCTTTCAACGCTTCACACTAACGATGCGCCTAGCAGTGTAACTCGTTTAGTGAATATAGGGATTGATGCATACCTAATAGCAGCTGCGCTTAATGGAGTGCTAGCGCAGCGACTGATACGCAAAGTTTGTGAGGACTGTAAAGAGCCTTACACTCCAAACTCTTTTGAACAGGGGATTCTCGATAGACATGAAAAAAGCGGAGAATTCTATCGTGGAAGGGGATGTGATAAGTGTCATCAGACCGGATACGTTGGGCGTATTGGAATATTCGAGCTTCTTGAGATAACAGACTCCTTTAGAGAAATAATCAATGAAGACGCTTCAATAGATAGTATGCGGCGAGCATTTATCGCGCAAGGCAGTAAAACTTTATTTGATGATGGTATTGAAAAAGCTTGTATGGGCTTAACTACAATAGAGGAAGTCTTGAGAGTAAGCCAAGAATAGCATTTTAATGTTGATAGAGATACTTGCATTGGTATTAAGATTGGGGAGAACAAGTGATAACTATTCAAGAAATACTTAAGAAAGCAATCGCAGCTGGAGCGAGTGATATTCATACAAATGTTACGATGCGTCCAATCATGCGTATAAATACAGAGTTGATTGAGATGAGCGACCTTCCTGAAATAACACAGGAAGATAGCAAGAGAATGCTTCTTGAAATGGTCGGAGAGGAGAAATATGCCGCCTTCGAGAAGAATAGAGATTTAGATTTTTCAACAACTATTGATGATGGCCATCGTTTTAGGGTAAATGCGCATTACCAAAGAGAAACCATTGGAATGTCTTTCAGGGCCATTTCTAGCAGTATTCCTGAATTGGAAAATCTGCATTTGCCAGAAGTAATCTCAGAACTAACAGAATTGCCTAGAGGTTTGATTTTAGTGACAGGCCCAACCGGTAGTGGTAAGAGTACAACACTAGCCTCTATGATAAATAGAATTAACAATAATTTTAAGCGTCGAATCATAACACTCGAAGATCCTGTCGAATATGCTCTTGAAAATAATAAGTGCATGATTGAACAGAGGGAGATTGGAGACGATTGTCCTGAGTTTGCTTCGGGCTTAAAACATGCATTAAGACAAGACCCTGATATTATTCTTGTTGGTGAGATGCGTGATTTAGAGACTACTAGCTCAACAATAACGGCTGCAGAGACAGGGCACTTAGTTCTCTCGACGTTGCACACTGTTAATGCGTATCAGACAATTGAGCGTATTGTAGATATCTATCCAGGTGCGCAACAAAACCAGATTAGATCTATGCTTGCAAATACTCTTCAAGCGGTAATTTCGCAAACTCTATTTAAACGAATAGATAAAGAGGGCATGGTTCCGTGCGTAGAAATTTTACTTTGCACCTCTGCTGTAAGAAACTGTATTCGAGAGGATAGGGTTTATGAAATCCCTAATATTATCGAGACGAGCAGGCGTGTTGGTATGCAGCTTATGGACCATAGCATTATGGATATGTATTCAAAAGGATACATTTCACGAGAAGAAGCGGTAATGCGAGCATCAAATCCAGCAAAGATGGAAAAGGCTTTGGCGCCCCAAGCAAGCGTCGGTTAGAGGCTTTATTAGTTTTAAACTTTAGGAGTTGAAATGATTTCAGCTGAAAATACATTGAAAAGTAATAGTCCTACTACCAGTAGCAATGAGAATAAAGCTCTGCAAGAGGATTTCGTAACTAGAATAAACAGACAGCTAGAGAGCGGTCCTAGCAGAAAAGATATTCTTAACTTTACTAATCAATTGTCAGTGATGATTCGTGCTGGTATTAGTCTTCAAGAAGCTCTTGAAGCGATTGAGAGCCAAGTCCAGAATCGAAAATTTAAAGAGATGCTATTAGATATACGCAAGAATATAGAGTCTGGCCAAAACTTCTCACAATCTCTAGCGAAGTATCCGAAAGTTTTTAGTAACCTCTACATAAATATGGTTGCTGCTGCTGAGATTTCAGGTTCTTTGAGTTCAATGCTCGCTAAACTTGCAGAGTATCTAGACCAAGAAGCCGAAACACGCTCACAAATCATTGGAGCCATGGTTTATCCTATAATCTTGGCAACGATGGCGATTAGTTCAACTGTCTTTTTGCTGGTTTTTGTTTTGCCAAGATTTTTGACCGTATTTGAAGGCAAAGAAGATATGCTTCCTGCTCCTACAAAAATAGTGATGGGGCTCAGTTCATTTATGACTCACTATTGGTATGTAATCCTAATAGCTCTAATAGGTGCAGTCTGGGCGACAATAGTTTATATCAGAACTCCAAATGGCCGCGCAGTTTGGGATAAACTCAAACTTAGGATACCACTAATAAAGACTCTTTGTCGAAATCTCTACATCAGTAGGGGCTTGCATACAATGGGTGTTTTGAGTAACTCTGGTGTTCCAATTCTAGACACCTTAACAATAACGGCCGACATATCTGGTAATGTGCATTATGAAAATATGTGGAAGAGTGTGCATGAGTCAGTTAGACAGGGGCACAAAATTTCTTCAACATTGGTTCAATTTGATTTGCTTCCAGGTGCTGTTGTTCAGATGATACGAAGCGGTGAAGAATCAGGTACGCTTAGTAGTGTTTTGCAAGATGTTGCTGAATACTACGCTCGTGAGCTCAAGGCGATTATCAAGGTGGTAACCTCTATGCTAGAGCCTATTATGATTGTAGTGATGGGTTCAGTTGTAGGTTTTATCGCAGCTAGCATAATTCTGCCTATATTTAAGATGTCTAGTGTGTTGAGTAAGTAAGATGAGAACTGCAACCAAAAAAGACATACGAGAAAGTTGCTCTAAAAAGGGCTTTATGCTACTCGATGCATTGTTTGCTGTGCTATTGATATCCGTTGCAATTGTATCATTGCTTGTTGTATCACAATCAGTTACTAAAATTAATGCCAAAGGTGTTAATATCTCAACGGCCAATTATCTAGCCCAGCAGATAAGGGAGTGTTTTGCAACACTCTCAGCAGTAGATCCACAAACATCAACAGCTGTGTTTGGGCCAGAGGAAGATTCGCTTGAGCTTTACGATGATATCGATGACTTTAACGCTATGACATTCTCTCCTCCTATTGACATTGATCGAAATGAATTAACCGACTTTTCTGATTATGCTCAGCGAATTTTTGTTGAGAACGTTTCTACAACAGACCCTGACTCCGTAGTGGCAAACCACTCTAGCAAGTTGATGCGTGTCAGGGTTGAAATATTAAAAGACGGCGAGGTTATTAGTAAATTATCTTGGCTACGTAGTAGATAATTTGTATGGAGGCCGTATGAAATCAAAATCAATAATCAAGGCTTTTACTCTGTTAGAATTGTTAATCGGTATGGTTATATTTGCAGTTTTGCTTGCAGCGATTGCAGTTGCAATGGAAAGCTCGGTTAACTCCTGTAAGATTAACAAAGACACATACACTTCACTAAATACAGCAAGGCAAGCACTATCTCGCATAACATATGATCTGCGCAACGCGCAGGGCGTTTCAACCGACTCTTCAACAACTGAATGTGCGCTGATAACTCAAAAAGGAGACGATATAACATACAGGTGGGATTCTCAAACATCAAAATTGTGGCTTGTCACAAATGACGATCTCGACGATGATGACTATCTATTGTGCGAGAACGTAACGGAGCTGAGTTTTGAAAAGAATATTGTAAACAAAGATGGCATTGACTGCGTTAAGTATGTCAAAATCACAATCGAGGTTACAGGAAATGGAAAGCCGCAAAAACTCGCCGCTGCTGTAGTTATTAGAAAAAATCTATAAGATACGGTATGCCAATTTTAGCTATCGTTTCATACGAACAAAAAAACCCTGCAAGTATCTAACCTGCAGGGCTTTTTCTGTTTGAAGTGGGCGGTATAGGACTTGAACCTACGACCTCCTGGATGTCGACCAGATGCTCTAGCCAACTGAGCTAACCGCCCTAATAGAGTGCATAAACTTATCACTATATGAGATTAATTGCAAGTCTTTTCTGATAAAATGAAGGGGCTGTTTTAATAATTGCTTTTGAGGCTCCTTTGGCAATAGAAGAGTTCTATTGTGTGTCAAAATAAACTTCTAGAAGCTTCACGATTTGTTATTAATCAGCGCTAACTTGTATCCTATTTATGCTCTCACATTGTTTTGTCGCACTGTCAATTGTTGCAATTATTCCTGAAATTCTATTGTCGCCCGTGGCAACTTCAAATGGAAATGGCATTTGCGTACGCATTGATTTGACTACGTTTTCAATGTTTCTTCCTATCACGGAATTGTGAGGTCCTGTCATTCCAATATCGGTTATGAAACCTGTACCTTTTGGAAGAATTCGTTCGTCTGCTGTCTGGACGTGAGTGTGAGTTCCAAAGACAAGTGAAACTTTTCCGTCTAGGTAGTGACCAAGGGCAATTTTTTCACTCGTGGCTTCAGCGTGGATATCTATAACGATTATATCCGCTTCTGTCTTGAGCTTAAAAAGCAAACTGTCAATCTTTGCAAAAGGGCAATCGCTAGGTTTCATAAAGACTCGGCCAAGTAGTGACACTACCGCAATCACCGCTCCCTTTGAGGTGGTATAAACAGCATAATCTCGCCCCGATGCGGAGGCAGAGAGATTTGCAGGCTTTACAATATCATCAGCGGTTTCGAGAGTAGAAATTATATCACGCTTGCGATATACGTGGTCTCCCAATGTAATTATGTTTGCGCCAGCTTCTATTATTTTGCGGTATATCTTCTTCGTTATTCCAGACCCCGCCGCAACATTCTCTGCATTAACGATAACGCAGTCTATACCATGCGCATCTACAATCTTAGGCAATTGCTGCTCTAAGATATCTCGACCAGCCTTACCTACTATGTCACCGATGCAGAGAACGTTTATTTTCATGTTATCTCTATAGATTAACGTGCATATTCAACACAGCGTACTTCACGCAATAGCGTTACTTTAATCTCGCCAGGATAGGTCATTTCATCTTCAATCTTCTTGGCAATATCTCTGGCAATCTTAGTAGCAGAATCATCTTGAATCTTATCTGCATCAACGATAACTCTGATTTCACGACCGGCTTGAATAGCGTAGCAACTTTCAACGCCTTGGAAACCATTTGCAATTTCTTCAAGATTTTCAAGTCTCTTGATGTATCTCTCAAGTGTTTCGCGTCTTGCGCCAGGTCTTGCTGCACTTATTGCATCTGCTGCGGCAACTAGAGGCGTGTATGGGTTGTTTGCAGGAATATCGCCATGGTGGGCTTCTACTGCATTCAAGACGATGCTAGACTCACCAAATCGCTTGAGGAAGTTTGCTCCAATTGCAGGGTGACCACCTTCAACCTCATGGTCTAGTGCCTTGCCAATGTCGTGGAGGAAACCTGCTCGTCTAGCTATTGTTCCATCAAGGCCTAGTTCGTCTGCCATAACTTGAGATAGATAAGCAACCTCAATATTGTGCCTCAATACATTTTGTCCGTAACTTGTTCGGTACTGAAGGGCACCAATTCTTGTGAGAATCTTGTTATTTAATCCGCGTACATCAACTTCCACAGCAGCTTCTTTACCTATTTGAAGGAGTTTTTGCTTAACATCTTTAGATGTTTGCTCTACAAGTTCTTCAATTCTGGTAGGGTGAATTCGCCCATCTTGGATTAGTCTTTCCATTGATAAACGTGCCACTTCACGTCTTACAGGGTCAAAACCACTAACAACGATTACTCCTGGTGTATCGTCAACGATAACATCAACACCGGTTGCCTTCTCAAACGCGCGGATATTTCTACCCTCGCGACCAATAATTCGACCCTTCATATCGTCGTTTGGTATATCTACCGTTGAAACAGTACCTTCACAGGTCTGTTCTGCGGCGTATCTTTGAATTGCAGTGCTAATAATCTCACGAGACTTTTGCTCTACTGTATCGGTTGTCTCTTCAATCTTACGCTGTATTAGAGCGTTCATTTCGTGCTCGCATTCGTCTTCGAGACGTTTTAGAAGCAACTCTCTAGCTTCATCCATGCTGAGTTTGGTGATATTCATCAACTGCTCTCTCTGTTGAGCTATGATGTCGTTGAGTTGTCTTTCTTTCTTGTCTAGGTTGGCTTTGCGAGAATTTATAGACTGCTCAAGAGATTTAAGTTGCCTTTCTCGTTGTTCTACCGCTTCAACTTGCCTTTGTGTAACATCTTCGCGGCGAATAAGTCTGCGTTCTTGCTCGCGCAACTCGGCACGAATTTGATTGAACTCTTCATTTGCCTTCTCTCGTTTTTTGATTAGTTCCGCAGAAGCGTCTAGTTTTGCGGCCTTGATGATGTTTTCGGCTTCTTTTTCCGCACCATCAATTTGACGTTGCAAATCTTCTTTGAGTGTCTTTGCACGAGTTTTTGCGATTATTTGCAGTACAAGATATGTTAATGAAATACTTACTAAAGCTGTTATCACGACCGGTAGGGCCATGCTTAAAGAAATATCTGCCAAAATTTGCATAATACTACCTTTCCGATTTTTGAGCATCTGCCCAAGAAATATGAAAAGTAGCCTGTGTATTGAGGTTTCGATTAATCAGTTTATAGGGCTGCAAATAAATATATGATGTATGGTTGAAATCTAAACTACAATCAAGACTGTGGCAGTCTATGCAATAGCTACTACCTACATTTTGCACTACAAAATGTAGGACTAAGATTGCTTGAAAAGATCTCCATATCTTTACACCTTTATAAAAAAAGGGCTATTAACCCTCTGATAAATACGAACTCAACAGTTCTAAAAACTAAACACAAGCTCAAATCATATTCATAAGTGAATTTTATATCAAACCGGGCTAACACTTCTAGCCCGAACATTGACGTAACTATATGCGCAAATTGAGGTTGGGTCAAGAAAAAATAGTAGTAATTTGGCAATCTTGAAGTGCTAAAAATGCGATTCTTTTTGGTTATTAAAACTCTTTTGGATTAAATGAGTGTCAATTATAACCGAATAAAGCAGTAGATAACTTTAAAGAGGTTGCGATGAAGAAAAAAGATGTTTTTACAACTGGACAGGTGGCGCAAATATGTAGTGTTGCGCCGAGAACGGTTACTAAGTGGTTTGATTCTGGGCAATTAAAGGGCTATCGTATTCCAGGTTCACGCGATAGAAGAATCCCTTTGCACCAGCTGATTAAGTTTATGCAAAGCCACAATATCCCTACAGATGAACTAGACTGTGGAAGGCTCAAGGTGTTGATAATTGATGCCAATAAGGAATCAGCTGAGGGGATTGCCAATTCAATTAAGTCAAATCCGAAATACGACCTTCACTGTGCTTCTACCAGTTTTGAGGCTGGATTATTGGCTCAAAAGCTAACACCGAACGTAATTATCATAAGTCTGCTTAGTAACGAGATTGACGCTATCGGTATTTCTAAAACTATTCGTATGGATAATGAGTTGCAGGCAGCGAAAATTTTAGCAATGGCTGACAAGATTAATGAAAGGGACGCCGAAATCCTAATATCTAAAGGTTTTGACGGCTGCATCCAGGATAAAAATGACATTAATGAAATAATAAGAAGTATTGAAAAGGCGAGTTGCATATTGAGCTAACTACTGTGTTACACGAGAGTTAGCATAAATCTTAAGAATGAGCCAGATTAGCCTGGTCATTCTTTTTTTTGTACTAACTGTTTAGCTATTTACTTGAGTTTTTTCCTTTTGGATAGCGTCGAAAATCTCTCTACGGTGAACAGAAATTTCCTTAGGTGCGTTAATTCCCAAACGTACCTTATCGCCTCTGACATCAACTATAGTGATTTCAATATTATCACCAATCATGATGGATTCTTCTTTTTGCCTACTAAGTACCAACATCTGCGACTCCTTCTTATGCTGGTTTAATATCATTTTTGTTTCCACTCACCACCTAGTCACAGGGGACTATCTAAACTTCGGCTAAATACAGTGATGTGTGCAAAGAATTTCCTTTTTTTATACACAAAATAAAGATATTACTTCCAGAGATAAGATTTTAGAAGAGATCTCCCCTCAAAAAACACGTAATATAGGACTTTCCAATCGAATTTTCTATTCACAATATCTTTTGCGCTACTTATAGGTATCGCTCGGGTCATACACCTTTTTGGCAATAAAATCTAGTTTTTTGCCATTATCAAGATTTAATTTACGGTAAAAACAGGATTGATACCCAACATGGCACTGGCCCTGATCGACGTTTACTCGAAGTAGTAACGCGTCTTGGTCGCAATCCACAAGAATCTCCCTTACCTTTTGGTAATGCCCGCTTTGTTCGCCTTTGTGCCAAAGTTGCTGCCTGCTTCTACTATAAAAAACGGCATTGCCTGTCTTGATTGTCAAGTCCAGTGCCTCTCTGTTCATGTACGCGACCATAAGAATCTGGTTCGTGTCTATATCTTGGCTTATGGCCATTATCAAACCATCTTCGTTAAATTTGGGTGTAAAATTGTCGCCAGTTTCTATCTCAACGCTGGAATTGCTCATCGCAAATAAACTCCTAAATCACAAAACTTATACTTGTCTGAGTTGTTTTTAGCAAGTATTATCCCTTTGTGCAAGCCTTTTAGCCAAGACAGTGCTGTCTCTGAAGAAACCTATTTTAGTACAGATTCAGCTGTTAATGACTGTATGGGATCTCTTTAGGCTAAGGATTAGTGTCTAAAATCGCCAAATCGGAAAGATTTTGTGTATGTCCAACAATAAAAAGAAGTTAAAGGTTTTTCTTCGAGTATTTTTCGTTGCTATTGTCTTGTTAGCTTTGCTGCGCAGTCAAGACATGGGAAAGGTTAAAGAAATCATTCTCAGCGTTAAACCTCTTGCCTTGCTGGTTGCTATTTTAATATTTTGGTTTTCGGTAACAATTTTATCTCTACGCTGGTATATCCTACTTAAGAGCCAAAAGATAAGTATCCCTCTTTATTCAGCAATTAAGGTGAACTTTTTAGGATTGTTTTACAACAACTTTCTATTTAGTTCAATAGGTGGCGATTTATTGCGTGGCTGGTATATAACTCACCACACCACAAAAAAACTAGAAGCAGCCTTTAGTGTAGTTATTGACCGTTTGATAGGGCTTTTAATGCTTGTTTTGATGGCAGCTATATCATTGCCGTTTGTCCTAGCTAACAGTAAAGATAAAATTGCTGTCGAGAGCCATAAAAGATTTGACGTCTCTACATACCTACACCACCATAGAGTCGCGATTATTGTCGCTCTAGCAGTTATTCTTGGGATACTTATCATCCTGTCTTTAAATGCCAGATTTCGTCAATATGCTAAAAAAGCTCTTAATAAACTCTTAAGTAGTAAAACAAAATTGTTGCAAGCCACGAAACTATATATACGCAGCCCTTTTTCTGTAATAATTTGCATGTTTTTAACGAGTGTTGCGCAAATCTCAACGATTACAGCCATATTTGTTTTAGGTCGCGCAATGGGTATTGAAATACCTTTAAAATACTATTTTGCGGTATTTCCCGTAGGTTGGCTTGTTTCAACCATACCAATCACACCAGGAGGGATTGGCGTTTTTGAGCTCGGTATTGTTGCGATGTTCGCATTCGTTCCAGAAGGTAGTAGAGAAATAGGGCTCGCATTGGCATTATGTCAGAGGGCACTCAATTTATTGGGGTCTCTTCCTGGGGCAGTTATACACCTAAGTGGGGCGCATAGCCCCAAAACCAAGCAAGAGTTTTCTATTGACTCAACTGATATAATGAATTAGATTTAAGATGATACTGTGTAAACGTAAAATGTGAAACACGTCTTAACTTTGTTATGTTGAACTATTAAGTGATAAGTAGTTATATATAAAATGCTAAAAAACTTTAAGATATACTTCCTCAGAGGCATGGCGGCTCTGCTACCTACCATACTTTCGGTGTGGTTGTTTGTGTGGCTATTTAAATTTCTAAGAGACAATGTAAGCCGCCACATTAATCTCGCTATTGCTAAATTGTTCATATTTTTCAAAGATGCGCACGATGATGCCCTCAGACAGCATATTGAAGATATTATGCTAAGAGGTAGTGGGCAGATTGTTGGCTACATACTTCCCCTAATACTTGTATGCGTACTTGGCGCAATTTTAGCTAGTGTTGCAGGTAAGACGCTATGGAAAATGGTCGATAAGGTACTTAACAGGATTCCTCTAGTTAAACGCGTGTATCCGTATTTGAAACAAATAACCGATTTTGCATTAGCTGATGGCAAATTGGCTTTTAAAAGGGTTGTTGCAGTAGAGTATCCAAGGAAGGGAATTTGGGCAATGGGGCTGGTGACAGGTTCAAAAGTGGAATCACTGGTTGAAGCTGGCGAATTTGCGAAACACCAGGAATTTCTCACGGTTTTCATACCAAGCTCTCCCACTCCTTTTACTGGTTACGTCATGATGGTAAAAAAAGAAGACGCCATAGATCTGAACGTTACAATAGAGGAAGCGTTGAGATTTACTATTAGTGGCGGCGTAATTACACCTACAAGGTGGCGAGAAATGCAATCCGAATCGCAAGACGACTAGCATTTGGACATTTTTTGCAGATAGCTTTAGACGAAAGGAGTTTATTATGAAGTTGAACATCACAGGAAAAGGTATTGAAATAACTAAAGCCCTCAGAGAACACACTGAGGATAAGGCATCAAAATTGCCTAGATATTACAGCAGTATTACTAGCGTCGATGTTATATTGGACAATGACAATGGTGGAAATCCTAGCGTTGAGGTTATTGCAAGGGCTGAGCACAATAAAGTCTTCGTAGTTAAGGAAAAAAGCGACGGCGGCGACCGCGATATGTATGCGTGCCTTGATATCGCCATCCATAAAATAGAGAGGCAAATCTCTAAAGCGAAGGACAAAGAACGTAACCCAATACACAATGGTTCAAAGGCATAGGCTTAAGGCTGATAATAGTCGATTGTTTTTTTCGTTTCTGGCTAGTATAGCCAAAATAACGAGTTTTTAGGAGTAGATATGAAGTTAATTGATCTGGTCTGTGAAAAGGCCGTAATTACTAAACTCGGTTCTAACGATAGAGATAGTGTTATTCGAGAGCTCGTTGATGCCCTTGATCGTGCAAAAGTCTTTAGCGGTTCGGCTGAAGATATAGCAAAAGCCGTCATTAAAAGAGAGAATGAGGCAAGTACTGGTATCGGCAAAGGGGTTGCGATTCCTCACGTAAAGTCTGAGCAAGTTAAGTCTCCAGTAGTGGCGATTGGTTTATCAGAAGTTGGAATCGACTTTTCTGCGCTCGACAACCAGCTCGTTTACTCTACGATTCTTTTGATTAGCCCAAACGATAATCCAGACACTCATCTTCTCGCTATGGAAGTCATCTTCAAAAACCTTCAGAAAGATGACTTCAGAAGCTTCTTGAAGCAAGCCAAAACGGTAGAAGCAATTATGGATCTGGTTAAAGAAGCAGATGATGACATTGTCTAATCTAAATAAAATAATCTAGTTTTTCTGGCAACTAAAGTGCATGAAATAAATGTAGAAATAAAAAATTCTGATGGACTTCACATGCGTCCTGCTATGCTATTTGTAGATGTCGCTAGCCGTTTTCGTAGCGATATCAAGGTCTCTAATGGTGATACCGAAGTGGATGGCAAAAGCATAATGCAGATGACGATGCTAGCTGCTACTGTGGGAGCAAAACTTAAAATTACAGCAGACGGTGTCGATGCAGAAGAGGCGTTGGAGGCGCTAAGAGAGCTTGTGGAAGTGCGACAGTTCGATGAGTCTTAAGAGCTTCTGTTGAGTGAAGATATTGCAATAAGGATATCATGGAAATAAAGAAAGGGATTGCGGTTTCGCCGGGTATAGCGATTGCGAAGGCTATGGTAATCAATTCGCAAGATTACAGGATACCTCGAAGAGCTATACTTCCTTCACAATTGGATGTGGAACTCAAGCGTGTGCGCAATGCATTCGCCTCAGCTATTTCTGAGCTTAAAGAGCTTGAGAAATCTAAAAGTATCTCAGAGAGCAACATCAAAGACATCTTTGCTGTTCACATGAGGTTTCTCAGAGACCGCTCGCTGCGCAAGAAGATTTGCGATTTAGTTAAAAAAGACTTAATCGTTGCCGAATATGCAGTGTCTGTAACTTTGCGTGAAATCGCATCTCATTTTGCAAGTATCAAAGACGCCTATATTAGTGAACGCGCAACCGATATTTATGACATCGAAAAACGCTTGCTAAAGCAACTTATAGATAGCTCAAATCAGGATGTGGAGCATATTACCGAAGAATGCATTGTTGTTGCAAATGATTTATCTCCTACGCAAACTGCAAGCTTTGACCGTAGATTTGTCAAAGGCTTTGCGACAAACACAGGCGGTCGAACAAGTCATACTGCTATTGTAGCTAGATCTCTAGGTATCCCTGCGGTTGTGGCACTTGAAGATGTTTCTAGTGTTACGGATGTCGGTGCGACAGTAATTATTGATGGTAATAGAGGGGTTGTAATTATCAATCCCGATGAAGAGACGCTAGCACAATATGAAATCTATTATGAAGATTTTGCCAGATTAGAGCATGAGCTAGATAGTCTGCGTGAATTGCCAGCAAAGACACGAGACGGCGTTGAGATTTCGCTTCTTGGCAATATTGAATTCCCCGAAGAAGCAGACATTATACTCGATAAGGGCGGTTATGGTGTTGGTCTTTATCGAACCGAATTTCTTTATCTGCAAAGCAAATCAGAACCAAGCGAAGAAGACCATTACGAAGCATATCTCAAAGTTGTTGAGAAGCTCAAGTCTAAACCTGTAATTATCAGAACTATGGATCTCGGCGCAGACAAGGTTGTTCATGATAATCATTTTCAGGTTGAGGACAATCCAGTCTTAGGCCTGCGTTCGATAAGGTACTGTCTCCAGCATATGCTTCTGTTTAAGACGCAGCTTCGAGCTATATTGAGAGTCTCTGCAATTAGTAATGTCAAGATTATGTTCCCATTGATTAGCAATCTTCAAGAATTGCTTCAGGCAAAAATGATTCTTAGAGATGTAATGGAAGATTTAGATGAGTACTCAGTGCCATACAATCCAGATATTGAGATTGGTATTATGGTAGAGACCCCATCGGCTGCGCTAACGGCTTCTATGCTTGCCAGAGAGTGTGATTTCTTTAGCATTGGAACAAACGATTTGATTCAATACACTCTAGCTGTTGATAGAGCTAATGAGAGGGTTGCCACGCTATACTCTGCAAACGACCCAGCCGTTCTAAGACTATTGCGTAATATCGTCTATGACGCTAGTAAAGCCAAAATTGCGTTGAGTGTTTGTGGTGAAATGGCTTCTGAACCTGAAAATGTATTGCTACTGATTGGTATGGGAGTGCGTACACTATCTATCGCGCCTGCAATGATACCAGAGGTTAAGAAAGTAATTCGCTCTGTAACAGTGCAGCACTGCAACAATTTAGCTAGACAGGCGTTAAGTATGAATTCAAAGAGGCAGGTTAGTAATTTCTTACGTGATGCCGCTATTAAAATATTACCTGAGGCATTTTGACGCCTTGTTGGTTGTGTTTGAAAAGTTAGCAACTTTCAAGCATCCATGGACGGGGTAAGGATTTATGATGGACCAGACAACTTTAGATTCAAGAGCAACTTTAGTTATAGATTTTCATATTGGTGGAAGACTCAGATTCTTGTCTCACCAAGAGACAATGAGAACCTTCACTAGGGCGTTGGTTCGCGCTAAAATTGAAATCTGCCATAGTCAAGGCTTTAACCCCCATCCAAAGCTTACACTTGTATTACCTCGTAGCGTTGGTACTGAGAGTCTCGCTGAACGTTTATGTGTTCAAGTAAATAAGAGTTCTCTAGAAAACCTAGAATCTCTACGAGAATCACTCTCCAACGAACTACCCGATGGAATAGAAATAACGTCTTTTTCAGCTAAAGATGGGATTGCGAAGTATTCAGCCCTTTGGGTAGAATATCTCTTTCCGCTATCTAAAGAAGAAGTCAAGAAAAGGATTAACTTAGTTGAGAGCCTAAGTAAAAAACTCAGCGACAGTGAGGCGATTGTCGCTCAGAGAGTTAACAGAAAAAAGAGAATATCGAAACAGATACTATTGAATGATTTTATAGAAAACATCGTTTATAATGAATCTGAAGGTATTCGTGTCAGATGTATGTTATCGCCAGCTGGTACAGTTAGAATTGAAGAACTGCTTAATCTGCTAGAGTTGGATATAGAAACTCTAAGCGCAGCAGTAACACGATTGTCTGTAGGCTGGCATTTAAAATAGCAACAATATTTAGGAATTTAAAATTATGGCAAAAGAAATGCTTGTTAATGTTGCAGTCCAAGAGGAATGCAGGGTTGCAGTTGTAGAAGATGGCCGACTTGAGGAGTTGTATATGGAACGCTCAAGTTTTGAGAGCCATGTCGGAAATATCTATAAAGGAAAAGTTATTAATATCGAACCAAGTATTCAGGCGGCATTTATAGACTGCGGCTTCAAGAAGAATGGTTTTCTTCATATCAGTGATTTACACCCAAGATACTTCTTGGATAGCTCGGCGAAAGAAAAGGTTGGGCATCGTAAATCTCTAAGAGACCGCCCGCCAATTCAGAAATGCTTAAAACGAGGACAAGAAATTCTTGTTCAAGTCACAAAAGAAGGTCTAAGGTCTAAGGGGCCAACATTAACCACCTATATTTCGCTACCTGGAAAGTATCTGGTGTTTATGCCTTGGATGGACAAGGTTGGAGTTTCACAAAAAATTGATGATGAGCAAGAAAGAAAACGGCTCAAGGAGTTTATTGTTGAATGTAAAAGGCCAGACAATGCAGGTTTTATCATCAGAACCGCTGGCGCTAAAGCTGTCAAAAAGGATTTGCAAGGCGACCTTACATATCTAACGAGACTCTGGAATTCTATATTTAAAGAGTCAAAGAAAAGTTCGGCACCATCAGAACTCTATGCAGAATCTGACCTTGCTATTCGCGCAGTGAGAGATGTTTTCAACAGCAAAATACGTAAGATTATCTGCGATTCCGAAGAGGTTGCGCTTAAGATTAGAAACTTTATCTCTTTAACTCAGCCGCGTTTTCAACGTCGAGTGTCGTACTATTCTGGTCAGGTGCCGCTGTTTCATCAGCATGGAATCGAAGATGAAATCAAACGCGTGCAATGTAGCCGTGTAGAATTAAAGTCTGGAGGTTCTATAGTAATAGAGCAAACAGAAGCTCTTGTGGCAATTGATGTCAATAGTGGCAGTTATAGAAAGCACTCAGACGCCGAAAAAACTTCTTTTAAAATAAATCTCGAAGCCGCAAGAGAAATTGCTCGTCAACTAAGATTAAGAGACCTAGGCGGCTTGATAATTTGCGATTTTATTGATATGCGTGACGCCTCGCATCGCCGTGAAGTTGAAAAAGAACTTCGCGCAGCCGTTAAGGCCGACCGAGCTCGCTCTCGTATACTTCGTATGAGCGCATTTGGACTTATTGAGATGACTCGCCAAAGAATGAGGCCGTCACTCGAATCTTCTATTTATTATCAATGCCCTCATTGTGAAGGAAGAGGATTTGTCAAGAGCAAAGAATCTATGGGTATTGAGATGATACGTTTAATCAAAAACGAAATCATAGATGAGAGAGTTGCCAAACTCGAGCTTAATGTCTCACTTGATGTAGCAGAATTTATCTTAAACAACAAACGCAAAGAGATTACAAATCTAGAAGAAGCGTTATCGAAGAAAATTGTCGTTAAAACCGACCCTAGCTTGCTTGGAGAAAACTATAGTATCAAACGTTTTGATGACCGAGACAAATTAATCTAAGCAGCCTGATATTTTATACGCAAATTTAAAACCATACAGGAACTACGATATGGGTGAATATGATATTGATTATGCTATAAACGTAATCGAAAGTGAAGCTAAGGCAGTATCTTCTCTTAGTGCTGTTGTGGCTAGCGAAGAATTCAAGAGAGCCGTTGATCTAATATTTAACTGCAAGGGCTCTGTTGTGATTACAGGAGTTGGTAAGGCTGGGCTGGTTGGCAAAAAGATTTCGGCTACGATGGCATCAGTGGGAACTAGTAGCCATTTTTTGCATCCAGTTGAAGCGATGCACGGCGATCTTGGCAGGGTAAATCCAAACGATATCGTACTAGCGATGAGTTTTGGTGGCAATACCGATGAAATTCTTCGCCTTATGAGCCACCTAAAACAGCAGGGTATAAAGATGATTGCCGTTACCGGTAATAAAGAATCACGGTTGGCAAAATACAGCGATATTCTCCTGTGTATTGGCAAACTCGAAGAGGCATGTCCTCTCGGTTTAGCTCCAACAGTCTCAACGACGGCAATGCTTGCCTTGGGCGATGCGCTTGCTTTAACGGTTATGAAGGCCAAAAACTTTAGCGCAGAAGATTATGCCAGATACCATCCAGGTGGCTCTCTTGGTGCAAAATTAATAACAGTTGGCCAATCAATGGAATTTAGACATGGTGATAAATTGCCTGTCTCTTTAGAAAGTGATACCATTGCAAAAATGCTAGGTGAAACTAGCGACCTAAAACGTAGAGGTGCAGTGATGGTTGTCAATAAAGATGGTGAGCTAGTCGGCATCGTAACAGATGCTGATTTGAGGCGTTTTATAACTAACCATGGCAAAGACGCTTTAAATATGGAAGTAGCTAAAGCGATGACTCCAGATTGTAAGAGGGTTCGAGAGGATACGTTAGCTGCTGAAGCTATGGCAATCTTCCATAAATACAGGATTGACGACTTACCTGTTGTTGACAAACAAAACAGGCCGGTAGGTTTAATTGATGTACAAGATATTGTTTCAATAAAAGTTGTAGGCTAATTAGTCGCATAATAAGGAATTTTATGAGCACTATTGATAATGATAAAATATCGAAAATCAAAATGTTGGTTTTTGATCTTGATGGAGTTTTTACGGACGGATCTATAATCATCAATGAAGATGGAAGCGAATCTAAGGTGTACAACGTTCTAGACGGCCACGGTGTTAAGCTATGGCAAAGGGCTGGTTTTAAGACGGCAATTATTAGTGGCCGCGCAACCAAAGCGACATCTCTGCGCGCAGAGCAATTATCAATCGAATATGTGTTTCAAGGTTGCAAGGAAAAATTGCCCGTATTTGAATCCTTACTTGAGACGGTAAAGCTAAAGCCAGAGGAGGTTGCTTTCATTGGCGACGATGTTATAGACCTGCCAATACTCATCAGAGTTGGCTTTGGTGTTGCGGTTGCAAATGCGGTTGAAGAATTGAAAGAGCATGCAGACTATGTAACAAAACTAGCTGGCGGTAAAGGGGCTATTCGCGAAACAATCGAATTGATTCTCAAAAATAATGGAAAATGGGATTCGCTAATGGAGCGTTATTTGGCGCAGAGGTAACTATGAACCTAAGAAAAGCTATAATATTTACTATCTCTTTTGGCGTTGTGCTTGCTGTCTTCTTGACCTATAACAGTATTAGCGAAAATTCTTCCATAGAGGTTAAGCCTATCTACAATGACACTTCCAAGATTAACAGTAAGACAAAATTTGACAATCTAGAAGTTACTAATATTGGAGATGCTGTTGTTGGAGAGACTCTACGATCAGAATATAAAATGTGGGATAGCCATAAACGCTTAAAAAGAAAATTTGGGTTTGAAAAATTATTGCATAGCGAAGGATTGAGCTGGGATGTTCTTAGCCCATTTATGAACATCTATGAAGATAAATTTAAGTGTAGTATTACAGCAAAAAATGGTCATATTCGTATGACAAAGGTTGATGGCAAACCGGCTCCTGCTCAAGCGCAATTAAATGGTGATGTTGTTATCAGCATAGAACCATATGCGAGTGGAGCAAGTGCTATAAACATTTACCTTGAGGATCTTGTTTTCAATAATCAACGTAGTGAGTATTCAACTAATGGTCCTATTCGAATTGTTTCAAAAATGGCTGTTCTAAATGGTAAGGGCCTTAGCATTATCTACAACGGCAGTATAGGTAGAATCGAATTCTTGAAAATAGCACAACTTGATAAACTAGTAATAACTGACTACAACAACGAAAATAAAGAAACAGATAGCATAAGCTTAGCTTCAAACAACTCAACCTCAAGCCAAACAGAGCAAAAAAAATCTAGCACTAAATCTACTTCTCAGAAAAATCCAAGCAAGGTTCAATCTTATCGCTGTGAAATAGACAATAATGTTGTAATTTCAACTTCTCAGAACCAAACAATAACTGCTGACTTAGTAGCAATTAACAACATCTTGTTAGACTCCCAAGATCAAGATTCTAACAAAACAAGTAACAATAAAAGCAACTCTTCCGAGCCCAAAAAAGAAGAAATTACAAGCCCAAGCAAGCCTAAACAAGCAAGCACTCAGAGCAGTTCTAGCTTAAGTGAATCCAAAGAGAAAAAACAAGTTGTAGTAACTTGCAGGGGTTCCTTAGTTTTAAAACCAATCGATACGAATGAAAAACAAGAAAAAGGCTACTCTTTAGATTTCACAGGTTCGCCTGTTCAGATTCTAGTCAACTCCGAACCTATCGCTAATTGCGCAAAGCTTCACTACAACATTGAAAATGACACTGCCAGACTATCTAGCGATAGTAATCAAGAAGATGTTGTTTTAAGGATGAATCAGGGTAAGGAAGGGGCATTGATTAGCAAAGGCGAAGTGTTCTTAGATAGAAAGTCAAACTTTGCTAGCGTAAAAGGACCAGGTGTCGTTCGTTTTAAATCGCAAAAGAATTCGTTTGAAATGAACTTTGACAATCTTATGGAGATGAGTTTCTCAAAAAATAGGCAAGATAAAAACAATGTAAGCCTAGAGACGCTCAAAATCTCAGGTGGTATGCATGCAACTCTAAAGGGAGAAAAGACAAGTTCTATTGCTAGCGAATATGCAAAGCTTGATTTTGATGCTAACAAGGTCACGCACGCCAATCTAGACAACAATGTTCACTTTGAAAACTCAGATGGCCAATTAATAGCAGACCACGCAGAGATTCTCTTTGATGAGTCCGAGTCCAAACAGAATAAGCCATGCAAAGTCTTGGCTAAAGGCCATGCTACTCTAAAACCAAAGCAAGAGAAAAACGGTCCAACGGTATTCAATGCTGATAGTATCGAATACAACTTAATAACCAAACGCGCAGTTGCCTTAGCCCCAATTGAACTAAACTTCTTCATGCCGCCAAGTGAAAATAAGGCGGATGGAAGCAGAGTTCCTGTAATTGTCAGAGCTAAAAAAGATGCAGAATTTAATCTTCTTCAAAATAAAGTTACTTTCAATGGCGATGTAAAGGTAAATATAGTTGAGGACCACAGCGAATACAAGCAAATTATAACACTCAACTCTGACACAATGGTGGTAGAAATGCTGGATAAAGACGCTGCTAATTCTGACTCTCAAATCAAGAGATTTTATGCTAGTGGCAATCCAGTTAAGCTAAAATCTGTCCGAGAAGTCTCAGGGCAAACAATACAGAAAACTCTTCTCTCCAGCGAGTATATCGAGTATATAGGTGCGAGTGAGGTTCTAAGTAGCGGCGCAGGAAAAATTGAATTTGACAATAGTAAAGCTGCGGCGGCTAAAAACATCTTCAAAGGTCCATCTTATGGAATTATAGAAGATTTTACCAACCTAAGCTGGGATACAAAATCCAACAATATTTCCATTTATGCCGATGATGGCATTGTGCATATGGGTATCGTTCCTGTACTTGCTGGTGGAGCTCTAGGAACGGAGAAGTTAATGGATGCTGGCAGGATAGATATTCAGCTAGCTCCAAAAGACACCTCTAGATTAGAACTGGCCACGCTTAGAGCTTCGAACTCTATTCTCTATCAAGAGCCCCAATTACATCAGTTTGTAGGAGATAACCTTTTCTATGATGCCGCTACTGGCAAAATCGTAGTGAAAGGTTCTAAGGGGACTCCTTGTATGCTTGACAACAATATCGTAAAAGGTATTGAGTACAATCTCATAACAGGAAATCTTAAAACAAAACTTGGCGGAAGAAGCTCGATTCGCAGAGTTAAGCACTAACAAAAGGGGTAGTCCGATGTGTGAAGATAAAAATGTTAATCTCTCTAGTACAGGTAAGTTCCTGTTGATGTGTGCGTGTTTTGTTATCACGGTAGCTGGTATGAAAACCGCAGAGGTTATACTCGTTCCGTTTCTTTTGAGCCTCTTCATTGCAGTAGTTGTATCACCATTAATGTTCTGGCTTGTTAAGATAAAAGTGCCAACTTCTCTGGCAATACTAATTCTTAGCTTGATTTTGGTGTTAGTAGGAATTTTGGTTGCATCACTGGTTGGCTCAACCTTGGCGAACTTTTCAAGCTCTCTACCACAATTACAAGAACAACTTCAAGTAAAGATAGATACTACAATCGCTTGGCTTGACTCTCATCATATAACCGTAGATGCAAATATGGTCAAAGAATACATAAATATCGGCGCTATTATGAATGTCATTTCTAAGCTTATTTCACAACTTACAGGTCTTTTAGCTGATGGCTTTTTGATATTTTTGACAGTAGTATTCCTTTTGCTTGAAGCGTCATCTTTGCCTTACAAACTCAAATATGCGTTGGGGCTTAGCCCACATGCCGTTGAGGAGGTTAATCGTTTTGGTGATAGCGTAAAACGCTACCTTGGAATAAAAACGATTACCAGTTTGATTACAGCTTCTTTAGTGCTTGGATTGCTCTTGATTCAAGGTGTTAAATATTCCTTGCTCTGGGCGCTTCTAGCATTTTGTCTAAATTACGTTCCTAACATAGGCTCGTTTATTGCTGCACTTCCAGCAATTGCAATATCCCTTGTGCAACTCGGTTTTCATTCGTCTATTGTTACGGCAATTGGATATATTATTATCAATGTATTAATCGGCAATGTAGTAGAGCCGAGATGGATGGGGCGAGGGCTTGGACTTTCCACTTTGGTAGTCTTTCTATCTTTAGTTTTCTGGGGCTGGCTTTTTGGCCCAATTGGGATGCTACTATCAGTGCCTCTAACAATGGTTGTTAAAGTGTTGCTTGAAAATCATAGCGAGACCAGACATTTGGCGATGCTTTTGAGTAGCGAAAATGGTCTGCGCGAACAATAAAATAACTAAACATCAAATCATAGGAGTTTATTATGCTAGTTCATTCTGTTTATTTTTGGCTCAAGGACGATATCTCACAAGATGAGCGTGCCTTCTTTAGGGCTCAACTAGAATTACTCAAAGATGTCCCATCTGCGCAAGCTGTATATGTTGGTACTCCGGCAGCAACACAGCGCGAAGTTGTTGACAGCTCGTATGATTTTGCATTAACTTTGATATTCGAAGATATCACTGCACACGACAAATATCAAATCGACCCTGCTCACAAGGAGTTCTTGAAGAATTGCAGTTCTATGTTTGATAGAATTTTAATATACGATGCAGACTAGAGGTAGCAGATATCAATCTTTAAATATCCCGTCGTTTTCGTAAATAACTTTCTTGATTGCATTTGTTAAGGTAGTTAATTCTTGGGCTGTAATTATGTAGGGCGGCATTACATATATAAGCCGACCAAATGGACGTATCCAGACACCTAAGTCAACAAATTTCTTTTGTATGGTTTCGAGCTCTACATTTTTGTAGGTCTCAACAACGCCAATTGCGCCGAGTGTTCTTACGTCTGCAACTAATTCAGATTCTCTAAGCGGCGCAAGTTCACTCTCAAGCTGTGTTTCAATATCGCTCACTCGCTGTTGCCATGGAGAATTTATGAGCAAGTTTGTACTTGCTACTGCCACTGCGCACGCTAGAGGATTTGCCATATATGTTGGCCCGTGCATAAAAACTCCCGGCTCGGCGGAACTGATAACCTCACTGAGTTTTTGCGTGGTCAGCGTAGCAGCAAAACTCATATAACCGCCGGTTATTGATTTACCAATGCACATTATGTCTGGGGCAATATCTGCGTGTTCACAAGCAAATAATTTTCCAGTTCTGCCAAAGCCAGTGGCAATTTCATCTAGTATAAGAAGCACATCGTATTTGTCACAAAGCTGCCTAGTTTGCCTGAGATATTCTGGATTGTAGAATCTCATTCCACCAGCACCTTGTACGATAGGTTCTAGTATAACGGCTGCAATTTTCTCATGGTTTGCTTGGAGATTTTCTCTTAAAGATTCTATGTCGCTATCGTCCCACTCGTCTTTAAAACCACAGGCAGGGGCTTTTGCAAAGTAATTCTGGGCGACAACTCCATTAAAGATGCTGTGCATACCGGTTACCGGATCGCAGACACTCATTGCCATAAATGTATCACCATGGTAGCCTGAGCGTATTGTGAGAAGCTTAGTTTTTCTAGATTTTCCAATCGCAGAATAATATTGGATTGCCATTTTTATGGCGACTTCAACCGCTACGGAACCAGAGTCGCAATAGAAAATCTTGGTTAGTTTCTCAGGAGTAAGCTCAAGTAAGAGTTGTCCAAGTTCTATCGCAGGAGCATGTGTTAAACCACCAAACATGATATGCGCCATATTTTTGAGTTGTTCTTCAATCGCCTTATTCAGCACTGGATTGTTATAGCCGTGTATTGCGCACCACCAACTAGACATGCCATCAATAAGCTCTTGACCTGTTGAGAGTTTTATCTTGGCAAGCTTGGCACTCTCTACTGGATAACTCAGAATTGGCTTGGTCATCGATGTGTATGGATGAAGTATGTGTTGTCTATCAAACGACAATGCCGAATCAATATTATCTGATACAGATTTCATACAATAGTACCTACTTAAAATACCCAATATCTTCCTATTTAATCTAGAACTTACAATTATTGTAAATGATTTGCTATAAATGGGAAATAAGTCTTTATAAAATTGCAATACATTATACAATCAATTCAGTGGGAATTATCAACTATCGAGAAATTATGTAAAGGAATTCTAGTATGAATACTACAAACAGGATTTTGTCGTCAATTCTTCTCCTCGTAATCTTAAGTTCTACTCTATACGCCAATGAAGTAAAGTGGATTCAAAATTATAAACTCGCAAAGAAACTAGCGGCAAAAGAAGACAAAATGATTTTAGCCAACTTTACTGGCAGTGATTGGTGCCCATACTGCATAAAAGCGGAAGCGGAAATTTTTAATACAGACGAATTTGCAAAATTTGCAGCGGACAAATTCATACTATTAAAGGTTGATTTTCCGCAGAAGAAGAAGTTGCCTCTTGAGATTAGAAAGCAAAACGAAGATCTCGCAGCAAAATACAATGTTTCTGGTTTCCCAACATTTCTCATACTAGATAATAATGGTGAAGTCTTAGGCGTAAGTGGTTACGCACAGGGTGGGGCAAAGGCCTGGATTGCTACATGCACGGACATATTGAAGAATATACCGCCAAAAACAGATTTGTTAAAAAAAGAAGACTTTGCCACTGTCCTCGATAAGGCTCGAAAGAAACAATTACCAATATTACTATTTGTTTATGACAGTAAAATAAAAGATTCCTCTGCAAAAATTAGAGCAGTCGGAGACAATCGCTCCTTTAGCACGCTCGATGGCTGGAGGTTTATTCCATTCTCAACAGATAAATCTCAACTAGAAAACAACACAATGCTAGAAGATATAAAACCTTTACTCAAGGCTGTATCATCTGCGCAGTACTGCGTATTGTTAGATTCAAAAACGCTCAGCAAGGATAGCGCAAAGGTCTTTAAATTTTCAAATGCAAATAACTTTTTTAAGAATCTATACAAGAACTTAAGCTGGGATTATAACGGTGAGTGGCTATTGGATTACAACAAAGCAAAGATAATAGCCAAAGCACAGAATAAAGCGATACTGATAAGATTTAGCGGTAGTGACTGGTGCACATGGTGTAAGAAAATGGACGAGAAAATCTTTACTAAAGAAGAGTTTCTTGATTACGCAAAGAAATCTCTAGTACTCGTAGATATCGATTTCCCTAAAAAATCAAATCTCTCACAAGCTCAAATCAAAAAGAATCACTCTTTAGCCCAGTCGTTTGGTGTTGACGGATTACCAACTATCATAGTTTTAAATAAAGAAGCCAAGATGGTTATGCTAAGCGGCTACTACGGAGGTGAACTATCTGCATTTATTAAAGAAATTGAGAGTAGAATATAAACTCAACTCTTAGACTCCCAGACACATCAACGAGCCCGTTAGTTTCAACTACCGGGCTCGTTTTATTAGTTAGCTATCTCAACCAACGCATCGAGGAGCATATCAAGCTGAGCTTTTGTGTGATCTGCTTGTAGCGAGATTCTTAGCCTTGCTTCGCCTCGGGGCACGGTTGGTACTCGTATGGCTGGTACGAATAACCCTCTTTTGAAGAGTCTGTTTGCAATTTCGACCACTTTAAAATCATCGCCAATTATTACAGGTATGATATAGGAAGAGCTCTTGCCTACATTAAAACGAGCTTCCTTGAGCTTTCTACGCAAATAGTCGCTGTTTTTCCAGAGCCTCTCTCTACGGTCATTTTCGCCCTTTATAATCTCAAGAGCTTCTAACGCCGCAGCACTGTTAGATGGTGGTGGGGCAGTTGTGTAGATTAAACCTCTTGACTTGTTTACTAAGAATTCCTTTACAATAGCTTCTCCAGCTACAATTGCACCTGAAGCGCCAAGTGCTTTTCCAAGAGTTGCAACAATGATATCTACCTTTTCCAACAACCCTCTCTCTTGCGCAAATCCTGCACCATCTTTTCCCATACAACCCAGAGAATGCGCCTCATCTAAGATTAAGATGGCACCGTATTTTTCTTTAAGGCGGACTAGTTCATCAAGATTTGCCATGTCACCATCCATAGAAAAGATGCTTTCTGTTACGATAAATTTCCTGTTATATTTGGATGATGCTAGATACTTCTCCAACTTCGAGAGGTTCTCTCTTCTATATGTCCTAAAATCGGCAGGACTTTCCTTTGCCGCATCAACAATAGAGGCATGGTCGTATTTATCTAAGAGTAAAATATCTCCCTTTTGGGGAAGGGTTGTTATAACGGCCTGATTTGCACACCAACCAGACGTAAATAGTGTAGCAGCCTCTTTGGAGAGAAGCTTAGCAAAATTTCCTTCCAATTTCAAATGCGGTGTCATTGAGCCACTAATCAATCTCGATGCGCTAGCACTACAACCGTATTTATCTATTGCCTTTTTGGCGGCAGAGATTATCCTAGGGTGGTTTGCTAGACTCAAGTAATTGTTACTGCAAAAAATGATGTACTCTTTGCCGTTGATAGTTGATAAAGGCGATTGCGCCGAGCTTACTTCGCGCAGCTCTCTGTAGAGACCGTCGTTTTTGAGATTGGTTAATATTTCTTCAAGGTAACTAAAATTGTGCATCTTATAGCCGCTTAAAAAAACCGTAAAAATACGGCATTAAAATTAGGATTTTAATTTTAAATGACGATATTATAGTACATTGTTAGCCTTATTACATAATAAAACGGGAATAATATGGGAATTTATGATAGAGATTATAGCCGTCCAAGCTATGATTCCGGGAGAAGAGTTAGTTTTATTCTGCCTAATGTAACGCCAGTGGTAAGGGCGTTGTTGATTGCCAATGTAGCGGTGTTTGTACTTGAGGCGATTGGTTTACGCGGTATCATAGAGAGGTATTTTGCATTAACTACAGGAAGCTTGGCTCAAGTTCTCCAAGTCTGGAGATTGATAAGCTATCAATTTCTCCATGGTGGGCTAATGCACATACTTTTCAATATGATTGTTTTATATTTCCTAGGGCCATTCCTCGAACGGGTATGGAGCGGTCAAAAATTCCTTGCTTTCTATATAGGCTGTGGAATTGTTGGAGGCATATTCTTCCACATATTATTTCTGTTCATTGGCTACCGCGGTGATTTAGTCGGTGCCTCTGGTGCAATAATGGGAGCAGTGGCAGCGATGGCTGTTTTACATCCAAATATGCAGGTCATGCTCTTTTTCATATTGCCTATGAAGCTACGTACAGCCTGTTGGGCATCAATTGCGTATTTTATAGTCTCAATCGTTCTCGGTTCAAATCCTGGTGGTAATGCCGCACATATTGGCGGTATGCTTGCAGGGGCAGCATACGCTCTATACAGTATTGGCAACTTCAAATTAGCCATTCCGCATCGAATGTCATCTTGGGAAGATGAAATTAAAACGGATAGAGAACTTGCTGCAGAAGTGGATAGGATACTACTAAAGGTAAATCAACACGGGCTCGCAAGCTTGACCAAGAAAGAAAAAAGAGCACTTCAAGAAGCAACAAAACGTGAACAGAAGCGTAAATTTTAGAGCAGTACATCAATGAAAAGAACAGACGATTATATGCAATTTTCTCTTGTTAGAGAAATGTTCGAAACTCCTGGTATTATTCGCAATTTCAACATTGGCAACGTCCAAGACCTTGTCGATTCGATTAAGCATAGCCGAAGACTTCTTCTT
This sequence comes from Phycisphaerae bacterium, assembly GCA_027078365.1. GTDB lineage: Bacteria > Planctomycetota > Phycisphaerae > Sedimentisphaerales > Sedimentisphaeraceae > S145-28. The sequence continues at coordinate 87,934 of JALWYQ010000031.1, forward strand.
ACTGGAGAAGGTTCGAGTAGAATTTTTCCGGCTCATAACGCCCTCTACTCTTCACTGCGTGGAGGGCTCGATATTAATCTAGTCGCTGAAGGTGCACGTCAAGCAGGGGAGTACGATCTTAGTAATTTCACTATCTTGGCATCATCTAGTAGTGGTTCAACTAGCGAATTAATCTGGCTTTTTAATAGGTTTAAGAGTATTGAGAAGAAAAACGTATTCGCCGTCACAGCCAATCAAGATGCTTTGCTACATAAATATGCACATAAAAGCTACCTCCTTAACACTGGCAAGGAAGAGGCTATTTCATCTACTAAAATAGTTGCCGCTGAGGCATTATTCTATCAAGAAGTTCTTGCGCGAGTCCAAGGGCGAAGCCTTGCAAATAAGTTCTCATATACTGCAGATGCTTTAGAAGAAGCACTTGAGCTAGAAGTTAACAAGACAATTATCGAAAAGATTGCACGGGCAGAAACTCTATATTTTGCAGGAAAAAATGACGGTGTTGCGCAGGAGTTAGCGTTAAAGGCTAACGAAATAGCTCGCAAAAAGACCAACTACCTAGAGGGCACGTATCTACTACACGGCGTCGAGGAGGTAATGAGCGATAAAGACATCATAATCTTAGTCAATCCATACGCAAGTGAATTTAAAAAGATTAAAGAGATATTGGTTGATAGGATAGGCATTGAAGTCGTTGTTTTAAGTGATGAAGAAACGATGTTTCCAACCGTCGTGATCAGAGATGTTGGAGAACTGCAAAGTTACGTTTATCTTGCCCTCGGCTGGAACATACTAACAGAAGTGGGGCTATCGCTTGGCATAAATGTCGATTTCCCAACACGTGGCAGGCGTATTAGAAACGAGTTTTTGGATTAAAATAATCTCTAAATTATTTGCGTCGTTGTCGCTTGAGACTAGCTGCGCGTTGCAGTGCAGATTGGCCATACTTGGCGATTATAGAATCTAGAGATTTATCAATACTTTCTTGTTTTTGTATTTCTTGATTGTCGAATAAAAGCTGTTGAGCTTTTTGAGCTTCCACCGCGCTTACCCCAAAGCCAATCAGACGAAGCGGACCAGCTTCTTCTTTGTACCAGCGAGTGTAGAGTTTCTCTGCAATCAACCAAAGAAGCTCAGTTGAATCACTAGATGGTTCAAGCGCTTTGCTCCTTGTAAGCGTTCTAAAATCATTATAGCGTATTTTTATGGTAACCGTCTTGGCTTTTAGTCCTGCGCATCTTAATTTGTGTGCAACATCTTGAACTTGAGAAATAAGCTCGGCTAATCCATCTTCTAGATTCTCTATATCTTTGGCAAATGTATTCTCAACAGATATGCTCTTGGTCTTATGTTCTTGGGAAACTCTTCTATAATCTATTCCGCTAGCAAGTTGCAAGAGTATGTGGGCATTCTTGCCCAAGACACTTGTTAGGGATTCTAGTGGGTATCTGCGAAGCTGTGCAATTGTGTGTATCCCAAGCTTATTCAATTTTTTCTCAAGGGTCTTACCAATTCCCCAGATTTTGGATATTGATAAAGGGTCTAGAATGCTTTGGGCGTCTTCTTGGTTGATAATCACAAATCCGTCAGGCTTGTCTAGATCTGATGCAAGTTTTGCTAAGAATTTATTCGGGGCAATTCCAACGCTAGCGACAAGACCAAGAGAGTCTTTTATCTGTTTCTTAATATTTCTAGCGATTTGCTCGCTACTGCCAAATAAAGCTAGAGAGCCCTCAACGTCTAAGAATGCTTCATCAAGTGAAATTGGCTCTATCACTGGTGTGTATTGATTGAAAATTCCATGCATCGCATTTGAGACTTGAGCATATCTCTGCATACGAGCAGGGCGTACGATAAGCTCTGCGCATAGCTTTTTTGCTCTAATCATAGGCATAGCAGAGTGAATGCCGTATTTACGTGCTTCATAGGAAGCAGCGGCAACAACGCTTCTCTGATCGCTCTTACCGCCTACAACGACGGGTTTTCCTTTGAGCTCTGGAAAATCTAGCTCTTCAACCGATGCAAAGAAGGCATCCATATCAACATGTATGATATTGTTTTGGCTCACAAGATATTTATACCATAGCTCCAGAAAAAAACGAATATTAATTGATTACGAAATTGTAATTATGTAATCTTAGTATTCAATATAGTAACAGATTGACAATTTTGTAACAAATGGTTACCTTTAGTCGGTTCAACCTAGGAGTAACATGGATAATAGCAAACTCTCAAGAGAAGTTGAGTTGCTCAGCAATATAGCCAAATCGCTTGCCGAGTCACTCGATTTAAAAAAGACAATCGAATCTATATTTTCCAAGCTTGAGTCGTATCTGGATCTCCAAATGGGAACAATTAGCCTTCATGATCCAGACTCGAACACTCTACGCGCAGTTATAGCACACAATATCAGTGAAGAAGATAAAAAGCATGGTGTATATAAGATAGGTGAGGGAATTACGGGAACTGTCTTTGCGACTGGTGAAGCGGTTGTCGTTGCCGATATTGACACCGACCCTAGATTTCTCGGTAAAACTGCAACAAGAAAGGCCCGTAGCGGTGGTAGAATTGCTTTTTTCTGTGTGCCCATCAAATTGGAAAATGAGGTTGTAGGTACACTCAGCGTAAGCAGAGAGACTCGCCACTTTGACAATTTTCACGCAAATGTAAATCTCTTGAATGTTATCGCTACTATGATAGCTCAAGCCATAAAATTAAATAAAAAGGTGGAAAATGAACTCCAAAGCTGGAGAGAAGAGAATAAGAAACTTCGCGAACAATTAAAGTCGAAATTTAAAATACACAACATGATTGGCACAAGCAATGCCATGCAGAAGGTTTTCCACCTAGTCGAACAGGTCGCGCAGAGCAATGCAACCGTTATGATTAGAGGAGAAAGCGGAACAGGTAAAGACCTAGTTGCCCATGCCATACATTATAATAGTTTGCGCAATAGCAAACCGTTCATTAAGATTAACTGCACAGCTCTTCCAGAATCATTGCTTGAGAGTGAGCTATTTGGGCATGAACGCGGTGCCTTTACAGGCGCAGTTGATAGAAAAATTGGTCGATTTGAGATGGCTAATGGAGGAACAATATTCCTTGATGAGATTGGAGATTTCTCTCTGAACTTGCAAGTGAAACTCTTGCGCGTTATTCAATTTAAGGAATTCGAAAGGGTTGGCGGAACAGAGACTATTAAGGCAAACCTGCGCATCATAGTTGCAACAAACAAAAATCTCGAAAAAGAGATTGAAGAAGGGCTCTTTAGAGAAGATCTCTACTACAGAATTAACGTATTTCCAATCTATTTGCCAGCACTTAGAGAGCGCAAAGATGACATTATGCTCTTAGCAGACTATTTTATTGTCAAGTTTTCTAAAGAGAATAATAAGAACATAACGAGACTATCTACACCAGCCATTGAGATGCTAACAAACTATCATTGGCCTGGGAATGTAAGGGAACTCGAAAACTGCATCGAAAGGGCAATCTTGCTTTGTGATGGAGATACAATAAGGGCAGAACACTTACCACCTTCGCTCCAGATGGTACGAGAGATACCAGCCCCTGCGAGAACTCTACCTGAAATGGTAGAAAATCTCGAACGTGAGATGATTGTTGATGCCCTTAAGAAAACAAACGGACAACAACGCAAGGCAGCGCAGCTACTTGGATTAACCCAACGCATGATGGGATATAAGGTTCGCAAGTACAACATTAAACCGAAACAATTGGTTTACTAACCAAGAGAACTCTAAACATAATACTCAAAACCTTAAGATAATAACTTACATGAAAATAATTTCATTCTTAACTATCATAATATCTCTTTTGCTCTGCTCGTATCTCAACGCAGAGATTATCAAACTTTCCAATGGAGATAAGATAAATGTCTCTATACTGGAGGAAAATGACTCTGAGTATGTAGTACAGCATCCAATACTAGGAAAACTTACAATATCAAAGCTTGACATAGTTGATGAAAAGGTACAAAAGAAAGAGAAGGTAATTAAGGAAGTTGAACAAACCAATACTGTAGAGTACGATTACCTTTTTCAAAGTGATCCAGAATTTACATGGCTTGAGAATTTTATTCATAAGATTCGCAACCCAAACTGGAAAATGCATGTCAACATTTCCCTTAACTCTTCAAGCGGAAACACAAACGAACAGTCGTGGCGAATTGGATATGGGGCCAGCAGAAAGAGAAAGTACGACAACTTTAAATTCAACTCGACATACTATAGGCGAGAAAATAAGGATCGTTTAACTGACAATAAATTAATGCTGCAAATTCATAATGAGTGGCTCGATCCACACTCAAAATGGTTTTGCTTTGTCGATGCAAGATACGACTACGATGAATTTAACTCATGGGAACAACGATTTGCCGGTGAAATTGGCCCAGCTTATCACCTTGTAGATACCGATTTAGTTGGGCTTGATGTATTTCTCGGATTTGGTCCAAAAAAAGAATGGGGCTCCGAGCAAGACAAGACAAAAACCGAACTTTCTGGCAGACTATCTTTAGACTGGAAAATATCACCACATCAAAAGATTATGGCAGATACCTCTTATAAGATGTCTAGAAAGTACTCAAGTAGCTATCGTATGCTCAACCATCTCAAATGGAGGTACATCTTAAACAGAGAACTTAATCTAAGCCTAAATGTAGGATTAGAACATGAATACCAATCTGAAGTTGACCCCGGCAAAAAGCACTCAGATATTAGAATGTACAGTGGATTACAGTTAGACTTTTGATACTCAATACAGATTACAATCCACTTGATTTGTCTTTATCTAGATACCATAAAATGGCAAGGTGCAAATCATATAGAAAATTACAGAGCTAACCATAAAAATAAATGAGAATAACACCAAGAAGTAAACCCTCTTGCTTTCTTTTTTGCCATTGTTATCTGATTCAACGTCTTGAGATTTCTTCTTACCCCGATGAAATTTTGTTTTTAGAAATCTTTTACTGTATTTTGCTGAAAAATATGTAACTAAAAAAGTTAGGATATTCGCCAATATTAATACAATGATAAAGCCCGTTACTCCAATAGACCATGATTTAGTGAACCATGGTTTGGCAATTAAATAAAATACAACTGCAGTTAAAACCACATAAAAGATTATAGTGGCAACTGCAAAAAAGAGTGATAGTATAGGCGCAAGCTTACTCTTTTTCACCTCATTCTGGTCGTAAAAATCAGTCTTTAAGAGTCGCTTGCCGTATTTTGTCAGAAGGTACACACCGACAAGTGTAAAGATATTTCCCAAACCTACGATAGCGTATGGATGCCACTTGCGAAAGATAATTAAACCTGTTATTCCGCCGCACAGCCATGACTGAAGCAGTATAAGTAAAATCAATGCACCAATGAACTCGTAAACATTACCAAAGTTTGTTAGTTTGTAAAGAAAGTTCGCATATCCAATTGCTTTTGGCTTAAAAGGCGTCATCCACATGTCATCGGTTAATTCTTTTGATTCGCCTTCAAAATAGTAACTCGTATAATAAACAGGGTTCTGTGGAATATAAGAGGCCAAGAAACTTGGGAGAGCTTCATCTGTGTTTGTCTGTCTATAATAACCTAGATGCCAATTCTTACTTAGCTCTGCTTCGTTCTTAACATGCCCAAATATCTTTAGAGAAATAGCCATATAGTCGTCATACGTGCCTGTTGGTTTTAATGGGAAAAAGATTTTTTCAGAAGGAAATTCAACAAAAACGGCTGGCCATCTACCGTCTCTTCTGGCGAAATGTTCTTTATAATCAGGGAATTTCTGCAATAACTTTCTCTTGGAAGAAATTTCCACCAAGACCAATGTGTATCTTTCATTGAAATAGTCTTTAAAGGCTGAGAGTTGAGACTCATCAATTTGAATGCCTTTCTTTTTGAGGTGCAATGCCAAAGCGCTAGATGAATCCGTGGATAAGGTCTCTGCCTTTAGACCATACTTGTCAACGATAGAATAGACATTTAATTCAATATCTTTTGTTCCTGCTGTGCCCAAAGCTGGTAGAAAAAAGGTATAAGACCACGTATATGGCTGCAAGAGCATCTGTATTGCTAATATTTCTCCGAAAATATTTTCCGCTTCTACTCGTGGATCAATCCCTCTAATCGATGGAAAGGTATCTAGAATATTTACATTCACCTGCTCTGGTCTGCCAGGAACAGGAAATAACCAAAACGCCTTCTCATTATCTTCAAGGGAGAAATTAACAGCAAGTAGCATGGCCTCTCGACCATTTTTGTGAGCGATAATTGCATTTTGGAAATGTTCATCCAAAGGACGGAATGAGACCATATCCATTCCTCTGAAGGCTTTTCCGTCAGCAAAGAGAGTGGTTGATATTAGAGCAATAAAGATTAAGGCTAAAAGACACTTTTTCATAAAATCTCTTCCTCGCAGTAAAAAAAGAGAACTAATAGTCGTCAAGTCCTAACGGTTACTTGTTACTTACCTACAATACTACGAAGTTTGATTCTTTGTCAATGAAAAATGTATTCCGCTAAATTTGCAAGATTATAGTTACTACTCTCTATGCCCTTGTTAGATTCTAAAAGAGAAGTGTCGAACAGTTTCATTAAATCGCAAGCCAAAAGAAAATGGGCAATCCTAAGGAAAATACGCCCGGCAGGATTCGCTCACTCATATGAGTTCGCGGCTTTCGCTTCGCTCTTGTCAAACCTGTCGAGGTGATTGCTTTGCAATCACGCAGGTTCGAACCCTGCCGGAAAATACGCCCGGCAGGATTCGCTCACTCATGAGAGTTCGCGGCTTTCGCTTCGCTCCTGTCAAACCTGTCGAGGTGATTGCTTTGCAATCACGCAGGTTCGAACCCTGCCGGAAAATACGCCCGGCAGGATTCGAACCTGCGACCTTCTGATTAGGAATCAGATGCTCTATCCAGCTGAGCTACGAGCGCTTGTTTTTCTTTGCTTGTTGCTTAGAAAGTGCCTCTTATAGCTAAAGAAGGCTTTTAGGTCTAGAAATTTCTGTGGTTTTAGGTGTTTTTTTTGTTCTTTTTGTATTAAACTAGTCGACCTACTAGGAGGATTGAAAGGGTGTTTAATACTGTAAGAAACTCGATGAGGTTATAAGAAGTGCGGCGAGAAATTGTACATGAGGGCTCCAAGCAACTAACTTATGAGATTCGTGCGATAGTTGCTGTAGCGAATAAGCTTAAAAAACTTGGTGTTGATATCACATGGGAGAATATTGGCGACCCGATTGAGAAGGGCGAACGAGTCCCTGACTGGATTAAGGATATTGTCAAGTCACTTGCCGCAACTGATAAAAGCTACGGCTATGTTGATACGCAGGGTGTTCTTGAAACGAGAGAATTTCTCGCATCTGCGGTCAATCAGCGAGGTGGTTGCCAGATAACTGCGGATGACATTGTATTTTTCAACGGGCTTGGCGACGCTGTGGCTAAGGTTTTTGGGTTTCTCAAGAGAGAGGCTAGAATTTTGGGGCCATCTCCAGCGTATTCAACACACTCATCTGCAGAGGCCGCGCATTCTGGATATGAACACCTCACCTATGAGCTAGATCCAGACAATGGTTGGATGCCAGACCTTGATGATATCGAGAATAAGATTAAGTATAACGATTCTATCGCCGGCTTATTGCTTATAAATCCAGATAACCCAACTGGTGCTGTTTATCCAAGAGAGCTTCTTGAGAAGATTGTCGATATTGCGCGTAGATATAAGATTTTTCTAATCTGCGATGAAATCTATGCCCATATAGTATATGGTGGTGCTAAGACACTTCATCTTAGCGAAGTGATTGATTCTGTACCGGGGATGGCACTACGCGGTATAAGCAAGGAATTTCCTTGGCCAGGTTCTCGCTGTGGTTGGATTGAAGTATTTAATCAAGATAAACATCCAATGTTTAAAGAGTATATTGAGAGCCTTATAAACGCAAAGAGACTTGAAGTGTGCTCGACATCACTTCCTCAATACTCAATTCCTCTGGTAATTGGCGACCCTAGATATATTGAGCATCTTGAACGGCGCAAACAACTCTTTAGTGATCGCGCAGATGAGGCGTATGATGTGCTAAGCAAAGTAAAAGGTATAAGAGTTAACAAACCACACGGCGCATTCTATATGTCGATTCTTTTTGAAGAGGGCGTTTTAAACCAACAACAGAGCTTGCCTATAGAAGATGAAAAGGTTAAGAGCTATATCGAAGCTCTTGTCGAAGATGTAGAGGTTGATAAGAGGTTTGTTTACTATCTACTAGGGTCGGTTGGAATTTGCGTTGTTCCGCTAACTGGTTTCTGCTGTTCTCGTAAAGGTTTTAGAGTAACATTGCTAGAATGCGACGATCAAAAGCGTAAGTGGATTTGGCAAACTCTCGCAGAAAATATTAAACGTTATATTGAATCTGCATAAGTCCTACTACTGAATATAAATAAGAAGAGAACAATCTCTAGTTGAGGTTGCTCTCTTTTCTTTTATGCTTTTTAACAATAATCAGCCTTGATATTGGGCATCTCCAAAGCCAAGGATTGGCAAAAAGATAAAAGTAGTTTCTTAGGGAAAGCTACTCAGAAGATAGCGGTATGTGTATCGTAAAAGTGCTACCTTGGCCTAACTTACTTTCTATCGTAACAAATCCCTTATGTGCCTGCGCAATGTGTTTGACTATCGCTAGGCCAAGACCTGTTCCACCTAGATTCCTACTGCGCGCTTTATCCACTACGTAGAATCTCTCAAAGATTCGCTCAAGATGTTCTGCAGCAATTCCATAGCCATGATCTACTACGGATATATTCGCATATTTTGAATCCGATGTGAGAAGAATTTCCACGGTTTTGTTTTCGTCACTATATTTAATCGCATTGCTTAGTAAATTTACAATTGCCTGCTCTAAGAGAAATTCATTAATTGGAGCTTCAATATCGTTCTCGCTGGTGATAATTTCTATATTCTTTTTGGCTGCGCGAATCTGGCAGGCTTCAATTGCAGAATCAATAGAGCTTTTTATGCTTCCGACCTGAGTCTCAATTTTATTTTCGTTAGATTGATCTTCAATTTTAGATAAGATAAGAATATCCTCAATAATTGAATTTAACCGACGAGCCTGACGGGCAATTATTTCCATGAAATGATGCGCTTGGTCTGGGTTTTCAATAGCGCCATCACGCAACGTTTCTATAAATCCCATTATAGAGGTAATAGGGGTCTTAAGCTCATGCGACACATTGGCAACGAACTCACTCCTGACACGTTCGAGTTGCCTGAGTATTGTAATGTCGTTTAATACTATTATTGAGCCTATCGTCTCATTGTGGCTATTTATAAGTGGATTGCAACACACCCTGAGGTTCTTTTGAGGTTCGTCAAGCATGTCTATTTCTGTTTCCACGCTAATACTGTCCTTAAGAGAGTGGTCTATAAATTCTCTCAGAGCAGTATTTGGTATTTCATCTTTATTTGATATTGGATTATTACGATTATCAATAGAAAGCATTGCGCAGGCAGCAGCGTTTATGTTTAAAATCTTCCCACTAGAATCAACGGCAATAACACCCTCGTTCATACTAGCCAAGATAGCCTGCATTTCATTCTTTTGATTCAAGATATCGTGAATTCTCACATCCAACTCCGACGCCATTTTGTTTATCGCTATCGAGAGTTTTGCGAGGTCTTTCGTATGGGGAATAGTGAGTGGGCGGTTAAAATCGCCTTGCGCAAAATTATCCAAACCAGATATAATTTCTTCAAGAGGTCTATTGATTCTTCTTGTAATAATCAAACTCAAAAACGCTGATACTACCACAACAATCAAGCTGTATTTAATTATAGCTCGACGTAATCCTCCTAAAGTTGTATGTATGGTTGTTAAGGGCTTTGAGGTTCTAACAATCGAAATAAGCTTATCGTCTTTGTATAAGCCAATCGCAACATACATCATTGACTGCTCTAGAGTTTGGCTGTAGCGGGTTTCAATACCTATTTTTTTCTTCTTTACAGAAATAACCTCAGGTCTATTGGAATGATTTCCCATCAAAATTGAATTTCGTTTTGAATCGCCAATAACCTTTCCATCTGGTTCGATTACAGTTACTCTAGTGTCAGAGTTGTTGCCTATCTGCTTGCAGAACTGCTCTACTCTGTCTAGGTTGGCATTTATAACATCTTGAGATATCGCCTGTGAGACGAACTTAGCCTCAGTCTCCAAAGCTTTTTGAGTCTCATCAATAAATGATTTTGTCAACAATCGAGACGACAAAATGGTCAAGACAACCGAGACTATTACCGTTATCAGTAAGAAGGAGAAGTAAAATTGCCAAAATAGTTTCTTAAAACCCATTACATCTCCCTATCAAACTCTGCTTTATAACCAATTCCGCGTACAGTCTTAATAAACTTTCCATATTCGCCTAGTTTTTTGCGCAACCCAACAATTTGAACATCAACAGCTCGGTCTGTCACCTCGTAATCGCCACCTTTTGTTGCATCTATGATTTGATATCTTGTAAAGACTCTACCAGAACGCCTGATTAGTAATTTTAAGACATCAAATTCAGTAGCAGTAACGTCTATTCGTTTTGAGTTGATAAATACTTCATGTTTGTCTGTATCTATTGTTAATGCTCCACTTGTAATTAGCGAAGAATTACTAAAATCTCTACTGAGCTGATTGCTACGGATAGTTGCAGCCACTCTAGCTACTAAAACCTTGGTACTAAACGGTTTAGTTATATAGTCGTCTGCCCCAAGTTCCAAACCAGTGACGATATCTGCCTCAGAGCTTTTGGCGGTAACCATAACTATTGGTATGAATTTTGTGACCAAGGAAGCTTTGAGTCTTTTACAGACTTCAAGCCCATCAATTCCTGGTAGCATCAAGTCTAGCAATATTAAGTCTGGCTTAGAAGAACTAGCAAGTGCAACAGCCTCCTCTCCGGTTTGGGCAGTTAACACTCGATATCCCTTTGCCTCAAGATTGTATCTAATAAGCTCAAGAATATCTGAGTCATCTTCAACAACTAACACTTTGTGTTGCAACATCTATACTACTCCAAATTGTATCCGCTTATATTCCAATACGTATCAGTTCCATCATAGCCGCTAATGTTAGAGTTTGATTAGGAAATTAACAGAAAGTTTTTCTGTATTTTTTAGAGTTCTATTTGAATTGCAAATGCGCAAAATAAAAGCCAGAATCAAGAATGATCCTGGCTTCGGAGGAGGGTGATGAAAAGTACTTTTAAGTGACTACGTACTCTGCACGCAAGTCTTACATCATGATACACTCTTTTTTTGAGATGTCAAAGATTATTTAAAAAAACTTTTTTAAAAATTATCACATAAATCCCAAAAGGCCGGATAATACCTCCAATAACGCGATTTTAACTCTTCGCTTAGATTACAAACAATATTCAACAATATGTCTTAGAATACTGGAATTGCTAGATTGATTTGGGAGCTTAGCCGTGGATTTATATTGATTTTATACCGTGATTGTATATCTTAATCTCAAGAACTAAAAATTTCCTAAAGGGTACGAGTATGAAAAACAAAATAACTCTCTCAGATCTGTACGAATTTAAAGCCGCAGGCAAAAAGTTTTCTTGCCTCACCTGCTATGATTATACGACTGCAAAAATTTTAGCTCAGAGTAACATAGAAATGGTGATGGTTGGAGACTCTGCTGCGCAGATAGTTCTTGGCCATCCTACGACTCTACCAGTCGATATGGACTTTATGGTTGCCATAACTGCAGGGGTAAGAAGGGCTGTGCCAAATAAGATACTCGTGGCAGATATGCCTTTTCTCTCGTATCAGATTTCAAATTCTACTGCAATAGAAAATGCTGGTCGATTTGTCAGAGAAGCTGGAGCCGACATTATCAAGATTGAGGCAAGTCGCGCACAAATAGATGTTGTCAAAGCCGTAAGCGATGCTGGGATGAGCGTCATGGCACATATTGGCATAAGACCACAGAGTATCTCAAAAACCGGTAAGCTCAAAGCGCAGGGCATTACCGCACAGGATGCAAAAGAACTTATCGATTTAGCAAACGATATGATTGACGCTGGCGCAACAATTTTACTTCTAGAGGGAAGTGCTAGAGAAGTTGCGAAAATTATTACTGATAATTCTCCGATTCCTGTCTTAAGCTGTGGGGCTGGTCCTGATTGCGACGGGCAAGTCCTTGTAATAAGCGATGTGCTTGGACTCTCAGACGGTGATGGACCTAAGTTTTCAAAGAGCTTCGGTAACGTTGGAGAAATTATTAAGGCAGCTATTGATGAGTACGAAAGGGCTGTCCACGATGGCTCTTTCCCTGACGATACACACTGCTATCACATGAGAGCTGCTGAAATTGAAAAACTACGCTAATTTTTTTCAAGCCTTGCGAACAAATAGGATTATAAAACGTACGCCTGTAATTATTCCAATTATGAGCATAAATGTTATTCTACTTTGAGGTACGATTATTATGAAAGCACTGAAGAAAAAACACCTATTAGTTATTGCACTGTTGTCTTTATCATTGCTTGCAAGCTCTACGCTGGCTAATTCCCTTTCAAGCCCATTTAAGGAGGCAATTAAAAAGGTAAATCCGGCAGTTGTTTATATTGAAGTTAGAGTACACACTCCAGTTGAGACTTACAGATACGGAAGAATCGCCCCTGCTCAGCGTGAAGCAATAGCTAGCGGTAGCGGTGTTGTTATAGACGCTAAACATGGCTATATACTTACAGCTGCCCATGTTGTAGAAAACGCCGATCAAGCAACTGTAACACTGCCTGATTCAAGAGAGTTTGATGTTATCGATATTAGGACAGACCCTCAAACAGACGTTGCAGTAATCCAAATTGACGCAGATGACCTAACCGAAGTTCCATTGGGCGATTCAGATGCTCTTGAAGTTGGAGACTGGGTTTTGGCAATGGGGGCGCCTCTTGGAAAAACTCTAGCCAATTCTGTGTCTGCTGGAATTGTCAGCGGTAAGGAGAGAAAAACAAGCATCCTCGGCAAGCTTGGAATTGAAGACTACATCCAAACCGACGCTGTCATCAATAAGGGTAATAGTGGTGGTCCACTCGTTAATATAAAAGGGGAGATTGTCGGCATAAACTCTAGTATCATCTCAGCTTCTGGTATGAGCGCAGGACTAGGTTTTGCCGTTCCAAGTAATTTAATCAAACCGGTTGTGAAGGAACTCATCAAAGAGGGTAGCGTCGTAAGGGGTTGGATAGGTGTATCAATTAGCTCTCTTAGCGATATAGAGCCGAGTGGCCTGCGTGGTGTTCCAGAGAAAGTAAAGAAACACGGCGGAGCATACGTATTAGGATTATTACAAGATGGACCTGCAGATTTGGCTGGTTTGGAAAATGGCGATATCATCACAAAGATAGACTCTAAAGAAATCAAGAACGCTAACGATTTAATTAGAATTGTTAGCATGATGAAACCCGATCAGATTATCACATGTGAGGTCTATAGAGGAGATGATGTTAAAGATATAGAAGTTACACTTGGCACTAGACCTACTACTGAAAAGCCAAACACTTTCTCTTCAGTTACAAAAGAAGATAGACAAAGCGCTTCATACAAGAAACTTGGCATCGTAGTCGAGGATTTTGAGAACCGCATGTTTGGATTTAGGGGAACATTCTTAATTAGAGGTGTTAGGGTTAAGTATGTAAAGTCAGGCTCTATTGCAAAGGAATATGGGCTAAATACATCAGATGTAATTGTTGCTGTAGATGGTGCTAAATTCAGCAACAAAGAAGAGTTTCAAAACCTAATCAATGTTGCAGATATTAAATATGGAATTACTTTGACCGTTAGAGGCATAGACGGTTTGAGGAAAGTGATAATTAGAGACACTAATCAATAATACCCATCTGAAAAACACAACACAAAAGAGGTGCGAGCTAAAAAGTTTTGCACCTCTTCTTATTTACACAGATTTCAGAAGGGCAAGTTAAGATCTTGCTTCAAATTTATTGTTGTCAAAATCGTCTAGTTTAACACCGCAGGTCTCTTCAATGGCACGATAAAAATCTTCTTCATTACGAGATGAATAGATACGAAGCTGAGACTTCTTACGAACAGGATGTCGTTTGCAAAAGCCAGCCGCAAACTTTCTAAAGTAACGCACTGCCTTATCTGAAGGATAAATCCTCTTTAGCAATGTGAAGTAGTGAAGCATTACTCTTCCAAGTTCCTGCACATCAGGCGCTTCGGGCATTGGAGTTGCCTTTATTAACGCTCTTGTTTCTGGAAAAATCCACGGATTCCCAATGGCCCCACGTGCAATGAGTATTCCATCTAATTTTGTTTCGTCTAATCTTCTAACAACATCTTGAGCTGTATAGATATCACCGCTACCTATAACTTTGATATGCGGATATTTCTCTTTAACCTTGGCAATACGGGACCAGTCGGCTTTGCCTGTGTATTTCTGCAAGGTTGTTCTACCATGAATGACCATCGCATCAACATTCTCTCTGGCAAGAGAATCAACAATCTTCCAGAAATTCTCCTGAGACTCTTGCCCCTCACCATAACCAATGCGCAGCTTCACGGTAAGAGGGCATTGAATCGCATCTCGCACTTGTTTATAGATATCTAGTACTCGCTCTGGTGTCTTTAATAGATAACCGCCTCTGTGTCTGCGCAACACTTTGGGAGCAGGGCATGCAAAATTTAAATCTATCATATCGTAGCCAATACCAACTAGTAACTTGGCAGCCTGAACCATAAATTCTGGCTCTCTGCCAAGTATCTGCGCTCCTGTTGGGTAAACATCTTCTCCCATACCAGGTTTGAATTCTGGCTTACGCAAAACTTTTGGATTTATGACTGATTTTGCAAGCATAACTCCCGTAAACGTTAGCGGAGCACCAAATTCTCTAGCAAGATAGCGCATCGCCCAATCAGTATAGCCACTCAAAGGAGCTTGCATGATTGGCACATCTAGTTTTATTGATCCGATAGAAAGCATGTAGATTTAATACCATAATCGTCGATTTTGTCAAGAACGGCTAATTGTTGTCGCAATTAACCTCTATTTAAGATTTTTCCTTGCAAAGCTAAGGGAGAAGAATTTTAATACATATCAGCAAGATTTCAACAAATTTGATGAGAGATAATTTGATGTGGTTAAAAAAGATATTTAAGAGCTTTGGTAATTCTACAACAAAAGACAGCAATGCTGAGCTTACTCAAGTAACTCAAAGACCAAGCGCAGAAGAAAGTTTGCAAAAACTAACCAATGGACTTGGCCATATGCTCGAACAGCTCGATTCAATATGCACAAATCTTGACAAGCATTCATCTCAGAATCAAGAGCTACTTGAGAAAATATCAAATCTGCCAGAGATTCTCAAGGACATACCCGAATATGCACAGAAACAGCTCGAAACCTTTGACAGCATAAAAGATAAACTTGAGGATAATGCCCGTACGCACAAAGAAATGTTAGATGGATTTTTCAAGTTTAACGAGAACCTTCAAGAGTTAAATTCTAATTCTTCTTGCCAAAATGAGAATTTATTAAGGCTAGGCAAAAGCTTTACTTCGAGCGAGAGATACTTTAAACATATGCTAGATAAGCAAAGCAAACGCTTTATGTGGGTTTTCATCATTTCTATGTTTGTTAGCTTAAGTTGCGTTATCTTGGCAGGCTGGATAGCTTTTAAAGTCGTAATTAATCAGTGATTAATAAAATCGTGAGCATAATAAGAAGTTTTCTTGATTCTCTAAACCACTTGCTTTGGCCCGCTAGCTGTATGCATTGTAACTCACTCATAAACTCCGACAGTGAAGTTCTATGCGACGATTGTTGGCAGGAGATATTTGATTCTACCAATAGCGATTACTGCCCTAGTTGTGGTGCTGAAATTAGTCGTTATGCGATTGTCAACGGAAAATGCAACAGATGCGCAGCTCTAAACAACAACTACGATGGTATTGCAAGGGTCGGAGCGTATGCATCAATATTGCGGTCCATGATAATTTCTCTAAAACTTTCTGATAGACAAGAATATCTAGGGATACTCTCTTCGATGCTAAGGGCTAGTCTTGATGGCAGGGCGTTTCCTAAAAAAATTGACTATTTTATACCAGTACCTATTCATTGGACACGCAGACTGTCACGTGGTTTTAATCAATCACTCTTGCTTGCCAATGAACTAGGTGATGATTGTATAGTCATTGATGCTCTTGCAAGGGTCAAAAGAACTAGAATGCAACCTGGACTTAGTCCAGCAGGGCGTAAGCGTAATATAAAAGGAGCATTTGCACTACGAAGAGGCAACGATATTAGAAATAAAAATATATGCCTTGTAGATGATATAAAGACAAGTGGAGCGACTCTGAATGAGTGTGCTAAGGTTTTAAAAGATGCTGGAGCCTCTAAGGTCTATACGCTAGTTCTAGCTGTTGCAGGTTGATAAACTCAAATCAAGCTTGATAATGTATCAAAAAAAGAGGCTCAAGCGATTTCGCTTGGGCCTCTTTTTCATTCTGAAATTCTTACCACTCAAGAGTAACTTCAGGCTCTACGAGTTCTTTTAGGCGTTGTTTAACTTCAGCGGCCTTATTAGATTCTAGTTTTTCTAAAGCTGCCTCTTGCTTTTCAACTTCTTTCTCTAGCTCTGTGATGCGTTTTTTGAGATTGTTGTAGCGTACTTTTTTCTTGGCAACAACTATATCAAATCTTTGAGAAACAACATCAGAGAGCTCTTGGATTAATGATGCCTTTGCTGTTGTATCATCAGTAGTGCTTATCTGCTTGACTAAAGCATTTCTTTTTTCTTTGAGAACAAGGTCTTTCTTGAGTAACTCTGACATATCTTTGTTGCCTTTTTTCTCTGACATAAAGATTGGCATGTATTTTCTCATTACAGCCTGCATATCAGCTCTACTCTTTGTATCTGCAATTTTTTGGTATTCTTGAGGGTAATTTGCCTCAAGCCAGCTACGAAATTCAGCTTGATGTTTGCGCATCCTATCCTTAGGGGCTCCTTTTTTACCTTTGTGCATTTTAGAGCCATTGCCTGCCTTGTTTCGCTTCTGATTTTTCTCTCTTCTAAATTTTCCGTCTTGATTTTGGTCGCATAGAAGCCTTGAATTCTTCTGAGGTCCTTGGATACAACCTTTATCTGATTGCCCCATACCATTCTGATTGCCCCTTGCAAGGACTGCTGTACTTAGAAGAGATATCATTGCTAAAACTGCTAAAACTAATAATTTATTGCTTTTATTCTTCATAATTCTACCCTTTCCATAATGTGGTATTAACTGTTTCTATTTCACCTTCCAAATCGTAGAGCTCACTGTCGTAAATATCTAAATCGCTTGATGAGCTCGGCAAGAACAACTCATCTTCTATCATCGTGATGGATTGCTCAATATCATCATCGCTAGAAGATGTTTCTTGCCATAGTGAAGCCATGGAATACGACTCGCTCTTTACGTGCCTAGGATTCTGTAGCGAACTTCTCATACCCCAAATGCCAAGCCCTATGACAATAGCTACCATAGCGGCAATCTTAATAATTCTTACTTTAATGGACCTACGTTTATTAGCCTTATTAATCTCATGTTCTAATTTGAGCTTGATATCTTTAAGAATTCTATCTGATGCTGTTGGCCGCTCTATACTGTCAAGGGTTTTGTTAAATGAAGCAATATCATCAACAATTTCCTTCGCAGCCTGAGCTTCGTAGAGCTTTGAGATTATTTTCTCATCTTTTCGTTCATCATTTCTCATAATTGCACTCTATTGCATCAACTTATCAAAATTAACGATTTCTCTTAATCTAACAATACCTCTATGAACTTTTGAGAGTATAGTTCCAACAGGTTTTTTTCGCTGTTTGGCTATTTCTTTAAAACTCAGTTGCGAAAAATATTTGAGCATAATCATTTCACGCGTTTCCGAATCTAGCTTTTCTAGAGCCATGTGAAGAATCTCCCATTTTCCGTCTACCTCGTTTGAATCTTCTATGGCATTATCACTAGCCTCTTGCGCTAGCTCATCTAAAACATTGCTGTGGCGAATCTTCTTTCTAAGGTAGTCATGATAAACATTTGATGCGATTTTAAACATCCAAGCCTCAAATTTGTGCTTATCACAACTTGATATACTTTTGAAGATCTTAAGGTAAAGTTCGCTTAGCAAATCTTCACTAACCTGACGGTTCTGTGTTAAACTGTAGAAATAGCCGTAGAAACGCTGCGAATAGCTATCGAGTAATTCATTGTAGGCTTCTTGACTGCCTGCCTTACATCGAATCGCTAAGTCAACTACATAATCATCGTTGTCTTTTCTTATCGTTTCCACACTATGTATGACGTGCTTTCGTAGGAAATTATTGCAGAAAAAAAAGTTTTTTTAGATGGGTAAAGGTTTCTCTAATCAAATGGGTGCTATAAGTCAAAGTAATCGTCTTCTTGATCTTCAGGATTTTTCCAGTTATCGGCATCTTCAAGATCTTTTAGCTCTCTTTCGATATATTTCATTATCCTGCTCTGCATTGGAGCCATACTCTGCTGTGAACGCAACTGGGCGGCTTGTATTTCTAGAAACTGATCTAGCTTGATTAGTTGCCATTTTGCTATACATTCTGGTTCAACGATATTCTCAAATGGATTACAGGTAAAAATCCTTTTTCCATCTTCCCTAAGTTCTGAGAACTGACAGTCTTTACATTGCATATTATTTTCCTGAAAATAAGTATATTACTCAAAGAATACTTGCATTTTTTCATGATAGCATATATCTTACCGCATTGAAATGATTTTAAAGGTGTAATTGTATCAGTTAACATACGGAGACTGTAATGGCTAAACCAAGACGTAGACGTAAAGTAGGTAGTAAGAAGAGAAAAGCACGCTGGAAAGTACGTCACAAAATCTCTTAATTATTAGCATCTGTTAATTACAGAGCTGGTTACGAAAAGAAAAAGCGGGGTGTATGGGCACTCCCGCTTTTTTCTCTGCGCACAACCACTTTTCTCAAAATCAAACAAATTCCTTCTTCCTCTGCGCCAGATATTCTTTGCTTACTTTATAGGCATTGGGTTGCAACCCCATCCTAAAACCTGCTAGATACGCATTGACCTCCTTGATATCTTTGTTAGGAAATTTCTTTCTAAATTCTTCCACTATACGCGACGGTATCGGTTCTGTCGGGGTAAGTTCCATAAGTTTTTCTAGTGAAAGACTTGATACCGCATTGATGTACTCAATTCGATGACGGGAGTTGGCGATGATTTCTTGCATATTTACCTCCAAATAGCTATGAAAGTTGAATGGCTATACACACCAGCGATTCTCACACAGCTAGAAAGTAAAGCAAGAAATAAAGCTATCTAAGAGTGATAACGTCTGATAATGAGTAGTAATACCTACAGTTAAATAGGCGAAACTCTACTGAACAAGACAAAAATATAGATTGCGTAATACGCTAAAAGTAAGAGTCCTTTAAGCCTGCCTAGCTCTCTTTTGTGCCATACCAGTATAACAAAGAGTATAGTTACACCGAGTGTAGCTCCAAAATAAGAGCCAGCTAATTTCTTCTCAAACGAAAACGGTTTAGAAATTCCAGCAACTGCTGTAACAAGCAGAGCATTGAAGATGTTTGACCCGACCAAATTCCCAATAGATATTTCATCATGGCCTTTAATAGCCGCAACAACGCAAGTAACTAGCTCTGGTAAGCTCGTACCTATAGCAATAACAGTCATACCGATAACCGCCTCGCTAAGCCCAAATGAACGCCCAAGAAAAACGCCTCCATCAATGGTTAGCTTTGCAGCAAGAGCCATTGCAACTATTCCAACTAATACTAATAAAATATCTTGCCAGAATTTTCGCTTCGATTCTTTAATGGAAGGGTTGTCTCTAGAGTTTTCTTCTTTTAGTGATTTTGCTTGTGATTGCCTGATTGCAATTACAATGTTGTAATACATAAATAAGCTAAAAAGAACAACTAAAATCACGCCATCAAGAAATGATAGCCTCAAATCCATCAGTAGGGGATATAAGACCAGAGTAACCGCCACCATTATTGGCATCTCTCTTTTTAACGTTGACTCTTTAATGGTTAATGGCCTTATAAGTGCGCAAACACCGCCAATCAGAGCTAAATTGGCTATATTAGAGCCAAATACATTTCCGATTGCCACATCACCGGCACCTTTGAGACTAGAAGTGATACTTGCTGCTACCTCGGGGGCAGAAGTTCCCATAGCAACTACAGTCAGTCCCACTATGAGTTGGCTGATACCGAAGCTCTGTGCCAACGATGCAGCACCCTTAACAAGCCAATCAGCACTCTTAAATAATAAGAAGAGTCCAAATATAAGACATATCAATGCCGTTGGAATTGTATGTGGCTCAAAATTCATCTTCTACCATCTAAATTTGCGAAAAAAAAAGGCCCCGCATTAAAAGCAGGGCCTTTGAAAACTAAATCTACACTTTGCCAAGAACCAATGATACGTTATGACCGCCAAAGCCAAGTGAATTGCTCACAGCGACTTTAAGGTCTGCATCTCTGGCCCCACCAATAACATGGTTCATCTCTGGGCCACATCTCTTGTCGATATTTTTGGTATTGGCAGTTGGAGGAATTACTGATTTTTCTATAGCTTTACAACATGCAATTAATTCAACTGCGCCACTAGCTCCAAGCATATGACCTGTACAACTTTTTGTTGAACTGATTGCAACCTTAGTATCCTCGCCTAGAACAGAGCGAATTGCCATAGTCTCTGCAATATCATTGAGCTCTGTACTTGTTCCGTGAGTATTGATGTAATCCACTTGATCTGGATTAACACCAGCGTCCTCAAGGGCTAACTTAAGACCTCTAGCTGCGCCACGTCCATCTGGAAGCGGGGCAGTTATATGATATGCATCACCAGTTGCACCATAGCCAAGTAATTCAGCGTAAATCTTAGCGCCACGTTTCTTGGCATGTTCATATTCCTCAAAAATTACCGTTCCAGCACCTTCAGCAAGAACAAAACCATCACGGTCTTCATCGAAAGGTCTAGAAGCAGTCTGCGGATCATCATTTCGCGTACTTAACGACTTCAGCGAGCAGAATGATGCTAGGCCAATTGGAGTTAAGGCTGCTTCAGTTCCGCCTGTAATCATGACATCGGCTCGACCATATGCAACCTGATTAAAAGCCTCTCCCATCGCATGACCAGCAGCTGCACAGGCCGTTACGATACACATGTTAGGACCTTTTACCCCAAAGTGAATCGAAACTCCACCGCTAGCTGCATTGCCCATAAGCTTTGGAACACAGAAAGGTGAAACCTTTGATGGGCCTTTGCGAAGAAGCCTGATATGCTGTTCTTCAATCTCTTTGATTCCACCAATACCAGTTCCAATGAAAACACCTGTGCGCAGGGCAAGCTGTTCGTCAGAGAAATCAATACCGCTATCCTCAACTGCTTTTATAGACGAGACGATGGAGAACTGTGTGAAGCGGTCCATCCTCTTGCCTTCTCTGAGGCCAATATGGTCTTTGATATTGAAATCTTTTATTTCTCCACCAATTCTCACTGGATAGTCAGAAACATCGAAGCTTTCAATCAAAGATACTCCGCTCTTCATATTGCAAAGCGCATCGAAAAAAGTATCGCCATCTTGCCCAAGAGCGGTTACGCAACCAAGACCTGTTATTACAACTCGCCGTCTACTCATGATATCCTACGTTAATCTTTATCTTAGTTATTAGCAATCTTTTCAATAAAATCAACAGCTGCTCCAACAGTAGAGATCTTCTCAGCTTCTTCATCTGGGATGCTCATATCAAAAGCATCTTCAAATTCCATAACGAGCTCTACAGTGTCAAGCGAGTCAGCATTAAGATCATTAATAAATGAGGTTTCTGATGTTATAGTGTCTTTATCAACGCCCATTTGCTCACTTACGATCTCGATTACTTTCTGCTCAATTTCTTGCCTATCCACAGTTTTATCTCCTATATGTTAATTTATTGTATTTACAAGATTTATTACACTTGCGGTACTATACTCATGAAAACATCTGTTTTCAACGTTTTTTTATATTTTTACATCGCCATTCCGCCGTCCACGCAAAGCACCTGACCGGTGATGTAACCAGTCTCATCACTTGCGAGGAAAGCAACTGCTCTAGCGATATCTTCAGGTTCTCCGTATTTACGCATAGGTATGGTTGCTTTGGCAGCTTCCTTTACAGCGTCAGGTAGAATCTTAGTCATATCTGTATTGATAAAACCTGGGGCAATACAGTTAGAAGTTACGTTTTTCTTACCAACTTCGCGTGCCACAGATTTACTCATTCCAATCAAACCAGCCTTACTTGCGGCATAGTTTGCCGAGCCAGCCTGACCTAGAACAGCCGCAACAGAACTAATGTTGATAATTCTACCGAATTTATTACGTACCATAGACCTTAATACAGTTCTTGTCGCAAGAAAAGCTGCCTTTAGGTTAACGTTCATGAGGATGTCGTAATCAGATTCTTCCATCTGCATCATCAACTTATCGCGAGTTATTCCCGCATTGTTGACTAGGATGCTAACGCCGCCATACTCATTGCCCAAATCATTCAATGTCTGCGTTAGTTTCTCAGTGTCTGTGATATCGACGCATCTTGTTATAACGTTATAACCTGCATCTTTGGCAACCTGCTCGAGCTCACTTAACTGCTCGGCATTTAGGTCTAGTCCGGCAACTTCTCTACCTTGTTTAAGAAGCTCGAGTACGATAGCTCTACCGATACCTCTTGCTGCACCAGTAACAACAGCTAATCTTTTCTCAGCCATAGTATTGTTCTCCCAATTTTTTAGAATTATTGACTGTTTTAGTTATTAGCAACCAACTCTTCTAGAGCTGCCACGTTGCTAAGATTTTTGACTTTAATTTTGCGGTTTATCTTTTTCATTAAACCGGTAAGGACTCGGCCTGGGCCGATTTCGTAGAAATCATCAAATCCCTCTTCTAAAAGCTTTTCCATGCTCTTTTGCCAAAGGATTGATTGTGTTAGCTGTTTTGTTAAACCTTGGCGTATTGAATCTGCATCACCGTAGTATTGTGCATTGATATTAGCCAATGTCGGTAGGGCATCATCAGAAATTTGAGCCTCGCTAAGAGCCTTTCCAAGTTCTTCTGCAGCAGGGGTCATTAAATCTGAATGAAATGCGCCAGCAACTTTGAGTACTACTGCTTTGAGAGCACCGTATTTTTCTTCTGCTAACTTAGCAGCCCTGTTGCAAGCATCAGTCGTTCCACTTACAACAATCTGACCAGGGCAATTAAAATTCGCAGCGACCAATAACTCGCCTTGAGCAGCCTCTTTTATGAGCTCGTCGAGTTTTGCATCATCCAATTTAAGAATACTTACCATTGCTCCATCAGATGCATCCGCCGCCGCTTGCATAGCGTCACCACGCTTTTGAACCAACACTAAAGCGTCTTCGAAACTCATTCTGCCAGCAGCGTAAAGAGCGGTGTACTCGCCCAAGCTAAGACCTGCTGTTACATCTGGCTTTATTTGCTCGGCAACATCACTGGTTCTTATAACTTCAAGAATCGCAACGCTTGTGGTAAATATCGCTGGTTGCGAAATAGTTGTTGAGTTAAGTTTCTCTTCTGGACCATCAAAACACAGTGATTTTAAATCGTAGCCCACGATATCATTTGCTTTATTGAAAATCTCATCGGCAACAGAAAAGCGAGATGCGATATCCTTACCCATGCCTACAACTTGCGCTCCCTGACCGGGGAAAATAAATGCCGTCTTCATGCCTCAATCCTTTGTTAAACTAGTATTTAAATTCTTTGCAACTAGAGTCTAAAAATACTTGCACCCCACGTTAGTCCTGCTCCAAAAGCAACGAGTATAATAACATCGCCTTTTTTGGCATCGCCCGTCCTTAGGTACTCATCAAATGCGATAGGGATGGAGGCTGCTGAGGTATTACCTGTTTTGTGTATATTTATGAATACTTGATCGTCTCGAAGCTTTAATCTCTTTGCAGACGATTCAATTATGCGAGCGTTCATCTGGTGAGGAATGCATATCTTGACATCTTCAACACTAAGGCCACAATTATCAAGACAATCAACAACCATCTCCACAATTCTTCTAACAGCAAGCTGATAAACTTCACGACCATTAATCTTCATGTATTTCAAGCTAGGGTCTTGGAGTTCTTTGCTAACAGGATATCTTGAACCATACGCCTGGCAATTTAGCGATGTCCAACCAGAGCCATCGGCTGCGCAGTTTGTATATAGAAGACCACTCTTAGTATCTTCACTTGCTTGAAGTATAACAGCTCCAGCACCATCACCAAACAAGATACAGCTACCACGGTCAGTGTAGTCAGTAATCTTGCTAAGGGCTTCTGCGCCTATCACCAAAATATTTTTATAGCGACCTGAAGCTATAAAATTTTCTGCAATTGAAAGACCGTAGATAAATCCACTACATGCCGCTGTAACATCAAATGCAAAAGCGTTAGTAGCTCCAATACTATCCTGAACAAAGCAGGCCGTAGAAGGGAAAACCATCTCCGGAGTTATAGTAGCAACTATGATTAAGTCCAACTCTTTTGCATCCATACCAGCATTTTCAAGCGCCCTGCGCGATGCTTCTGCTGCAAGAGTTGCGGTAGTATCAGAATCACCACAAATATGGCGTTCTTTTATACCCGTGCGAGTAACAATCCACTCGTCATTAGTATCTACCATCTTAGAAAGATCATCATTGGTTAGAATTTTGTCAGGTAATGCAGAACCACTACCTACAATTACACCATTGTATTTTTTTTCAAAAGTGAGGCTTTGATTACTCATCATTTGTCCCCGTGGTAGAACCTGCAAGATGCTCTACTATTTTGTCATTAATATGAAGTTCATTGAATTGCTTTGCTGCAAATATAGCGTTTTTTATGGTTCTTGCCTTGCTAGAGCCATGACAGATAACGCTTGTTCCGTTTACGCCCAAAAGTAACGCTCCGCCGTACTCATGATAGTCGTACTTTTTGTAGAAGTTTTTCATCACGCCTTTTAGCAAAGGAACCAAAGCTAGGAGCAACAGGCTCTTCTTGACTTCTTGTTTAAGGGCCTCAAAAAGTCCGCTGACTAGCCCTTCAGTAAGCTTTAATATCACATTACCAACAAAGCCTTCACAAACAACAACATCACAAACACCATTGAATACATCGCGACCTTCGATATTGCCTATGAAATTTATACGATCATCAGCAAGCAATAATTCACGAGTTTTCTTTGTGATATCATTTCCTTTGGTGTCTTCTTCGCCAATACTCATAAGGCCAACACGCGGTCTATCAATTTTATACATGTCATGAATAAAGAGACTAGACATTACAGCATATTGGTAGAGGTTCATCGGCTTACAGGCAACGTTGGCTCCAACATCACAAACTGCAACAGGGCCCTTAAATGTAGGCATGATAACAGAGATGCCAGGGCGATTAACCCCTGCAAGATTTCTCATTCGAAGTTGACAAGCTGCTACGCACGCACCGGTATTGCCCGCTGAGATAACAGCGTCAACTTTCCCTCTAGAAGCAAGTTTGGCCATAACGCCAATCGAGCTATCTTTTTTCTTGCGCAATGCATCGACAGGAGGTTCGTCCATACCAATAACTTCACTGGCGTTGACAATCTTAATTTTAGAACTGTCATAATTGAAACCAGCCAGCTTCGAAGTTATCAACTCTTCTGGACCGACCAAATAAAGCTCGTCGTCCTTGTCGAGCATACTTAGGGCATCTATCGCACCAGCTATAACGATATCCGGTGCATCATCGCCACCCATAGCGTCAATTGCGATACGCATTTCTAATTAGCATCCTCTTTATTGAGGTCAAGACTAATACTCTTATTGACATAACCACAATTGGCACAAGCCGCATGAGGAAGCTTAGCTGTTCCACATTGCTGACACAGTGCATAATTAACTGGCTTTAGGCTATGGTGACTTCTACGAGTCCTAGTTCTAGTTTTACTAACTTTCTTTACAGGTAACATTTAACTGCTCCAATTCTGGTTACTATTTAAGCCATAAAACTTAAACCCCACCACTAGCTTCTTACTCGCTAGCAAGCAGGGAATAGTAACAAATTTATATTTAAGCAGACATCAATCCTTAATGCTGCCATCCTTTATACGCGTGCAAACAATTAGCCTGCACCAATTTTAGATGCCTTAAATATCCAAATAACACTACTTTGTCAAGCTAAAATTAACTTTGGCATACAATTATAGATACAGGCCAATAGAAATAAAGCTAAAATGCTTTTTTAATTCACCAAAACGAGTCGCAAATATTCATAACTCTATACAAAAAGTGAGCTTATTGCAATTTTGCAATTGAATTATGCAGTATTTTATGGCAGATTACGGTTGTTGAGTTTTTGTTTTATATTTAATAATTTTCACAAATATTATTCGGGCTCTAGTTATGACAAAAAAAACTGGAAGAATGGCTTTATACGAGGCTATAGGCGCTAGTAAGGGGAGCCTCACTGGTGGGAAAACCCACAACAGTGGTACTGGTAAGCAAGATGGTCATTCTCAAAAAGTTGCTGGTATATTTGGAAAGAAATTCTACTTAGAATTAGATATTTCCAAAATAGCAATATCTCTATTAGCTTTACTAGTGTTATTGCTAGGCGCATTTAAAATAGGGCAACTAACTAGTAGAAGCAGGGCAGATGCTGTTGCCATCAGTGATAACACTAGTAGCCAAAAGATTGAAAAAAACGAAAACGTTGCATATGTTAGTCAAAAACCAACGCCAAAACCAAGGGCTACTGTGTATGTTCCACCAAAACCAACAGACAAGCTAATAAAAGAAACGATCAAGCCTCAAAAGCCCGCCGTGGCTACGACCAAAAAAAATGCAGACAACGTAATATGCGTTACTAGATATATGATAAAAAGAGATCTTATTCCGGTAAAAGAATACTTTGCCAAAAACGGAATAGAACTAGAGATAATAAAAAAATCAAACAACTATTTACTTATCACTAAAAAACGTTATACTGGCGGTTTCACTAGAATTGGTACGGAGGCTTACAATGACCTTCGTAAGATTAAACGCATAGGCGCATACTATAGTGCTCCTGAAGAGTTTGAGCCATTTGGTTCAAAACCTTTCCAAGATGCGTATGGAATGAAATTGAAGAAGTAAAAAAAAGTAATATAGGAGATATTCAGAATGAGTATTGATCGTTCTCTAAAAATTAACAACGCTTTGAGTAGGCACCGCAATGTTCTATCTCGTAAAGAACGTATAGAGAAGCTTCAGGAAGAAGGCCTATGGAAAGAAGGCGATGACGTTACTGGTCTTGTAAAGGTCTCCAACTATAAAGTTGGTGGTGGTAAGAAGAAGAAAAAAGCTGACTAGTACGCAACAATGACTATATTTTAGTTATATAAGTTTTGTTTTTTTAAGCCGCTGAGGCTATATTCTCTTAGCGGCTTTTTTAGTGCGCATTGACTATCTCAAAGTAGAATAGGGGATTTATTTATGAATTATCTTGCACAGAGAACTCAAGCAATTGATGCTAGTGGAATACGTAAAGTGTTCGCCTTGGCTGCAAAATTAAAGGACCCTGTCAATTTCTCTATAGGATTACCAGATTTTGATGTTCCGCAGGTAATTAAAGATTCAGCGATAGAGGCGATACAGGCAGGGCACAATCGATACTCACAGACAGCAGGGGACGAACAATTAAAGGCAAAACTCACTAAGGCTATAGAAAATGAATACAATTGGCAAGAGCCATCAGTACTCGTAACTAGCGGAGTGAGCGGTTCGTTACTACTAAGCTTCATGGCGTTAATTAATCCTGGTGATGAGGTAATAATACCAGATCCGTATTTCGTTATATATAAACACCTAATTAATATGCTCGGTGGCAAATGCGTCTTCATTGACACATACCCAGATTTCAAATTGCCTGTTCAAAAAATCGAAGATGCAATAACTGAGAAAACAAAACTCATAATAGTCAACTCTCCAGCAAATCCAACCGGTGTTGTTTACGATGAAGCCGAGCTAAAAGAACTTGCACAAGTCGCCAAAAAGCATGATGTAATAGTTATGAGCGACGAGATATACGATAAGTTTAGCTATGATAAGCCATGCGCAAGCATTGCAAATCATTACGAAAAAACAATCCTGCTCAAAGGCTTCAGTAAATCATACGCTATGACAGGCTGGCGTATGGCATATACCGCAACAACTAAGGCACTAGAGCCACTAATTAATGAAATGGCAAAAATCCAGCAATACACTTTTGTCTGCGCACCTACTCCGTTCCAAAAGGCAGCAATAACAGCGGTTAATACGGATATAACTAGCTACGTTGATGCTTACAGAGTTAAACGCGATGCAATATACAATGGCCTAAAGGACAAATTTGAGATTACCAAACCTGCAGGGGCGTTTTATGCTTTCGTAAAAGCTCCTAATGCAAGTGCAACAGAATTTGTAAAGAAGGCAATTGAGAACAACGTGCTAATAATACCTGGTAATGTCTTTAGCGAACAGGACAGTCATTTCAGAATTAGCTATGCAACAACAGATGAAAAAATCGCACAAGGTATCGAAATTCTAAATAGTCTGGTATAGATAATACCTGCAACAAACAAGAAAAACAGTAAATCTTGCATTTACTGTTTTTTTATTAGATAAATTTTTACAAAATGTTAGCATTCTAATATTAATCTAACATTAGCAATTTATATGTTGGTTAAAAGTTGGATTTAAAGGTTCCACAATATAAATTTGCTGAAATAGCTACATTATTAGGAGTTTAAAAGTATGGATACGGCCCAATTGTTTAAGATTTTCTTTGAAGTTGTCGGTGGACTTGGAATATTCCTGCTTGGTATGAGGTATATGTCCGATTCTATGCAAGCTGTTGCCGGTGAAAAACTCAGGCGTATGATTGGTGCTATAACAAACAATCGTATTATGGCGTGCGGTGTCGGAGTTTTGGTAACCTGTTTGATTCAATCAAGTTCGATTACCACTGTGATGGTTGTCGGAATGGTTAATGCAGGAATCATGACACTGATGCAGGCAATTGGCGTGGTTCTTGGTGCAAATATTGGTACTACAATCACTGGCTGGATTCTTGTTCTCAAGATTGGAAAGTATGGCTTGCCTATGATTGGTATCGCGGCGTTCTTCTTCCTATTCTCAAAAAAAGAGCGAGTTAGGTATATAGCAATGCTCGTACTTGGCCTTGGAATGATTTTCTACGGCTTGATGCTCATGAAAAACGGCTTTAAGCCTCTTCGTTCTATGAGCTGGTTTACCGAATGGTTCCATGCATTTTCACCTTCAACATACCTTGGCGTGCTAAAATGTTGCCTTGTTGGTGCCGTCCTAACAGCGATTGTACAATCATCCTCAGCAACGCTGGGTATTACAATTGGACTTGCAACAACTGGTATCATTGATTACCCAACAGCTGCAGCACTTGTTCTTGGCGAAAACATTGGTACAACAATCACGGCTTTCCTAGCCTCTCTCGGTGCGTCAACAGCAGCTAAGAGAGCATCGTACGCTCATATATTTGTCAATGTCTTTGGAGTTGCATGGATAACATCTCCACTTATATTCTTCGCGTATATATCACACGTAAGAGGATTTATGGGGGTTGATCCAACATTCAAAATCGTCGGTGAAGGACAAATGAGTGTGGCTCAAATGACAAGTTGCATCGCAGCTACACACACAGGCTTTAACTTAATAAACGTAGCAATAATCCTGCCATTTATAGGCGTAGTGGCCAAGATTCTCGAAAAGATTGCACCGGATAAAACTTATGATGAAGCAAGCCATCTAACATACCTAGATACAAGAATGCTACAATCAGCAGCGTTGAGTATTGAACAGTCCCAAAAAGAGGTAGAACACATGGGAGAAGTGGCAGAAACTATGCTGGGCGACCTTAGAAGCTTTATCTCAAATCCTGACCCTGAGATAAAGGAAAAGATTTTTGCCGCTGAAAAGAAATTAGATTACATACAAAAAGAAGTCGCTGAATTTTTGACATTAGCACTTACTCAGAACCTCCCTCAAGAGGCCGCTATGCAGGTGAGAGGGCAGTTGAGGCTTGCTGATGAAATCGAAACGATTAGTGATTATGTAGCCAATATATTAAAGCTCAATTTAAAGATCAATGATACAGGTGAGAAGCTATCACAAGAAGGCCTGAATGAGGTTCTAGAGTTGCACGATGCCGTTCAAAGTTTCCTATCACATGTGAACAAATCGATTAAAGAAGGTAGAAGAGATGTTCTGCCTGAAGCGGAAGTTAAAACAAAGGCAATAACACACCTCATGAAAGACTGCAGGGCGAAACACCTAGAGAGGGTATCGCAAGGCAAAATTCCACCTCTAAAGAGCTTAGCATTCACTGATATCTTAAATTCTTACAGAAGAATTAATGATCACACGTTCAATATGATTGAGGTTCAAGCTGGCGAGAAATAGCAACCTAAAATTCAACAAAAAGAAGGGCACTTGAAACTATTCAAGTGCCCTTTTAGTTTAAATCCCCTCACGCTTTATCGGACGTTGCATCTGGAATTAATAAACCAAATTTGCATCTATAAAGGTATTCTCCCATGCCGTTGAATTTACAATTAACCAGTAAGGTTAATTGACTCTAATTTGTATGCCATATCTGACATTAAAGTAAAATCTCAAAGAAAATCCCTTACGACTATCCTTTCAAATACAGCAAAGTGTATGTTTTTCTTAGCTATATTTTCAATAAGCTAAACTTGAAATCTCGTACAACTTAGCAAAGGCCTGCTAAAGACCATAAATCTCTATAGAAGTCTCGATACCATACTTTTTAAACGTTGTCATTTCTTCAAATAAACGGGACTAAATATAGGAGTTTCAGATAAAAGACAAATAGCCAATTCTACACATCGCTAAAGAATGATTAATTAAGTTAGCTCGCTAGCGCAAAAAGGTAAGGGTTTTTTTGACAGTTTTTTTGTCTTGTGAAACTTATTAATCAAGAACTCGCGGAGAAAACGAATATTGCAGGAAATCTGTCAAAACATCAATTTATTCTAAAATTGTTTGAGTTTTTTTTGATTTTATTTGTCCAAACAGATTAGATCGTTCAATTAAACACAACTGAATTTCCTACCTGAAACAAGAAAAGAGTGCATAGAAAAGTATCTGTTCACAAATTGAAATTTGAACAATCATGGCTTTTAAGTCTAGATTAATAAAGCTACAAATCCTTTGTTTAGTCAAGTCAAGTTATTGCCTAACTAGATGCGTTAGAAATGCGCTAAGTAATTAATTGAAATCCAAGATTTAGAGATTTGTCTGTTTGGAGTGTAATTTTTCACCGAATTCAACCTTCTTTTCAACGTCCCATAATGTATGTTATGTTGCATTGGGCAAGTAGTGGGCGAATATTGATAATAAATCTCTAGAATTTGTGCAAGATAAAGCTCGTTTTTTGCTTGAGAGATTTTGATTACAACCGCATTAAAAAAACAGGTTAAGCTTATACAGCTAAAAGTGATTGGAAGATAAAAAAAGAGCCCGCACACAAGTACGGGCCGATGGTGATGTGAAATATTCGTAACTCTAATTAGTCACTTTATTTAACACCTTTTATTGCACTGTATGTTGTATAGCAAAGCCTATCCCAGCTTGTAGATGCGCGATCTAGTAGTGATAGATTCTCCAAGACAACCTGAATAGATTCTCTTGTATCACTGTCTGAATAGTTGTCTTTTATATAGTTTTCAAGATTATCGACTGCTAACGCAAATCTTCGACGATCTGAGAACAAAACAGCTGTATCGTAATGTAAACCTAAAATATCACTATCAAGAACATCAGGTTCAACAAGTAAATCAACCGCTGCAGTTTTATCCCCAATCTCGTAATAACATATAGAAAGTTTCGATCTCGACCTGTGGTGCGTATTGTTTATTTCAAGTGCTTTTTTAAATGCCGCAATTGCTTTACTGTGATTCTTCTGAGACATATACAATAGCCCTAATTTATAATGGCTATCCGCCCCACCCTTATTATCTAGAACCTGTCTTTGATGCGCTTCAAGAACCGCCAAACGCATTTCTTCTGGAGTAGTTATTGATGAATCCATAAATCCTTCACTTATCGCAGATTGGAAATTCAGACTTGCTGTCTCTGCAAACAGTAAAGAGCTATTTTCTTGTAGTGATGCTGCTAGTGAAATTGTTTCCATGCCATGCTTTTTGTGTCCGCATAGAATATGGCCGCAAGCTAATCCTATATATGCATCAACGACTTGATCGTTGAGTTCTACTGCACGATTAAATGATTCAGCAGCCATAGCGTAACGGTACTCGTTTAGGTGTAAGGTCGCCAATTTAATATTTGCTTCCATATAATTTGGCTGTATGGAGAGGGCTTTTTCATATGCAGCCAATGCCTCTTTGCTATTCTTAGCCGCAACCATTACATCGCCGAGCTTTATATACAAATCAGGCATCTCACCAACCTCTTCAAACAAGTAATTAATCTGATCAAGAGCTTCTCTGAGATTGCCAGATTCAATCAAAAGATGTATATCGTCTCGTTCATTATCCGATTGTAGATTGTCCGGATGTATTAGAATGGCAGTGTTGAAAGTTTCTACAGCTTCCTCATATTCGTGGTTTGACAGATATAAATAGCCCAATAACACTAAAGATTCTACATCATCTGGATATTGGTCTGTCAGCTGTTTGTATAGTTCTACACACTTGCTAATGTTACCATTGCGTAGATTTATGGCGGCAAGTCTTTGAGTCGGGAGCTGCAAGTAATTCTTAAACTTGATACAATCCTGATAGAACGCTGTTGATTTACCAATATCACCAGCGCGTTCATAACAAATGCCAAGCGCATATAGCGCCATCGTATTGCTAGGTTCTAAACTGTGAACTATCTGCAATTCATTTATGGCCTCTGGCAGACTATTTTCTTGAATAAAAATAGATGCCCTAAGCATTCTTGCTATAATTGACTCAGGATTCTGGGCTATATAATGCGTTAGATATTCAGATGCATTAATTAGGTCCGAATTTGTCATCATTTCGATTATCTTTTCAAGCTCAGACTCTTGTGAGTCATCAAAATCACTGCCTAGGCTAGTGTTGTCACTGTTTTGGATTAGAGCTGATGCCCAGTACAAAATCACATCTGCTGTACTGACTGAAATTGCTCTGCCAAAAACCTCTAGTAGTTTACCCATATATTCTCCAACGTTATGCAATTACAATATGAATACACCTGCATATCGACTGTAGAAAAAGGCTCCTTAACCTTTTCATACTACTTTTGGCATAGACGAGGCATCTTTTAGGATATTTGGGGGTCAAATTAGCGTTTGTAGGGAGTGTGCTGATTTTATAAATTCTATTGCATGCTTATAGAACATAAAAAAGGGCAGCGTTTGCCAACACTACCCTTCAATTATCTTATATTTTTTCTTAGTCTTGAATCTGAGACTCAACCTCACTTAAATAGGCAAGGGTCTTTTCTAGTTTATCGGTAAGGTGCTTGAGCTTCATCATCGTTTTGACTCTTGTAAGCAATTCCCACTTATTAACTGGCTTGCTGAGAAAATCATCAGTTCCACAATCTAGGGCCCTCTCGATATCCCCAAATTCATTCAAAGCTGTAACCATAATCACAGGAATATCTTCTGTGTCGGGATTACTCTTTAATCTCTTACAAACTTCAAACCCACTCATTTTAGGCATCATAACATCTAAAATCACCAAATCTGGAGTAAGCTCTTTTACAATTTCCAAAGCCTTTGGCCCATCTTCAGCTGCAAGAATCTCACAGTCTAAATCTTCAAGGTACGCCTGAATCAACTCAAGATTTTGTGGGTTATCATCAACAACTAGTATTTTTGACAGACTCATATCATCAGTAGTCATTATGTTAGTACTCCTATTTTTTTAAATGCGCCGGCTTATTATAAGTGAGCTTGCAACTTTAGTAAAGAGTTGTTGGTAACAAAATAAGCTGGAAAAGTTTGAATCGGACAGAACACAAGCGGGAGAAAAAAATACGAGCGAGAGGAGTCGAACCTCCACGTCCTGAGGACACCAGAACCTAAATCTGGCGCGTCTGCCAATTCCGCCACGCTCGCATTAAATATTCTTTTTAAGATGACCCTCACACTGCTAGAGCCGCCTTAGTCTTCAAGAGATGCGTCTATTTTAGGATTGTTTTCTTGAGATATTACCTCAATTTTATCCTCACACTTTTTCAAAATCTCTTTGCAGTGCGATATAAGCTTCATGCC
>JALWYQ010000032.1 GCA_027078365.1 Phycisphaerae bacterium
ACTGTTGAAATCACTCCTAAAAAATGCTCTCACAAACGCAAATATAAGGCAAACACATACCACAAAAGGAATATAAAAATAACCGCCTATTTCGTGAATCTCGCAAGGCGGGAGTGAACTCTTAGAGGTTTTTGTTTAGATGTTTGCAGGCCTAGATTGAACTAGGATATAGCTTAAGAACTACAAGTGAACAGTTTGCCCAGCTGGGGCTCCGCGTTCCCAGGAGTTTACGATCTTAATGATAAAAAGCTTTTTCCATCTGCATTTATCTGTGCTTGTCCTGTTAGAGTTTCAAACTCTAATAGGGTTAAAGCAATGAAACTATCGCAACCACTAACTACTAACACCTAACCACTGACCACTAATATTTCAAGTCCGCCTCTATGAGAGTTTCAAGGCTGCCATCTTCTCTTTTAACTACCAGCTCTCCGTTTGCGCCGAGAGAGTCGAATGTTGCGGTGAATACTTCGCCTTTGATGTTCGTTATTGTAAGTGTTTTGTCTGCATGGGCGCAGTTGAGTTGCCATTCTTTTTTGATTTTGGCAAATTCGTCTTTTTGCCATGTATCCACATACTGCTTTAACTTCAAAAGCAACTCTCTTAGAATAGCATCTAAATTGAGAGCCTCACCCAAAACGATACTCATAGATGTTGCTGGCTTATCGATTGCGCTTGCCTCTGATAGGTTCATGTTGACATTTAGACCAATCCCCAGAATTATGTAGTTCGAATTGAAGCTCTCTACTGAAGCTAACTCTGCAAGGATACCGCAGATTTTCTTGCCATCGACCATAACATCGTTGGGCCATTTAAGCTGCGCAGCGATACCCTTACCTTTTAGATACTCTGCAACTGCGACTCCAGCGGCGATAGTAATGCCGCTTAGTTTTTCTAGGTCGAGCTCAGTTTTAATTAAAACAGAGAATGTTAGGTTCTTATCTTCAAAGCTAAGCCAAGATCTCTGTTTTCTACCCCTACCCAAAGCTTGCTTCTTTGCCGCAATTACGGTCCAATCTTTGGTGTCTTGGTGACCAGATGGGAGACTCAACAAGTTTTTTAGGTATGTATTGGTAGAGTCTAACTCATCAAACCATATTATATTGAATTTCGCCAACTTTTACTCCAAAAGTAATTATTAGAGCCACCCTTTAGTTTTTTCCTACCGGGTAGCTATAAAACGCAAAAAGTGTAACAATAAACATTGACGAATCACAGTAAATATTCTCTAATAATCTAAATTTGGTCCAGATGCCTGGTGGGCTTTTGGACGTAAGCTCTAAAATTGTATTTATTGGTTTTATTATTACAAAGAGAGGTCTCTCGTGGAAAACGCAGTCATGGAAAACATAGTGGCTCAAGGTTTCAATTTTATGCTCGTTGGGATGGGAGTTGTATTTGCATTCCTTATACTGATGATTATCACTATGAGTATCGTATCCAGAATCATAACAACTCTGTTTCCTGAAAAAGAAGAGCCACTCGCCTCTGATTCAAATGCAGGCAATAAAGCAAGAATAGCAGCTGCTATCGCCATTGCAAAGGCGCAGGCAAGCTAAAAATAAGAAAGACATAAATCGTTATCTAGAAAGGGGATTTGCTTCCCTATAAATCCATACGATAAAACAGAAAGGTGGATTATTAATGGCTAAGAAGAAAATTAACGTTATGATTACCGCATTCCGTGACGGATTTCAATCTTGTTACGGAGCTCGTGTTTTAACAGAAGATTTCATGCCTGCAGTTGAGGCTGCAAGAGATGCTGGCATCACACACTTTGAAGCTGGTGGTGGAGCACGCTTCCAGTCGCTATTCTTCTACTGTAACGAGAGTGCGTTTGACATGATGGACCGTTTCCGCGAGGTAGCTGGCCCTGACGCAAACCTCCAAACACTAGCTAGAGGCGCAAACGTTGTTGGTCTTGAGTCTCAGTCAAGAGATGTAATCAAAGCCCACGCACAGCTCTTTAAGAAGCACGGAATCACAACTATCCGTAACTTCGATGCCCTAAACGATGTAAATAACCTCATCTATTCCGGTCAATGCATCCACGAAGCAGGATTAAAGCATGAAGTTGTGGTTACGATGATGGAACTTCCGCCAGGATGTGAAGGTGCTCATACTCCAGAATTTTACGCTGATACGCTCAAGAAAATCCTCGAAGCTGATATCCCATACGATTCAGTATGTTTTAAAGATGCCTCTGGAACATCAACACCTCACAAAGTCTATGAGACGATCAAACTAGCAAGAAAAATGCTCCCTGCAAACGTTTCAATACGTATGCACACCCACGAAACTGCTGGTAACGGAGCACTGTGTTACCGTGCAGCTCTTGATGGTGGTGCTGATGCAATAGACCTCTCTCTAGCCCCTGTATCGGGCGGAACGGCTCAAACAGATGCGCTAGTTATGTGGCATGCTCTGCGTGGCACAGAGTTCGAATTAGATTTCGACGCCGAGAAGGTGCGCGAAGCGGAGGCAGTATTTAAAGACTGCATGAAAGACTACTTCTTCCCGCCAGAGGCTGCTGCGGTTGAGCCGCTAATCCCTTGGTCTCCAATGCCAGGCGGTGCTTTGACAGCAAATACTCAAATGCTCCGCGATAACGGCATGATGGATAAATACCCAGAGATTATTGCCGCTATGGGTGAGACTGTACGAAAAGGTGGATTTGGAACTTCTGTAACTCCAGTATCTCAGTTCTACTTCCAACAGGCGTTTAACAATGTAATGTTTGGTCCTTGGGAGAAAATTGCAGACGGCTACGGTAAGATGGTGCTTGGATATTTCGGCAAGACTCCTTGTGAACCAGACGCCGAAATCGTGAAGATTGCTTCAGAACAACTCAACCTTGAGCCAACAACTGAATTGCCTATAGACATCAACGACCGCGACGAGAACAAAGGATTAGCTCAAGCTAAGAAGAAAGTTCTTGATGCAGGGCTCGAAGCTACCGACGAGAATGTCTTTATTGTTGCAACTTGCGGCGATAAGGGCCTAACATTCCTAAAGGGTGAAGCAAAACTCGGAATACGCAAAAATGAAGCCAAGGCAGCTAAAACTACCAGCGGCAATATTGCTTGCTACAACGTCTCCCTTGACGGAAAGAACTACAGCGTTACTCTCAACGGTTCTCAAGCAACTGTCAACGGAAAGACATACAACTTTGATGTTACAGAATCAGATGTTGACGCAGCTAAAGTCAAAAAATCGTCTAATGCAACAATCCAGACAGACAATGTAAAGGCAAAACTGCCTGGTTCTGTGGTGAAAATCCTCGTTGAAGAAGGTGAGGAAGTTGAAGAAGGTCAGACTATCATGATTATCGAAGCTATGAAGATGGAGACAGAAGTTAAGAGCATGGTCTCTGGTAGCATAGCTGAGATTGCGGTAGCTGTCGGTGATCAGGTTACTGCTGATCAAGTTCTCGTTCGTATTAATATGTAATTGAGGTGAATCACTGTGAATAGTTTCGTAGATCTCTGGGAAAATACAGGCCTATATAATTTCTTTAGCATAGAAGGCTCAAAGCAATTCGCCATGATACTCGTTGGTTTATTGCTGATATTTCTCGCCATTAAGAAAGGTTGGGAACCATTGCTTCTAATGCCTATTGGATTTGGCTGTATCCTTGCAAACATTCCTGTTGCGGGAATTGCCGACATCGCTGGTCATGTCATGGCTAATGGTGAAATTGCTGAGAAATCGGGCTTTCTTGGCACATTTTACTCAATGGGTATTGAAAATGGTCTGTTTCCGTTGATAATATTTATGGGTGTTGGAGCAATGACTGATTTTGGGCCGTTGCTTGCAAACCCAAAAACTGCCCTTCTTGGTGGTGCCGCTCAGTTTGGTATCTTTGGTACCCTTATGGGCGCTGTTCTTTTAACAAAGTCGGGATTGCTTCACTTTACAATGAACGAAGCATCTGCTATATCAATCATCGGTGGTGCTGACGGACCAACATCTATCTTTGGCGCAAGTAAGCTTGCCCCACATCTTCTTGGTCCAATCGCGGTTGCTGCATACTCCTACATGGCACTAGTGCCAATGATTCAACCTCCAATCATGAGACTGCTAACAACAAAGGCAGAGCGTCAGATTGAGATGAAGCAAATGCGTTACGTTAGCAAGCTAGAGAAAATGGTCTTCCCTCTCGTAGTTCTTGGCCTTTGTGCGTTATTGCTACCATCTGCGTGCCCACTTATTGGCTCGCTTATGTTTGGTAACCTTGTGAAGGAAAGTGGCGTTGTAGAACGTTTGAGTAAAACTCTCCAGAATGAGCTAATCAACATCGTAACAATTATGCTTGGTCTTTCAGTTGGTTCAAAGCTAGCTTCTGACAAATTCCTAAATGGAAAGACTCTTGGAATCTTGTGTTTAGGTCTTATTGCTTTCTGTATTGGTACTGCGGCAGGAGTATTACTTGCAAAACTGATGAACAAACTAAGCAAAGAGAAAATCAACCCATTAATTGGTGCTGCCGGCGTTTCAGCTGTACCGATGGCTGCGCGAGTTGCCAATAAGGTTGGTCTTGAGGAGAACCCTCACAACTTCCTACTTATGCATGCTATGGGGCCAAACGTGGCAGGAGTGATTGGCTCTGCTGTTGCTGCTGGTGTGTTGCTAGCGTTGTGCGGTGCTTCATAAGATTTATATCTAGGCAAAACATCAAGGGTAGTCGGTAAAACGACTGCCCTTTTTTTATAAGCTCCAAACTTCTAGCTGTTTTCTTCTGCTGCCATCTTTTCTCTATTGCAATATCAAAGCTCTAGCTTTATCATCGTTTGAGACGTAATTCCAACAAGAAAAATATTTAAGCTTAAGCCCGAATAAAAATGATTAAATTTGAGAAAATCCACCTAATCTTTGGCAGAGTACCAGTAATAGAAGATTTGTCCCTCAATATTAAAGCAAAGGAAAAAGTCGTACTCTTTGGCAGGTCTGGATCTGGAAAGTCGAGTCTTTTTTCGATGCTTCTTGGATTCGTCAAACCTGATAAGGGGCGAATTCTTTTCAATGGCAAGGTTTTAGACGATGAAACAGTATGGCAGGTGCGCAGAGAAGCCGTATATGTGGACCAAGATATCAGCCTTGGTAACACAACCGCTTCTGAGTTAATTGATTCTGTCTCCAAATTGAAAGCAAATTCACATCTCGTTTTTAGTAAAGATAAAATCCACGGTTTGCTAGAAGATTTTGGGCTATCCCCAAGCGTCTTAGATAAACATCTCCCAACGCTATCTGGTGGCGAGAGGCAAAGGATAGCGATTATAATTACCTTATTGCTTGAGAGAAAGGTCTTCCTCTTAGACGAAGTTACATCGTCTCTTGATGAGCATTTAAAAAAGAAGGTGGTAGATTATTTTGCAAATAGAGATGATATAACTTGCCTCATAAGCTCACACGACCCGCAGTGGTACAATAACGATTCAATCAAGGTCTTCAATGTTGAGGAAAAGAGATGGGAACAATAGATATCCCAATATCTTCTCTGGCTCTGAGTTTTTTGCTACTACTGATTCCAATTGTAATCAGTATAGCTCTACGGCTAAGCATACTGCGCTCGCTACTTTACAGCGCTACAAGAATGGCAATTCAACTTGTTCTAATTGGTTTTTTTCTAAAATACCTCTTCGAATACAATAACCCGCTAGTAAATCTACTCTGGTTGGGAGTGATGCTAACAACGGCAGTCTTTACCGCGATTAAGAGCTCAACTATAAAGATTAGCAAAATCTTCTTGCCTGTTTTTGTATCATTTACCATCTCAACCTTGACGGTGATATTTTACCTAAACACAGTTGTGATAGATCTTCAAAATATCTTCGACGCAAGGTATCTCATAGTGCTTAGCGGAATGCTACTTGGAAACTCTCTTCGAGGCAATATAGTTGGAATCGCTGCATTTTATAAAAATATCAGAAAAGATATAAAAGCATATCTATACCGGCTAGCTCTTGGCGCAAGCGAGTATGAAGCCCTGTTACCATATATGCGTCAAAGTATTGAACTGGCCTTAAAACCAACATTAGCCGCAATGGCAACAATGGGA
Organism: Phycisphaerae bacterium; assembly: GCA_027078365.1. Taxonomy (GTDB): domain Bacteria; phylum Planctomycetota; class Phycisphaerae; order Sedimentisphaerales; family Sedimentisphaeraceae; genus S145-28. Next base: position 6,056 of record JALWYQ010000032.1, read on the forward strand.
ATAGTCGCCCTGCCGGGTATGATGACTGGAGTACTGCTTGGAGGCGCAAGTCCAGCACTTGCCATTAAATATCAAATTATGATTATGATTGCTATTTCAGTCAGCACGATAATGAGCATAGTGCTAACCATACTGATGACAATACGTATATGTTTTGACAAATCTGGAATGCTAAAACAAAGCGTTTTTTCAAACGCAAGCATACATGATTAGCGTAAAATCATTTAACGAAAATGACGCAAGTAACGCAAGCTATGCAAGGGGTAACCGAAACTTGTTGCGACCGCACTTGGACAGGTTGCAGGTTCCCGCTTTCCGACGCAACTAATACACCGCAAAACACACATAAAACCCGAAGTAAGTAGCTGCCCTATTTGAGAAATTAAGCAATAAATATTAGAGAAATTACCAACCACTATCACACACTACATATAGCAAGCAAAAAACAAGAAAGCCCAATATATAGAATATACTTGACTCTTAGTGGTGCTGAGAATACTATCTAGCAAACTAATAATGCTAGTTAGAATTCATAGGGCAAGAGGCTCTATCGATTGTGATTCTAAAGGGGTTAGTATGCGCAAGACCGTAATAAGCGTTTTTTCTATGGCGATGATTTTGCTCACTATCTCTGGGTGCGCAAAGAAGAATAAAGAAAAAATTGCCCAGCTAGAAGAAGCAATACAACTTAATCAAAATATCGGCTACTTTGCAGAAGTATTTAGTTCAAATGCTGTTTTGGTAGAAGGCTATGGCATTGTCATGGGGCTTGGTAAAAATGGCTCAGCCCAATGCCCTGTCGGCATTGAATCACAAATGGTAAAGCTCATTCAGAGGAAGCTAAATACTACTAGCAGAAAAGAAGCTCTGGATCTATTAAAAAGCAGAGACAATGCTGTCGTTCGAGTTTACGGTATCATACCAACAGGAAGCGCAAAAGGCACTAAATTTGATGTAATAGTTGAAGCCCTTGAAGGAACCCAGACAACTTCTCTTGAAGGTGGCACACTTTTTGAGTGCAATTTAGTTCCGTACAACAGGGTTGGCGTTGCCGGAGCAAGAGAACTCGCTACCGCAAAGGGAGCTGTTTATGTTGAAAATATCAACGGTGGTTCTCCAAACAAAACTAAAGGCGTTGTCATAGGTGGCGCAGAATCGATTGAAGAACCAGTTATGACCGTGGCATTGTATGAACAAAATTTTATGCTAACTAGCCTCATTAGAAATATGATTAATGATCGTTTCGGCAGCGGGACGGCTATTGCGAAAACTCCAGGTCTTATACTTATAAACCCGCCAACTGAATACAGCAACAGACAAGAGAAATTCACAAAACTCATAAAAGCGCTCTATCTACCTCAAAATGACCAAACTCAAATTGCAAGAATCAAGGAACTAGCCTCTCAACTTGGCGAGAAGAATCAAATATTTGATAGTGAAATTGGCCTCGAAGCAATCGGTAGGCGATGCATCGGATATGTACGCGAATATCTCAAAAGCGACAATGAATATGTAAGACTGCGAGCCGCCAGAGTATTGCTTGATTTAGGAGATGATGATGCCGCTTGGACTCTGCGTGATATAGCATTAGATAAAAAATCACCTTACAGAGTCGAAGCAATTGAGGCAATTGGATATGCAGACCGTGATATTATTCAGCAGACTCTGAGAGTCTTTATTGACGACGAAGATATCGACGTTCGTATTGCAGCATATAGAGCTCTCAAAAGGATAGATGACGTTTCGATAACAACCGAGCAAATTGGCAATGAATTCACGATGGAAGTAATCGAAGCGCATCAAAACAACACTATTTATATCAGACGCCAAAAAGACCCTGCAATCATCGTGTTTGGAAGAGATATCAAGGCAATCCACAATATATTCATAACTTCAAAGGACCACAAAGTTACAATCTGTGCAACACCAAATGCAGATAAAGTCTCTATAATACGCAAAAACCCCTTCAAACCGGGCATTATTGGTCCGATCAAGTCGGGCTATTCTATAACCAGTATAATACGTGCGTTGGGAGAAAGCCCTTCCAAAAAGGCATTCTCTTTTAAGCAGGGTTTGGGTGTTGATTTTGCTGAGATTGTCCCAATACTTGAAACAATGTGCAAAAGCGGTGCTGTAAACGCCAAGTTTGTAGCGCAGCCGCTAGCCGATATTGACAGTGAAATTAAGGCTCGTTTGAAATAGCCTAGATTAACGATAGTAGTAACAAAATAACCAGAAAAATAAACTCTTAATATAGAAAGCTTTTCTTCTTCATAGCTAGGGAAGGCAAAAGAATGCGATTAAAAAATATCATTCTAAACGGATTTAAAAGTTTTGCAGACAAAACGGAATTCAATTTTGATTCCAACATCACTGCCATAGTAGGCCCAAATGGATGCGGCAAAAGCAACGTTGTAGATGCCGTGAAATGGGTCCTTGGTGAGCAAAAGAAAAAGAGCCTACGCAGTAGCCAAATGACCGATGTTATCTTCAGTGGTAGCAGCAGTAGAAAGGCTTCTGGAATGGCAGAAGTTACCATCACTTTTGAAGACGTCAGCGGCTCAAGCGATGAAACTAGCGAACTAGAGATTACGAGACGCCTATATAAAAATGGTGACAGTCAATATCTAATGAACAACAAAACCTGCCGTCTAAAAGACATCAAAGAAAGGTTTATGGATACAGGTATTGGCGTTAGCGCATACTCAATCATAGAGCAAGGACAAATATCTCAACTTCTAAATGCTTCAAAAGCTGAACGTAGAATCATATTTGAAGAAGCCGCCGGAATATCTAAGTTCAAGGCTCATAAAAAAGAGGCGCAGAGAAAACTAGAAAGAACAGAGCAAAACCTCTTAAGGCTAGCTGATATTATAAATGAAGTTCAAAAGCAACTGCGCAGCGTAAAGCTACAAGCTGGAAAGGCAAGAAATTACGTTGAATATAACGACCGGCTAAAGAAACTCCACCTAAGCTACTCACTTGCTGAGTACGACAAGCTAACGAAGAAAACCAAACAAACTCTTGAGCGTCAAAACAAACTCAACGACTCGTTTGGACTCATTGTTGCAGATGTAGCTCGAAACGACTCTCTCATAGAAGAACTCAGAAGTCGTATCTCACAAAAAGAAACGCAAATCAACAGCAACGACAATAACCTAATCGCTATCAAAAGCAAGATAGAACAGCACCTTGAGAGGATTGAATATCTCAAGAACAGAATATCTGAATTGCACGAGAGAAAAAATACAGCCTCTGAGAGAATACATTCTCTTGAAGAACAAAATGCAAAACTAGAAGGCACCCTCGCAGGCTGCCAATACAATCTGCAAAATAACGAAGAAGAATCAAGAGAAAAAGAGGCCCAGCTTGCAACGTTACAGGATATGCTCCATGAGATAAACCTAGAATGTACGAATTTAAACGCGCAGTTAGAAGATGAAAAATCCGGCGTGCTAGATACGGTTCGTAGAACTGCCCAGCTCCACAATGAAATTAAAAGCATAGGTGATTATCGTAACAATCTCTCAATCCAGAAGGGAAGGCTATCCGAAAAAATAAGTAGTTTCGAAACTCAACTAGAAAAAATGCTCACAGATAAAGCAGTATATCAAGCAAGGATGAATGACGTATCAGATGTCATAAATCAATTGCAGGATAAGCTAGATGAAAAGCGTGAGCTTATAGAAGTCCTAGATGCGCAGATTAGCGAAAGAACTGAATCTATAAATGAGCTTAAAGAATCTAGAAGTGCTATCGAAAGCGAGATTAAGATTCTAACGGATATGGAGTCTAACCAAGAGGGACTCAACAAAGGTGTAAAGAAAATCCTCAACGCCAAGAACAACGATGGTCTATTTAGCTATATTGACGGCATCGTCGCAGACGTCTTACGTGTGGATAACCGCTACGCCAAAGCTGTCGAGGCCGTGCTTGGCTCAAAAGCCGATTCACTAATCGTAACCTCTACAAGTAGCTTTACCGCAGACAAAGATAAAATTAGTGAATTTGGCTCTAGGATAGAAGCCATATGCCTTGATAGGATTAGTACTCAAGAAACTTGCGCAGACCTTAGTAGTCACGATTGCGTAATCGATAAGCTCTCAAATCTTGTCCATTGCAAACAAGAATACAAAGACCTAGCCTCTACTCTTCTAGGCAGAGCATTTCTAATCGACAACATAGATAACGCAATGGCAATATCAAGAGAAGTTGGCTATGGCTATCTCTTTGTTACGCCAGAAGCAGAAATCTTAGAAAATGGTTGCTTACTCAAGATTGGCAAACTCGGCAAAGGCATTGGTATCATATCAAGAAAGAGTAGATTGCATGAACTCAGCAAGAATCTAGATTCTATCAATGGCAAAATTTCCGAGATGCAAGAATTCATAGACGAGAGCAACAATCAAAGCGAACATATCAATGAAATCTGCCAAGAACTGCGCACTAGCATATATGAGGCAAATACTGAGAAGGTAAATCTAAATACAAAACTAGAGGTTATAAGCCAAAGTATCGACTCTCTTGAGAAGCAACAACCAGCAATAAAAAGTGAGATTGATGCGATTGAATCTCAGATAAAAGAATCTGTTGAACGCGAATATGAATCAAAACAAAAACTCCAAGAACTTGAGACAGTAAACACACAGAGGAGCACTCGTATTGAGGAGCTTGAAACACAAGTGCAAGAAAAGAAGGCCATACAAGAAGAAATATCTTCTCAACTCACAGACCTTCGTATAGAGATTGGGCAAGCCACTGTTAGAAGAAATGCCCTAAGAAACGAAATCTCTAGCATTAAGTCTCAGCTTCAACGCGGACGAATAAATATAGAATCTGCAAGATCTGACATGCTAGGTTCCGATGAGCAGGTGTCTCAAACGAATAGAAATATTCTAAATACTCAAGCCGATGTATCTGAGCTATACGTTGAGAAAGAGAAGGCTCAAATCGCCGCATCAGAACTCAAAAAAGATGCTGCTGAACTCACAGCAGCTCTAAACGAGGCAGAAGAAACTCTTAAATTAAAAAGAGAAGAACAAGCCGAGATAGAAAAACAAATTCATGAAGTCGATTTGACCTCAAATGAGCTAAAGATAAAAACACAAGACCTGAAACAGAGAGTCGAAGAACAACTCGGACTCGATATTGAAGAAGCATACGCAAACTATGAAGAAGAAGACATGGACTGGGACCTTGTCCGTAAAGAGATAAATGAACTCAGAGCTAAAATTAGCCGACTTGGTAATGTCAACGTTGATGCTATTGACGAACTTGATGAGCTTGAAAAACGTGAAGAGTTCCTCTCCGAACAGATTAAAGATCTTGAGTCTAGCAAGGGGCAACTGGAAAAACTCATTGAGAAGATTAACGTCGAGAGCCGCGAGAAATTCCGCGAGACATTTGAAGAGATTCGCGCAAACTTCCGTGAGATGTTCCGTAAACTCTTTGGAGGTGGAAAGGCAGATGTTACTCTAGAAGAAGATGGAGGCGACATCCTAGAATGCGGCATCGAAATCATAGCTCAACCTCCTGGAAAGGGAGCAAAGAGCATTACTCTACTTAGCGGTGGAGAAAAGACTATGGCAGCTATTGCCCTGCAATTCTCAATATTCAAGAGCAAGCCATCGCCATTCTGCTTCCTAGACGAGGTCGATGCGGCTCTTGATGAGGCAAATAATGAGAGATTTAATCTAGTTGTTAAAGAATTTGAGGCAACAACTCAATTTATTATCATTACCCACGCTAAGCGAACGATGAGTATAGCCGAAAAGCTATTCGGAGTAACAATGCAACAACAGGGTGTGAGTAAGAAGATAAGCGTACAATTTGCAAGTGAGCAAGACTCATCGGCTGCTGTAGCATAAGAATTAAGCACAAGAAACTGTAGAGATTAAGATAATGACCAAAAAGATAGAACATTCCCGTCTTAACAATGGAATGACAATAATAGCAGAACCTATGGATGTTGCATCCGTAGCCTTTGGAATTATGCTTCCATGCGGCACCGCAAGGATAGAAGAAGGTTGTGCTGGCGCAGGCAACGTGATTACTGACTGGGTTATGCGCGGTGCTGGAGAGTTTAGCAGTAGAGAATTAATGGACAAACTAGACTCACTAGGATTGCATAGAGGCTCTTCTGTTGGAACCTACAAAATGACATTGTCAAGTTCGATGGAAGCAAGTTGTCTTGAAAGTGCCATACAATTATACGCAGATATAATACAACATCCAACACTCGACGCCGAGCAGTTTGAGCTCTCAAAACAGCTTGCGCTTCACGAACTTGCAGGGTTGGATGACAATCCAAATCAAAAAGTTATGCTAAAATTGCGAGAGCTATTCTACGCACCACCACTGGGAAAACCTGCAATTGGCTATCAACAGGACCTAAGCAATCTTACGGCTGAGAAGACAAGAGAAATAATCAAAGAGAACTTTAATCTAAGCGATGCAATAATTACCATTGCCGGTAAATATGATTTTGAGAAGATTTGCGATACCATCTCTTCTTTATTTGACAAACCTCAAGCCCCATTTGAATGTAACATCAAAAAAGGCGACCGCAAACTTGGCTACACACACTTCGACCACGACGGTTCTCAAGTTCATATTGGCTTGATGGTTGAAGTGCCACCGGCCAAAGATAAGGACTACTACAACATAATGACTGCCGTTTCAATTCTTTCTGGTGGAATGAGCTCAAGGCTATTCACTGAAGTCAGAGAGAAACGCGGTCTTTGCTATGCCATCGGCGCAAACTACAACAGCCTGAAGGATAGAGCAGGTATCTCTTGCTACGCTGGCACAACCCCTGACAAAGCACAGGAAACACTAGAGGTAACCTTAGCAGAGTTTAAGAAGTTGTCAGATGGCGTCTCTCAAGACGAACTCGACAGAGCAAAGATTGGTCTAAAAAGCAGCTTAATTATGAAGAGCGAATCTAGTATGAGCCGAGCTGCATCTCTAGGTGGTGACTTTACACTTCTTGGCAAGGTTCGAAGTCTAAATGAGATTAAAGAAAAAATAGACGCCGTAACTCAAGACTCCGTTCTTGAAGCCTTGCAGAGATGCAACTTCAAAGATTGCTGCATCGTATCTATCGGCCCAAAAGAAGTTAACGCCACTGGTATTTTATAAGTAGGAATTAGTATGGATTTTAAGCACACAAAACTCGCAAATGGTCTCAACATCGTAGGCGAAGTTAACGACTCTTCTCAATCGGCAGCCGTTGGTTTTTTTGTAAAGACCGGTTCTCGTGACGAAAGCGCCGAGATTAATGGAGTCTCACACTTTCTTGAACATATGCTCTTTAAGGGAACAGATAAATTAAGCGCTTTAGAGGTTAATGCTGCATTTGATAGAACAGGTGCGCAGTTCAACGCCTTTACCAGTGAAGAAAACACTGTTTACTATGCGGCGGTATTACCTGAATATCTAAACGAAGTTACTGATATTTGGTGTCAGCTCATGAGGCCTGCACTTAGAGACAGTGATTTCGATATGGAAAAGAATGTAATCTTAGAAGAAATTGCAATGTATGAAGATATGCCACACTTCGATGTAATGGATAAGGCAAGAAGCCTTCACTTCAAGAATCATCCCTGTGGTAACAGCGTTCTAGGCTCTAGCGATAGTATCAAAGCGCTCAGCGCAGCTCAAATGAGAGAATACTTTTCTAGGCGATACTCACCAGAAAATATAACAGTCGCATGCTGCGGGAATTTTGACTGGGATTCTTTTTGCAAATTGATTGAAGAAAAATGTAGCTCGTGGCAATCTGGTAGCGCCACCCGCATACTTAGCGAATGTAATGGTAGTCTGGAAAAAGTTTCTATTAAGAAAGAAAACTTATCACGCCAACATATATGTCAAGTTTGGCCATCAGTCTCTGCGCAAGATAAACGTAAATACGTTGCGAGTTTGCTTGGTATGATTTTAGGCGACGATACCGGCTCTAGATTTTTCTGGTCTCTCATTGATACCGCTATCGCCGAGGTTGCTAGTGTCCAATACGAATATCTAGACGGTGCCGGCGCAATCTACTCATATATCAGATGTAGCAAAGAAAATTATGAGCTTGTTTCAGAAACAATTGAGCAAGAATTAGAAAAACTCTTCAAAGATGGCATAACACAAGCTGAATTAACAATGGCAAAAAATAAAGTTCTCAGCACTGTAACTCTAAAAAATGAATTACCAATGGGAAGGCTCATCGAAGTTGGCTTTAATTACAGCTATCTTGGACAATACAAAACAATCGAGCAAGAAGTGGCCTCAATAAAAGCAGTTACTGCTGAGGAGATAAACCCACTTATCAAAGATTTTGATATAAGAAAATTTACCCAAGTAACATTATCCCCAGCATCATAGAAAAAGCTTATGAAAAACAGAGAACTCATAGCTAAAGAGTTTTCTTGACAAATCACCACTAACACGAGTATAATACTGGGAATATAGGACTTAAGTTTTTTTTCGGGGAGAAGAGATATGAGAAATAAACTCAAAATCATTTTGGCAATAGTGTTTATGTGCTGCGCAAGCAATCTAGAGGCTTGGCACATTGAGTACACCAACATTGATGGATTCAATTCTGGAGGTCTTTCCCTAACAGCCGATCCAGACAGTCTCTACATAGACGGAAGTATGAACACATTTGGTGATGGAGGATGGGAGATAGACAACTACAACGAAGATCCTCATACTGGAGAGGTTTACGTTGACTACAATGACTGGAACTACGATGATTCCTACGACGAATATGGAGAGGTTAGCTTTAAGATAGTCTCAGACTATGGCAACACTGCGGCAGTTGCTCTCGATGTATTCGTAAGTGGCAGCGCTAGCGCCGCGGGGAGTTATTTCTTTGATGGTCTTGATTACGGCGTTGACTGTAGCGGATTCTCAGCGGCAGAAGTTAATACCGATTTTAGCTCTGGATTAGCTGCATACGCAGAACCGTATGACAATGATACAACTGAAGATTATCTAGGTGAAACCATCTCTATTTTTGCCAACACCGAATACAATGTTACCGCAAATATTTCGCTGGAAGCATTAATCGACCTTCTAGATTTGCCTCCTTATACATTTGACTCTATGGACGACTTTGATGATTTCTTCAATGGACAAGATTACGGAATTGGCACTACAGAACTCAGCGGAGACTTCGATTTCTTCATGGAGATAGATTCTGTTGAGGTTCCATTGCCTTCAACAATTCTACTTCTAGCTGGCGGATCCTTCCTTGCTCTAAAGAGGAAACGTAGCTAAAACATTTCTTAAAAATACAAATGCAGCGGTATGGGTACTAGCTGTATTTAAGAAAAGGCTTAGGCAATATTGAATTGCCTAAGCCTTTTATATGTATTCTAAGTGCATTCAAGGGCAACTCTTATTTGACATAGTCATGCGACAAAAAGATTTGCCTGAGTGCTAAAATAAATTATTAGAGGCACCCGCTACCCTACAAACTCATTACCAACCTTACGAGCGCGTTCGGCCTTATCTAGATTAATTCCAAGAGCAACGCCAACCTCAACTAGGATATTCCATCCAGCTGCTAGATATACGTAGTTTGACAATGCAGCACAATCCTTAACCTTTATGGTAGGGAAGATTGTATCTTTGCTAGAAATCGCAACAACTGTCAATCCAACACCATCAGCTAGAGTTTCTTTAATCTTCTCAAGCTCTGACTCAAATGGATTGATAAGTATTACCACATCATCAGCACTCATAACCTCTTCAATTCCGTGAACGGCGTATGTTCCCTCGAGGTAATCACTCTTCTTTCTAGTAATCTCATTTGTCTTTAGAGTCAGTTCTTCTGCCACACCGTCGTTTCTACCAGCAAAGTAGATGGTTCCTGCATTAGCAATTTTCTTGATAATCTCAGAATCAATCTCGCAAGTAAGAGCTTCTTCAATTGCATCACCAAGAGAAGCAAACTCAGATTTGAAAGACTTTCCAGCCACCTGCGCAAAGAGCTCTTGATAGAAGATTGCCTGCTCTGCAACACTCTTAGTTGCTGCAACGGCTTGTTCCCAACCACAACTTAGAACAAAAGTCTCCTTAGCAATCTCGCTAAGCTTTGTATCATTTTTTGCAGTAAGACCGAACTTCTCAGAGTGACCCGCCTTTTCAAGATCTAAGAATAATGCGATAACTTCTTTTGTCGCACCACTGTTTGATGCTCCAAATACAACATAATCGCTAAGATCATATTCTGCCGCTTGTCTTGCGCCCTCTGTTGCAAGAGCAAGAGAAGAGCCCTCTTTCATAGAGTTGTAGATTGCATTCTTAGCCGGGAAAATTCTACTAGAACCCTCACCAGTAAAGAATACCTTTCCCTTTTCTTTGATTGCTTCTATAAGCGCATCGGCGCCTTTCACCTCAAAATTTCTGATGATATTTGGTGTGTGAAGCATTTCTTGAACTAGAGAAAACTGCATATATTTTTGATCACTATTCATAATTTCTTTCCTTATTTAGTTATTTTAATTTCACGTAATTAGGTAACTCACCAACCAAAGGCCTGACATAATCGAGGAATTCATCAGTTATGAAATTACCCTCTTCATTAATATACTTATCTGGCATTGGCTTTGCTTTTACAGCTACATCACAAAGAGGAGCCGTTGAAGTTTTACATTTATACTCACTAGAATCTTCTCTTTCTAGAGTAACCATCAATCCGGTTTTGCCATCTTTAGCCAATTCTACTGCAGCTTGACCACACATAAACGCTTCATCAATATCAAGAGCTACTGCTCTATCAGCTGCGCACATTGGAAGAGACTCGGTGATTTGGAATTCTCCTCTAAAACCAAACTCATCAACAATCATACGATGAAGACTCATCGCCGCACTAGTTCCGCCCATAGCACCGAACTCGACATTGTTAAATTTATCCTTCGTTTTACTCGCAGACACAGGAGTTCCGTCAGCATAGACAATACCCTCACCGCAAACAACAGACACAAAGCCATATTTGTCATAACAGCTCTTTACATCTGCAAGGAATTTATCCTTATCGAAAACTCTCTCTGGCATACACATGATATGCGGAGCATCTTCTTCACTCTTTTTGCCGGCAGCAGTAGCTCCAATCAACCAACCTGCTTCTCTACCAATACATTGGAAAACAACAAACTGATCAACCTTCTTCATATCTCTTGCAAGAACTCCCGCCTGCATAACACTAAGCGCCATATATCTAGCCGCAGATGCGAAACCTGGTGTATGGTCTGTTCCAAACAAATCGTTATCAACAGTCTTTGGAACTCCAATACCAACCATCTCGTAACCTTGCGACTTAGCATACGCCTCGACGCGGTGAATTGTATCCATTGTATCATTACCGCCAATCAAAAAGATATAGCGGATATTATACTTTTTAAGCAATTCTAAGACTCTTGGTAAATCTGAATCTAAAAGCTTATACCTACAAGAACCAAGCGCACTTGACGGTGTAAACTTCAAACCTTCTACAACCTCTTGCGGTTGCTCTGAAAGATTTATAAGATTCTCAGCCATAAATCCTTCAATGCCATAGCGCATACCGTAGAGAGTCTCAATGTTATCAAATTTTTTCGTCTCAGTAATTACTCCAGCAAGCGAAGCATTAATCACTGATGTCGGGCCACCAGATTGGCCTATAATTGCATTACCTTTAAGCACGTGTTATCTCCTTAAAAAATTATGATTGTCCACACAACCATTGTATTAGATTTTTAAAAAACAAAGCATACGAATCGCCGACCTCTATAGCCTCAGCGCCATCGGCCTGCGCAGTTACTCTACTAGAGCCCCAATCGACAAAAGGACCGACCCAGTGCGGAGCAACATCTGAAGCAAAAGCCGCAGTCTTGCCAAGCCCAAACTCTCCAACAACCAAAAGCGGCGCAGTCTTATACGGAGAGAACTCAAATCCATTCCCTCTGTGGTAAGCTCTAAACCTTTGGCTCGATAGGATTGTAGTTGCTCCATCCTTAGCTTCAACGTCATTGAAACCGCCGATTACTGGAACGGCGTTTTCAAGGTCAAGCCCCTCGAGTATTTCATGGTCAATCTCTTTTTTAACCAAACATGGGTCTGACTGATTGATTCTATCATCAGAATCCTTAATTCGAACTGGCAGAACCTCAGAGAGTTTTGTCTTTCCGTAATCACCGCCAAGCCCTGTAAAAGATTCCCAGCCGCCAATCATCAGAATTCCCATGCCACCCTTAACTCTTTCGACAATGGCATCAATCTGAGATGCTGTGAAATTAGCCGATGGGTAATCACTGATAATAATTAATCTAGTATCTTGTCCAAGCTTCTCAAGCGAGAATTTCTCATCGGAGCTGATATAGTCAAAAGAGATATCGTAATAACTCATGATACCGGCTAGGTAGCTAGCCTGTTGATTAATTGCAGTATCGCCTAGATATAAAACATTCGATTTCATATTTATCTACTTAATAAATGGAATATGGTGCTTTTTCTCAAACGCATCGTAATGGGTAGCAGGATGATAGAATTTAAACTCAAGTGGTCTAAAATACTCACAAGAACCACTCTTGCGTACAATCTCAACAAGAGACTCAATCTGCTCTTGAGACTTAAACATCAAAATCGCTTCTAATTTTTTTGCCATTACCGATTCTGGAGCCTTAACTCGCAATTGAGGCGGCTCTGGAAAATCACAATAAACACCCATCTCGTGAACGTATGGCACCTTTTCTATCTTATCTCCCAACTCTGGCCAGATATTTCCTGCCGCATGAAACAGGCTTATCAACAACTCTTCATGGACAATCTTGTGGTCTGGATGAAGATCGTTAGAGGTCGGCAAGAAACACTGCGTAGGAGCGATTTTTCTAATCCAGTATGTAAACGAATTTTGTAATCCGCAATAACCAGCTATTGATATTTTATCCTGCTTATCGCTATGGTCGCGACCTCTATATTTAGAAAGTCTGCAATCGGGGAAGCTAAGCCATATAATATTTTCACGCGCAACGCCAAGCGATTCGTAACACTTGTAAGTTTCCTCCATGCGAACCTTTGAGATGGTATCCTTCTGCGATTCATGACAATATCCCATCGATCCGTCTGTAACAATGAGGATATAGACTGAGACGTTCTCTTTCTGCGCAAGCTGCATCAAGAGTCCACCGCCAAGAACAACGTCATCATCGTGAGGACTTATAAACATAAAACGCTCTTCGCTACCGCGCCAATGGTTAGACACGCTCTCTAGAGTAGGCCCAACTCGCCTCTCGCCTCCAACGAGACGTACGTATTCGGGGCCATCTGTAATGTTGTGGTCATGCATATCGTATGCTCCTTTCTTTAAGATGCACCTAGAGTATCTTCATTTAGCCTTGACGTCCATAGATTTAAGTAACATAATGATGGATATTCGTAACCTGTGGAGTTCTTTATAATGCCAGAAGCAAACAAAGACAAGAGGATAAATCTTGCAACTGAAGGTAATGTAATCGAATCAAAATACTTCTTTTTCGATACTACACCAAACTCAAGAGCTCAGCTTGCAATTGTATTTGGAGGTTTTGAGAGATGCGCAGCCGATTTTGAGATTAATAGACGCACATACCCATACTACGTCTTAGAGATACCAATAAGAGGTAAATGTGATATCAAGATAGACGCAAAAGACTACTGCCTAGAAAGAGGAGTACTCGGCGCAATCACCCCAGATGTCGCGCATCACTATAAATGCAACGCCAAAGAACCAATGGAGCATATATTCATCGCATTCACAGGCTCGCAGGCAAAAGAACTCTATGAAAATTGCGGCCTTGCTGATTCCAATGTGGTCGAACTAGCCAACCCCGTCGAGATTCAATACCTTGCAGAGGCAATACTTAGAAAGGGACTTGAAAAGACTCAATACTCTCACGAACTCTGCTGCAGCTACCTTAGAACCCTACTCCTCGAACAGGCGGCGGCAGAAGCACAAATCGGAAAATCGGCCTGCGCATCAACGCAGACCTACAGAAAGTGCCTGCATTTTATAGACGAAAACTTCTCTTCAATATCGTCTCCATCCCAAGTTGCAGACACCTTCGATATAAACGTCAGGTATCTCTCAAGATTATTTAAGAGATTTGGCAACACAAGCCCTCTCAACTACATCATGCGCCTCAAGCTCAACAAAGCAGCAAGCATGCTACTAACTTCAAATCTATCTGTAAAAGAAATCGCCGAGTTAGTGGGCTTTGAGGATCAATTTCATTTCTCAAGGAATTTCAAAAAACTCCACAACCTCTCCCCCCAGCATTACAGGGACAGACATCTCTACAACAGCTAAGCCTCTTACTCGATTGCGCAGCTTCTCGTTTAAGTAATACGTCAAATAGGCCGATAAAGGGGTATTGCTATTACTCCATAAAATAGTGTTAAAAATTAATCAGGAGATTCAAATGGGCGCAACTAGAATGCCAGCGGATGAACCCTGGCGTATTTTCCGTATTATGGCAGAGTTTGTTGAAGGTTTTGAAGAGATGGCAGCCGTAGGCCCAGCCGTTTCTATATTTGGTTCCGCAAGAACACCAGCTGGAGAAGAGTATTACCAGCTAGCCCAAGAGACCGCCAAAGAAGTCGCAAAGGCAGGCTTTGCTGTCATCACAGGCGGTGGCGGTGGAATAATGGAAGCGGCAAACAAAGGCGCAGCCGAGGCTGGCGGAAGAAGCATTGGACTAAACATTGAATTGCCATTCGAGCAAGTTCCAAATAAATATCAAGACCTCTCACTTAGCTTCAGATATTTCTTCTGCCGCAAGGTAATGTTCCTAAAATACGCAAACGGTTTTATTGTAATGCCGGGAGGCTTTGGAACTCTAGACGAGTTCTTTGAAGCTCTTGTATTGATTCAGACATTCAAGCAAAGATATTTCCCTATTATACTTATGGGCTCAGAATTTTGGTCTGGGCTAACAGATTGGATAGACAAAGTCATGCTTGAAAAATACAACTACATTTCCCCAGACGATAGAAAATTCTACAGCATCTGCGATGATCCAAAAGAAGCAGCGAAAATCATAGCAGACTTTAGAGAAACACACGGCGATGTATGTATGGCAGAGCCTTTCGGAGTAAAAAAACCAATCCAAAAGAAGGACTAGTAAAACAGGGACTGGTGCGTTCGGCCTACGGCCGGTTGCACCTGTCCCTGTTTTACGACTCACCCCCAAACCATCGTCCAACCCCAAAAAAACCAAACCAAACATGTGCCCCACGTTCGGCCTCCGGATTTTGCCAAAAAATATCTGGCGACTTTATTTATGTTATGATCTTGTTTAATCTTTTGTCCCTAAACATTTAACATATTTATTGCATTTTAACATTAGATATGTTAATGTGCTAAAAAGATGTTAATGATAAGGAGAAAAGGTCATGGCTAAAATCTTAAAGTCTTTTGATAGATATATTTATGACACTATTGGCGTTTCTGTATCTTCTTGCATTCATACGAAAATAACATCTTTGCCATTTTTTATCCTTGATGAATATCATATTTATAAGGTTGATATACTTCATAAAAAATGCATTCTTCTTGTCTCAAAGACTGCTGATGAAATCTCACCAGCAACTATTAGAAAACACGTTGAAATAGTTCGGGACAAGGTTTCTCAGGACGTTATCTTTGTTCATCCTGCAATATCTTCCTACAATCGAAAACGGTTGATTGAGTCCAGAGTTTCATTTGTAGTCCCTGGCAATCAGATGTATCTACCAGAATTGATGATTGATTTGCGAGAACACTTTCATGCTGTGCGGTCAAGAAGGTCTAAATTTAGCCCATCTACGCAGGTGGTTATTCTGTATATGCTACACAATTTTCTGCAGCAGCCTTTCATCCCATCTGATCTAGCAAAAGATTTGGGCTATTCGAATACTACCATGACCCGTGCTTTCGATGAGATTGAGGCCGTAGGTATTGGTAGGCATGATATTGCTGGGCGGCAACGGTTGCTATCGGTTGAAGATGGCAGGCGAGAGCTTTGGCACAAAGCAATTGATTACCTAGGCTCACCCATAAAGTCTCAGGTATTGGTTCGAACTATCAGCGACGAATTGAGAAGGTACCAAGCTGGCGAAACGGAGTTATCACACCATTCTATGTTGGCAGAGACTAGGGTAAAAACTTTTGCGGTTAAAAAGGAAGATTGGGATTTTTGCAAACGTAGAGATTTAATAGAAGAAGTAAAGTTCAGCGAAGATGCTAAATATCAGTTGCAGATTTGGAGTTATGCCCCAGAGTTATTTGCAGAAAACGGTAGTGTCGATAAGTTTTCGCTGTATCTGAGCTTGAAAGATAATGAAGATGAGCGTGTTCAGTTGGCACTTGAGGCTATGATGGAGTCTATTGAATGGTGAGAGGGCTTAATATATTCAAGGAACATTTTAGAGAACATCTTGACCAGTTTGTCCTGATTGGTGGGACAGCCTGTGATATCGCTATGACGCGAATGGGATTAAATTTTAGAACGACAAAAGACTTGGATATTGTTTTGATTATCGAAGCACTCGATACTAAGTTTTCGGATTGCTTTTGGGATCTTGTAAAAAAAGGTGGATACAAGAACATTCAGAGGAGTTCTGGCAGGAAAATGCTTTATCGTTTTTATGAACCGCAGAACAATGAATATCCTTTCATGCTGGAGCTATTCTCACGAAAACCAGATGCACTAGAGATTCCAGAGAGCAATTGCCTCACTCCAATTCCTGTCGATGAGGAAAGCTATAGCTTGTCTGCAATATTGCTTGACGATGATTACTATCAGTTTATCTTATCTGGCAGAATATTTGCAGAAGGGTTGCAGCTCATGCCGCCAGAATATTTGATTCTACTAAAGGTTAAAGCCTACCTAGACTTGTCAGCCAGAAAAGACTCTGGAGAACGGATCGACAGTAAGGATATACGAAAACACAAAAACGATATTTTCCGCCTCACTCAAGTTTTGACACCTAATAGCTTGGTAAATATTCCAAAATCAATTGCTGAGGACCAGCGGCAATTTCTAGATAGAATGAGGAAGGAACCTCCAGATCTAAGAAACCTTGAGATAAAGAGTTCTTTGGAAGTCATTCTTCGTCGCTTGCAAGATTTGTATCACGAGTAAAACAGGGACTGGTATGTTCGGCCAAAGGCCGGTTGCATGCGTCCCAGTTTTACGGCACAGTCTATACGCACCATTCAATTACAGTAAAACTTGTACGTTGTGACTAATCGCGGTAGAGCTGACTTGTGCGTCTTGACTAATCGTAGTAAAATTTGGTACAGGTACAACCGGCCGGAGGCCGAACATACCAGTCCCAATTTTACATTTCCTCTCACCTACTGGTTTTACCGTTGACAATCTACTGGTTATGCAGTAAACTTGCAATCAAGTCATTAACTTAACAAAGGAATGTTTTTGAAAAAACAGTAGGAGAGCAGTTCAATGGCAAGACCACGTCACAATAATCCAACCCCAGCGGAGTTAGAAGTTCTACAGATTATCTGGGAACATGGCCCATCTACAGTTAGAGAGGTTATGAATTTTCTTGAGCCTTCACGCCCCAGAGCTTACACCTCGGTTATGAGCCTGATGAATGTTATGACTGAAAAGGGCTTGCTCAACCAGAAATCTAAAGGCCGAGCATTTATATATTCCGCAAAAGTCTCACGGGACAAAACTCAGTCCAGTATGCTCAGTGATTTATTAGATCGAGTATTTGATGGTTCTGCGAATGCACTGGTGGCGCATTTACTTCAGCAGGCGGAATCAGATAGCGAAGAACTGAGCGAAATCCACAAAACCATTGCCGAGTTTACTCAAAAGAAAGGTGGTGCATAATGTCAATAGTTGAATTCCTTTCTCAGCCTCTCTGGCAACGGCTTGGCCTAACTTTAATACACTTCCTCTGGCAAGCTCTGACACTAGCAGTTCTGATTGCTGTGCTTGTTAGAGCGTTCAAACTAAAGCACGGCAATGCTCGCTATGTTGCATATCTCGTAGCTTTTGCAGCCATGATTGCTTGCCCTATTATAACCTTTACAGCAATTGATATTCCCCTGAGTTCAAACACCAAATTTGTAGCAGAGATACAACCCGCCCAAATCACTGATAGCTCCTCTCACGCTATATTATTGCCTTTTGCAAGTGATAGCATATCGCAAGAAGCCGTGACTGGTTCAGCATTGGCATATTCGATTCCGTTGAGAGAGAAAATATTTGACTGGCTACATAAATCGATGCCTTGGATTATGATGATTTGGATGGTTGGGGTTACCGTCTTGAGTGGGCGATTACTTGTAGGACTGATCGGCGTATATCGCTGGCGTCATCATTTAGAACCACTGCCTCAAAGGCTTGCTCAACGTGTTACTTCACTAAGTAAGCAAATGGGTATGCGCAGGTTTGGGCGGGTGTTCATATCGCCATCCGTTTTTCAGGCAATGGCCCTAGGCTACTTGCAGCCGATGGTTCTGCTACCTGCTGCAATGGTAACGCAGATGCAACCGGAAATGCTCGAAGCGATAATCGCCCATGAATTAGCGCATATTCGCAGGTTTGATCTGTGGGTTAATCTTGCCCAGCGTGTAACCGAGACTCTACTATTTTATCATCCAGCCGTTTGGTGGCTCTCCAGTTGTATTCGAAGCGAACGCGAATTATGCTGCGATGAATTGGCAGTGAAGGCTACAGGTGAGCGCATTACCTACGCTACAACTTTAGAAAGCGTAAGCCGGTTCAAACTTATAGCAAAACAACCTGCCCTAGCGATGGGATTAGGTCAGGACAACAAACCAACACTAAGCCGAGTACGCCATATTTTGGGCCTAACACCTATTCAACGAAACTGCCCTTTCTGGTTAGCAGGTGTTATTGCGGTTGTGTTTTTAGCAACTCTGTTAATACCAACAGCTTTGGCTCTATCAGACGATAAAGATAACAAAGCTATTTACAAGAAGAGCGGTTCTGGAATACCGACGCAAATTCAAAACTCTACTGCAAAGGTTGAAAGCGGAAAAAAAATCAATGAGATACATTCAGACAAAAGCAAGCTTGAGTTTCGAATTATTCCGCAGTCTCCTTTTTCCAGCTATGACGCTCGGGGTAAAACGGTAAGATTGGAGCCCGAGCATATAAAGATATATAGAGACCAATTGAAACAAAATGGCCCGACTGCAAACTCTGACAATCCGTTTATTTGGCTTCCAGTTAAAGAAGGTGCAGGAGTAAGATTTTCCGGAGTAGTTGAAAACACTACTTACAATGGCAAAAAATATGTCCTTGTATGTAATACGAAGTCAACGGCGATTATTGCAGATGGTTCATGGGGTCTTGACAAGGTTTACCGCCATCAGGATTATCAAGGTAAAACTGCCGTTATGTTTGAGTTTGACGAATCTGGTGCAAAGTCATTTTATCAACTAACAAAAACTTATCGCAGTAATATTTTGGCAATTATTATTAACGGCGAAATTTATTCTGCGCCTCGGATAATGTCAGCTGTTAGAGGGCAAGGAATGGTTAGCGGAAACTTTACCCAACAGGAAGCTGAAGAACTCGCAGTAAAACTGCAAAAAGGTATGCCTGCGGTAGTTCCAAAGCATGATGGTCAGCAGTCAGGTTTTGATCCAACTATCGAGATAACTGTTAATGACGCTCCTTCTGTAGGGAAAGATTGCCTTATCGATTTTGATACTGGAAAGCTTTTCTCGCTCCCAGAAAATTGGCGTGAAGTTATGGAAAAAAATGATGGAGAATGGGTCATTAAGAATGGTATAGATGCAAGCGCAGCTACAAGAAGCAACATAAAGGGATTTATTTGTGAGGATATGATTTTTACTATTGCTCCAGGAGGAAGTTCTTACTGGGATAATGTTAAAGCGGATTCACTGGTCACAAGTGATTTATGGGAAATGGGAAAGCCTGGCAGACCCGCATATATGACTGCTCAAGGGCAATTGCCTGCTACGTATATATTCAAAACTCGTGAAGGTCGAATCGGAATCTTGCAGATAACTGGCTTTAACGATGAGCCAAGAGGCGTGAATATCCGCTACAAAATGGTCACAAACTACGGTGAAAAAAATAAAAACGCAGATTGATACAGATTTTAAAATCCTTTCAACTGCTTTAGTTTAACCACTAATGAACGGAAGGATTAATTCATTCGTAGCTCCAAACATTATAGAACACGTAATCCCTTTGCGCCCTTATCGTTGAAAACAATCAGTCAGTGCTGGATTTAACGCAAACATCCAAATCTTTTAGAATCCCATTTTCTATACTGTAAATCCAACCGTGAACCCATAGCTCTCTGCCATTTTTCCATGCGTTCTTAACAACCGTTGTATTACATACGTTTGCAACCTGTTCTTTTACATTTAATTCACAAAGCAAATCGTATTTTTCCTGTTCGTTGAGACCCTCAAATTTATCTGCATTAAAGCGAATTATATCCTTAACATGACGCAACCAATTATCTATTAAACCATGCTCCTGATTTTCTAGGGCCGCCTTTAATCCACCACAGCCATAGTGTCCACAAACTATAATATGCTTAACTTTTAATACATCGACTGCGTATTGTATCACGGAAAGACAATTCAAATCAGTATGCACAACAATGTTTGCAATGTTTCGGTGAACAAAAACCTCTCCCGGCTTCAAGCCAATTATCTCATTCGCAGGAACTCTACTATCAGAACAACCAATCCAGAGATATTCAGGAGCTTGCTGTCTTGAGAGCTCCATAAAAAAGTTTGGAGATTCAGACTTAATTGAATCTGCCCATCTGGCATTATTATCAAATAAATATTTGAGCGACTTCATATCTAGAAAAACCTCCATGCGCAGCTTAAATTATCTAGTAAATTACTATGATAAACATAACATGAAGAAAATTACAATGCAATCTAGAAATTTTGAATCAATCGCTACCTCTTCTCAATCCCTTTTTTTCGCGTTCCTTAGCATTAAATCAGTTAAGCTCTTAGTTATTAGCGACTATCTCCAAATGGATGATAGTGGATTATAGACCCAAGATACTGGGCAGGCTCTAAATCTCTCACTAACGAATGATGCATCTCTTTGGAGTTTGCCATCTCAGTCAAGAATGGTTTCAATGCCTCGGTAAGAATCTTGGTATCAGGATTTTGTTGGATTGCATTATATTTATCTCCGAGCAACACATCCCACCCAGATCCAAGCAGTACTGCACCAGAGCTTACATACGGATCTATCTTGTCTAAGGTAACGCCGCCAGTAACGAAGATTGGTACAAGCGCATGCATAGCTGCGCAGCTAGCAAGTGATATTCTCTTAGGGCCACCTTGATTTGAGGCGTTAAAGAATTTTGCGAAGTGAGCGCCTGCCTCTACTACTCCAACGGCATCTGCAAAGGTCTCCACTCCTGGTACTATTATATGGCTACTAGAAAACTTTTTAATTGTCTCCGCAGAGAGCGGCATCATACTTACAAAACCATCAACATCAAGCTGCGCTAATTCATCTATCGATGGCATATCAGGTCTGCGGGCTTTAAGGAAGTTTAGCATTGGCCCATCGTCAACAATACTGCCGACCATAATTATCATCTCGGGGAAGGCTTTTCGGATTCGCCGAATCTCATCGGTAACATTTTTTCTTCGGCAAGTGATTTCTATTGCGCTAGCTCCTGCAGCAACACAAGCCTCTGTTAGTTGAACGGCATCAAAGTTATCATTCACAAAAATTGGCACAAAGCCCTGTTTGTGCAATTGGCAATAACGATCTAATAATGTTTTCATTTTTGATCTCAATCTTTAGATTACTCTGTAATATAATTTTTTAATTTCTCTGCTGCTTCTAAAAATGCCATCTCCTGAGATTCGTAAGTAACACCTCCAATATGTGGAGTAATGACAAGATTATCGTGGCGGCGGGCATAATCAATCATAGGATGATTTAGTAAATCTTTTTGCCATTCGCCGTCAATAACATCAACGCCCGCCGCAGAGAGATGACCAGACTCCAAAGCATCTATCAGCGCAGCCTCATCAACAATCGCACCTCGGCTGGTGTTGATAAGGATTGCACCTTTTTTCATCTTGGCGATTGCTTTCTTATCTACAAACCCACGGTTCTCTTCATTGAGATGAATATGCACAGACAAAACATCAGACTGCGCAAGCAGTTCATCGTAGCTAACCTTTTTAACGCCTTCAATCTCAACGCTGGCAGTGTCATAGCCAATTACATTCATTCGAAAAGCCCTGCCGTATTGAGCAACTATATTGCCTAAGCGGCCGCAGCCAAGAATGCCGAGCGTTTTATATGCTATCTGGTGGCCTCGATATTGATCTCTTGCCCATTTGCCCTGTTTGGCCGCATTTACCGCCGCAGGCAGATGCCTTGATGTCGCTAAAACAAGCGCCCAAGCGAGCTCGGCGGTTGCGGTAATTTTATCTAGAAACTCACGATCCTCTTTAAGGCTCAGCACCGCTATTTTCTCTTGCGCTGCATATTCAAGGTCAATATGGTCTAGACCTGTCGAGGCCGTTGAGATTACTTTGAGACTCGGTGATAGCTTCATCAAATCTTTGCTAAGACGAACAAAAAGAGAAGCATAATATGCATCTGCGCCAACAATCGCCTTTGCCAGAGCAGCTTCTGTTGGCTCAATATAGCGTACTTGAAAGGCAGACTCCAAAACCGCCTTAGCCTTTGGGGCATGGGTAAGATCGGCTGCGCACACAAGTATAGGTTTTTCTGAAATTGACATTTAACAAGCCTCACTTTCAACAAGTATTGTTTTATATTATTCGCCCAAAGACGATTCTCTAATCATAAGTTTCACCGGCATCACCTCATGCACCGCTGTATGCGACCTCTCGGCAATCAACTTTTTAGCAAGTTTTGCCGCTGCATATCCCAGTTCTGACCGTACTCTGTAAACACTCGACATCGGCGGAGTTAGATGCTTTGTCATCGGGCTATCGCCAAAGCCAACCACTGCTACCTCACGCCCTACCTCAAGCGATAACTCCTGCGCAGCTTTGTAAATGCCAGAGGCTATCAGATCCTTGGCGGCAAATATCGACCACCCTCCCTTTTGCCTGTGTTCATCGGTGAGTATTTTTTTTGCCGCTTCATAACCGGCCTCTATTTGTAAGTCAAAATCAGTTGCCAACACTTCATCGCGAACATCTATCTCAAATAAAAGCTCTTCAGTATCACCAAAGCCCTGCTGGGTTAATGCTGACTTCCAACCTTCCATTCGCTTCTGCAAACTTGATGAACCCAAACGCTTACCAATATGAAAAACGCCGCGACCAAACTGCTCAAAAAGATGCTTCGTTGCTAAGTAGCCTCCTGTAAAGTTATCCACGCTCACAGAAGAAAGACCAGAACCCTCTATCGTTCTCTCTAGCAATACTATCTCTACTCCGGTATCTGCTAACTTTTGCAGAGCATTTTTGTATTCAATATTATCGTACGCCACCAAAATCACACCAGCTGTCCCTTGAGGAAGCTTATCAAGATATTCAAGAAGTCTCTGATGCGAGCCGCCAAAATCTACAATCCTAGAAATTTGATTGCACTCACTACAGTACTGACTAAAACCCAAAGAGATATCGCTAGTCCACGGATTGGCCCCCAGCCGCAAGAATGCAATCTCACCAACGTGTTTTTCTCCGAGCTTTCTTTTAGAGTGTTGATTCGCATCAGGAATACTCGTTACAACCGCTCCTAGTCGAGGATGTCTAGAAAGCAGTCCTTGTGCTTCAAGTATATTTATTGCCGCTCGAACCGTTACGCGGCTAACACCATAGCTCTCGCTTAAGCGTCTTTCGGACTCAATCACGTCTCCAAGAGAGTACTTGCCATCCTGTAAATCTTTCTTGATTAGCTCAGCAAGCATATCCCTTTTATAACCACTATTAATTTGATTTCTATTTCTACTCATAATACCAATCCAAAAACCAACTTAATACCAATGGTAACATCAACAACCACCTAAGTCAACCATAACCTGCCGGTAAAATCGAGACTCCCACTCTGAGCAAAGACCGATTACTGACTTTCCGCTCTTACAGGAAGGTCTGGCCGCTCTTCTTTTTTTTAACGCAAGCGAAAGTAACTGAAGTAGCTTGTTTTAACTCAAGAGCATGAAGACCTAGGAGAAAATAACGCTTCGGATTACACCGAAAAACACCCAACGTCTTGAGTTATTCAATTAATGATTTTCAATCTATATTTTTTGCGATATGATGAATGCAAGAAGTCACAGAAACGAATTAGAAATAAAAAAGGATTTGATAGCCCATGATTAAACTCTATGAAGACTATGCTAGAATTTTAGTTGAATACTCGCTAGACGTTCAAAAAGGCGATAAGATTTTGATTAAGAGTTCCTACCACGCTCGAGAGCTGGTTAAATTTGTATATAGAGAGATTCTTAAGGCAGGAGCTCATCCTGAGATTAGTATTTCATTGCCCGGTATCGAAAAAACATTCTACGACTTTGCTAGCGATGAACAACTTGAATATATCCCACCATCTGCCAAACTCTACGTCGAAAAATATGACGGTCTTCTAAACATCGAAGCCCCCTACAACCTAAAGGCTCTTCAAAATGTTGATCCACAAAAAAAGCAAAAAGTCAGTGTTGCAAAGACTGAACTTAATAAAACATTTATGGATAGAGCCGCCGCTGGCAAGCTCAAATGGACCTTATGCGTATTCCCTACCGAATCGGCCGCGCAAGAAGCAGGAATGAGCAAAGACGAATACAGTGAGTTTGTTTTTGGAGCATGTTTCCTCTTTGAAGACGACCCTATCGCATCTTGGCACAATCTACGCGACACCCAGCAGAGAATTGTAGATTATCTGAACACCAAAAGTGAAATCCACTATAAGAGTAGCGATATTGACGTCAAATTCTCAACAAGAGACAGACTCTGGATAAACTCTGCAGGAACAAACAATATGCCTAGCGGCGAAGTATTCTCTTCTCCTATTGAAGACAGCGTCAATGGCAAGGTGAGATTCTCGTACCCTGGAATTTTTATGGGCCAAGAAATTGAAGATATAACGCTAGAAATCAAGGACGGTCTTGTAGTAAACTGGAACGCAAAACACGGAAAAGAGCTACTCGATAAAGTCTTCGAAATTGAAGGCGCAAGACGCTTTGGAGAGGTTGCCGTGGGCATGAACTACGGAATCCAGAAGTTCACAAAAAACATGCTATTCGACGAGAAGATTGGCGGCACAATACACATGGCAATCGGAGCTAGCTATCCCGAAACTGGTGGCAAAAACGAGTCTAGCATACATTGGGACTTGCTTGGCGATATGAGCCATGACGGTGAAATTTTTGCCGACGGCGAGAAGATTTACGAAAAAGGCAAATTCATAATCTAGGTTAAATCGTTAGAATGTCAAACGAAAACACAAACGACGAAAGAGCAATATTTGTTGTAAGCGACCTTCATATGGGCGACGGCGGCCCACGCGATAACTTTGCCGTCGACGACAAAGAGGCGCAGTTCAATAAATTCCTAGATCTCGTTGAAAGCGAGAACGCAAAGCTCTACATACTTGGCGATTTATTTGATTTTTGGCAGGGGAATGTCGGCGATATAATAATGGCTAGAAAACCCCTTCTAGACAGACTCGCCACCATGGACACCGTCTATGTCGTTGGCAATCACGACTGGGATCTTGGCTCTCTTGTTGGAGAGGATTTAATAAATCACAAGTTCTTCAAGACTATGCGCAAACCATTCACCCAAATTATTGGAGACAAGAGATTTTACTTCATGCATGGCCATGAAGTAGAGCGTCACAAAAATCAGCAACGACCTGGCTGGGGCAGAATTCTAGCTATCCTTGCTGGCATCATGGAAGACCGCAAAGGCTCACCAATGCTAAGTGCCGGCGGAGTGGTGGAGAAAACTCTAATTAGAGCAAGTCGAATTTTTATGTGGATTTGGAATTTTGCACTTAATCATTTTGACTCTGTACACAATAAAGAACACGACCATGACTTTGATGGCGAGCTAACCCCAAGCCAAAATCCACAACTTGTACCTAAAGTGTTAAGGTTATACGAAATTGCACGAGTCAATAATGGCTGCGATGTTGTAGTTGCAGGCCACACACACCGCCCAAGAAATGAAAGCTGGTATTGCAACCCGGGCTGCTGGGTTGGCTCAAGAAACAGCTATTTGCGCATAGACCCTTCCGGCAAAGTCGAACTCTTTGAATGGAATCTTAACTAGAGACGTTTGCAATAAAACTCCGAGTCTTTTATTTTCTTAACAAGAAAAGGACGCTACTTTTCAGTAGCGTCCTTTTAGTTTACATGTTACCTCCACATGTGCCGTGTGGAGCTGTTGTAAGAACCCAGTATTTTAAAGTGGGCAACCAGTCACCGTGTCCAGAAGTCCGAATTAATCGGCAGGTCTGATCCAGCGGATCACCAATTTCCCTGGGTAAACTCATCGGCTCTCCAAATAAAACTCGCATCACGAACACCGCAGAGGCAACTAAGTAGCTTATATCAAATTAGCCTGCTAAAATCAAACCTTTTCGGTGATATCCAAGGTGTTGTAGTGACGCTATGCAGTCCTTATCTTCGCACCAACCTCAACATCTAAACTTTTAATGATAGGCTCTTCAAGAGCATCTACCTTTTCGTGAGTAAGAGTTCCATCTTCATCACGGAATAGCAACGATAAAGTTACACTCTTTTTACCTGAGTCAATCTGTTTTCCTCGGTATGTGTCAACATAGCTGAGTTTTT
Organism: Phycisphaerae bacterium; assembly: GCA_027078365.1. Classification (GTDB taxonomy): domain Bacteria; phylum Planctomycetota; class Phycisphaerae; order Sedimentisphaerales; family Sedimentisphaeraceae; genus S145-28. The sequence goes on from JALWYQ010000032.1 coordinate 32,855, forward strand.
CGAGCTCTTTTGGAGCTACTTTTGAGACAGCACTAGAAATATCTGCCCAACTCACTGCTTCATCAACAATAATAGATAGCACCCTTTCGATAGATGGGAATTTTGGAAGGTGGTTTATTTTAAATTCACCGCCTTCAATATCCATTAGGGCTTCTAGATCTACCTCTAGGGCAGTTACGTCAACATTCTTAAAGTCGTAAGCTTTCTTAACAGCATCGTTGACAATACCGGCAACACCGACTTTTCTATCGTTAATAAATACTTCGGCTCCAACGCTAGCCCAACAAACCTTTGCCGGAGCAAACTTCACAACAGCAGACTTATCCAGCGAGCGAACCAGACCCTCAAACGCCCCGCGTAAGAATCTAAGGTCGCTATCGCAGACAAGGGCAACCTTTGTTTTTTCGCATAGAGATTCACCATCCATTTCGAAGGTGTCGGCGATCTCAAAGAGTTTGCAGTTTGTGTTTCTTGCGTTGTAGTTTGATTGCATATTTGAACACAACGAGCTTACAAGAGTTTGACGCAACAGGTTAGCATTTTTTCTTGTAACATCTTTGACGCTCATATGCCCATCAACGCCGCATTCTGTGAAAATTTTGGCTGTTTTATCATCTGTGAATGTCACGTTAATTGTCTCAAAGAATCCGCATGCATTCAGGAATGCGCCTATTTTCTTCACAACTCTATGCCGCTTATCTACCGGAGCAACCTCAATATTAATTTTCTTCTCGGTTGGAATCCTATCGTAACCACAGACTCTAGCAACCTCTTCTATCAGATCTACCTCACGGGTTATATCGTGTCTCCAGCTTGGACAGTTGACAGTAAACACCTTTGCTTCACTATCGTATTTGCAATTGAAGCCGAGTCTATTGAAGATTGTTTCAATCTCTCCGCTATCGTACTCGATACCGATTAGGCTGTTTAATCTCTCAAGTCTCATTGTAACTTGAGGCTTGCTAGCCTTTACGGGATAATTATCAACAACTCCATTAGCTACTTTTCCACCAGCAACAAGCTGAATTAGCTGAGCAGTTCTTTTAGAAGCAAATTCTATCTGCTCAACATCAACATGCCTCTCAAAGCGGAACATTGCATCAGAATTTAATCCAAGCGCACGACCAGTAGCCCTTACGCTAACAGGTGCAAAGTGCGCTTCTTCTAGCAAAATATTGGTGGTTGTTGAGCTAACTTCTGTGTCCAATGAACCCATAACACCAGCAATTGCTACGGGAGAATTCTCGTCTGCAATCACAAGCATTTCAGATGTGAGTTTGCATTGGGTTGAATCTATCGCTGTGAGCTCTTCACCTACGATTGCTTTACGCACGATAATACGCTCGCCGCTTAGCTTGTCGTAATCGAAGGCGTGCGGAGGCTGGCCGACCTCTAGCATTGCATAGTTTGTAGCATCGACAACATTATTCACGCTGCGCAAGCCAACAGATTCTAGGCGACGCTTCATCCAGTCTGGAGATTCGCCAACTTTTACACCTTCTATATATCTAGCGCAGTAGCGATTACAGAGAGAAGGCTCGGAGATCGAGACATCAACAAACTCAGAGACTTCTTTGTCCATATAGTCTAGAGTTATCTCTGGAATCTTAAGCTGCTTTCCTGTAACGACCGCTATCTCACGAGCAATACCAATGTAGCTTAGACAATCGCCTCTGTTACTAGTAATCTCAACATCAATTACTTCTCCGTTGTCGGTTTCTATAATTTCCTCAAGAGGAAACCCTAAATCGCTTAGAATGTCACTCACCTCTTGAGCCGACAAATCTATATCCACATAATCTTTAAGCCATTCTATGGAGATTTTCATTTTTCAACCAAACCAATATCGTAATTTTCGTTAATACAAAACCTGCCCGCTAAACAAAACATCTCGAAGATTACCATTGCGACGCGTGGCAGCACATAATTTAGACGCTCATTATATATCTGCGGGATGATTTTACCAGTCTTTTGTCGCCGAGATACCGCAATAATGGCTATTTATATTGATTTGTGACCGCTTGAGTGTTAATCTACTGCAAAATGGATTCATAATCACTGCTTTGGTAGCGCTTACTGCAAAAAAAGGAATTGTAGATATGAGTAAGAGTCTAAGACTTCGTACACTATTGATATTTACTGTAACTACTGTTTTACTCTCAGGTTGCGTTGAGAGGGAGCTTACTATAAACACCAAACCGCAAGGCGGGCTTGTGATAATAAACGATGAAGAGATTGGAGTTTCCCCAGTTACCGTAAACTTCAAGTGGTACGGGACCTATAGGGTGCGCATTGAGAAGGAAGGCTATAACTCTCTGCGTAAAAACATAGAGCTTAAACGACCGTTGCACGACTTATTTCCGTTTGATATTTTTGAAAATCTATTCAACCCTAACAGGGTAGATTCGTACAGCTGGAACTTTAAGCTAGATACCTATCAAAAACCAGACAGAAAATTGCTCATAGACAAGGCGAAACTTGCAAACGAACAGATGCAACTAGAACTAATGGACGCCAAATACAAAGTAGAGCAAAATAAGCCACAAACAAAGGAAGAAAATTAATACAAATCTCTACCTGCGGCGCAAATTCAATCGGCTCTTTCTCTACCTTTCAATATCTTGTATTGAAAATTGATTGTCCATTAAGATTGTGCAAGCTTTAGCATTTCTTTTGCAATATTATTCAGCGAGACAACATGCTCACAGGCTCCAAGATTTGCAGCTTCCCTAGGCATTCCATACACAACACAGCTCTTTTCATCTTGACCAATAGTTCTAGCTCCAGCGTTACGCATCTCTAGAAGACCTTCAGCACCGTCATTACCCATTCCAGTCAGTATCGCCCCTACTGCATTGGCTCCAACATGTCTAGCTACTGACTTAAACAGCACATCAACACTTGGCTTTTGACGACAAACCTTTGGGCCATCCTGAATAGATACATAATAATTTGCTCCACTTCTGTTAACTACCATGTGGTAGCCACCCGGCGCTAGAAGAATTTTACCAGGTGTAACAGTATCTCCGTCTTGAGCTTCTTTTACCGTAGGTCGGCACATATCATTTAGCCTCTGTGCAAACGAAGTCGTAAAGTGGGCTGGCATGTGTTGAACTATAACTGTCCCCGGTATATTTGCAGGCATTGTCTGTAAAACTGCCGTTAGGGCTTGAACACCGCCTGTGGATGCGCCTATGGCAAAAATCTTGTGAGTTGTCTCTACCATGGCAGAATAACCATGAACCTGTGCAGGTTTGGATGGCTGCTTTTTCACTGGCGCCATCTTAACTTTAGATGCAGCCTTGACCTTCTGCTTTAACTCAATACATGCATCTCCAACTGAGAACGAACCGCCCGGCTTACACATCACGTCAAAGGCACCAGCATCAATCGCTGCCATCGCAGTTTTACCGCCCTTTGGCGTTAGAGAACTCAATACAATAACTGGCATAGGCCTGCTTGGCATGAGCTTTTGTAAGAAAGTAACCCCATCCATACGTGGCATCTCAACATCTAGCGTTAAGACATCTGGATTTAGAGCAATAATTTTATCTCTTGCAATGTATGGGTCTGGTGCTGTACCAACGACCTCTATCTCAGGATCTTTAGAGAGTTCTTCTGTTAGAATTTTCCTAACTATTGCAGAATCATCAACTATCAATACTTTTACTGGAGCTGCTGTTGCAAGACTCATATTACTACTCCTTAATTACTTTCTTAGCCAATAACAAATACCTACTAGAGTTCTATCATCGCAGCACCACACTTAACGCTGACAACTCCAGATCCGATATCAAGATACATGTTTCTAGGGGCATTACCTCCAACATGTTCCTTATCAATAAACATGCCATTCTTCCAAAGAACTTTTCTTATTGCAAGGTGGTTACGATTACCAATATCAAATCCCTTTGGAGACCCCTGCATAGAAGCCCCGCCACAGATCTTAACTTTCATTCTTTTTTTAGTGGCACCAAGTTCAATCAGTTTGTTAACCAGTAAGGCCATACCTGTGTCTGCAAACATGAATGGGTTCTTCTGTGCTTTTTCTTTATCTATCTTAGACTCAGGAAGCTGATAATGAAGCATACCCCCAAGTTTGGCAACAGGGTCGTACAACGCAACACCGATACAAGAACCGAGCGAATATGTTACGATAACATCATCACTGCTCCTTGATACCTTTGCGTCTGAAATATCTACAATGATTTTCTTTCTCACAGGTCCTCCCCTTTATTTTTCATAGACTGTTGGCTGCACAAATTTAAATTTGTGCTCTATTCCAGTCAAGGACTCTGAATGGCCTGTAAACAAAAGTCCACCATTATCGATCAACTGCCAATAACGCCCAACAAGTTTCTCCTGAGTTGGCTTATCAAAATATATCATCACGTTCCTACAAAAAATAACGTCTAGCGGTCCCTTTACAGGCCATTGTTCCATCAGGTTTAGCCTTGCAAAAAATATCATACTTTTAACCTGTGGCTTAACCTGATAGTATGTGTCAGGCCCAAGTTTTTGTTTGGTAAGATAGCGATTTTTTAGATCTGTCGGAACTGGTGCAACTCTATCCGCCGTGTACATGCCCTTTTGAGCTGATTCCAAAACCTTAGTTGAGATATCAGTTGCAAGAATCTTTATATCCCAACCACTCTTGTCTTTAAAATAATCCAAGAGAGTCAAAGCGATTGTGTAAGGTTCCTCTCCTGAAGAACAACCAGCACTCCAGATACGTATGCGTTTTTTCCCAGCTTTAGTCTTGCGTTTCTCAAGAGCTGGAAGATAGACATTCGTTAGATAATCAAAATGCTGTTTCTCGCGATAAAAACTCGTTAGATTAGTAGAAATAGAATCTATTAAAGATATGAATTCCGCTCCATTGGTATCTTTAGTTGCAAAGTCAATGTAACTATCAAAAGAAGACAAGCCTAAGTGTCTAAGCCTTTTGGCAAGCCTAGCCCTAACGAGTTCCTTCTTGCCTTCGTTTAAGGTAATACCACAATATTTATAAACAAGCGTACTAATTCTTTGAAATTCTTTATCTTTTAGTGCGATTTCATTGTCTGCTACTGCTATACCCATTAACGCCCCTCACTATACTAGAGTAATTTGATATTCTTTAATCGACGTAACCAACCTGAGCCTTAACGAGGAATTAGATATCAAATACAAAAAAAAACTCGCCTACAACAACCTCAAGAGAGTATCGTTACAGGCGAGCTTTATTGATTTAACTGTTCAATCTACTTCTTCCATTAACGGAGTGCTAAATTAGTTCCAAGCAACCTCCAATAGGCCTAGCACGTCAAGAATTAAGCTCACCTTTCCATTACCAAGAATTGCACCACCGGCAATACCTTTAATCTTGCCTATTCCATCACCGAGACTCTTAATCACGACCTGTTGTTGGCCAAGCGCTTCATCTACCATTAAGCAGCCACGCCTATCCTCTTCTTCAACAACCACAAGGCTTGCGTCTTTAGGACTCTCGAAGTCCGCTTTAACACCAAACAGCTCATTGAGACGAACAATTGGCAATAATTCATTGTGAACTTGCGCCATCTCAACTTGGCCATTGATCGTAGTTACTTGCTCTGGACTTGGCTTCAAACATGAATCGATAGATACGATTGGAATAATATATGTTTGGTCGCCAATTCTCACTAGTTGGCCATCAATAATTGCAAGCGTTAGAGGTAACTTGATTGTAAATGTAGTCCCTTTACCCTCTTCTGAGATAATATCAATTTTACCTCTTAGAGACTCAATATTCTTCTTAACTACGTCCATGCCGACGCCTCTACCAGAAACGGCCGTAACCTGTTCAGCCGTTGAGAAGCCAGGGGCAAATATAAGCTTGAATATGTCTTGGTCAGAGAGATCCTCGCCAGAAGAGATAATATTTTTCTCAATAGCCTTGGCAATAAGTTTATCTTTATTTAGACCTCTACCGTCATCTTGAATCTCAATTATGATACTTCCTGCTTGATGATATGCTCTTAGACATACTCTACCAATCGCAGGCTTACCTGCCGCTTCTCTGTCTTGCGCAGATTCAATACCATGATCAACAGAGTTTCGAATCATATGTATGAGAGGGTCTGCTATTTGATCTACTACAATTCTATCGAGCTCTGTCTCTTCACCCTCTGTCACAAAATCTATTTTCTTACCTGTCTTTCTTGAGAGATCTCTAACAAGCCTTGCCATTTTTTGGAATACGCCATGAATTGGCACCATTCTCATCATCATAGCAAGCTCTTGTAGTTCACGGGCAATCTTACCCTGATGTGACACAACTTGATTTAACGGGTGCTCTGGTGCTACCGCTGTGGCTGCTTCTTGAGAGACCATTGACTGAGCAATAACTAGCTCACCAACCATATTGACCAAGTTGTCAAGTCTTTCCATGCTAACCTTTATCTTTTCATCATTAGCAAGAGTTTTCTTGATCTTTGGAGACTCACTAGCTACCGCGGCGCTACCTGTACTAGCTTCTTTAGGTTCACTAGGAGATTGTGCTTGAGTTGCCTGTGAAGATTCGGCATTACTTTGTTCTGAAGCTTCTTTTGAAGCCTCTTCACTAGCATCTAAAGGAATACTTTGACTAGCCGTAGCTTCTTCTTGAGATGCTTTTGGCGCAGTAGATTCTAGCGTACCATTCTTGCAGGCTTCAAGGTTAGAAAGTATATCTTCCAATCCCTGCTGAGGCTCTACTGGATTACCCGCCTCAACACATTCGAGAAGATATGTAACCATTTTTTTGAGCATATCTAGAGCACTAAAGACAATGTCCATAGTTGCGCCTACTAGCTCTATCTCCCCATTTCTTGCCATATCAAGAAGATTTTCTGCCGAGTGGGCCAGAGAACCAATTTCAGTGAGATTTAAGAAGCCAGCCATACCTTTTATAGTATGGAAGCCTCTAAATACACAGTTGATTGATTCTTGGTCTTTTGGATTTTGCTCAATCTCTAAGAGAGCACTTTCTGCTGTTTCGATATGTTCAATAGCTTCAGATGCGAAATCAACTACTAGAGGCACATCCTCTTCTGATATCAAAACTGCCTCTGTTGATTCGCTAGTGGCTTCACTATTAAAGTCCTGAGAAGTTGCTTCTGTTGAGTCTTGGGCTTGAGTATCTTCTATTAATTGATCAAGTAGATTACCCTCAAGAATTGGTTCTAGTATAGACTGTAGTGAGTCGATATTAGAGCCTAGCTCTCTTAGAAGATAATCAGAAACCTTGGCTCCATCACCAACTGCAGTTGCCTTAATCTTGGCCTCCGAGGTTACGCTCTCTACTTTGTTTTTTATATCATCAGGAATCTGAGAAATATCTCCAATTTCTTGAGATATCTGAGTAAATATATCTGTCAAATTTGCGGCTTGCTCTTGTGATCCTGGTTGCAAAACTACAACTTCCGATGCCGCAGCCTGCAATAGTTTATTTAACTTCTCATTGTCACTCATCTTACATTCCCTATTCTTTGTCAAATTTTTATACTAAAAATAGTTTCCCGCTGGGTGTATCGGTTGGGATAGATAAGCACTTAACATATTAATTATAGTATTAGCACTAAATATACTTAGAAAAATGACATTAGAACAAATATATATCTGGTGCCGGTTATTTTTGCGCAATAAAAAAACACCGCCCCAAAACTAGCGGTGTTTTTTAAATCAGGGATATCGTTTGAGGAAATTTATTCAGCTATATCTCGCCAACCCTCATTCAAAGTCTCAAGCATGACAATAACCTCCTCAATCATACTCTTGTCATTCTTGATATTGGCTTGGGTTAGATGGCCTAGCATAAAATTGTAGAGTTTCCTCAGATTTTGCGCTATTTCGCCACCAACATCCATGTCTAGAACAAGATTAAGCTCTTCAATGATTTTCATGGCCTTCTGAACGTCCCTGTTCTTAGCCTCAAAATCACTTTCTTCTATACCACGTATGGCAAGCTTTAAGAACTTTATTGCTCCATCATATAGCATCACAACAAGCTTTCCTTTGCTTTGAGTCGTGATGGATGTTTCTTTATACAAGTCAGCTACACTCATTGTAACCCCCAATAACACAAATCAACACCCTCTCCTCCTTCATTTATAAACCTATGAAAAGAGAGAAATAAAAGTCCAACTCAATCATTAGAATTGGACTTATTTAATCTATCAAATCACTTAACGAAGAAGTGATAGAGCCATCTGAGGCATTCCGTTTGCCTGAGATAACATTGATACACCAGCTTGAGTAAGAACTTGATTCTTAGTCATATTTGCCATCTCTGTCGCAACGTCAACGTCTGAAATACGTGACTCTGACGCTTGGAGATTTTCAATTTGAATACCAAGAATAGATACTGTACTCTCAAGACGGTTCATTGAATAACCAAACGCTGCACGAGCTGCATCTTTATTAGTGATAGCAGTTGTAAGACTCGCTAGTGCTGTTGCTGCACCAGTAGCCGTGCTGATATTAAGGTCGCCAATACCATCTGTTCCAACGGTAAGATGTTCATTTAAGTGACCCGCCGCATTTGTACTGTCACTACTTAAATCAACACCTGATATTGTGATAGTTGTGCTTGAGCCAACGTGGATTGCAACAGAAGAAGTTGACCCGTCAAGCATCGCAATACCATTGAATTTGGTATCAGATGCAATACGGTCAATCTCTGATCTCATCTGGGCAAACTCGTTGTTCATGATTGTACGCTGCGCGTTTGAATAAGAACCAGTAGCTGCTTGCTCTGCAAGTTCCTTCATACGGATAAGGTTACTATCAATAGTCGCCATAGCACCTTCCATAGTCTGGAGCATACTGATACCGTCTTGCGCATTTCGATTGCCTTGCTCTAGCGTTGCAATATCCGCTCTCATAAGCTCACGAACTGCCATACCAGCAGCATCGTCTTTGGCACTATTAATGCGCAAGCCAGAAGAGAGCCTCTCCACTGAACTAGCTAGGGAGTCATAACTATTCCCTAAGTGCCTAGCAGCGTTAACTGCCATTATGTTACTCTTGATTGCTAACATCTTTTAAACTCCTTAGTTAAGTTAACTTTTTGCTGATCACCAACCTCACAAAGTGGTGCTAATTCAACAATCTCAATTATCGCTTAACTATCGATAAACTTAAGATACATAACAGCAGTCAAAATCGACTAATTACGGCTTTGGGCAACAAACACAGATTGCCATTGAAGGCAGATGCTTTTATAGGACACTTTCACAAAAAAAAATTGGATTTTAATTTGTTTTTCTTTGATTTATATATTATGCAACCAACCATTAAAAGGGGCTGAACTCTTTGAAAGAGATCAGCCTCGTTAAAATTAGCTAATAATTACTTAAGAAGCTGTAGAGCCATCTGAGGCATTCCGTTTGCCTGAGACAGCATTGATACACCAGCTTGAGTAAGAACTTGATTCTTAGTCATATTTGCCATCTCTGTCGCAACGTCAACATCTGAAATACGTGACTCTGACGCTTGGAGATTTTCAATTTGAATACCAAGAATAGATACTGTACTCTCAAGACGGTTCATTGAGTAACCAAATGCCGCACGAGCTGCATCTTTATTAGTGATAGCAGTTGTAAGACTCGCTAGTGCTGTTGTTGCGCCAGCAGCTGTACTGATGTTAAGATCAACAACAGCATTTGTTCCAACAGTAAGACCTTCGTTCAAATTACCTGATGCATTTGCACTATTACTACTCAAATCAACACCTGATACGGTAATCGTTGTGCTTGAACCAACGTGAATTGATACAGAAGAAGTTGAGCCATCAAGCATTGCAATACCATTAAATTTGGTATCAGATACAATACGATCAATCTCTGCTCTCATTTGGCCAAACTCGTTGTTCATGATTGTACGTTGCGCGTTTGAATAAGAACCCGTGGCAGCTTGCTCTGCAAGTTCTTTCATACGAATGAGGTTGCTATCGATTGCAGCCATAGCACCTTCCATTGTCTGGAGCATGCTAATACCGTCTTGCGCATTACGATTGCCCTGTTTTAGAGTTGCAACATCTGCTCTCATGAGCTCACGAACTGCCATACCAGCAGCGTCGTCCTTGGCACTATTAATGCGCAAGCCAGAAGAAAGCCTCTCGACCGAACTCGATAGAGAATCATAGCTATTCCCTAAGTGTCTAGCAGCATTAACTGCCATTATGTTACTTCTGATTGCTAACATCTTTTAAACTCCTTAGTATAAATTAATGTTTTGCTGATCACCAACCCCACAAAGTGGCGCTAATTCAACAATCATAATTATCGCTTAGCATCAAACAAACTTAAGACCTATAACAATGTAAAAAATAGCTAATTGTGGTTTTTTAAAGAGATTATAAGACGTTGTTTTTCGGGCGGCGTTTTTATAGGACGTTCCGATAAAAAAATATCACTTTTTTGATTTGCTCTACCAGTAATCTCAAAACAAAAAAAAGGCTGAACTCGTTGAAAGAGATCAGCCACGCTTGAATTAGCTAATAATTACTTAAGAAGTTGTAAAGCCATCTGAGGCATTCCATTCGCCTGAGATAACATTGACACGCCAGCTTGAGTAAGAACTTGATTCTTAGTCATATTTGCCATCTCTGTCGCAACGTCAACGTCTGAAATACGTGACTCTGATGCTTGGAGATTTTCGATTTGGATACCAAGAATAGATGTTGTACTCTCAAGACGGTTCATCGAATAACCAAATTTAGCGCGAGCACTATCTTTAGTCGTAATCGCTGTAGTAAGCGCTGTAAGAGCTGTCGCTGCCCCAGCTGCTGTACTAATATCTAGAGTACCAGTATCAACACCAAGAGTTGCTGTTCTTAAATCAGAACCAGTAATATCGATTGTAGTTGAAGAACCAACATGGATTGAAACAGTGTTGGTATTATTAAGCATCGCAATACCGTTGAACTTTGTATCACCTGCAATGCGATCAATCTCAGCTGCCATTTGGCCAAATTCATTATTCATAATTGTACGCTGCGCACTTGAATAAGAACCTGTGGCGGCTTGTTCTGCAAGCTCTTTCATACGGATAAGGTTATTATCAATTACGGCCATAGCACCTTCCATTGTCTGAAGCATGCTAATACCGTCTTGTGCATTACGGTTGCCCTGTTTTAGAGTTGCAATATCTGCCCTCATAAGCTCACGAACCGCCATACCAGCAGCATCGTCTTTGGCACTATTAATGCGCAAGCCAGAAGATAGCCTCTCGACTGAACTCGATAGAGAATCATAGCTATTCCCTAAGTGCCTAGCAGCATTTACTGCCATTATGTTACTTCTGATTGCTAACATCTTTTAAACTCCTTAGTATAAGTTAATGGTTTGATGATCACCAACCCCACGAAACGGTGCTAATTCAACAATCCCAATTATCGCTTGGCACCGAGTAAACTTAAGACCTATAACAACGTTAAAAATGATTAATTATGACCTTTAAATAGATTTATCAGACGTCGGCTCCAAACCAACACTTTTATAGGACGCTCCGATAAAAAAATATTCACCCCACTATCAATTTAAAAATAAAAAAAGGCTGGACTCTTAAAAAGAGACCAGCCTTTTTTAAATCTTATAAACCGCTTAGCGAAGAAGTTGTAAAGCCATCTGAGGCATTCCATTCGCCTGAGATAACATTGACACGCCAGCTTGAGTAAGAACTTGATTCTTAGTCATATTTGCCATCTC
>JALWYQ010000033.1 GCA_027078365.1 Phycisphaerae bacterium
ATTACAGATCCGACATTCCCAGATCCGTTTACTATCTCGTTTAACGATGCAGACACCTTGCAACCGTTTGAGTTAGATTCAACATACAAAGAGCTCTGGGCAATCGTTCATATTCCAGATGATGCTCCTACGGGAACATACACTTCTACTCTGACTATTAAAACTCAGGGCGGAACAGTGTTAAGGACGATACCGCTAAGCGTAGAGGTCTTGCCGTTTGATCTTGCTCCTTCAAGGCTCTCATATGGTCTTTACTATCATGGCAAGCTAAGGGCTGATAAGTCAGAGGCTAGCATTATACCTCTAAGTTGTCACGAAAAGACAAGTGCTCAACAGAGATTAGAGCTTCAAGACATGTTTGACCATGGAGTGATGTATCCTGCTGGTTACGAGAATGATGTCCGTGTCTTTGATGATACGCTTGCTATTAGAAATTCAATAGGCTTCCCGAAAGATAAGTATTTCTTCTTTGGCAAGAGTCTTCATTTAGATTCTACTTCTAGCGAGTTTACACCATTCCAGAGTATCTTGGGAGATTTTGGCTATGACACCAACGAGATGCATATCTACGGTAGAGAAGAAGCTGGATCGGAAGAGTTAGAGTCGTTGATTAATGTTACAGTAAATGAAATTTATTCAGTTGGTATTAAAGTTGCAACAGCTGTTTACTCAAATGCTTTCTCTGCCATTGGCGATTATCTTGATGTTGCGATATACGCTAACGGTATTCATGCACCTGGTATTGAGAATCAAGTTGCAGACTGGCACAGCGCTGGTCAAAAGATTTATTCTTATGGCGATCCTCAAGTTGGTGTTGAGAACCCAGAGGTTTACAGAAGAAACTATGGTATCGCAGTTTACCAAAAGGGTTTCGATGGAGTTATGGATTATGCTTACCAGAAAGAATATGGTATTACTTGGAACGACTTCGACGCCAAGCCAGCTGAGATTAATCACAGAGAAGAAAACTTCACCTACCAAACAACCAACGGTCTAGTTGGAACAGTTGAGTGGGAAGGTTTTAGAGCTGCGATTACTGATCAGCGTTATCTAAGTACTCTTCTTGAGATTCGCGATCAGAAAGAAGCCAACGGCGAAGATGTAAGTGCTATTGATGCTTGGATTGCAAATCTCAATACAAATGCAAATCTAGACGATGTTAGGGCTCAGATTATTGATAAGATTATAGAGCTTCAATAACTCTAGCAGTACAACAAGAACAAAAGGGGAATCGCTCATATACGGCGGTTCCCCTTTTTTATCTGCGTCTATCTGTGTCCATCTGCGGTTCCAATACCATTCATGAAAATTCGTGTTCGTGGGGCGTATTGCAATACGCCCGTACCACAGTCAGCGGCACGAAAAACTATCTCATACTTGTATTAGAATTTCTTCCTAAACCGAGCGGATGGGATATTTAAGAGTTTGCGGTATTTGGCTACTGTACGACGGGCTATCTGTTTAACGCCCTTCTCTTTTAATTTTTTAGCTAAGGCATCATCGCTAAGAGGCTTAGATTTATCTTCGTTTGCAATAATTTCTTGAAGTAGAGTTTTGACAACATTCCAACTCTGCTCTTTTCCATCTTTAGTTTCTGAACCACCCGTAAAAAGGCTACGCAGTGGAATAACTCCTTGAGGAGAGATGGCATATTTACCAGCAACCGCCCTTGAGACAGTTGCAATATGAACTCCAACTTCATCAGCAATCTGCTGCATTGATAGTGGCTTTAAATAGAGTTCGCCCTTTTCAAAGAACTCCTGCTGATAGTTAACGATTGCAGTAGCTACCTTTAGTAAAGTGTTTTGCCGTTGTTCAACAGCCTCCATAAGCCACTGCGCAGAGCGAATATTTTGTTGCAAGAACTGACGTGTCTTCTCGCCGACATCCTTATTCTTTGCCATTTGAAGATAGAAATCATTGACACGCAAATTCGGGATATTAGTTCCGGCAAGCCTGACTGTAAATCCAGGTCCATCCTCTCTTGGCTCAATAATGACATCTGTCATAACAGGCCGGTTTCCACTACTACCAATGAGCAAACCGGGCGAAGTGTCTAGTTTTGCGATATGAGCAATCGCCTCTTTTACCCTCTCAATGCTTGCATTCATGCGTTTAGCAATTTCTGGCAGGCGATTCTCAAGCAGTAAGTCGTAGTAGTCTGAGATAAGTCTGCGCTCAAATGGGAGATACTCCTTAGATTGATTCATCTGTATGAGCAAACATTCTCGCAAGTCCCTTGCCCCAACGCCTGCGGGTTCTAGCGTCTGCACTAATTTAAGAGCCTCTTCAAGGTCTTCTATGGTAAATGGACTTCTATCTTTGTTGTAAAGTTGCTCAATATGAACTGTAAGAAAGCCCTTATTGTCAATGTAATCGATAATTGCCTCTCCGGCAGCGCGTACTGCATCGCTCGTTTCGTAGAGATGCCATTGGTCCATGAGATAATCGTGCAAAGAGATTGGAGATGCCGCTGTATTTTGTATCGCCTCGTACTTTGCATCAGTGTCATCGTTGCTACGATTTATCTGTATAGGTCGTGACTGATTGACAAACTCTTTGAAATCCTCTCCCAAACTATCAAGACGGCCAAAATCCTCCGCGTTGTTACCATCATTATCGACAACAAGCTCCTCGTCGGAACTAACAGAATTCTCGTCTTGAGAAGTTGAGATTACCTCTTCTGCACTGGAAGTATCCAACTCAAGGACAGGATTAGAGGCAAGCTCTGCCTCTATTTTCTCCTGAAGCGCAAGCAGCGGCAATTGAAGCACCTCCATGGACTGAATCATCCTTGGAGCGAGCTTCATACGCTGCTCAAGCTTCATCTGGCCAGATAATTCCATTCTCATAAGTAGCAACTCTTGTTTTAGATATAATGATGTGATTAACGAGGCGTCATTATATCAAAACAGCACCTATGTGACAATCGAATATGCCAACAAAATCATCTTTTGGAACAGTTTTTGCAGGCATTGGCAATTTCACTCCAGACTAGGAGGCTACTTTACTAAATTTAAACGAATGATTTACCGCATCAACTAAGACTTTATCACCTTGGTCGAAGTGCCCTGCAATTATTTCATTTGCAAGCTTGTTTTCAATTCTTTGCTGAATCGCCCTCTTTAGAGGTCTTGCTCCATAGACAGGGTCGTAACCATCGTCTAGAATCTGCTGACGCGCAGCCTCACTAAATTCAAGAGTGATACCACGTTTTGCAACTCGCTGGGCTAGATACTCCAACTGGATATCAACAATCTTCATCAAGACTTCTTTACTTAGAGTCTTAAAGACAATTGTTTCATCAATTCTATTTAAGAACTCAGGCCTAAAGAATGAAGTTAGGATATCGCGGATATGAGCCTCAATCTCCCAATCTGCACCCTTTTCATTGGTCAACTCCATAATCTCATTGCCGCCCAAGTTGCTAGTCATAATTATGACTGTGTTCTTAAAGTCAACAACCCTTCCTTTGCCATCGGTAAGCCTACCATCATCAAATACTTGCAACAAGATATTGAATACATCCTTATGCGCCTTTTCAACCTCATCAAATAGAATCACGGAGTATGGTTTTCTGCGTACAGCCTCAGTGAGCTTGCCACCCTCATCATAACCAACATAGCCTGGAGGCGAACCAATCAAACGAGAAACGCTATGCGCTTCCATAAACTCACTCATGTCAATCCTAATCATCGAGTGCGGATCGTCGAATAAGAATTCGGCTAGCGCTTTCGATAGCTCTGTCTTACCAACACCTGTTGGGCCAAGGAACAAGAATACACCCATTGGTCTATTTGGATCGCTAAGGCCAGCACGGCTCCTACGTACTGCATTTGCGAGAGCAACTACCGCCTCATCTTGCCCAACGACACGTTTGCGCAATTGATCCTCTATTGCAATTAATTTCTCTCGCTCACCGCTCAAGAGCTTGGACACTGGTATTCCCGTCCAGTTAGACACTACATCACCGACCTGTTCGGCTGTAACTTCATTATGAATCATCGTCTTTTTAGAATCTTCTAGCATAGACTCATACTCTTTGAGCTTAGTCTCAAGTTCAACGAGAGTTCCATACTTCAGACGAGCCGCCTGTTCGAGATCGCCACTACGCTGCGCATTCTCAAATTGAGTTTGCGCCTCTGATATCTGCTCTTTAATCCTCTTTAGAGCATCAATCTCACCCTTTTCCTTAGTCCATTGGGCTGTCAATTCGGCATCTTTCGCCTTTAATTTCTTGAGCTCTTCGAGAGTCTTTTTCAAACGCTTCTTGCTTGAATCATCGCTCTCTTGTTTAAGCGCCTCACTCTCAATCTCTAATTGCATAATCTTTCTGCGCAATGTATCTAGTTCTGCTGGCAGAGAATCATTCTCGATACGAAGCTTAGATGCTGCCTCATCAATCAAATCGATAGCCTTATCTGGAAGCCGTCTATCACTGATATACCTATCAGAGAGAGTGGCTGCGGCTATAATTGCTGAATCGGTTATACGCACGCCGTGGTGAGTATCATATCTTTCTTTTAGCCCTCGCAATATCGCAATGGTGTCATCTACACTTGGTGGATCAACCATAATTGGTTGGAATCGCCTCTCTAGGGCAGCGTCTTTCTCTATATATTTCCTATATTCATCTATCGTTGTAGCACCAATACATCTAAGCTCACCACGAGCCAAAGTTGGCTTTAATAGATTTCCTGCATCCATAGAGCCTTCCGTCTTGCCTGCGCCAACAATCATATGCAATTCATCGATAAATAGAATAATCTCTCCATCGGAACCAGCAACTTCCTTGAGAACAGCCTTGAATCTATCTTCAAACTCACCGCGAAACTTGGTTCCTGCAATCAAGGCTCCCATATCTAGTGCTATAAGCTTTTTATCCTTTAATCCAATTGGAACGTCACCTGCGACGATACGCTGAGCAAGGCCTTCTACGATTGCAGTTTTACCTACTCCTGGGTCACCAATTAATACAGGGTTGTTTTTTGTACGCCTGCTTAGAACCTGCATACAACGACGAATCTCTTCATCTCTACCAATAACAGGATCAAGTTTGCCTTGCTTTGCTAATTCGATAAAGTCTATACCGTATTTTTCAAGTGCGTTGTATTGAGTTTCAGGATTATCACTCGTCACCTTTTGACCTCCTCTAATTTGTTCGACAGCCTTTTCGATAACGTCAGTAGTGATTGAGTTAACGTCCAACAGTTCTTTAGCAGTACTTGGTATTGAACTCATAGCCAATAACAAGTGCTCAACGCTTAAGTACTCATCGCCCATTTTGTCTGCACGATTTTGCGCATCCAAAACAATCTGATTAAAGCTCATATCAGGCGTTATCGCCTGCGCAGGATTCGGAGATGTTGGTAGTTTATCAATCTCGCTATCAAGCATCTCTTGAACCCTTGAGAGCTTCGTTCCAATCTTGTTAAGAATGGCAACTGCCATACCCTCATTGTCATCTAGCATTGCTTTTAATAAATGAAGCGGACTCATTATTGTATTCTTCTTTGCCATTGCTAATTGCTGTGCAGTAGCAAGTGCTTCTTGTGCTTTTAAAGTAATCTTGTCAAATCTCATATTATCACCTCTACCTAAGTTATTTTTTCAATTAATCGTTTTTTCCAATCAACTAAGAGCAAACGCCGTGCCGAAATTACACAGCCAACATAAACCATTAACACACAACAACTTAGAGGAAAGAAGGCAAGAAGAAAAACTCTATCCAGTGTCATTTTGACAGAAAATATTGGCACCTACAAAAAAAGGCTCACAGGTATAAAACCTATGAGCCTTGAGAGTTTAAGAGTAGCCTAAGAGTGACCTAAGGGTAGCTCTAATAATTGCTTTTGAGTAGCAAGTAGAAAATTTTTGTTGTCCGGCAAGGAAGACAAATGAGCCTTATTAGTAAATAAGGTGACTTTTGTCTGACGTAGTCCGGTGACGAAAAGGTTCGCTTGAGAGCCAGATGAATTGTTAGAGGTACCCTTTACTTCATATGTACTACTATTTCAACGCGGCGGTTACGAGCTTTTCCAGCCGCTGTCTTATTTGTGTCAATAGGACGAGACGATCCACAGGCAACGCCTCTTACCATATTAGCTTTAATTCCTTTCTTGGTAAGATACCTAAGAACTGCCAACGCCCTCTCTGAAGATAGTTGCCAATTGTCTTTCCATTTTGACTTTTTAATTGGGTCTGAATCGGTGTTACCAACAATATCAATCATCCTTCCTTGATATTTACTCTTTAGAACACTTGCAATGTAATCAAGGTCTGAATTCTTTACACCTTTAAGCGAGGCCTTGCCAGGTTTGAAAAGAATTGCATTTGGAAGAGTAACTGTTAGAGTGCCCTTCTGAGCGTCGTAATCAACATCATAATCCTCACCAAAACCAGATGCCTTCGCTGCAGACTGTTGCTCTTCGATTTGCTTTTGAAGCTCTGCAATAGTCATCTCGTACTGTTGTAGGCGAGAAGCCATCTGTGTTTTTTGGAGGTTATTAGCATCAAGAGAGCCCACGCAGTTTTGATATCTACCTTGGAGATTTTGGTGCTCAACCTCAAGCGCCATATATTTCTTATGCCAATTAGTGCAACCACTTAGGGTAATAAATGAGACTATTAATACGGTTATCAGTAGTTTTGGCGTCTTAAACATAACACATCTCCATTTCATTATTTACTTAGAACTAATTAGCATCATAGCCGCTAGTCTGTTAAAAAAGGCGTCGTGGTAAATCATAACCAAAATAGTTGCTATTGACAAGAACGGACCGTAAGGAATTTCACGAGTTTTTTTGAAAAACATCTGACTGATAGCCCAAGCAAGCCCAAAGAACGGAGCGATAAAAAAAGCCAACGTTACCGATGTCGCTCCAATAACCGCTCCAACTGCAGCCATTAGGTGAACATCTCCCATCCCCATTGCTTCTTTGCCAAAACCAAGAGTCCCGAAAATCCTCGTTGCCCAGACAACAGCTGCGCCAATTAAATAGCCCCACAAACTTCCAGCAAGATTTGATACCCACGGGATTGCCACAAAATCAGCACAACTATCATGAATAGAGGTTTTTTGAACGAGAAAGTAGGCTACTGCAGAAAAAACTACAATTGGCAAAACGAACATGAGCTCCTTTAGAGCCTCAAGCCTATGATTGAATAAACCTTCTTCAAATGAGCCTTTAACATCTTCAAGATTAACGTCTTCACTTGTCTGATAACTGCGTTTGATTAGTCCTTTGCGCAGAAGTAGCAAAGATACAGCCAAACCAAAAAACGCACCAAACGCTAGAGACGCTGAAGGTAATGTTGCCGTCGGGAATAAATCGAACTTAACAATCTGAGCAAACGGAAGAAGAAGACTGCTAATAGACGATAGAACAATGCCACATATGCTCAAGAATACACAGATAGAAAGCGGGATAACCCACAATTCAATATCAATCGCAGATGCACTTAATAGGGAAGATACAAGAATTATTCCACTCAGATAGAAAATCCATCCGCCAGAGAGAAAGTTTCTCGCTCCATCATGGCTTTCAAAACCCAGACTGCGCACATTAAATTTAAAGTACGCCAAAAATAGAAATAGAAATAACAGCCCGGTAACAAGTTCTACAATGAAATATCTAACAGAGATCTGCGCTTTGCAGTTTTTGCACTTACCCCTCAACAACAACCAACTCACCAAAGGAATATTTAGATAAAATGGAATTGCATAGCCGCAACTTGGGCAAGAAGAGGCAGGTCGAGAAAGCGACATTGACCGAGGCAACCTGTATATGACAACATTCAAAAAGCTACCAATACAAATACCTACCATAAAGGTAAATAAACCTAAAACCTCTAAGAGAGTCAAAGCTAGTCTCCTTCCGTGAGCATTTCAAGCTACACATTCAACGGCAACAAACACCAAAGACGGGCCATCCTTGGCCCAAACAAGCTAGGAGATGCCCTTCTAAAGGCACCCCCCTAGTTTTACTTCTTAGTCGTTTTTTTCTTTGAACACTTTCTTGACTTTTTCGCCTTGTTAGCTGACTTTGCGCCGTTAACAACGCCATTAACCTTCATAGGCAAGCCAAACAACCTGATAAATCCGATTGCATCGGTCTGGTCGTATTCAGCACCCATCTCAAAACTAGCGAGCTCATCACTGTAGAGACTATTTGGACTCTTAACCCCAACAGCAATTGCCCTGCCTTTGAAGAGTTTCATACGAACAGTACCGGTAACGTTTTTCTGAGTTGAGTCAATAAACGCATCAAGCGCCTCGCGTACCGGACAGAACCACTGACCATTATAAACGATATCAGCATACTTGAGAGCTATTTGTTTCTTGTAGTGATAGGTTTCTCTATCAAGAGTTAGTGTTTCAAGAGCTTCGTGAGCGGTCATTAAAATTGTACCGCCTGGAGTTTCGTACACACCGCGACTCTTCATACCTACAAGACGATTCTCAACCAAATCAACCTGACCAACACCATGCTTGCCACCGATTTGGTTTAGTGTTTCAAGTAATTTAACTGAACCTACAACTTTACCATTAATCTTTCTTGGAATGCCGCGCTCAAAGAAAATCTCAACATACTCAGGCTTTGCCGGAGTCTTTGAGACTGGCTTGCTCATAACAAAAACATTATCTTTTGGTTCATTCCAAGGGTTTTCAAGATCTGCGCCTTCATGGCTGATATGCCAGATATTTCTATCGCGAGAATATATTTTCTTCTTTGTCTGCTCGATTGGGATTTTGTGTTTCTTAGCGTAATCAATCGCCGCCTCACGACTTGTGAGTTCAAAATTCTTGTCTTTCCAAGGAGCTATAATTTTTAGGCTTGGATCTAAAGACATATAAGTAAGTTCAAAACGAACTTGGTCGTTGCCTTTACCAGTCGCTCCATGCGCGACAGCAGTCGCTCCAACCTTCTGAGCAATCTCAACCTGACGCTTAGCGATTAGTGGTCTTGCTATACTTGTACCAAGCAAATATCCATTCTCATAGATTGCACCACTCTTTAGCAATGGCCAAACATAATCTTCGACAAATTCTTTGCGTAAATCATCGACATAGCAATCCACAGCACCTGTAGCCATTGCCTTTTTCTTAATACCCTTTAGCTCATCGCCTTGGCCAAGTTCTGCTGCATAGCAGACAACGTCGTAACCATAAGTTTCTTTGAGCCACGGTAAGATAACACTCGTATCCAAACCACCACTATACGCAAGAACAACTTTCTCAGCCTTTTTAGCCATTCCTATCACTCCAATATCTAAAATATTTTCTAATCAATTAAACGGTTCGGGATTATATATCAAAAGGATATCAAAGCCAATCAAAAACCGTTTTTCTCATAATCTCAGCATCGCCCTTTTCACCGGTGAAATGAATAAACTGCTCCATTGCCTGCGCAACAAACATATCAACCCCGCTGACCGTCTTTGCGCCAGCGGCTTTGGCATTGCTCAAGAGCTTAGTTTCAACTGGATTATATACAGTATCAAAGACCACCATATCACTGGTGATATCTTCTTTTGAAACGACAGATTCATTAACGTTTGGGCTCATCCCAACGCTTGTGCAATTTACAATCAAATCTGGATTCCAGTTATCAGAGCCAATTTCCTCCAGCGGCGCAGCCTTGGCTCCAAACTCGCGAGCAAGCTTCTCACAGCGTGCGAGCGTTCGATTGTAAATCGTAACATGACAACCTCTATCGCGCAGACCAGCGATAATGGCTCGTGCAACACCACCTGCGCCAATAACTGCAGCGTTTTTATCTCTAAACCAATCGATAGAAGCTCCAACAGCCGCCGCAATCGCATCCATCGCACCTTTGTAGTCTGTATTAAAACCGCTAAGATTGGAGGCTTCTCCAACGACTATAGTATTAATCGAACCAATCTCAAGAGCTAAAGACTCAAGTTCTTGCCCTTTATTTTTGAGATAATCTAGAGTGTTCTCTTTATGTGGTAAGCTCACACTAAAACCTCTAAAACCAAGCCAAGGGCGATCTCTTAGCATATCCATAAATTCATTAAATTCTAGGCTATCTCCTTCGAGAAGTATCGGCAGATAGAGCTTATTCATGCCAGCCTTTTTAAAACAGGCGTTGTGAATAGCCGGACTCATTGAATGGGCTACTGGTGCAGCAATTATTCCGTAGAGCTGAGTATCCTCATCAATCGAATCGTAGCGGTAGAGATCTTTCATTGTAGAAATACTAATCTGGCCGCTAGCGGTTTGGCAGTTGTCGTCTAGAGATGCAAAGGTAAACTCTGCGCCAAATTTCTTAGCCAAAACCCTCGTGATTAACCCAGCCTCAGACATACACAAGGCTACTAGTTTTGAATCTCTCTCTCTGTAAAGATCAAAACAATCAAAACAATCGTTGATATGATTGGCCTTATAAACAATTTTCACTACCGCATGCGAGCAGATTGAAACAATACTCTCATAAACCATGCGCAGATCAGCAAACGGAGATTCAAAATTGTGGATGGATAGAATTAGCTTTGTAGAGTTATTCTTCTCTAAAGCAGCCTCTATCTCTGCGGCTACCTCATGCTTCTTGTAATTGATATATTCACAGTCAACATAGTCTGCGCCGAGTTTTATTGCCTCTGTGAGTATTTCTAGCCTTAAAGATTCATCAAGATTGTTCTGACCACCCTCACGAGGATCTCTACATGTTACGATTATAGGCAATTCAAGTGTTTTTAAAAACTCAAACGCCTCTTTAAACATCTCAAGATTTAGCCCGACGAGATAATCGCTGCGCAGCTCAAACATCTCTGCACCGAGAGAAAGAGCTTTTGTTGCCTGCAGTCTCAATTCTTCAATATTGCCTGCTGAAATTGGTACGGTTAAATAAGTCATAAGTTAGAGATTAGCCTTGAGACGGGAGAAATTCAAGCAGAAAGTCTCTTAAGAAAAGAAACACTTCTCTAAAGGGGCAACAACTTGTTGCCTGCGCAAAAAAAGGCGCTAGTGCCAAAAGACCCTAGCGCCCCAATAATTTTAACCGCTACTCATAGAAAGCTATCGCTTGTCTGCGCAGCCGTTTACGCCGTTACCGAAAACTTATGCGACAAAATTCTACCCTGACCGCCCTCGATAGCCCAGTGAATAGCTAAGAATTCATCGTTACCAAGCGGCATAATGCTAGGCTGACCGAATTTGAGATTCGCACCCATATTCTTGAGAGAACCAATCTTGCGAGATTCGCTCTTGTCCCAGATATTCTTAGACGCTAGCTCTTTCCAGCCATTATTCGACAAATCAACAATCTTAACGTAAAGACCAACTTCGCCTTCGCGGTAAGAATGGATGCTAAGTGCAAGATTGTCTTTGTAGCTTATCAAGTTTGAGGCTTGAGCTGGAACTTTGGTATCAACGGGCTCTTGCCAAGTTTTTCCATTATCATCTGAGAAGATAATCGCATTTGTTAAATTCTTTCCAAGCACCTCGTTGAGTCGCCATATAATAACAGCAATTGAGCCATTTGGCATTTGGCAAAGCCTAGTCTCAAAAGGAGAAACGTCTTTTTGCATAAAGCACGCCCCCTCACTCTTCCAAGACTTACCATTATCACAGCTGCGCAGCAAATACAGTGAGTAGTCAGCCGGATTTGATTCGTCCCAAACTCCAAAACGCGCACCTGTCGCAAGCAAATCGCCATTGGCTAGCTGTAGGCATTGGCCTGAAATTTCCAGAAGACCAAGCTCACTATCCAATAGCAATTCTGGACGCGACCAGCTCTTACCAGAGTCCTTCGAAAAGGAAATATAGTTCTTACCGTCAAGAGGCGTATCCAATGCTGGCTCTAGAAAAGATTTAGGCTCTTCGCGGTCTATGCCGTAGCCGATAGCAACTAAATCACCATTGGCCAGCAGAGTAGGTTTCATAGAGCCTAGCCCAATCTCAAAATCACCAAATATTGGCTCAGGCTTACTCCAGCTTGCTCCCATATCCTTTGATATGCTACTACAAATTACCATCTTAGATTCAAACGCCTCTCCTACCGAGAAGAGAACGAGAAGCTCACCTGACGGCAACTTTTCAATTCCAGGGAAAAACCCGTGCCTACTCATCAACTGAGGATAAGGATTCTCATAAACAACATTATGTTCTAATACATTAATATCCAATTTAACACTCCTAGTAATCTAATCAATATTGCAACAAACTCTAGCAAGCAAAAACCGCTCACACAAACTATCAGACCACGAATACAATATTGACCAATGAAAGTCAAAACAAAACCTAACTGATTTAGCGCTAAATGCGCAAATGAAACAGATTTAAAAACAACTGCAAAAACTTTAACTGCTTTAACGCAAGAGGACGCTAGAGACGCAGAAGGCGCAAACGAAACGGAATAGAACAACTTGTTTTATTTTTTTGAAACCACAAATGAACACGAATTTTCACGAATGATTTTGGCAAACGCACAAATGATTGGGGTTGGGATGTTCGATATTTATTTTTGTATTTTTCATCTGCGGTATATGCAGTAAGTGTCTGACACTTTTAATTCCCCTTTATTTCGATAATCGGACACTGCTCAATCATTGGCGAATGAGTGTAGTCCACTAAATCTATTTTGTCCCACTGCGTAGGCGTGCTTGTTGATACTGTTCTTAGTTTATCTATAATTTCTGCTTTGTGATGCATGAAATTATTAACACTGGGATTCATTTGCATGATGCCATCTTGGGCAAAGCATAAGGTTTTGTTTTTAACATAAACCTCTGTGTGAACGAGCAGGATCAGTTCTTGAGCATCAAATCTGGAGTACTGCCTGCCGCCAAGAATCTTTTTATGAATCAGCGTGAATGGATGAGGTTGTCGCTCGTGAATATCGGTGCATTTCTCAATATCAATTTCGAAATGGAATGGTTTGATTTCTCTATGAGATTGGGTTTCATTGATCTTCCCTAGTGTGTACCCAACAAGCTCTATGCAAGCGACCAATTCGTCGTCTTGGTTGAAAGCAAAAACATCAGGAATTCCACAATGGTCATTACCGAGCTGAATATTAAACCCATCGCCAAATTTTTTTTCAACATAATCTTGGGCAATCAACAATTCCCTGACTCGACCATCATTCATTTGATTTGTTATAGGATATTTCATGATCACGACCAAGCCCACCGGCGGCAATGGAGCGCAGCAGAATTGGCGTCCAGTGTAGCGCCTTGTTATGAGCTATTTTGCATATTTCCTAATTGCTTCTACTATACTTTCGGTATTCCATTTTACATCAATAATCGATCTTGAATAAACGGTAGCAGATATTCTTTCTTGCCCCCTAGGAATTACCCCTATTATGGGTATATCAAGTTCTTTGGCTTTATCCAATTCCCATTCCATCCAATCACTATGTGATGCATAAATACCAGCTATTCCGAGAACGATATTAGAATTTGAAATCTTTTCTTTTAGCCTAGTTTTTATATAGATTGCGTTTTTTGAATTGATCGGTTCATCTGCACTTGCCTCCTCAAACTCTACATTAAAATATCCTCTTTGCTTCAGAAGGTTTCTCAA
>JALWYQ010000034.1:0-66734 GCA_027078365.1 Phycisphaerae bacterium
CGAATCCCTGTACCCCAGATGTTTTTTTATATAGTTACAGGGGTTCGAACACCAAGTTTTGCAAGCAAAGCGCAGCAAAACACCAAAGGGTTTAACACGAGCAACGCGAGAGCCGCGTAAGCGAATCCCTATACCCCAGTTATTAAAACGCCAATTCAAATGAATTGGTGTTTTTTTGTATAGTCGTATAGGGGTTTGAACCACAAGTTTTACAAGCGAAGCGCAGTAAAACACTAGCCATCACTCAAAGAAACAGAAATTAAACTAAGAGAAAATGGTATTGACCAAATAACAGCTATTCAAGAAAGTTAGCAGCTACTTACTCACGTCATCTGATTTGTTTAATGTATCGGAACATGAGAGGATCCATGCCTTTGGAGCTTTCCACGATTCTGTATATGTTCTTGAACCAAAAAGTACCTTTTTACCCTCAATCACGATTATAGAAGCCGAAACACCTCTACCTAGATAAATTTCACCTGATTCATCTAATGTGATTTTAGGCAAACGAATCTCTTGCCAATCATGATCGCTAATCTTTAGCTTATACAATGTAGGGCTATCCATATCTATCTTGGCAACATGTGGATATTCAGGCATTACATCATTCGAAAGCCATGATAGCCAAGCAGAGAATCGTTTCTGTTTACTTTCACTAATACCCTGTTCAAACCACCAATCGCCCATTACATCATCAGTCCAAAGACCTGCGACACTCACATGCATAAAGTTTGAATCAGACTTCCACATATAAGGATGTTCACCTGTGATTTTTGATAATAAAGGATCCAACGATCGATCATATATTTCTTTTACTCCTTCAGAACTTGATAAATCAACCCATCGCCATTGTTCATTAGGAGGAGGAAAATAGCCTACCCAGATACCAAATTGAGATTTGTTTGGATTGTCTATCCACCTTGGCCGATGCCCAGCCAATGGAGATATAGAAAATGCTGTAGCAATCCTTTGGGTAGAATCACAATATTCCATTACCGCCTTCTCATCACCAGACCAATAATCATAATCACCCCAAGTAACTGGCACAGATCTAAAGTCGAAGATAACAAACAATCCTAGAAGCGGGACTAACCCTAATGGGAAGATATGTCCTTTGATAACTGCAATGATTATAGCTAAAGTAAGCATGATCCAAATAACTGGCAATATACCAGCAAACAATCCACCAGACCTCAATCTCTCTACAAATTGCAGCACATGTGGTTGGTAAATAGCAAAATTTGCCAAGCTAGTGCTATCTCCATACAAAACAATTCTTCCTCTTCCAACAGCCCTGCTACCAGAAATTATTCTACGCCCAACACCATCATCAGAAGTAAATGATAGAGGTCCAAAGAAATTTGAATCAGAGTAATCAGACAATTCATTAATCCACCTAGCGGACATTTGGGGCCACAATAGAGAACCATACTGAATGTTAGATGTCTTTACACAACAATTTTTACCCATATTGACAGACGCTTTCAATTGCGGCTCTAGAGGAAAAAAGGCAGAATTAGACGTTGAACAACCTAGACTTGATAAGAGTTCATTTACAACTTTCGCATGTCCAAATAAATCCGTGTGGTCAGTTACTATAATTAATCTTCCACCATCTCTAACCCATTCTAGCAACTTACGTATGGATGTCTGATCCAAAGGGCGTGTTGGCGTTATTATCCATGCTTCAGAATATTCTCGACTAATCTTATCTGGAGTAATAATTTCTGCCATTAACAAACTTTTTAACTCTGAATAACCATAAGACTTCTCAATATTCAATTTATTTACATCTGTAAATGGTATGTCCGCTCTTGCCCATTCACCAGAATCAATAAATGCCGTCTTTCCCTTGAAACGTGGAATAAAATAAACGAAGCATAAGGTTCCAATGAGTACAATGGATAGAATGTAAATATTTTTTTGACATGTAATAGATTTTAGCTTTTGATGGTTATAAATATTGGGCAACGCTATTGCAAAAAAAATCAAAATTACAGTTTGTAAATCTCTATCTTGGAAAAGCCAAACAAAAGAGGCTATAGGTAATAAAGCTACCCAAATATGCCCTCTAACATTATGAGGCTTCACTATTTCTTTAAGAATAAATAAAACTATAGCAGGTAGAATAACTGCCCAAACACTTTGACTGGAAGCTACAAAACATAGCAACAATGCTGTCATGAAAGTAAATATCGACATCTCACGAGCAAAAGAAAACTTAACCCCGAAAATAGAGAGAAAACCGGCAATCAAAACTGCCAATGAAAATTGACCGAAAACTGAACAAAGTACAATACTTAATATTATTCCAATGATGCTAGCCATTTTCTCCAATCCTGCCTAGCGGGACTACCAGTTCCCAATACGATCACACCGTCAATTGTTGTCCAAGCTCCAGAATCTAAACCATCCACAAAAACTCTACGAGCATCGATAATGTTCTTGATATTTCCAAGCGGTATAGTGTCAATCTTAACAGTATGATCATTTAAAAAGATCGTTGCACCTTCACATGCAACGACTACCTTTTCAGTAGATTTAACACAAGTTTTTTTTCCTGGACCTACAATAAGCAGTACAGTCCCATCATTTCCTAGTGTATAAGGGAATCCACTATCTATGACTGTTCGCAACACACCTGATATTTTTGAAGGCTCGTGTGGATTATGAATTTTACCAACAACTCTTATATCTCCATCAATTCTTTTGTTAGTAAAAACAATAATAAAGATGAATATTAAAAATATAAAAATCCAACTTACATATCTTTTCTCATTAAAAAGGGTGGCTAATAGAAAGAGAATATTGATAAATCGATATTCACGACTGCCATAAACAATTTCTAAAATACCACTTTTCTGATAATTAGCTAATCGATCTACGAAAGGATCTGAGTCATTAATATAAATTGCACCATTGCGTTTAATGATCAACGGTTCCAACGTACCGTTCACAAAACTTCCCAAGATCAATTTTCCAGTCCTTGAAAGGCTCCCTCCGATATTAGAAATCCAAAGACCATCATCCGAAATTGCAGCTAGCATATATTGGTCACCAAACATTTGGTTGTTATGCCAAGGTCTTGCTTGTTTAATATTATAAGGCTTTATTACAGAATAGTCAGTATTGTGATATTGATCATGGTCAACTAAAATTATAGGAAAATCAGACTTGTTGTGTCCCGAATGCTGAATTAGGCTTGTAATTCCAATCTGTCCACTTACATTGTTGTAATCTACAAGCTCGCCTTGTAGTATTTTCGCTAAAACTCTGCCGTGTCGATAACCGTAGGATAAGTTTGTATTGTTTGCAATTTGAACTTCTCGCCTTGGTTGTATCAATGAAATAAGAGTAATCACAATACAAGCCAATAGTAGAAAATAGTAGATATACTTCGGGCATAATCTAACAACGATCATCAAAATGAAAAAGCATGCGAAGCAAATTACAGGAATATTTATCCAAGATCCCAACTCAGATATCTGAATAATCCACAAGATCAATATCACACAACCAAAGTAGTTTGATAATGTTTTTTGCTTAGAAATCTGTGAAATAACAAATACCCAAAACCCATAAAGGTAGGTGGCAGGCCACAATACAGCTAGGATAGCAACACAAAAAACAACTTTAACAAACGCAGGATAGCAATGATTAAGAAAACAAAACCACAGAGCCCCCCCTAACAATAACAAGCAGGAGATATCGAAAACAAACTTATTCCCCAATCCACGAGATAATATTAAGGAGAGCAATAAAGAAATCAGACAAAGAAAGCCAACGACTTCAAATTTACTTTCTTTGTCTGAAACTTGAATTTCATCATTCATTAATTGCAACCATAAGAACAACCAGTAGAGCAACCAGTAGAGCAACCAGTAGAGCAACCAGTAGAGCAACCAGTAGAGCAACCAGTAGAGCAACCAGTAGAGCAACCAGTGGAGCAACCAGTGGAACGAGCCATTTCATGCGATGTACCACTTTTAATTATATCATTAGCCATAGCGCTTCTAGATGTATTAGCATTTAACTGTCCACTCATTTCGAAAGATTGAGCAGCCGCAGGAGAGCTAAATGAAGCAGACGCATGCGCATTGTCTGGACTGAACAAATTAAATTGAGGAAATGCAAAGAATATCGCACATACTACGATTAGAGCAAAAACTAGATTAACTTTCATTGTCTAATTCTCCTATAATAACCATCATGAACTGATTTCGTCCCCCATATTGTAGCATCAAAACGCAACATGTCAATGTTTATCTTGAATTAAAGAAACTATGATAATTAGATGCACCGAGAATGCAATAGTAATATATGTCATCATAGTTTTCAGTTATCACGCCGGAGATTACCATCCCTAATTGTGTAGCAACAAATAAATTCAATAAGCTTTGACTTAATCCATATTTAATGTTATATAAGCCCCCCTTTGTAATATTTGCGCATACAATCTGCAAGCATTACCAATGTCAATAAAACTTAAACGGAGTACAGCGATTTGGAAATAAGTAAATACAAAAACGATCTTCTCTCGGGCTTAACTGTTGCGTTAGCATTAGTTCCAGAAGCGATTGCGTTTGCCTTTGTATGCCACGTCTCGCCGATGATTGGTTTATATGCTGCATTCATAATGGGCTTAACAACTGCAATCCTAGGCGGTAGGCCTGGAATGATATCAGGAGCCACTGGTGCTATTGCAGTTGTGCTTGCAAGCTTAGTTCTTGAGCATGGGGTCGAGTATCTTTTCGCTACAGTCTTATTGATGGGTATCTTCCAAATCTTAGCAGGACTATTACGACTTGGTAAATTTGTTAGGATGATTCCACACCCCGTTATGCTTGGCTTTGTTAATGGCCTTGCAATCGTTATATTTATTGCTCAGCTTGGTCAGTTCAAAACCGGAATAGGCGCAGAAGCAACTTGGCTATCAGGCAGAGACTTATATCTAATGTTAGCCTTAGTCGCCTTAACAATAGCAATCTGCTATATCCTTCCAAAAATTACAAAAGCAATCCCAGGCTCTCTAGCTGGAATTATAATAGTTACGATTATAGCGATAGTTCTCGATAGAACTGGAATCTACCACACAAGAAACGTCCTTGATTTTGTACAGATGTTGGACCCACAAATCAAAACACTAAAAGGCGGGCTTCCAAAATTTCATTTTCCACAGGTCCCTCTAAACTTTAAAACTCTAGAAATAATCTTGCCATACGCTGCGATTGCAGCAGCTGTTGGGCTTATCGAATCACTACTAACCCTAACCCTTATCGACGAGATTACCCAAACACGTGGTAAAGGCAACAAAGAGTGTATTGGTCAAGGAATCGGTAATGTACTATGCTCTTTATTTGGTGCAATGGGCGGTTGTGCAATGATTGGCCAAAGTATGATTAACATCAAATCCGGTGGGCGTACAAGACTCTCCGGCATAACAGCGGCTATTGCCCTACTCGGCTTTATTGTAATTGGTTCAAGTGTAATACAGATTATCCCAGTAGCCGCATTGGTTGGAGTGATGTGTGTCGTTGTTATCAGCACCTTCGAGTGGTCTAGTCTTCGTATTATGGGCAAAATACCACGCTCAGACGCCTTTATTATTGTCCTTGTTTCGTCGGTGACAGTATTCAAAGACCTAGCAACAGCCGTATTTATTGGTGTGATTGTTTCTGCACTTGTATTTGCTTGGAAAAAAGGCTCTCAGATTGAAATTCATTCAGAAATCGACCAAAAAGGCTCAAAGGTGTACAAACTGCGAGGTCAACTCTTCTTCGGGTCAACTCGAAATTTTGTAGATTTATTTGACCCTGCAAACGATCCAGATGACGTGATTATCGATTTTCACTATGCAAGAGTTCACGACCATTCTGGAATTGAGGCTATCAACACTCTAGCAGAGAGGTACACCAAACTAAATAAGAAGCTACACCTAATAGATCTCAGCCCAGAATGCTCAGAGCTTTTAAATACTGCCGCAGAACTTGTTGATGTTAAAGTGTATGAAGATCTAAAGGATTGGCATATCGCTACTGATAAGCTCGCATAGGACCAAGCCAGTTGCATTTATACACGCAAGACTGATTAGTTTTTATCTCTCAAGAATAGATTGGTTATCATAAATTCTCTCTTTGCCATTCCTCGTGTGCATAAGAGAGCCAAAAACCAACTACAGAACCGATTGAGCCAAAAGCAACCATCTGAACTGGAAGAATTCCGGCAGATGGTTTTAGCAAGAATGAAGGCGGAAAGTTTGCCAGCAAATACTCAATATTAGATGTATTAGAGGCAAAAAGCATCGTAATAAATACAACTAAGCCGCTTGCAATAATTGGAACGATATAGTGTACTTTCAAAAAGTGGCGAGACAGATACGTAGCGAGCCCAAATGAAACTAAGACTCCAAAACAGATCTGTCCAGTATAGGCTTGTCTTACAACTGAAAATACATCTTTAGCAACGATAACTCTAGCTCCAAGCGCTAGCAAATTAACACCTAGAATAGCTATCACAACTGAAGCGACAAATGATATCGTAATATTGGTTTTGTTTGTCTGCAACCAAATCTTACGTAATGTTGAAACTCTAACATTGATATTAGCCCCAACAAACGCAACTAAAACAATACCAAGCCACACAAAACCTTCCCAAGCTAAGGATTGGTAAATATTGTGTATCTCAATAGGACTTTTAGTATAGTCAATATGAACTGTAAGCAAACCGCTTCTGACCGCACAAATTGACAGAGCAAGTACCGCTCCGCCAAAAGCAAACTCTTGAGATTTATTACCGAATGTCAGATTTAGAAAGATTGCTGTAAGAAAAACAATGAGACTAAAAAGTAAGAGACGCTTAAACGGCAATGTCCCAAATACCAGAGAAAGCGGTTCTTGTGGACTAGGTGTAGATATTAGCATCCATCCAACAAAGCCAATCGTAGCCGTAGCGATAGAAATAGCAAATAACACTTTTATCTTAACTAACGCCGGAATATCCGATACTGGTCCAAAAAACAAAAGTAAAATTGCCGTAGCATATGCCACGGCAGCCTTAGATAGGCCAAACGAATACTCCATATCATAAACACTCTTATTAGAGGCCATTGTCACTATATACGAAACAATCACCAATACAATCAGAGATATTGCAATACCTGCAATTCTAAACACTTTAGGCATAATATTACTTCCTGCTAAAAGGCTTCTTACATTCTACACAAGTGATAAAATAGCAATCCTATCAGGTAGCGTCAAACAAATTACCAATCAATACAACAGATAGGTAGTTATCGGCATATACCACGCAGTTATGACAAAAAAAACAAAGCAATCAAGCTATATTTTGCTTGATTTTAAGACGGATTATGATAAATTACCGCTTCTTTACGAGGCTATGATTTCTCGTATGGGGGCGATTAGCTCAGATGGTAGAGCAGCTGACTCTTAATCAGCGGGTCACAGGTTCGATCCCTGTATCGCCTACTTATATACTAAAAGACCCTACTAACGGATAGTTAATAGGGTCTTTTTTATTTGATGCATTTGTTTAAGCTAAGCACACATAGACAAGTTTTACAAAAAACTATCGTCACCTCACACAATCAGCAACTTTGCAAATCTCTATTTATCATCTTTATATTTGATTGCCACCCCACTAGTCCAGAGCTTGCCATTTGAATCTATACCTGAAGACCCCAGAACAACCGCATCAGCACCCAGTGGAGCACATTTAGCTCTCAGAGAATTGTGCATCTTAGCCGTTTCATTAGTTTCCCAGTCTTTGGTTGTGACAGTCGCAATTTCTGTAAACGGCTTAGTTGGAACGGTTACCAGAACCTCAATATCCGACGGATTTGTAGGTTTAAAATACCCCTTGGCTGTTTTAGTTACAGTAACAGTTGCACAACCCGCAACAACTAACATAAGAGATACCATTAAAATCAAATTTATTTTCTTCATAATAACCTCTTTCATTTCTTATCCTTGTAGATAATTGCAGTTCCGAGTAATCTATCGTATGATTTTGATTCTCTATCTTTTCCTGCCCAAACTTCATCTTTTGAATAGTTGCCGCCAACAGGCACTACAATAACTGCATCGGCACCTATCTGAGCAGCTCTCTCTCTTAGGTAGCTCACTGATGCATTCTTAGCTTGCAGATCTGCAATAACAGTATAATCCTCTTGCGGAGCCTGACTCAATACTTGTACTTCTTTAGCATCTCTAGGCACGAGCTGATGGTTCAAGTAATATCTATTTGCCTCATCAGAAACGCAGCCAACAAGCGGTAAAACAGCAAAGGCCACTAACAATATCACTAATTTCAATTTCATTGATATTTCTCCAAATAAAAGTTATCAATGGTGATACTATAAGTCAAAGCAGAATTATGTCAAAGCTTTATATCACTTTTCCATAATTAATAATATAAGCCAGTCTCAAGATCACTCTAGTGGCTGCGCATCTAGGATTCTTTTAGATTTAGGCATCAAAATAAAGCGATATGTGGTGTTTGCACGTAAATGACCAGCAAAAGAGTAGGCATAGGAATAGCCTTTCTTATTAATAATGGCACTTTGTGAGTAAAAGAATGCAACCCCAAACAGTGCCGATGGATGAACTGGCCTTGCCTCAACTATTTCAAAATCTGCCGTTTTAGCCACCAGAATATCGTAAGTCTCTCTCCAAGCAATTACGTCCATATATGCGAAAACAAAACTACCTACAAATAAAGAAATTCTAAGGATTTTACGCACACGCTCTTTGGCCTTTTCAAAGCCAGGTTTGTTTAGTTTCGTCCACCTTGGTATTAGCTTCATCTTCTTCGATAACGATTTATAGAGCATGTATGGAACCAAAAGCGTATTAACTATATTATCTGCAAACAACCTTGCAATGTGAGGCTCAACAACATGGCTTTTCAAGAGAAGAAACGGAAATATAAGCACGACAAAGGTTACCAAAGTCCTTTCCGAGTTTCTCTCAAGACCAACCCTTGGTTCTTTAACGTAGGTGTCGGGATCCAATACCAGCCATTCATCAAGATATTTAAACATTCAATACATCCTTAACTACTATTTACTACCTGCGCCGCTATAGCGATTCTCAAGACCGCTAGTAACGCCTTCCAATACGATGCTAGGAGAGTCCTCTATGAGACCTGCCGCTATAGATTTAAAGAAGGTCTTTGCCCTTATATGTTTTATCAAGCCTCTGCTTGCCTTTGTTAAGACTGCCTTTCTAACTGCCATCCAACTACCCCTGCCAATACTAATACGCGGCAGCTTTAATGCAGGAATTCTAATTGCTCCCAATAGAAATCCTTTAGCTGTATCACCAAGAATCCCTTTAACGTTAAAGTCTTCCCGTTTTCCAAGCCCCCAATCACGAGTATTTCTAAGTAATGCGCGAGTTCCACCGCCAACAGCACCGGCAACCATAGGACCTGCATAAAGGAGGGTTTCTCCAGATGCCGCTCCACTAATCGCCGCTATCGCATAATCACTCCAATCACTTGGCTTATCGTCTAACAGATCTTCAATGCCCTGCGATATTAAGCCTCCAATTGCTCCAACCGAAGCGAAGATTGCATCGTCAATCCCAAACCACTCTCCTAACGGATCGTTAAAGTTGGTTGGGCTATTTCCACAATACACATACCAGTTCATTCCATCGGCATAGCCGATTGGATCTGTCTGCATAAATCGCCCAATCTTAGGATTGTAGATTCTTGCACGATAATTGTAGAGCTTAGTGCTGCTATCGTATCTTCTCGCTGTAAACATATATGGATTGCCAACAGCGGAAGCATCAATAAGCTCGCCCCAAGCATTGTAAATACTCGTATTGCCAAATGCGTCATACGAATACTTCTCCACAATCTGCGCAGACGAATCGGTTAGAGCTACAACACTACCAAGTGCATCGTAATGATAATAATATTTCTTTTCTAAAGAACCGTCATACTCAATCATTACTATCGGTTCATCCACCGCTGGACCATAGATAAATTTACGTAAAATACGGTACGAACCATCATTTTCTTTAACATATTCTGCGATAATATCGTTGCCATTATAGACAAAGTAAATCCGCTGATTTCCCTTAGTCTGCGCAACTAACCTAGAGAGATAATCATACTGATACGAAACGATTAAATCTTGATTGTGCCAGATTTCTTTTAGTCTGTTCTGGCTATCATAAATGTATCTATAATAGCCATCATCAGTAAGATTCCCTTTAATATCGTAAGTTAATGCAACATTGGCGATTGAATCGTATTGATTAAGGCAGTTATCACTTACATAATTGATTGCGACTGATCCATCATCAACGGTTACTCGATTACCAAGAACATCGTATGTGTAACTAGTTTGAGAGGCATCAGAATTATGCTCTAACAAGAGTCTATAGTTGCTATCATATTCATAGCTAAAAGATTCCAGACCGTTGATAGTTTTGCTCAACCTTAAGCCAACATTGTCATATGTGTAATCAAATGACATCGCAAATCCGCTATCAAGCAAAGATTCGTTACTGATATTTATTAAACGATTTGCAAGATCAAAATTATACGTTGCAACCGACGAATCAGCCAAGACAACCTGTTTGCGCCGTGAGAGTTCGTCGTAAGAGTATTTGGCAATTTCCTCTCCGTTATCGTCTTTGATTGAAATAATTCTGGACATTGCATCGTAGCCAAATTCAACATACGATGCGTCTGGATAGATTAGCTTACTAATCCTATTTAGCTTATCATACTCATAGGAGACTTCAAAACTCACAGGGTCTATACTCCTCGTGCATCTGCCTAGTTTGTCATAGTCAAAGTGAGCAATAATTACCCCATCTTCTCTGACATTTACAAGCCTACCAGCTATATCATATTCGTATTGGTAGGAAAAATCTGGAGATGTCTTCGAGATAAGCCTATCTCTGGAATCGTAACTAAATGTAATAATATCTCCAGCTCTATTTCTATAACGCAATGGATTTGAGTTTTTATCATACTCGAGAATCTCTTCCTTGCTCTGGTCTGGGTATATAGTCTCAATCAAACGGCCAAAGCCATCATACCTATAGTTAGTACGATTCCCCTTGGCATCCTCAATGGCAATTAATTGCGCATCCGCATCGTAAAATCTATGAGTCTCTGCTCCTTGTGCATCTATGGTAGTCTCTAGTAAGGAAGGCCGAGTATATGAGAATGTTGTCACATTTCCATTTGCATCTATCTGCTTCTCTAGAGTTTCGTTTTCGTTGTAAAGTGTTTCACGCTCATTCCCTAAAGAATCTCTTATCTTAATGATATTATCCAGCATATCGTAGTAATATTGAGTAACTTGATTCTCTGTATCATCAAAATCACCAAGCTGAGCTTGAGTGCAGCAGAGCTTTTGATTTTTGTTGTAATCAAATTTCGTGATATACCCCAGAGCAGTCTTGATTTGCAACAGTTCTCCAAGGGCATCGTATTGATACTCAACGGCATCTCCCATACAATTCTCTACACGGCGAACGTTACCGTAGACGTCGTATTCAAACGATGTCTCAATGTTATTGCAATTATTGTCTTGGCCATAATCGAATATAACTTTATGCAGCCTGCCAAAATTTTCAGGCTCACTCTCGTCTTGATAATACAGGTATTTTGTAACAACGCCATCGCTTGATGTGATCGTTTCAATCTGCCCATACTCGTTGTAACTAAACTTAACAGTCGCCGAAACCATTTCGCCATCAACCAAAGTCTCTGGATAGGTGATTTGAGTGAGATTGCCATTGTCGTCATAGTTGTAATAAATCGTAGAGCCATTAGGCTTTGTTACAGAAGCGATTCGATTGAAATGCTCTGGGCAATACGAATAAAACGTTGCGCAGACATTTGGATTATCTGCTTCGTTAGGGTCACTAACTTTAGTCTTAACAAACACAGCTCTAAGGCGTCCTTGGCTATCGTATTGATAGTCTTTGCATCTTCCTGACGGAGAGACCTCTCTACTGAGCAAGAGATTTTCCGTGTAGAAATAACTCGTCTTGAATGAGTTTGGATCTTGGGATAAATCTTTAGCAAAGACAGTCTTACTCTGTAATTGACCAGAGTCACTGTATTCATATAACGTCTTAAAGCCTTGCCTATCTATGTAGGTAACAATATTAGAATCATTGCCCGAATAGTCAAATCTATGGATTCCATCACCTTCTCGCTGTGATTGGATGCGGCTATTTCTGTATCTATTTTCTAGATAAACGTCTCCATTTGGGTCTGTTATTGAGACAATTCGATGGTCGTAATCATATGAATATTTAGTCTGCAAACCAGACGGATATTTTGCTGTGGCTGGCGTCGTTGTGCTTATTAAATCGTTTGTATCTGGATCGTACGAATAAGACCACACTCTATTTGTTGATTCGTCCGTCACAGATTCCAGCAGTCCATCATCATTGTAAGAAAGCGTTATTTCCCTTTGCAGATCATCAATTATCTTAACGAGCTGATACTCAAACGCAACTACACAACGCCTGTCAGTTAATTGTCCATCAGAAGATGCTTGCAAATATTTAGATCTGCCAATAATTTCACATTTCTTATCGTTACCATTTTCATCTTTGCGATAAACAAATCGTAGAGAATTATTATTTGCATCTTTTATTGACGATAAATTACCGTTTGAGTCGAAGGAATATCGATAACCATCTTTCTTGACAAGTTCATACACGCCATTATCGTTTATCTCTATATAATTGCTCAAGTCTTGGATTCTTGTGAAGACATTTAGCTCTTGATTATCTCTGTGATATCTATATCTTGAACCTTGCCCATCTAAAAGAATCAATGTATTGGGATCGCTGAGCTTGCGCAGCTTAATGTTGTACGACATGTCCCAGCCGTAACCAAATTGAGAATTGTACTCTCTGCGACTTGCGTAGGTTCTCTTGAAGATAACTGGCATCACTCTGCCCTGTATCTCAAAATCTGTTACAGTTCTGCCGTACTCGCCATTTTTCATGTAAACAGGGTCTGCTGCAATTGCTGGCATAATCTTGTTTTGTGTCGCCGCTGGCTCTGGTGCCGAATCTATCAGTGAAACAAGTGAATCCTTGTACTCTTTGAACAAATCGTCAAATTCAGCCTTATCTGCCCCATCTGGAAAATACTCTTTTAGAAAACTCTCAATGTTGCCACTTGCGCTATCTTGAATAAGGTCTAAGACAAGCTCTCTCTCCATTGGGTTTGCAAAAGTCTTGCCAAGAATTCTGTTATAAAAAGATTCTGGATCGCTACTTGAATAATGACAACTTTCAAATGCAAAACACTTCATATCCGTGTAATACGCAGGACTCTTCCATCCAGAATTCGGCACATATTTATACATTATATAATCGTTTTCGTAACCGCCATTATCTCCATAGTCTCCTGAATAACAGATTATATAAATCCAAGTGTTGCTTGAGACCTCAACAACTACCTCACCATTTTTGAGCCTATCAAAACAAGTTATTCCAGAATAGGCATTAACTGCAAATAACAGCAAAAATACTACAAAGATATTTCTTTTCATAATAATCTCCGCCATAGTTAAAGGTCTTAGTTATAAACACCAATTTGAGTAGTCAAAGACTCTCTCATCCCTACAAATCTAACACGCACATCGTAGAGCCCTTGCAAGGTAGGTAAGCAATCATTGAAATCACGACCATACCAGATGCAACTGTTGGAGCCAACACTTGCCTGAGTAGTTGTCGATAAAACGATTTTGCCTGATGGGTCTATAAATTCAATCACGACCTGTGCGTCTGTGCTACTTCTGTAGAAAACTCGCGAGCATTCGCCAAAACTCGTTATAATTCGATATGGATTACAGATTGCATCTGTAATCGTATTCTCATAATCCAAATGACAATCAATTGATGCCTGCATTTGAGATGACTTGAGTGTAAACGTTATCCTATAATCACCGCGCAAAGCTATGAGACCAGATGAATCTCTACCATCCCAAGAATATGTATTCTTGCCCGATGAGACAGTAATATTTTCATTTAAGATAAGATCTCCTGTGTCTAAGGACTCAATCTTCACTGTTGCGTCAGAATTTAAATTCGACCAATACTCAACTATTACACTTTGATTTTCAGTAGAATTGAAACAGGAATTGACAGCAGAAATATTGAGAATTCTAGCATCAACATCTGTGAATTCGCAAGGATTATAACCATATAGATATTCGCTTAGATTATCAAAGTCATCACCATCTAGAGGATTGTTCGAACCGCAACCATCGGACGCAGAATACTCGAGACTAGAAAAATACTTTAACTCCCATGCATCCAAGAGAGAGTCGTTGTCGGTATCTGTGGACTCTGTCGCTTGAGCAGTATTTGCGTAATATCCAATATTAGCCCTACCTCCGTTTGGGGATGGTTCATTCGAGAAATCCGACCACGGGCTTGCCGCATCAATACATAGAGAATCGCTGCGCAAATGATAATCTGAATTTATATCCACAAAGTTTGGCGCATCACTAAATACTGCAACGCCTGTGTTGTAAACGTACGTCCTAGAACCCTTTACGAGAGTAGACTCAAGACATGAATAGAGAATATCTCCGTGATAATTGTAGAGGTCTCCATAAGTACTACGACTACCGTTGTTCCATATAATACAATTTTCGATAGTATCAATATTGCCATCAATGCCGTAGTGTTTGTTGTTTACTACGGTAGAATTGCGCAAATAAGTTTTTTGGCCATCTTGGGCATCTAAAGCAATAATTCCTCGATAAGAGCTTAAGTATGTGCTTCTGCAACCATTACCGCTGATCAAACAGTTCTGAGCATGTATAATTCCTCTAACACCAACCCCTTGATTACGCTGAATCCTAGAGTTTTTGATAAATAGATTCACACCACTGTTGATACCATACCAGCTATTATCACTTACATCGCAATTCTCTAACCAAATAGAGCCACCATCAAGCATGTAAATACCATTGTGGTTATTTCTTAATTGAGAATTACTTAAGCTAAGTTCAAGTTTATTTGAATAGGACCCTGCCGATATACCAGTGGTGTTACCTTCTAGCCTCGAATTGCTTATGTTAGTTTTGCTTTTCTGGACAAGAAAAACCGCTTTGCTTGAACCTAAAAGGCTAAGCCCTTGTATATCTAAATCGCACTTATTAATTTCAATTATATTGCCATTTGGAGAACGCAATATTGTATTTGCAACACAGTCAGAATCTAACGGATTAACGCTTCTTACTGTTAACTTTCTATAATCACTCGGAGTGATAGACGCCCCTTGATAATCGCCTCTAGTGAGAACTATTGTGTCTAAATTCTGGCTATGGTCAAAAGTCTCTTGAAGCGTATGATACCATACACTCATGTCTCTAGTGATATAGATACGATTTTCTTTGTCTTGCCATTTCCAATTCTGGGAAAGGATTGACAAATCAACATAATCTATTCTTTTATCATTGTTGAAATCGCAAGCCTGATCGTAATTGCTATCTCCAACCTTACTTGGCATCGCCTGTGTGAAAATAACCAAGTCATCTAAGTTTACACACAAGTCTCCCGTTAAATCCCCTGCGACACCGCTATCTGCACCAAATGAAACTAATGGCAAGATTGCGATGGTTGAGACTAAAAAGACAACCAACATTCTTAAATTTCTAAAGCAAAAAACTCTTTTCATGGTAATTCCTCAAACAAGACATAATAAAATACGTAATCTTGAGTGAAGAATATTACAGTATTTACCTGAGCAAATCAACCACTTTTTATTCGGATTTTACCTGTCGTTTAAAGAAAACTATTGCTTATTAAGCTGAGGAGGTGGATCTGATAAGAAAAGAAATCGGATTTGGAGGCTTTAAAAGCTGCTATTAGCCCTGTCAGGGCTTAAATGAGAGGTCTATGAGATATTAAACGTTGAGAATGTTTGCAAGGGAACTGCTAGAGCCAAGTTAAAAGCTAATTACAGCAAAAGCGACTAACTTACTTTAAAGCTAGAGCCTTAATAACAACAAACGCCCCATCACCAAAACCATCTTTGACCTGATTTTGTGATTCTGGAATTAAAGTTTGCTTGAAGCTTAGTTCGCCAAAACCAGCAGAATCAAGCTCGCTAGATAGCTGCGCAGTTGAATAGAATGTTGCATCTTTATAGAAGTGACTCTTCTCTCGATTCTTGATGTAGCTCTTTGCTAAGCTACTGTCGGCGTCGACAAAACCAACAATTATGTATCCACCAGATTTCAAAACTCTAAATGCTTCTTTAAACGATTTTTCAACGTCATCAACAAAGCAGATAGTAGTAACAAACAAGACAAAATCAAACGTACAATCGTCAAATGGAAGTGCTTCAGCAACGCCGTCAACAACATCAATACCAAGTGCTCTGGCCTTCTTTGCCATTTCATTAGACGGCTCAACCCCGACGGTAATTCCAAGTGGTTTGGCAAACTTTCCTGAGCCAACACCAACCTCTAGCCCAAACAATCTTTGAGTCCCAATCATCTGACGCAGGGCATCTAGTTCACTTTTGTACGCCTCTTGGTGTCTCTCAAACCAAAGGTCGTATCTGTCGCTATTATTTTCAAACGCCTCTATCTTTGCCATAGTCACGCTAGTTTCAGTGGCTAGTGGTTAGTGGTCCAAACCCCATCGCCACCTTCATTATCTCCACGCTCTGCATGGTGATTTTTTAAAGGTACTATTAGAAAGTTAAAACTTTATCGCTCTCAATCACCCACTGCGCCAACTCTGGCATTGTAGATTTTTGAGCACCTTCAAAATAAGGATGATTTCTATGCAAACCACAACGCGCCATACATGTACCACAGACCTTAACATCAACACCTTTATCAATAAGCTCTTTTAGCATTTGTGATAAATCTTGATCATAATCTCGGGGCGGCTTGCAAACACTACGTGCCATATCAACAGAATCATTCATCAAAAAGATTCTTACATTCGCACCAGACTCTAACAGCATGTTAGCCAAACGCAACCCATTCCAAGTTACATCAGTATTGTCATACGGTTGACGGTTAAAGATAATTAGAATGTCCATAAACTTCATTTACCGATTAATATTGACTCTTGTTAAGATACCCACTACTCAAGAGGCTTATGGCAGAACCACCAGTCGAAACACTCGTAATCCTCTTTGCGTTTTTTTGCATCGTCAACATTTGTTGCCGGTGGAACGATTATTCTATCACCAATCAATTCGTTATTTGGCCAGCCCGCCGCTAATGCACCCTGCTCATCAGAGATTTGCAGCGCTTTAACCGCACGAACAACCTCATCTATGTTACGGCCAATCTCCTGCGGATAATACATTATCAAACGCACTTTACCTTCTGGATCAACGATAAAGACTGCACGAACGGTATTGGTACCCTTGCCGCGATGAAGCATTCCAAGCTTCATCGCGACAGAATCGTTCGCCGCAACAATCGGGAATTTTATCTCAATATCCAGCTCTGACTTTATCCACTCAACCCATTTGATATGTGAGAAAACTTGATCAATAGACATACCAATAAGTTTGCAACCAAGCTTTTCAAACTCGTCGTAGCGTTTTTGAAAAGCTACAAACTCTGTTGTACAAACTGGTGTAAAATCAGCAGGATGGCTAAACAACACAAACCAACTCCCGCTGAGATCGCTAGGAATATTCATTGGTCCATGGGTCGTTTGAACACTTAAGTTTGGAAAATCATCTCCGAGAAGTGGCATGTTAATTTTAGCTTCTTCCATATCTACTCCCTTTCAAAAAGTTGGCATTGAACAACAATCTCAATTGTACCCTAGAGCTATCGCAATGCAACTACAAAACCCCAAAGCAGACACTTCGGTTAACCACCACTTAAATCAGTAAGGATTGGCTCAAACGAATATTAGCCTCTTATCTCTTTGATTACATCAATTCCAAGATCATTCAAGTTTGCCACAACAATATCAGCTTTACCAGAAAGTTCGTCTTTGCTGTAGCTATTGGTAACTGCTATTGTTGCCATATTGGCAGCCTTTGCAGATTCTAATCCCCAGTGAGAATCTTCAATCGCAACACAATCTTGACCGCAAAGATTCAAACCCAACTTCTCGTTAATCTGCTTGAGCGCCAAGAGATAGCAATCTGGAAACGGCTTGCCATTTTCAACATCTTCAGCCGTTACAATAGTAGTAAATCTCTCAAGTAGGTTCTCCCCGAACTTTGGCACTGCCGCTTTAAATACGGTTTCAATATCCAATAATGCCGCCCCACTACAAATTGCCACCGGTATAGAATTATCTCTTAGAAGATTTAGGATATCAAGAACTCCAGAAAAAACGACACCCTCTTTCTCAGCCAATTCACTAAAAACGGTTTCTTTCTCCTTAACAAGGCTAGCTACCTGCTCTGCACTGAGAGACAAACCATTATTATCACTTACATGCTCATAGCATTCTTTATCTGTGTAGCCGAGATATTTATCCCAATATATCTGCTTTGTAAACTCCACATCAAATTTATCCAGAGTTATCTTAAACGCTTTAAAATGCAAAGTTTCCGTATCTGCGAGTATTCCATCAAAATCAAAAATTACGGCGCTAGCCATGTTATTCTCCTGCTTTATCTATGAACTCTTTTTATATGAATTAAACCAAGCCCTTTGTGTAAAATCCTTCTTAGGCGGTTGAGAAACTTCCTTAGCAGCAACGCCGATAGGTAAAATAATCCTAATCACCTTGCTGTCAGATAAACCGATTAAGTCACTAATCTTCTTATTACGCTGAGGATCACGAATCCAACCATCAACCCAGACGGAAGCATAACCTAGGGCAGTAATTGCCAAAAGCATATTCTCTGTCGCAGCAGCACAATCTTCAATCTCAAATGCAAGACCTTCATAAACCGCTGGGGGCTCTTTGTTTACAATGCAAGCAATATACGCCTTCGCCTGCTGCATCGCTTGATTTGACGGATGCATTTGGGATATTTCTTTTATTGTATTTTTGTCGTCAATAATTACAAACTCAGTTGTCTGACAGTTCTTACCAGATGGGGCAAGCATACCAGCTTCAACTATTCTTACCAAATCCTCGCGGCTAACATCTTGGTCAGTATAGCCATATCTGTAACTATGACGTTTTCTAAAGGCTTCAAAAACTTCCATAAAATCTCTCCAAAACTCTAACTGCAAAATACAAATGTTAGGGTACTTTATATTAATAGAGCTACAAGTCAAAGATAAAACTACCAATATAGCCTATCTTAGAAGCTAGAATGAAAGTTTTTTTAATATATCTACAAAAACTAGACGATTATGGTATCATATCCCCAATGTTCCAGACTTGGCATTGGCTAGCTAAATACATACTCATTAGAGTTTTAGGAGAAATCAATGTTTGCGCAACCACCACAGCCCTCAGAACTAACAAATTTAGAGATAGATTCGCTTGGCAAAGCAACCTACGACTCAAATTATTTCAAAAATGAGGCGTCATACACACCTGACGACTCAAGAATTCTTTGCTACACGAGATTGAGCGATATAGAGTTATGCAAAAAACTCAACA
Source organism: Phycisphaerae bacterium (assembly GCA_027078365.1). GTDB lineage: Bacteria > Planctomycetota > Phycisphaerae > Sedimentisphaerales > Sedimentisphaeraceae > S145-28. Next base: position 19,578 of record JALWYQ010000034.1, read on the forward strand.
TTGCCGAGCCGACATTTGAACTTGCCGGACCAAGGGCAAAACTATTCTTTAATCCAACAGAGGTAACCTGCGCAGTAGTATCCTGCGGTGGTCTATGCCCTGGCCTAAACGATGTAATACGAGCAATAACCCTCACATCGCTTTGGCAGTACAAGGTCAAAAAAGTTTATGGTTTTCGTTACGGCTACGCAGGACTCGGCGCAAACCCACCAGAAGAACCAATTGAGTTAACCCCAGAGGCTGTAGATGATATTCATCACAAAGGCGGAACCATACTGGGCTCTTCGCGTGGACCACAACCAGAGAAGGTAATAGTTGAGACACTGCTAAAATATAAAGTTGATATTCTCTTCGTTATAGGTGGAGATGGAACGTTAGCCGGCGGCTACGATCTTGCAAACGAGATTAAATCCCAAAATCTACCAATTTCGGTTATTGGAGTTCCCAAGACAATAGATAACGATATCTACTGTTGCGAAAGGACTTTTGGATACTCTACAGCTGTATCCGAAGCAACAAAGGCAATATTTTCTGCGCATACCGAAGCAAAAGCGGCTGTCAACGGTATTGGATTGGTTAAGCTAATGGGTAGGGATTCAGGATTTATCGCAGCTGGGGCAACTTTATGCAACAATGATGTGAACATTTGCCTTCTCCCTGAAGTACCGTTTGAACTCGAAGGTGAAGACGGTTTGCTAAAAAAACTAGAAAAGAGGCTCAAATTTAAAAACCATGCGGTGATAGTTGTAGCAGAAGGAGCCGGACAAAACCTCTTTGATGCTCAGGAGAAAAAGAAAGACGCTTCTGGCAATATACTCCACCAAGACATCGGACTGTTTCTAATGGAGAAAATTAAAGCATACTTCAAATCTGTCAATACAGAGATATCTATAAAGTATATTGACCCAAGCTACACAATCAGAAGTTGCCCTGCCAATGCAGACGACTCTGGTTTCTGTACTCTACTTGGCGAAAACGCCGTACATGCTGCGATGGCAGGCAAAACAAACATGTTTATTGGCAACTGGAACGACTCACTCACACACGTCCCACTTGCAATGACATTTAAAAAACGTAAGAAACTCTCTAAAGATGGTCAAGTACTACGCACAATACTTAGGACAACAATAAATGTAGCTAAAAAGCCTATGCAATAGCAAATTGTTAGAAGAAAAGACGGAGTCAATCGTGGCACAAAATGTCGCATAAATAGTCACAGTTAATTACTGTCTTGCCACGGAGTCTTTATTGGAATTGACCTTTATTGACACATTCTCTTGCTCTTTCGTTCCATCTTCTGAGGTGATTGTTAGTGTTATGAGGTGATCTCCGACCACAAAATTATCTTTAGAGAATTTTCTAGCTCTACTCAGCACTTCTTTACCTTCTTGCCACTTGTAAGAGATAGGCTTCTTACCATCTTTTAATTTGGAGTCAGCCTCAAAAGCAACAGTCTCTCCAAGAGTAAAATCCTGTTTCGTTGGAGATTTAACAATCGAATTCTTCTTTTGTTTTGGTAATACGGTAACGTTGAGAGTATCCCTAGAGATAGCCCCTGAATTATCCGTCACTGTTAAAACAATCTCATGAGTTCCAACTGCAAAATCATTCTTCTCAAATATTGATTTAGAACTAAGAATCTTTGACCCCTCTCTCCAAACATAGGATACTATCGTACCATCCTCATCAAAACTTCCATCGCCATTAAATGTCACTGCTTTGCCTTCAGTTACCTTTTTATCTTCGCCTGCATTGGCAACAGGAACTTGGTTAGGAACTGGCTTTACCACAACTACAAGCTTATCATGCGCTACTGCACCATCATTGTCCATCACTGCCAACGTTATCGTATGTTTGCCAACAGGAAAATCACTGACTGAGAAATTTGGACTATCACAAAGAACGGTATCTCCCTCGCTCCATTGATAAGAAACAATCCAACCGTCTTCATCAAAACTATTATCACCATAGAATATTATGGTATCACCCTCGAAAATCTCTTGATCAGAACCAGCGTATGCATGCGGAGCCAAATTAGGTATAGGTCTAACCAATATATTCACCGTATCTTCGGAGTCCATACCAAAGCTATCTATCACCCTCAACTGTATTGAGTGGCGACCAACTGAAAGATCATCAATTTCAAAGACAGCTTCATCGCTTAGTAATTCTTCCCCCTCAAACCATTGATATGAAACTATTTCTCCATTGCTAACCCAACTCTTCGTTGCATCTAGGGTCACAACATCTCCTTCAAATACCATCTTATCAGGGCCTGCTTCAGCAACAAGTTTAACATTAGTATTCTCATGCACATCAACATCAAAAACATAAATTCTTGCTGGACCATCATCGTGCAAAGTCAGTGTAACCTTATGTTTACCAAGAGAAAAATCACTCTTAACAAAAGCCTTGTCTTTACTTAATAATTTATCGCCCTCTCTCCACTCGCAAGAAACATTTGAACTTGAAAAATCAGCATTAACATCAGCAACATCAAAGACAACATCATCTCCTTGAATCGAATCTATTTTGCGATCTACATTCTTTCTCAATCCATACGGCATTGACAAAACTCTAACAGAAGGAGCAGAATATACCACAGAACTACTAGCCTCACCATTAATCTTCACCAACACTGAATCCACATCAGTTGCACCATCATTATCCGTAACAGTAAGAATCAATGTGTGAGTACCAACAGAAAAATCGTCCTTGGTAAAGCTTGGTGAATTACTAATAACATCTGTTCCATCTTTCCATTCATAAGATACTATAGAGCCATCATTGTCTCTGCTCTGACTAGCATCAAGAACAACATCTGAACCAAAGTCAACTTCTTGATCACTGCCAGCATCAGCGATTGGAGCACCATTGATAGTAATAACTACTGTGTCTGCATCGGTTAAACCACCGTCATCAGTAACAGTCAAAACAATTGTATGAGTACCAACTGTAAAGTCGCTCTTGTTGAATGTCGCACTAGTTGAAAGAACGGTAGCACCCTCTTTCCACTCATACGAAGCTATTGAGCCATCAGCGTCAGAGCTGCCTGATCCATTGAGACTCACTATCTCACCCTCATTAACTTCTTTATCTGCACCAGCGTCGGCAGTCGGCGCACCGTTTACTGTAATTACAACTGCGTCTGTATCAGTTAAGCCATCATTATCTGTTACAGTTAGAACAATAGTATGAACTCCAACCGTAAAATCACTCTTGTTGAAAGTTGAGCTAGTTGAAAGGATTGTCGCGCCTTCTTTCCACTCGTAAGAAGTTATTGTACCGTCTGCGTCAGAGCTACCAGTTCCGTCGAAACTTACAGTTGCACCATCATTGACATCTTGATCTACGCCTGCATTGGCGACTGGAGCTCCACTATTCGCATTAACTTTAATAATAACCGTGTCAGTATCGCTCAATCCATCATCATCAGTAACTGTCAAGACAATAGTGTGAGTACCGACGGCAAAGTCACTCTTGTTAAACGTCGCCGAAGTACTCAGGATCGTCGCTCCTTCTTTCCATTCGTAAGATGCGATAGTACCATCTGCGTCAGAGCTGCCTGTACCGTCGAAGCTTACGGTTGCGCCGTCATTGACGTCTTGATCTGCGCCAGCATCAGCAGTCGGAGCACCATTGACTGTGATTACGACTGTATCTGTATCGGTCAATCCATCATCATCGGTAACAGTTAGAACTATCGTATGAACGCCAACCGTAAAATCACTCTTGTTGAATGTGGCTGAAGAACTTAAAACCGTCGCTCCTTCTTTCCACTCGTAAGAAGCGATTGTGCCATCTGCGTCGCTACTGCCAGTTCCGTCGAAACTTACAGTTGCGCCATCGTTAACTTCTTGATCTGCACCGGCGTCAGCGGTCGGTGCTCCGTTAACTGTGATAACGACTGTGTCTGTGTCTGTTAAACCATCATCATCGGTGACAGTTAGAACTATCGTATGAGTACCGACTGTAAAGTCGCTCTTATTAAATGTTGAGCTAGTTGAAAGAACCGTCGCACCTTCCTTCCACTCGTATGAAGCGATTGTACCATCCGCATCAGAGCTGCCTGTACCATCGAAACTTACAGTTGCGCCGTCATTGACCTCTTGGTCTGCTCCAGCGTCAGCAGTTGGAGCTCCGTTGACTGTTATCACTACTGTGTCGGTGTCAGTCAAACCGTCATCATCAGTTACAGTCAAGACGATTGTGTGAACTCCGACTGTAAAATCACTCTTATTAAATATTGAGCTAGTTGAAAGAACTGTTGCGCCTTCCTTCCACTCATACGAAGCTATTGTGCCATCTGCGTCAGAGCTACCAGTACCGTCAAAACTAACGGTTGCACCGTCATTAACATCTTGGTCTGCGCCAGCATTGGCAGTCGGAGCTCCATTAACTGTGATTACAACTGTGTCGGTATCAGTCAAACCATCATCGTCTGTTACGGTCAGAACTATCGTATGAGTACCGACTGTAAAGTCGCTCTTATTGAATGTTGAGCTAGTTGAAAGAACGGTAGCACCTTCCTTCCACTCGTAAGAAGCGATAGTTCCATCTGCATCGCTACTGCCTGTACCATCGAAACTTACAGTTGCGCCGTCATTGACGTCTTGGTCTGCGCCAGCATCAGCGGTTGGTGCACCGTTGACAGTAATGACTATTGTATCAGTATCGGTTAGTCCATCATCATCGGTAACTGTCAAGACGATTGTGTGCGTACCTACCGTAAAGTCGCTCTTGTTAAACGTAGAATTTGTTGAAAGAACGGTAGCCCCCTCTTTCCATTCATAGGATGCGATAGTACCATCTGCATCGCTACTGCCAGTTCCATCGAAACTAACGGTTGCGCCATCATTAACCTCTTGGTCTGCTCCAGCGTCAGCGGTTGGAGCTCCATTGACTGTGATAACGACTGTATCAGTATCAGTTAGTCCGTCATCATCTGTAACAGTTAAGACGATTGTGTGAACGCCAACGGTAAAGTCGCTCTTGTTAAATGTGGCTGAAGAATTTAAAACCGTTGCCCCTTCTTTCCATTCATACGATGCGATTGTGCCATCAGCGTCGCTACTACCAGTTCCATCAAAGCTAACGGTTGCGCCATCATTAACTTCTTGATCGCTTCCGGCATCGGCAGTCGGAGCTCCGTTAACAGTTATTACAACTGTGTCAGTATCTGTCAATCCATCGTCATCTGTAACTGTTAAAACTATCGTGTGAACTCCAACTGCAAAGTCACTTTTATTGAATGTTGAACTAGTCGAAAGAACCGTCGCACCTTCCTTCCACTCGTATGAAGCGATAGTTCCATCTGCATCGCTACTGCCAGTTCCATCAAAACTTACTGTATCACCGTCATTAACGTCCTGATCTGCGCCGGCATCAGCGGTTGGAGCACCATTAACAGTTATTACAACTGTGTCAGTATCAGTCAATCCATCGTCATCTGTTACAGTTAGAACGATGGTGTGTGTACCAACCGTAAAGTCGCTCTTGTTAAACGTTGAATTTGTGGAAAGGATCGTTGCTCCCTCTTTCCACTCGTAAGAAGCTATTGTGCCATCTGCGTCAGAGCTACCAGTACCGTCAAAACTAACGGTTGCACCGTCATTAACATCTTGATCTGCGCCAGCATTGGCAGTCGGAGCTCCATTAACTGTGATTACAACTGTGTCGGTATCAGTCAAACCATCATCGTCTGTTACGGTCAGAACTATCGTATGAGTACCGACTGTAAAGTCGCTCTTATTGAATGTTGAGCTAGTTGAAAGAACGGTAGCACCTTCCTTCCACTCGTAAGAAGCGATTGTGCCATCAGCATCGCTACTGCCTGTTCCATCAAAGCTTACTGTATCGCCATCGTTAACTTCCTGATCTGCGCCAGCATCGGCAGTCGGAGCACCGTTTACTGTAATTACAACCGTGTCAGTATCAGTTAAACCATCATCATCTGTAACTGTCAAGACGATCGTGTGAACGCCAACCGTAAAATCACTCTTATTGAAAGTTGAGCTAGTTGAAAGAGTAGTCGCTCCTTCCTTCCACTCGTAAGAAGCGATTGTACCATCTGCATCGCTACTGCCAGTTCCGTCAAAGCTAACGGTTGCGCCGTCATTGACGTCTTGATCTGCGCCAGCATCAGCAGTCGGAGCTCCGTTAACAGTTATTACAACTGTGTCTGTATCAGTTAGTCCATCATCGTCTGTAACAGTCAAGACGATCGTATGAACGCCAACCGTAAAATCGCTCTTATTGAATGTTGAGCTAGTCGAAAGGACTGTCGCGCCTTCTTTCCACTCGTAAGACGCGATAGTACCATCCGCATCAGAGCTGCCAGTACCATCGAAACTCACAGTTGCGCCGTCATTGACCTCTTGATCTGCGCCAGCGTCAGCAGTTGGAGCTCCGTTAACTGTGATTACGACTGTGTCTGTGTCTGTTAGACCATCATCATCTGTTACGGTCAGAACTATCGTATGAGTACCGACTGTAAAGTCGCTCTTATTGAAAGTAGAACTAGTTGAAAGGATTGTCGCACCCTCTTTCCATTCATAGGATGCGATCGTACCATCTGCGTCGCTACTACCAGTTCCATCAAAGCTTACGGTTGCGCCGTCGTTAACTTCTTGATCGCTTCCGGCATCGGCAGTCGGAGCACCGTTTACTGTGATAACGACTGTATCAGTATCAGTTAGTCCGTCATCATCTGTAACAGTTAAGACGATTGTGTGAACGCCAACTGTGAAATCGCTTTTATTAAATGTTGAGCTAGTTGAAAGAACTGTTGCGCCTTCCTTCCACTCATACGAGGCGATTGTGCCATCAGCGTCGCTACTACCAGTTCCATCAAAGCTTACGGTTGCGCCATCGTTAACCTCTTGATCGCTTCCGGCATCGGCAGTCGGAGCACCGTTTACTGTAATTACAACCGTGTCAGTGTCAGTCAATCCATCATCATCTGTGACAGTTAGAACTATCGTATGAACTCCGACTGTAAAGTCACTCTTGTTAAATGTGGCTGAAGAACTTAAAACCGTCGTTCCTTCTTTCCATTCGTAAGAAGCGATTGTGCCATCAGCGTCGCTACTACCAGTTCCATCAAAGCTAACGGTTGTGCCGTCGTTGACGTCTTGGTCTGCGCCGGCGTCAGCAGTCGGAGCACCATTGACAGTGATTACAACTGTATCTGTGTCTGTCAAACCGTCATCATCGGTGACAGTTAGAACGATTGTGTGAACTCCAACCGTAAAATCGCTCTTATTGAATGTTGAATTTGTGGAAAGGATTGTAGCGCCTTCTTTCCACTCGTAAGAAGCTATAGTACCATCCGCATCAGAGCTGCCAGTACCATCGAAACTTACAGTGTCACCATCGTTAACCTCTTGATCACTTCCGGCATCAGCAGTCGGTGCTCCGTTAACAGTTATCACAACTGTGTCAGTATCTGTTAGTCCATCATCGTCTGTTACAGTTAAGACGATCGTATGAGTACCGACTGTAAAGTCACTCTTATTAAAAGTTGAACTAGTTGAAAGAACCGTAGCTCCCTCTTTCCACTCATACGAGGCTATTGTGCCGTCTGCATCGGAGCTACCAGTTCCATCAAAGCTTACGGTTGCGCCATCGTTAACCTCTTGATCACTTCCGGCATCGGCTGTTGGAGCTCCATTGACTGTGATAACGACTGTATCAGTATCGCTCAATCCATCATCATCAGTAACAGTTAGAACTATAGTGTGTGTGCCAACAGTGAAATCACTCTTATTAAAAGTTGAACTAGTTGAAAGAACCGTCGCACCTTCTTTCCATTCATACGATGCGATTGTGCCATCAGCATCGCTACTGCCTGTTCCATCAAAGCTTACGGTGTCGCCATCGTTAACGTCTTGATCGCTTCCGGCATTGGCAGTTGGTGCACCGTTGACAGTAATGACTATTGTGTCAGTATCGGTTAGTCCATCGTCGTCTGTAACAGTCAAGACGATTGTGTGCGTACCAACGGTGAAATCACTCTTATTAAAAGTTGAACTAGTTGAAAGAACCGTAGCTCCCTCTTTCCATTCATAGGAGGCGATAGTGCCGTCCGCGTCGCTACTACCAGTTCCGTCGAAGCTAACGGTTGCGCCGTCATTGACGTCTTGGTCTGCACCAGCGTCAGCGGTCGGTGCTCCGTTGACTGTGATTACGACTGTGTCAGTATCTGTCAATCCGTCATCATCTGTTACAGTTAAGACGATCGTGTGAACTCCAACGGTAAAGTCGCTCTTGTTAAATGTTGAGCTAGTTGAAAGAACTGTAGCACCTTCCTTCCACTCGTATGAAGCGATTGTACCATCCGCATCAGAGCTGCCTGTACCATCGAAACTTACAGTTGCGCCATCGTTAACCTCCTGATCTGCGCCAGCATCGGCGGTTGGTGCTCCGTTGACTGTAATTACAACTGTATCTGTATCGGTCAATCCATCATCATCGGTTACTGTTAGAACTATCGTATGAGTACCGACTGTAAAGTCGCTCTTATTAAATGTTGAGCTAGTTGAAAGGACGGTAGCACCTTCCTTCCACTCGTAAGAAGCGATAGTTCCATCTGCATCGCTACTGCCTGTACCATCAAAGCTTACTGTATCGCCATCGTTAACTTCCTGATCTGCGCCAGCATTAGCAGTCGGAGCACCGTTTACTGTAATTACAACCGTGTCAGTGTCAGTCAATCCATCATCATCTGTAACTGTCAAGACGATCGTGTGAACGCCAACCGTAAAATCACTCTTGTTGAATGTAGAATTTGTTGAAAGGATTGTAGCTCCTTCTTTCCACTCATACGAAACTATTGTGCCATCTGCGTCAGAGCTACCAGTACCGTCAAAACTAACGGTTGCGCCATCATTAACTTCTTGATCGCTTCCGGCATCAGCGGTTGGTGCGCCATTGACTGTAATGACAACTGTATCAGTATCGGTTAAATCGTCGCTATCTGTAACGGTCAAGACGATTGTGTGAACTCCAACTGCAAAGTCACTTTTATTGAATGTTGAACTGGTTGAAAGAACTGTTGCTCCTTCTTTCCATTCGTAAGATGCGATTGGGCCATCAACATCAGAACTGCCAGTACCATCAAAACTTACAGTATCGCCATCGTTGACTTCTTGGTCGCTTCCTGCGTTGGCTGTTGGATTGTGATTTACTCGCTCATCTCCAGAAACCATATTTGTTACACGGTCTTGAATTTCTCCTTTGCTTAGAACTCTATTTTCGATACTAAATTCATCTATAACATAGCTATCACAATCAGATAAGTACCCACCTAATTTTATTTTACTATTAGCGTTGTCTTTAACGTCCCAACCAGTAACATCAATAAGGTATTTATCTTCTGCTATTAGATTTCCACTTGAATCAAACTGGCGCAGGCAACATTCCTCTACATCTAAATCAACCGTAAATGCAAAGTAAACCCAGTCATTTCTGACGTAAGAGTTTGTATCCGTTGACGATTCTAGTCTACCACCAACTCCATCATCATAGAAAAACATTCTGGCTCTACCACTAATACCAGGCGCGAACCAAACAGATGCATAGTCATTGTCGTTACCAATTTCAAATAACTTTGCAGCAACATAATCTGTTCCTACAATCTTAAACCAGCATCCAACTGTAATACCACCAGATGTCTGGCTCGTATAATCAACGTTACCATCTCCTGCATCAAATGTGATATTATCCCCATCAGTGTCAAATGATAAAGCATTGTTTGATGGGCTACTTCCCGCAAAGAATCCCGTAGCGGTTATAGGATTAGTCAAGGTTGCTATCTTTGAGCCTATAGCATAATCATCATTATCTAAATTGATGTCCCAGCTGGAAGTGTCGTTAAAGTGCGCTAGAAAAGTCAGAGGATCTTCCTTGTCATGAATCCTTACAACAACGTCATCTGTATCAGAATTGCCTTCATCATCGGTAACGGTCAATGTTATAATATGAGTCCCAACAGCAAAATCGCTCTTATCAAAAGAAGAAGCAGAACTTAAAGTTGTTCCATTCTCTTTCCAAACATAAGAAGCGATAGAACCATCTGCATCACTACTTCCGCTAGCATCAAGCGTTACATTTGTACCAACTAAAACTCCTTGATCATCGCCGGCAACAGCAACGGGAGTACCGTTTGGCAACAGTTCATAATTGTTTACCATTCTATGCACACGGGATTCAATTTCTGTCTGTGTAAGAACCCTATTATCAATAGAAAACTCATCCAACACATATCTATCAGCACTTGCTATATAATCACCAAGTTTAATCACACTGTAAACATTATCCTTCACATCCCAACCAGTTACAGTAACAGAGAAGACATCCGTAGCAATGAGGGTGCCACTAGAATCGTATTGACGTAAAGTACATTCTTGAGAATCTAAATCAACTGTCAGAGCAAAATAGACCCAAGTATTTCTAATATATGAACTGGTATTCGTAGAAGATTCTTGGTAACCACCAACTCCATCATCATAAAAATATACTCTGGCAATACCTTCGTTACCAGGAGCATACCACAGAGACACATAATCGTCATCATTACCAATTTCAAATAACTCTGCACCAAGATAGTCGTTACCAATAATTTTCAACCAACAACCTACTGTAATACCTCCAGATGTCTGGTTTGTATAGTCAACATTTCCGTTAACTGCGTTAAATGATATATTGTCATACCTAGCTACAAAAGAAAGTGCATTATTGGATGGAGTGCTTGTAGAGAAAAATCCTTCATAAGCTTCTGGATTAATGCATGTAGCTGTTCGTAAGCCAAATGCATAGTCATCGTTATTTAGATTAATATCCCAACTAGATGTGTCATTAAAGTGATCTAAGAAAGCGATTGTATCAGAGCTAGCACAAACATTAACTACAATTTCATCTTTATTTATTGCTCCACCATCGTCAATTACAGTCAAGGTTATTGTGTGAGTTCCAACAGAAAAATCACTTTTATCAAAGGTAGAACTAGTTGAGAGTACAGTTGCCCCTTCCTTCCACTCGTAAGAAGAAATGCTTCCATCGCTATCACTACTGCCAGTTCCATCAAAACTTACTGTCTCTCCATCCATTACTTCTTGGTCTGCGCCAGCATCGGCAACTGGTATATCATTGCTACCTCTGAGTTCATTGCCATTAACCATATCAGTCACACGTGTTTCAATCTCTGCTTGGCTAAGAACACGATTATCGAGAGAGAGCTCATCCATCCAAAAGTTATCAGCGTCCTGCTTGTAATTTATCTCTATCAGCGATGATGCCGAAGTTACGTCCCAACCGGTAACAGTTATAGCTCCTGTATATGGAGCAACGATAGAATCTCCATTGTTATCATATTGGTATATGGTGATTTGCGAATTCGCAAGGTCAACAGTAACGGCAATATAGATACTACTTGTAACACTAGAAGATGTATCAGTTGAAACAGTTACAGTTGTTAAATCATCATCATCCTTGAATGCTGCAGTCCATTTTCCAGTGCCTGTATAACCAAAATTTATCTGAATATAATCAGAAAAATCGCTGTTGTGTATTGTCACTGGTTTGACTGAAAGGTTTGATCCATCAAACGCACACCAAAAACCAATGGTCATTCCACCATCACTTGGGCAACTAACATTGCCATCATCGGCTTTGAACTTCAAAACTTCCGTATCCTGTGCATAGTAACACCTATTTGCTGGGCTACTATTTGCAAAGAAACCAGTATCCCACGAAGGAGAATCTACAGATACTATCGCTTCCGTACCAGCTGCATAGTCACCATTAGCAGTATTAATATCCCAACTAGAAGAATCATTGAAATGATCTAAGAAAGTTATTGAGCTGTATCTAGCGTCAATAGTTACAACGACCGTGTCTGTATCTGTTGCACCATCATCATCAGTAACTGTCAACGTAATAGTGTGAGTTCCAACAGAAAAATCACTCTTGGTAAAACTTGAAGAAGAACTTAAGACTGTTGCACCCTCTTTCCATTCATAAGAAACTATAGACCCATCAGAATCGCTACTTCCAGTTCCGTCAAGGGTTATGCTATTTCCATATTCCACTTCTTGGTCTGCACCAGCATTGGCAGTTGGAGCTATATTGTCGGCTAAGATTTTGATAGTAGATTTACTTGGATTCCCACTAATAGCAGAACCAAAGCTATCACTTTGGTCTAAACTGTTGCTATCGACTACTTCGTCTGTATCAGCAAAATCAGTCTCCACCGAGCCTTGAATATCGCCATTTGCGTCTGTTGCAATATCAGTTTCTTCAAGATATTGAAGAATTGACTGCCTCTGTTTTGTAATAACCCCAACATAGTAATCAAGATAATTAGATTCTTGCAATGTAAACTGATGCATTGTAGCTAATGTATTGTCTCTCACAGGAGCATCAACTCTATTTTCAACATCATCACTGCAATCTACAACAGAAATATCTGAGAGGTCTTGCCCCTCTGGAGTGGAAAAGACAACTAGCCTAGTTGGCTTATCAGTTGCTACAGACCAAGTATCGTCAATGTGAGTGATTGAAGTAATCACAGGTAAGTCAAAATTCAGATAATCAGGTTTGGCAGTTGCTGATAAAACAACATCTACCGTCTCGCTTTGTTTGTTAAATGCAACCTCAATTATAAATAGGTCTGTATCTATCTTGCGCAAACTAACTGCACCAGAAGCGGATAGGTCACAGCCACTAAGTGAAGTATCTGAAGTATCAAGCTCTATTGCAATAGGAACTGTGAATATATCAACCAATCTTGCAGGGACAATATTAGGGTCGTCACCAGCCACTTTCCAGTAGCTCATCATCCACTCTGGCACATCATAAGAAACGGAGATTCTCAAAGCCCCATCTTCATCGACAAGGCTAACAGAACTAATATCTCTGAGCCAACGATATTGCATCGCCTCATCCGTAGTAACACACCCTACTGACTCGGGCTGTGAATCGATAGTGGCCCGTGCATATCTACTAAAGTCATAGAGTTTGACATACTGTGGATTATCATTCCAAAATGCATAATCCTCATACCAGCCACCGTTCTGGATTTCTCTACCTAGAAAGTCCATAGCCAATACATATCCATCGTAAGAATCGTAACCGCCGCCATCGTATATTGCTGGATCAGAATCCATACGGGTTGTTAGTTTATAATTCGTATATATTGACGGGTCTGTGAGCGATTCGTATTGAGTTCCGCCAGTATCGCGACCGCAAGCGCCAAGCAAGTATGTATCTATGTATGATTCATACTTTGGTGAGTCATTCTGGTATGAACAAGTTGCTGGAAAAAGACCGAAAACTCTTCTATGCCAGCTAACCTGATACTGCATAAGCTCATCAATATTATCAAAATCTACGTAATCAAATGTCTTTATCCCTGCAATTCCATGATCGCTTTTAGTGTTTGTATCACAGGATTGCATCTCAACACTGTATTTGAGCCTAGCAGTCTGATTGATATCTTTTTGTTCATCTAATGAGAGATAACCATCGTAGCCTATTTGCCAAGGATCAGTATTAACCGTGAATTCTAGATTGAATTTAAATGCACAGGCCTCTCCGTAGTAAACGGATTTTAATGTCGGAACTGACGTAGAATGAGAAAAGCTAGAATCAAAACCGTGATAATGATTGCAGACCGCAACACTGCCAGCACGTAACGGTACCGGTAGTAATAGAAATACCGCTACAATCATCAAAAATTTGATAACCGAAACTAGCAACCTCTCTTCACTTCTTTTTTTTTCATCACCAAATTTATAAAAAATTGTTAACACTACGTGTTTCCCATCTCACAGATTCCCCATATCCATTACCCAATATCTACCCTAAGAAAGGTCTTGATACTTGATAAGACCTTGACAAACAAAGACTTAAAGAAGCAATACAAATCAGGAAACTCTTCATTAATTGCCCCTGATCAACAAAAATCTCAATTTCTCTGTTTGATAAAGCCTTATTAAAAAAAAAGAGACGTCTTTGTCTCTTATCTCTAGCAAAAAACCTTGCTTGAGAGCCAAATTATAAATCTTAGCGGTTCTCGTTAGTTTACCTAGAGCGATATTGACTACCCTTACCATGTATTTGTCGAATAACTACAATGGCAATTTAATCAATAAATTGGGTATTTAGCCCATATTCACTATTTTGAGTATTATCCGCAGAATCGTTATTTCCCTTCTTTTACAACAAATATCACATAACAGAGCTACTATATTGCCCTCTAGTCTTGACAGGTCCACCGCTAGTACTTATTATTGCGGGCTTAATTATAAACCTTTTAGATAATTGGACTTGTATAATGTCAGAGAAAAAGAATTACCGCAAAACGCTAAATTTACCTAAAACTGCATTTGCAATGAAAGCAAACCTTACCCAGCGTGAGCCGCAAATACGCAAAAGCTGGGAAAAGCAGAAGATGTACGATACAATTCGCGCACAAAGAGAAAATGCCCCCAAATACATACTCCACGACGGCCCTCCATACGCCAACGGTGATATACACATGGGACATGTTATCAATAAGGTATTAAAAGATATTGTCCTAAAATACAAGACGATGCTCGGTTACGACACGCCTTACATCCCAGGCTGGGACTGCCACGGACTTCCTATCGAAGTGAAGGTTATGGCTGAATTGGGTGAGAAGGCTTTGGATATGGATAAACTAGAAATCCGTAAACGATGCCAAAAATACGCAAGCAAATACGTCAAGCTACAATCAAAACAATTTAGCGATCTCGGCGTCTTTGCTGATTACAAAAATCCATACCTCACCATGAAACCATCTTACGAAAGGGGTATTTTAGAGGTATTTGCAGAGCTAGTCGAGCAGGGAATAGTCTATAAACAGCTCAAACCAATCCATTGGTCAATCGGCTGCGAAACTGCTTTAGCAGATGCAGAACTAGAGTATAAGGATATTAGCTCACCTAGTATCTATGTTAATTACCCTGTTGATGCCGACACAAAAGCCAAGATGTGCGAGCTAGGCCTTTGCAATCAAGACGAGGAAAACGTCTATTTTATGATTTGGACAACAACTCCTTGGACTCTGGTTGCAAACTTAGCGGTGGCTGCGCACCCTTCTATCGAATATACCTCGCTTAGATACGATATTGGCGGCAAAAAATGTGTCTCTATTGTAGCGGCACAAAGAGCTGAAGCAATAGCGAAAGCTCGCGGGCTTGAAGAAGGTCAATACTCAATTTCCGACGTTAGAGTCAGGGGAGAGGAGCTAGAAAAGCTAAGATATAAACATCCATTCGTCGAGAAGAACCCTACCGAAAATGATGCATATTTTGTAATAAATGCACTCTACGTTACTGTTGAAGACGGAACAGGGCTCGTTCACATTGCCCCAGGCCACGGTAGCGACGACTATATGGCTGGTCAATCCTATGGGCTATCGATATATTCACCTGTCGTCGATAACGGCGATTACGATGAGACCGTACCAGAGTTTTTAAAGGGTCAAAATGTACTCAAGGTAGATCCAGTTGTTATTGAAAAACTAGAAGATCTTGGCCTACTATTCGCAAGAAAAGACATTCTCCATAGCTACCCGCATTGCTGGCGTAGCAAAATGCCTGTGATATTTAGGGCTACAGAACAGTGGTTTATCAGTGTTGATAAGAAAGTTGCAAATCGAGGTAAATCTCTGAGGGAACTAGCGCTAGATTCGACATCAGATGTTAAATGGATTCCAGCTTGGGGCGAAAAGAGGTTGCGTGGAATGCTTGAGTCTCGACCTGACTGGTGCATTAGCCGCCAAAGGGTCTGGGGATTGCCAATCCCAGCATTCTACAACTCTAATGGAGATACGCTACTAACGGCAGAATCTGTCAGGGCTACGGCGAAATACATTGGAGAAAAAGGCTCAAACGGCTGGTTTAGCGATTCTCCAAAAGAAATACTCGGCGAAGACTTCAAACTTCCAGAAGGATTTAGCTGGGACGACTTACACAAAGAAGAAAACATCTTTGACGTTTGGTTTGAGAGCGGTTGTAGCTGGCATAGCGTTGCAAAAGCAGCCGGTTGGGATGTTCCTGTTGATCTGTACCTAGAAGGTAGTGACCAACACAGAGGCTGGTTCCAACTATCCATGTTGCCAGCACTTGGCGCAACCGGCAAACCTCCCTTCAAGAGCGTTCTAACTCATGGATTTACTGTTGACGCCAAAGGAATGAAACAGTCAAAATCGCTAGGCAACTATGTAAATGCCCAAGAGGAAATCCAAAAGTACGGCTCTGACATATTGCGTTTATGGGTTTCAAGCGTAAATTACCAAGAAGATATGCGCTGTAATGATGAAATAATTGGCAGACTCCAAGATGCGTATAGAAAAATCAGAAACACCTTGAGATATCTATTTAGCAACATAGATGATTTTGATCCTACAACTCAAGCAGTAGCGACTAAAGATATGGTTGAGATTGACCGCTGGGCACTCTCTCAATACAAAAAACTCATAGAGCACGTCTTAGCTGCATACGAGGATTTTGCGTTCCATAAAGTCTTCTCATTAATCTACAACTTCGTAACGGTAGATATGAGCAATATCTATATGGATGTTTTAAAAGACAGACTCTACTGCGACGCCAAAGAAAGCCAGTTGCGTAGAAGCGCCCAAACAACAATGCACATTATCCTTGATGGCTTAATCAGACTCATTTCTCCAATATTGGTTCATACTGCAGAGGAAGCTTGGGGCAATTTGAAGTTTAAAAGCCAAGACGTAGAGACTGTTCACCTAGCATTAATGCCAAAGGCTGACTCTGTGGATATCGATAGCAGTAATGATGCAAAATGGGATATAATCCTTGAAATTCGTGACGAAGCATTGCGCAGCCTAGAAGCTCTAAGAGAAGCGAAAGAAATCGCAAGCAATCAAGAAGCTATGATCGTTGTAAGTAGCAATAACCAAGAAATCATGGAAGCTCTAGAAATGATTGGCGAAGAGCAATTCGCCTCACTTTGCATCATAAGCGAAGCAAAGTTCGAAAAAAGCGATACAGACACAGTAATCAAAGCAAGCAAATCTCCACATAGTAAATGCGAGAGATGCTGGAATTACTTACCTTCAGTAGGCTCAATAAGCGAGAGTCCTGACTTATGTCAAAGATGCGCAGATGTTGTAAATTGCTCATAATTGACTCCAAACTAAGACAAAAAAGCCAAGCCAATTCATCGGCTTGGCTTTTTTTATAGATTTAATTGCTATTAATCTTTGGTCACCGTTATCCGCAATTTCCGAAGCCATGCAATATTCGCGATAAAACTCGTAACAAAAAAAAACGTGAGAAGAATTTTGAGTAAAACAACTCAAAGTGAATAAAATTAACCGCCCCTAGGGCCCAATAACAACGTTCTTCGCTCAACGCACCAGAAAAGCTTTGCAATTAGAGTCTATTAGCGATATTATTGGACTCTGAAAGGAAATCAATAGTAGGAAAAAGGAATTACTAACTAAAATAAGGCAATCACTAACAAATTCATCTGGTGAGGGTCTTGAACACTAATCCATCAATCGGAAGGAAGAAGCATGAAGAAGGTCTTACTTGTAGCCCTCTGCGCTGCGCTAATTAGTACTGCATCCGCAACAACCACCCTATCAGGCACATTCTCAAAAGCAACGGGAGATTTCTCGAAGGCAACTTGGGAGTATACTAACTCAGGGGACAGTTTTCTCTTGAAAGGTTACGGCCCAGAAACAACAGATCCTCAACTCGTATGGACTGTCGCTGGAGACATAGACGCTAGTAACGTAGAAATAACTCTACTACCTGCAGGTAACTGGGATCCTCTATATGATGGAACCTACACCGCAGACGCAGCAGAATTCACAGACTACGGCTCATTTAAACTCTTAATGACAGCAGCAAGCGATGCTGGTCAAAAGAGTTATAATGGCACTCTATACGACATCACAATTGAATTTCAGGCACAAAGCTGGGTCGTTGGTGATTATGATGCCAATGAATTCACAAACGCAAGAATTGCCCTTACCGGCAATCCAGTTCCAGAACCAGCCACTATGGCTCTTTTAGGTCTCGGCGGGTTGTTTATTGCAAGAAGAAAACGTAACTAGAAAGTTTTGATCCAAATAAAAACTTGATAAAAAACGCTTTTAAAAGTTCCTCTCGAGGTTTTGAGAGGAGCTTTTTTTTGAGGCTAAATAAAACTCTAAACCACTTTAACAGCTACAGTTGCAGTATAAAAAGTCAATCGGTTGCCTCACCCGAGGTAATCCTAGTAATTACAATTAAAAACTACCATTTTTTTCTTGCTATAAAAACCGCTTCGTGCTATTATTATAGGACCGTGATAGGAGGTCGCGGAGAAGTAGTAAAGGGAGTAAATTAACTAATTGAGATAAGTAGCTAGTCGTGCGCTATCTTATCGGACACTAATCCATCAATAGGAAGGAAAAGAAAATGAAGAAAGTATTGTTAGTAGCGCTTTTGTGCACAATGGTAGGCATCGTTTCAGCATCAACAACACCTCTAGAGGATTCACCTTATTACACTGATTCAGGAGTCTTCTCTCTTGCAAATGGTGGCTTCTCATCAATGACTTGGGCGTACGATGACAGCAACAAAGACTCATTTACGCTTAAGGGTTATGGTTTTGCTGATTCATCAACACCTACTACAAATCCAATCTGTGTAATTACAGGTGATCTAAGTGCAAGTAACATTGTATCTAACGTTTCAGTTGTATTAAACAATGCACTCGCTGTAGGCGTATGGAGCGACCTTTACAATGGCACATACACTATAGCAGAAGCTGAGTTCACTGATTACGGAATGTTTAGATTACTTATGACTGCTGGAGCAACTACAGAAGGTGAGACAGCGAACCAAATAGTATACGATGGACAACTTTACGATAGAGGACTTGAGTTCCAAGCTCAAAGTTGGGTTGTAGAGGATTACACCGCAGGAAACTTCACTAACGCACAACTTACAATCGCTAGCGTTCAAGTTCCAGAACCAACTACAATGGCGATTCTTGGCTTTGGTGGTTTACTTGTTGCGATGAGAAGAAGGAAATAAGCAATTATAACTTGCTATTTAAAAAAGGGCTTTTTTCAGCGATGAAAAAGCCCTTTTTTTATTGTTTGCATTATTATTTTTAGGAAAACTTGACATACAAATCTATATAGCAATCGCAGCTACTCTGTTTAGACTAGTCCATTACTCTTGAATTTTATCTTTTTCACACGAAAAGTGCGTTTTTTAAGGTCAGAATTGAATATTATCGGATTTTTATTCATTTTCCCTTGAAAATTTATAATCGAGTTTTACCATTTATAGTGAGGTGGAGGTGATTGAAAAGGCATGAGTTTATCGAGTGAATCACAAATGAGCCTTCAGATGGAGGTGCTGTTGGCTCGAATGCTAATCAATCAAATAGGAAGGAAAAGAAAATGAAGAAGATGCTTTTTACCTTGGCTCTGTGCGCTATTTTTAGCGTGGCAACCGCAACACCAACCCCTCTTGGAAATTGTCCAGATTATAACGCGGGAGTTTTTACTATTGAAAATAGTGGATTCTCGTCAGCTACCTGGACATATGACGACACGAGTAAAACATCATTTACTGTCAAAGGTTATGGTTTTGCCGATACTGCATTAACCGTACCAACTACAGACCCAATCCTTGAGGTTACAGGAACTCTATCCGGTGGCAGTGTTGCAAATGTATCTCTAAAGCTAGACAACACTGGTGCCATAGGCGTCTGGGACGACATCTACAACGGCACATACGTTGTAACAGAAGCTGAGTTCACTGATTACGGTGACTCATACAAACTACTCATGGTCGCTGCTGGCGCTGGAGAAGATGAAACAGCTAATCAAGTCGTCTACAATGGATGCACCTACAAAAGAGGTTTTGAATTCCAAGCTCAAAGCTGGGTCGTTGATGATTATGACGATAATCAATTAACTAACGCACGCCTTGCGCTAACTAGCAAACCTATCCCAGAACCGGCAACTTTGGGAATTCTAGGACTTGGTGGCCTAATTATTGCGATGAGAAGACGCAGATAATCTTATTTTTTCTTAAGTTACTCAGGCGATTATAGGCAAAATATCGCCAAGAATCCTTAAAATCTAATCTACCATCAAAGGGAAGGAAACGAAATGAAAAAGCTATCTTTATTACTATTATGTGCATTAGTTGTTGGTGTAGCTTCAGCGGCTACTTTCACCCTAAACAAAGGTGAGGGAATTTATGATTTCTCATGGGCAAGCTGGGAGTACACTAACTCAGGCGACAGCTTCTTGCTAAAGGGATTTGCTGCTGGCGACCCAAGTACACAAGTTTGGGAAGTAACAGGTGATATCGCTACAGGCGATCAAGCAACTAACGTTGTGATAGATCTGTTCTCAAATGGTCCATGGGACGTAGCTTACGCTGGAACATACTACGCAACCAATGCTCTATTCACCGACTTCAAAAAGTTTAGAATCATGCAAGCTGCAGCAAATGATGCCACAGTTAGCTTTGAAGGTCAAAGCTGGATTGCTTCAGGTGATTATGCCAATAATGAATTTTCTCGCGTGCAGATTATAGTTCCAGAGCCAGCTACAATGGCACTTCTAGGTCTTGGTGGCTTGCTTGTTGCCGCAAGACGCAAAGCATAAGCACTCGCAAGAAAAAGATAACTAAAAGGACTCTCCAGCGATGAAGAGTCCTTTTTTATTGACTAAGCTAACATTCTAGGCCACTTGCCTAGAGTAAAATAATGAGCTAATGGTCACAGCCAATTGAAATACGCTAAAAAGAGCATCTTTCAAAATGCCTCTTAATAAAAAAAACTTTCCTTTTTAACTGCAAAAACCCGCCTTAAAGGCCTTAAAAACGGGTTTTATCGGCACTAACCCTAAATTTTATTTGAGATAGCATTAAAATTTAATTATTATAGGACACACAAGGTATTACTAAAGAATTACTAATCTAACCATCAATCAAAATAGGAAGGAAAAGAAAATGAAGAAATTACTACTAGTGTTGTTATGCGCAGCAATTGTTAGCGCAGCTTCAGCGGCTACTTTCACCCTAAACAAAGGTGAGGGAATCTATGATTTCTCAAAGGCTACTTGGGAATATACCAACTCAGGTGACAGTTTCTTGCTAAAAGGCTTTGCTGCTGGCGATCCAAGTACACAAGTTTGGGAAGTAACAGGCGATGTTGCTGGAAACAACCAAGCTACTAATGTTGTTATCAATCTATTCAACAATGGCCCATGGGATGCTTCTGACGCTGGCATATACAATGCTGATGATGCTCAGTTCACTGACTATGGAAATCAATTTAGACTTCTAATGACTGCTGCAAGCAATGCAGACGTAAGCTTCGAAGCTCAAAGCTGGGTTGTTGATGATTATGCAGCTAACGAGTTTACTCGCGTACAAATCGTTGTTCCAGAGCCAGCTACAATGGCAATTCTAGGTCTTGGTGGTTTGCTAGTTGCTGCAAGACGCAAAGCGTAAGAAAGATAAAACAACAAAACACTCAAAAGGACTCTTCAAAATGAAGGGTCCTTTTTTTTATAGTCATCATTACCGCCAGCAAGAAATCCTATTCTGTGCCCCTAGCATCCTTTGCGTTAATCTTTCCTGAAATGCGGCAAATCAGGCTCTATATGAACAATAATATTCATTGGCCTTTGCATATGGCTGCGCAAATCATCTTCTAGATTATCTGAAATTTCATGCGCCAACGTAACTGAGATATCTGGGTCAACTAGAATATGCAAATCCAAGAATAGCTCTCGCCCTACACTTCTAGTACGCAATTTATGCCACTGCTTAATGTGCTTGTTAGAGCTAATAACAGTTTCAATCTCATCGATTATATCTTGATCTACAGCGCAATCAGCGAATTCTCTGATACAGGATTCAAGAACTTTCATAGCTGCAAGAATCATCATAAAACCAACAGCTGCTGTAGCAAATCTATCGCCGTACTCAAATCCCAGACGTAGCGAAATTAACCCGACCAAAACCGCTACCGAACTGAATGCATCAGACCTATGATGCCAAGCATTAGCATACAGCGCTGCGCTATGAGTTCTCTTGGCAACCGCCCTTGTTTTTCTGTAAAGCCATTCTTTGGAAATAATCGAAGCTATTGCCACCCAAATCGCTATTGGTCTGACATCTTCAACTTCATGATTAACAATTGATAGAGCAGATTTGGCTATCATTGCGCAGCCAAGCAAGAATAAAACAATAGCAATAAATAAGCTAGCAAAAGTATTGTACCATTCATGCCCATACGGGTGCTTATGGTCTGGTTCTCTAGAAGAGAGTTTTGTACCAAGAATGACAGCTGCATCAGTTACCAAATCACTAAAAGAGTGTATGCCATCACTCAATAGAGCCATTGAACCAGAGAAGAAACCAATTACAATCTTACCAATACCAAGCAATACATTTACCAGTATTCCAAAAAGATTGATTCTTAGTATCAGCTTCTCTTGGATAGCCTTTATATCGTTATCCATCGCAACATTCTCAATTTAGCTAGCTAAAACGCTATCACAGATATCTCTGGCCTGTTGCATATACTTTTCAAGGGCTTCACTACTGTCAGCCTCAGCGATAATGCGCATAATTGGCTCTGTGTTGCTACCACGCAGATGAATCCAGCCATCGCTAAAATCAAAACGATACCCATCTCTGGTATCGACAGTAGCATCTGTAAAGACTTCTTTTGCCTTCTCAAGAACGACGGCAATCTTGTCTTTATCAACTCTAAATTTATCTTTAGCCATTATGAATGTAGGAATATCCGCTACTATTTCCTCAAGACTCTTGCCTTGGTCGGCTATTAAATCAAGAACTAACGCCATAGCAACTAAACTATCGCGAACCGGTCCAACGCGCAAGTCAATAACACCGCCGTTACCTTCTCCGCCAATTACACATCCGTTTTCTACCATAGCACCAGCTACGTTTGCCTCACCAACAGGCGTTCTAATAACCTCTCCACCATTTTCCTCTGCCAAAACGTCAATCATACGCGAAGTAGATAGATTTGCAGCAGCTTTGCCCTTGCTTCTACTAAACACAAGCTTAGCGGCAAGAGCAAGGGTGAACTCTTCTCCAATGTAATTTCCTTTAGAATCTACGATAGCAAGCCTATCAGCATCTGGGTCTTGCGCAAAACCAATATCTGCGCCAACTTCCTTAACCTTCTCGCAAAGTGTAACGAGATTTTCTTTAGTTGGTTCTGGAGTATGTGCGAAGATTCCTGTTTGCTCTAGGTTCATTCCAATGACTTCGCAACCAAGTTGTTCTAGGAGGTTCTTACCAATACGCCCACCTGCACCATTGACGCTATCTAAAACAACCTTGAGCTTTCTATCTCTAATAGAGGCCACATTACAAATCTTCTTAACCTTCTCAATATGGACAGAATCGGTTGTCGTATCGGTCTTAATGCGACCACAATCAATACTTGGGGTTAGCTCAAAATCTTTATCAAAATAGGATTGTCTAATCTTTGTTGCAACATCTATAGGTGGTGCAATGCCATCATCAAGTAACAACTTTATGCCATTGTATTGGATTGGGTTATGAGATGCCGTAATTACAATACCACCAGCACAACCAAGTTCTCGAATCATAATACCAACACATGGAGTTGTAACGATGCCCAAGAGAACAACATCAATACCAACTGCGCAAAGGCCAGAAGCAACAGCAGACTCAATCATCTCGCCAGATGGACGAGAGTCCCTACCAACACAAACTCTAAGCCTTTCTGAACTATTCTTTTTTTTCTTTATATAGTTTCCAAATGCACTCGCATATTCAGAGGCGATTGATGGTGAAAGATTTTCTCCAACAATTCCGCGCATTCCACTGATACTTATAATTAACTCTTCTGCCATCAGACTAAACTCCTATGTTAGAACTTTCTAGAACGCTCTAAAACATCCCTTAATTTCTCTACAACTTCAGTAACTTCCTTTTCTTCCAGCGATAAAATATCACGCAATGCCTCACCAATATGTGGCAAGTACGTCTGGATGTAGCTACGTTTTGAAAGCTCTTGCTTTATTCTTTTTTGCCTTCTAACGTGCTGGCCAAGCTTGCGCCCACATTCTTGAACGGCAAGTTTGATTTCCTTTATAATCTCTGGATAATGCGCAATGGCCTCTTTACTTTCTGATGTAAATGGAACCCACACACTCGCAATGTGAACCATAAGCACCATAGGACCACTCGGCAATGCCCCCCTACTCTGACTTATGCCATAATTGCGCCAATTTGTATCTACTACCGCTTTGTAGATGGCACCTCCAGATTGTTGATAAAGCAGAGGCACACGGTTGGCAATACGCTTTAATTGCATAAGTGGTGCCCTATCATCATCGTCTTTCTTTTTAGCTTTTGGATCCTTTACACCATAAGCTAGCGCAGCTTCTATTAAAAACGGATTGCCTCGATACACTGACGGACGTCTCGTACAGGTTGCGTAAAATTCTGCATCAACTACCCTGCGCAGCCCTTCTTCAAGACGCTCTTCTCCAATCGGGCCAATACAACTTGTACTTGGTGCCATAATCTTGGTTTCATTGATTGATTTATGCAACGCCTCAATCTCTTGAAGAGTTGCTTTGGATGGCTTCAACTGCAAGCTAAGATTGGCATTCTTAGTTATTTGCTTTGCAAGATTGGTGCTAACTCTTGAAAAATCTTCATGTAAAAACTGAGGTATCTTCTTTGCCTTACTCTCACGCGCCATCTTGAAAAGCATTCCAAGTTCGACACCGTAAGGGTGAGGTTTAATCTCAACAGGAATAAAAGGAAGCTCACTACTTTGGCGTTTGTACTCATGGCACATTCCATCTGGTGAATAATAGATTATTGTCGCATGTGGATTTGCCATTGCAGTCTGAGAGATATACTCATCAACGCTTTGCTTGCCCTTTAAATATTTACCCTCAAGGGTTATAACAACTTGAGTACCTGTCGGTAAATCAAAATCACATTCAGAATCCATAATAACATCTGGTTTGTTTTTAGATGTATCAATCTGAACATGACAATGATAAGCTGGCTTATTAGGTGACGTTCGTGAGATAACTTCAACTGGCTCGCCTGTTGTAATTAAACCATACATACCAGCAGCACTAATTCCTATTCCTTGCTGGCCACGACTCATCTTTAGAGAGTGAAACTTGCTTCCATACAACAGTCTTGCAAAGATATTAGGAACTTGCCTTTTAACAATACCAGGACCATTATCCTTTATTGTTATCTTATACTTGTTATCTGTGAGTTGCTTTATAATGACTGTGATATCTGGCAGAATGTGCGCCTCTTCACAGGCGTCAAGTGCATTATCTACCGCTTCCTTTACGGTAGTTAGTAACGCCTTGCGGGGATTATCAAAGCCGAGGAGGTGCCTGTTTTTCGCAAAGAACTCACTAATACTGATATCACGTTGCTTAGTAGCCATAGACTCGGCCGTTGCACCGCTTCTCTTCTTGGGCTTACTTTTTGCTTTTTGTTTCGGTGTTGTCTTAGTCTTTTCTGTATGTTCTTGGCTAACTTCTTCACTATCAAACGCAAAACCAAGCTGATTTACATCATCAACTTTTCTTACTGCCATACAACCAAACTCCCTTTTGGAAAAGCGGTGCTACCTTTTAGTAGATGGCACCGTTTGATTCATTTCATTTTTAACTTAGATTGCAGAGGTAGAGCTTATTGACAAAATCCAATTCTTTCAACTCTGCAATAGCATCACTATCGAGAGTCTTATCAAGATTGACAGCTAAGATTGCCGTTCCTTTTTCTGTGTTATGACCAACACCCATTGTGCCAATATTAACCCCATACTTGCCACAGATACTACCGACAGCACCAATAACACCTGGCTTATCCTCATTATAAATTACCATAACCGGACCAGCTGGAGCAAACTCAAGTAGGAAATCATCAATAGCAATGATACGCATAACATCTTGAGCGTAAACAGTTCCTGTTATCTTGCGTGTAACTTTATCAGTTGTAACTATAGCGGTAAAGCTCGAAGAAACTCCCTTTGCCTTATCGTTTTTCATCTCATCAATGCTAATTCCACGCTCTTTAGCAAGAACACCAACATTGACCATATTTACAGGAACATCAAAACTTGGCTCAAGCAAACCTATCGAAAAGGCCGTAGTTACAGCAGAAACATCTTTAGTTGCTATTGAACCACGATACTCAAGTTTAATGTCTTGGATTTGTCCTTCAACGATGCTATTCATTATATTACCAATACGTTTGGCTAGATCTGCATAGGCCAAAACCTTTTGCGGTATAGAAGCTCCCATAGACGGAGCATTAAGAGCATTTTGAATTGGGCCACCCTTAATTGCATCAGCCAAAATCTTTGCCGCTTCTACGGCAACTTCAATCTGCGCTTCTTGTGTACTAGCTCCGAGGTGAGGAGTTACGACACAGTTTGGTGCAGTTGAAAACCCTGTATTCTTAGGCGGCTCTTCGTTAAACACATCTAACGCAGCACCAGCAATCTGACCTTCTTCAAGTGCCTTGTAAAGCGCATCTTCATTTATAATACCACCACGTGCGCAGTTTATAATACGAGCAGTAGGTTTCATCATTTTGAACTGCTCGGTAGAAATCATATTTGTTGTCTGCTCATTTCTTGGCACATGCAGAGTGATGTAGTCGGCTACTGCATAAATATCCTCTGGAGACTTTGCAACTTCAACGCCCAAATCAATTGCAGTTTGAGGCACAGCGAAAGGATCATAACCAATAACTTTCATATTAAAGCCAAGAGCCATCTTAACGACAGCCATTCCAATTCTACCAAGCCCTATAACTCCAAGCGTTTTTGAATTAAGCTGATTACCCATATACTTCTTGCGATCCCAAGCACCCG
Source organism: Phycisphaerae bacterium (assembly GCA_027078365.1). Lineage (GTDB taxonomy): Bacteria > Planctomycetota > Phycisphaerae > Sedimentisphaerales > Sedimentisphaeraceae > S145-28. The sequence goes on from JALWYQ010000034.1 coordinate 46,533, forward strand.
CCTTTAGACTTGTACAAGCAGGAACTATATTTCTACTAAGAGAAAGCATCAGTGCCATAGTATGCTCTGCCGCACTGAGAGTATTTCCACCAGGAGTATTCATTACCAAAATACCCTTGCGTGTCGCTGCAGGGATATCAATATTATCCACACCAACTCCAGCCCTTGCAATGCCCTTTAGTTTGCCACTATTTTCAAGAACCTTTGCTGTTACCTGAGTTGCACTGCGGATAATCAAACCATCATAATCACCAATTATCTCACAAAGCTCATCTTCGCTGATACCAGTTTTAACAACTGGTTCAAAACCATCCATAGAGGCTATGAGATCTATACCTTCCTGCGCTAACTTATCAGTGATAAGTATCTTAAACATTTCATTCTCCATCTATCAATGCAATAATAGCTATATCGATTACCATTGACCAATTGAGTGGTCAACCTTCTCTTCTAATACCTTGTAATGTATGCTCTGGCAGTCGTAAAGATCTCGCACTACGCAATGACCTGCTGCTGCAGAGAGCCTATCAGATATCTTATCTTCACCCTTAGCCGCTTCAACATTAAGCTCAATATCTTTGCCCTTACCCTCAGCAGGCCAGAGCTTGACTTGATCTTTAACATCGAAAACAGCCCAGCTAACAACCAAAGAACCGCTATAATAACCTGCCGTTGGCAATTCGTAAAGACTATAATCAGCAATAGTTACAACGATAACGATATCCGCTTTCAGCAATTTTCCTATCTGATATGCGCTCAATAGTCCATAATTTGGCACAGAATTTCTCAGCTTTGCAACGTCTTTGTATTTGACAATATCTTTGACTTTTAAATGGTCTTTAAGCTGAGACGATACTGCTTTGGTAATCTTGTAATATAAGTTTGCCGTTGCGCTACCCCTGCCGGGATACTCAACAACAACTGCATATTTAGACTTCTTAAATGCAGACATATCCACCTTTGCGGGCTCTACCTTGTGAACACCATTGGGAGATGCCACAATCGATATGAGTTGGCAACCACCAGATGCGATTGTTAATAACGCCAAGAATAACAGCTTACATTTTTGCATATTTACTCCTACATCTTCGCTAATGCTCTAGAGAGCGTGACCGCCCAACCGCCGAGCAAAACAATAATTCCAATTAGGATAACGTATCTGACAGGGATAGCCAACAGCCGACAATATATAAATCGCAAATCTACGCCCAAAATAATCAGAAATGAACACAACCACGCAAATACAAGCAATACACAGATAAACGCCGCCGCTGGTTGTAAATAAAACGCCTGCGAGAAATCCCCTGCGACAAAGCTACAAACAGAGCGAGTCATACCGCAGGTTGGACAGGGAACGTGGTATCTCTGCTGTATTCCACATATACCAAACATTCTTTGCGCATCTAAAATTCCATTATTGAAACACCAAGCTACGAGAAAGAAGCCGCTAATTGCTATCATTACGACAGCAGCAACAGCTTTTTCATGGGCTCTAGTACAATTACTCTTAATAGAAGATTTGCTTCTTTGGTTCATCAAAGATAAAATAGCACATTCGTATTAACTGTCAAGCTATATCGGAGAGCTTAATGCCATATTGAGATAGTTAAAAAACTTTAGAACTGAGTTTAGTATGCAATTGAATAAAACACAATTAACACAGATGCTTAATGTCGCACTAGAAGCGGCTAAAATAGCGGGCAATCAAGCTCTTTTAGCCATTGACACCACTGATATCTCCATAAAAAATGGTGACGAAATAGTTACCCAGATGGATCTTATCTGTCAAAAATTAATTATCGACCACATCATAAAGCACTTCCCAAACGACGGCATAATAGCCGAAGAGACGAACGAAGGCGAGATACTAAAACAGAAGCCCCAAAATGGCTCGGATACTTGGTGGGTGATAGATCCAATAGATGGAACAAACAATTATGCACACAAGATAATGGACTTCACCGTCAGTATCGCTGCAACCAGTGGCGGTGAACCAGTACTTGGTGTTATATATGCCCCAGCAACCAATCTCTCATTCACCGCCATAAAGGGAGCTGGAGCAAAATTAAACTCAAAGCCTATCACAGTTAGCAATGAAGAACTAACCAAATTCTCCCACATTGCTGTTGGCAGCCATTTCTCTAAAGACCACCAAGCCAGCATAATCAAACTCTTAGAGATGGTTAAATTTAGAAATCTCGGCTCAACCGCACTGCATCTAGCATACGTAGCAAACGCCTCTTTGATTTGTAGCCTAAGCAATCAAGCAAAGCTCTGGGACATTGCCGCCGGCGTAATAATAATTGAAGAGGCTGGAGGAAAGGTTACAGATTGGCACGGAAAAGCAATTTTCCCAATAGATGAGGCAAGCTACAACAAAGAAAATTACCGCCTAATCGCAACTAACCAAACAACACATTCTAAAATACTTAATCTTCTAAGGAAATAGCAACACTATGACATACAACAACCAAGAAATCTACGAGCTTCTAATTGAGTGTAGCAAAAACAACGACGCCTTACGTTGGAATAAATATCGTCAAGAAAACCCCAACATCCTAATCAATCTAAGTGAGACCAAACTTGCAAGGATGCAGCTTAAAGAATTCAATCTTTCCAACATCAACTTTGAAGGTTGCGATATGTGCAATGCAAAACTCCAAAAAGCCAACCTAAACGGTGCAAACCTCACGAACGTCAATCTATCAAATGCCAATATCAAAGGCGCAGATCTCAGAAATACAAATAAAACAAACACCAACTTTCAAATGGTAAAACTAGATCAAAACACAAAGATGAAATAGAATTGAGGTTCCTGTGCTGAACCCTTTGGGTTGGTTGCGGATGCCTCTGTTTCTCATCTTATCGCAAGGGGAAACTAAGCAACCTGCGAGTACAATAATTCAACTAACAATTGAAATTATTGTATTCACTCAAATACAACCAAAGACAATGTTGATAATAGGACGATACTAGTGATAATGTGATATATGACATTGTATTTAGTAATCCTTTAATAGTGGAGTTGTATTATGAGTATAAAAGTAGAACCTCTCGATCTTGACTGTAAGTATAAGATTGCAGACATAGCACTTGCCGAGTTTGGAACAAAAGAAATGAAGCTTTCTGAAAACGAAATGCCAGGTCTAATGGCAGTTCAGGCAAAATATGGAGAAAGCAAACCACTCAAAGGCCTAAAGATTATGGGTTCGCTCCATATGACAATCCAGACTGCGATGCTCATACAAACTCTCGACAGGCTCGGAGCTGACATTCGTTGGGCGTCATGCAATATATTTTCAACCCAAGACCACGCAGCGGCAGCTGTCGTAAAGGATTTGAATATTCCTGTATTTGCATGGAAAGGTGAAACACTAGAAGAATATTGGTGGTGCACTGAACAAGCTCTAACTTGGCCAGATGGAAGCGGCCCTGATTTGATTGTTGATGATGGCGGCGATGCCACCCTCTTTGTTATCACAGGCGCAAAAGCCGAGAAAGACCCTTCAATCCTAGATCAAGAAACAGATAATCAGGAATACAAAATAGTTCTGGCAAGGTTAAAAGAAGCTCTAAAGAGAAGCGATAATCACTTCACAACTATAGCAGAAAACCTCAAGGGCGTATCTGAAGAGACAACAACCGGCGTTCACAGACTCTATCAGCTTGCTCGCAATAATGAATTACCGTTCCCTGCTATAAACGTAAACGACTCTGTAACAAAATCGAAATTCGACAATCTCTACGGATGTCGTGAATCTCTTGCCGATGGAATCAAGAGAGCAACCGATATAATGATTTCAGGCAAGACTGTTGTCGTTGCCGGCTATGGCGATGTAGGTAAAGGCTGCGCTCAAAGCATGAGAGGTCTTGGAGCAAGGGTATTAATAACCGAGATAGACCCTATCTGCGCACTACAAGCTGTGATGGAAGGCTATCAGGTTACAACTATGGACGAAGCTGCTCCTATCGGAGATATTTTCGTAACAACCACCGGCTGCTGCGATGTCATCTGTGGCCACCACATGGAGATGATGAAAGATGAAGCTATTGTATGCAACATTGGCCACTTCGATTCCGAAATAGAGATGAGCTACCTTGAAAATACTCCAGAGTGTTCGGTGGTAAACATCAAGCCTCAAGTAGATCTTTGGACTCTAAAAAGCGGTAGAAAGATAATCGTTTTAGCTCAAGGCCGCCTAGTAAACCTTGGCTGCGCAACAGGACATCCTAGCTTTGTTATGAGTTCGAGCTTTACAAACCAATGCTTGGCGCAAATTATGTTAGCTACGGAAAAACTTGAAAACAAAGTATATACTCTTCCAAAGAAATTAGACGAAGAGGTCGCAAGAATGCACCTTGAAAGATTCGACGCCAAACTCACAACTCTAAGCGACAAACAAGCCGAGTATCTTGGAATAGAAAAAGATGGCCCATACAAGCCAGAACATTACAGATACTAGTTTGAGAATAAAAGCTAAATCAAAAGGGTGAAACTTGCTGTTTCGCCCTTTTTTATTGGTTGACAAAGATACGTGTTAGAGCATCTCCCAAATAGCATGCATAAAAAATACGGGGTAGAACCCACGGCTCTACCCCGTATTTAAGCTTTGTCAGTAAGATAAACAAGCTAACTTAGTAATTAAACTTCCGTTTGAGCTGCGCCAGCAAGTTCATCAAAATTCTCAAGAGATGATACCGAACCACTCATGATATTCTTAGACCACGCTTCAATATTAGGGCTATTGTGCTCAATGTAGCGTTTAGCAATAGCTGCTTTGCGTTGTTTCATGCTAACTTTCTCTCCATTAGCCGAATCAACTTGCATATCATACTTACTACTAGCCTGTGAAACAAAGAGGTAACCAATAATAATCTTAGCCGCCATATCTACAAGCTTTGCACCGTATAGATCCATATACTTAACGCCTTGGTCTTTAACAAAGGCCGCTGTTTCTGATAGGATTTTGGCATCTTTAGCTAAGATTTGTAACAACTCTTCAAACTCTGGTGCAAACTCACGACTAGCCAATTCTTCAATATATTTTTCTGCAGTACCATTAGTAACACCTCTAACGGCAGCAACAATCTGAAGTTGGCTAGTACCCTCATAAATGCTAGTGACCCTTGCATCACGATACAGACGCTCAGCTGGATAATCACGCATAAACCCACTACCGCCAAGCACCTGAATACAATCATACGTAACCTTGTTACTCATTTCACTAGCAAGGTACTTACTCATAGGCGTAAGCATTGCAGCGTAGCGTTTTATCATACGCTGTTTCTTCTTAGTCTCTTTCTTGAGCTCTTTACTAGCTTCTGGGTTGTTTAGTATTTTTTCATTACCAACTTCATGATCCACAACCCTACAAGTTTCGTAAAGCAGAGCCCTGCATTCTTCAACTGCAATCTTCATATCGATTAGCATATCACGCACAGCAGGAAGCTGATCGATTGGTGCCCCAAACTGCTCACGAGTAGAGGCAAAATCGCGTGCAACTCTGTAAGCACCTTCAGCAATACCAACCGATTGAGAAGCAATACCTATACGTGCACCGTTCATCAGAGCCATTACATAGGTTACAAGTCCACGCTGTCTCTCGCCTACAATTTTACATGGCGTATTATCGTAGAAAACCTCACATGTAGGAGAAGCATGTATGCCTAGCTTATCTTCTATACGTCTTATCTTTATAGACGGGTCGCTATCACAGACAAACAAGCTAAGCCCAAGTCCGCCACTACGGTCTGGCTCGCTCTTTGCAAGAACAAGATGAACCTCGCCGCAACCGTTTGTTATAAAACGTTTAACTCCGTTTAGATACCAATTGCCCTGCGCATCCTGAAATGCCTTGACCTTAACATTCTGCAAATCGCTACCGGCCTCTGGCTCAGTTAAAACCATTGCACCAGTTTTCTTACCCTTTGCCAAATCGTAGAGATATTCATCCTTAATCTCTTCGCTAGCAAATGCGTTTAGAGTCTCGCCAATGCCTTGCAAACCAAATATATTCATCAAAGCAGCATCACCACGGCTAATCATCTCATTAGCAACAGCAAGCATCAAACCCGGAAAATTAAGACCTCCGTATTTGTGCGGCAATGTCATTCCCATCACCTCAGCCTTGGCAAGTTTGTCAAGGATTTCATACATTCCATCAGGACGTAAAACCTTGCCATCTTCAGTTAGCCTGTTGCCCTGCCTATCCATAGCCTCACTACGAGGTGCAACGAAATCGCCGCACAGCGAACCAAGTGAATCTAGCACTAGAAAATAATTCTCTATCGCCTCGTCAGCGTTTTTAGGAGCATAATCACAGTCCTTCGCACTACTGTAATCACCTTCCATAAGATCTGCGAGTGTTGCTAGATCCATGCTCTTTAGCAAAAACTGAATATCGTCATTATCTCTAAAAAAGTTTGCCATACCTTATCCATTCCTTGTCAACGGTTTAACCTAAGCAGCTCAATTAGCCTTGGCCTTTATTGCTTTAATCATCATTGGGATAACTTCATTGAAATCACCAACAATCTTGTAATGGGCAATATCAAAAATTGCAGCATCTGGGTCTGTATTGATTGCGATAATCTTCTTGCTGTCCCACATACCGGTCTGATGCTGAAGCGCACCGCTTATACCCACTGCAATGTAAAGACTTGGTCTAACTGTTACGCCAGTAGCTCCAATCATATGCTCTTCACTAATATAGCCAAGATCTACTGCAGGCCTTGTTGCGCCAACAACGCCTCCGAGTGCATTTGCAAGATCCCAGAGGAGCTTGAATTTTTCCTTACTGCCAATACCCGCACCGCCAGCAACAACAACATCACTGCCCTTTAAATCCACAGTCTTTTCTGTAACTAGCTCATCAAGAATCTCAACGACAAGGTCTTCTTTGCTTAAATCAACCTTATGCTCTATGGTCTCACCTTTTCTGTTGCGGTCGAGCTCAGGCATCTTCATAACACCCTCGCGAACCGTAGCCATCTGAGGCCATTTGTCGTAATTGATAATAGTAGCAATAACATTGCCACCAAACGCTGGGCAAATCTGCAAGAGAATATCATCGTAGGTCTTGCCAGTTGCCTTGTCCGTATGAGAGCCAATCTGTAAGTCTGTACAATCAGCAGAGAGACCTGCACCAAGTCTTGCAGCAACTCTAGGTGCAAGATCGCGGCCAACAGATGTCGCGCCAAACAGAATTATAGAAGGGTTGTATTTGTTCGCTATATCGCAAAAAACCTTTGAATACGAGCTCACCTGATAATGGGATAGAAGCGGGTCTTGACACATGTAAACCTTATCGCTTCCGCAGCAAATCAAACGCTCATCAAGGCCGGCAATATCGCTTCCAATAACAACCGCCCCAACCTTAACGCCAAGTTCGTCTGCAAGCTCTCTAGCTTTACCAACAAGTTCAAGCGAGGTGTCTTCAATTTTAGAACCAAGAGATTCTACAAAAACCCAGACATCACCCTTTTTATTAACATCAACCATATTAAATCCTTTTAAACACGCCATATGCGTAATGATCAACTTCTAGTTAATTGAATGGTCTTCTATAAGTTCTTTGACCATCGCCGAGATACCCTCTTGTGTTGGGGAGATTTCCTTAACCTCCTTAGCCTCGAGAATAACCTTTTGTGTCCTATTGATTTTTGTAGGAGACCCCTCAAATCCAACACGACTAAGATCCACACCCAACTGGTCCAAATCGTATTGCTCGATTAGGAGATTCTTCTCCTTTAACTCATTCACATCGCCATCATAGTTAGCCGCAGTTGTAGCATTCTTATACTTCATAAGTCTAGTCGCAGCTCCAACTCGAGGCTCATTAGCTTGGTCTGTAACGGTCAATAAGCAAGGTAGCGGAGCTTTAACATCCTGCCAGCCATTATCCAAAACTCTCCTAGCCGTTATTGAATTACCATCAACTCCCTTGAGCTCACCGACACATGTTATTTGCGCAGCATCTATAAACTCAGCAATCTGCGGCCCAACCTGTGCGGTTTCTCCATCGATTGAATGACGACCACAAAGAACAATATCAGCTCCAACCTTCTTGATTGCGCAGCTAAGTATATGACTTGTCGCAAGAGTATCGCTACCAGCGCATCTACGGTCTGTTACAAGAATAGCATTATCTGCTCCGCGGTAAAGTGCTTCACGCAAAACTTCAGTAGCCTCAGGCAATCCCATAGAAATAGCCGTTACCGTTGCTCCAAATTTCTCTTTAATCTCCAAAGCAACCTCCAACGCATGGAGATCATCAGGGTTCGGTATTGAAGCTAGCTTACTGCGATTTACAGTACCATCATCATTCATCGCATCGCCAGTAATAGCCCTAGTATCAGGAACCTGTTTAATCAAAACTACGCACTTATAAGACACTAATGCCTCCTTGTTTAGCTAGAAACACAATATTTATCCATAATCCCGCCTAGTTTAGCTTTTTTACGCTTTAAGTCAATAAAAAAGCCATAGTTAATCGCCCGCTACTGCGCCGAGTCAGAGGCTAGTGCATTGATGTCTCTGGTTTACTTGCAAGTAACTATGAGCAACTTCGAAACAGACGCCCCTACTCGATTATTTTTTTCGTTGCATTTTTAGTCGCTCCCCCCTAGTATCAGCGAAGATTGCGAGGCTCACAAGCAAAGCTAAACTATCAAGGATCAACCCATGAAACACAAAATTCTAACAAATAACACAAAAATTTTATGGTGGATTCAAATAGTGGTTGCAGGCATGTATTTGTTGGCAGCTTTCACTGTCGATGCTAATATGCAATTACCAAATCTAAGCTATAAAACTTCAGCATTTGTCATTGCCGGCTTAACCGCTTTAGGTGCTCTTGATGCAATACTGCTGCTACTAACTGACAAAAAACGAAGATGGATTAGTCTGCTATTGCTCCTTCTGTACTTGTTCTTCTCTGCCCCTGTTTTTGCTTGATTAATCTAAATCGCCATGCTGTGCCATAATATTGCAACTGAGTGAGAATTAAAGAAGCACAGAATCTCTTCTTAAATCTTCCCCTTTTGTTGATTGTTGGTCTAAATCGATTACTGTTTCTTTTATCTAGTCTTTGCCACCAAACCCAGCGCCGCGTTTGATACTATTTGCTATTTAATCTACCTTAGACTTAGCCATATCTTTTGGGTTCCGAGTCCGTGTCTTTCTTAGCATAATGTCAATCAGTTCCTTATACGCATCTTCGCTATTTACACCATGTTTATCTAAGATTGACTCAATACAAACGCTAGTCTTCTTAGCAATAGGTGCCTCCCAAATACCAGACCTTATATTGTCACCTCTAATAATAATGTCTTCACAAACACCTTCTTCATATACTTTAATTTCAAAAGTATTTGCAATTAGCACATCAAGCGGCAACCATACACCACCGATTGCAAGACTATCCGCAAATTGATTTATTTCCTTCTTGTCATTTAACACTACTAACGTTCTATAGTCTTGAGGACTATTTATGAAATACACACGAAATTCAACTTTTTCAGCCGTTCTGATTTTGGCTCTAGTCTTATTCAATTTAATGAATAAAACCGTTTGGATTACCAAAAAGAGTAAAGCCAGAGAAACAATACAAATCTTTGCAATTCTTTTTATCCTGTTTAATTTCATAACGACCTCATTTCTTAATGTCAATACAGTGCCATCTCCACAGTATAGGAACGGTTATATTTGTAAACCGAATGTAATAAAGTTTTCGGATATAACCACACGCTTTTGTAAACCTATCGCATCTGCTAGCAAGCTGACGCAGACATTCTTCATTCAGTTCAATACCACAAGCATGTAGAATCAAAGTGGCACTGCAACATAGCTCACTACACAGAATTACACAAGCCCCAATCATTGTAATGAATCTGAGTAAGAGTGCCATCAGAATTTCTCTTGGCAACAACAGCCTCCACCACCCCTAAAATCAGTAACCAGATACCGCCCACTACCACCAAAGGTGTGCATAGTACTTCTCCGGCTGCGCCGTATTGGTCGTCTGCTAAACTACGCTCTGCGAATCCTTAACTCCTGCAAAATAAAATATTCTTGCACCATTTGATTTCTATATTGCGACGCCTTCGGCCTTTAGCGTTAAAGCAATTACAAATCGCAATCATCTGGATCTGCGTATCCGCATGAGAGCCACTCGGCTGCGAATATTGCGAAGTCATCCATATTAACCTTGCAATCACCATTGAAATCCATCCGCGATGGGTTCACACAAACTGGATCTGGCTCTGGTGGATCATTAGGGTCGGGGCCGGACGAGCTCCCCATACTTGCAAACTCACTTCCGCCGTAGGCTCCGATATTTATCCTGCCTCCATTTGGATTTGGCTCATAGAGAATATCATCTTCAGGGTCTCCTGCGTCAACGCATGGGCTAGTAACCGAATCATGCTCCCAGCTACCAAGAGTTTCATTCCAGCGACCATACTCACTTTGCAAGTGATAATCACCGCTTATCCATGATTCGCCACCAATATAGCCTAATGCCGCAAAACGTGGGTTGCTATAGATATCTCCAACCTTTGCATAATTATCATAGAAATTGCCTCCATCATTGAGCCAAAAACAGTTATAGCTGTTATCGCTCGCGCCATAAATACCTCTGCCATGATTGTAAGCGAGAATATTATTCTTAACTACTCCGCTACAGTTTGCTACGGCATTGCCAGTATTCTCAACGATGGTGTTATTGATTAATGCCGTACAACTATCAACACCATCGCTTCCATTGGCGGCTATGAGATTATTGGTAAGAGTTCCATTAAAAGAGGCTACTCCCTTACCAAGATTAGCCGTGATTGTATTTGCTTTTATTGAGCCTGAGCCTCCGCTTATTCCATCGCCATGGTTTTGTGAAATGTTATTCTTTTCGATTGTCGCATCACATGATGAAAGCCCAACTGCATTTCGAGAAATCTCATTTTCATAGACTAGCCCAGAGCATAAACGCAGACCGTTTCCTGTGTTGTCCGTGATTGTGTTATTTCTGATATCGCTACTGCATTGGTAAATGGCATCGCCACTATTGCCAGTGATGGTGTTGCATGTTATGTATGCCTCACAATCTTCTATTGCATTGTAAGAACAATTTCTGATTGCGTTACTCTCGATTATTCCACCGACTCCAATTATGGCGTTATAAGTATTGAAAAAGGCGTTTTGCTTGATCAATGGGAAGGCGGAGTAGCTCCCCTTAATCGCATTAGCGCAATAACTAAAAACATTGCCAATGATTGTCGGACCACTTGCATAACATACCAGCTCAGGAGCTGGATTAGTTGTGCCAAAATCTGGACTACTTACACCAAATATGGCATAAACATCATAATTGTCTGCCCCATTATAACCGCAAACAACAACATCACCCCAAATACTTGGAGAGTATTGATAGGATTCGTCTTCCCAGACTTTAAATTCTTCTCCAGTTGATATGCGATAGCCATAAATATCTCCACCATCGCTTCTTTTGTCCTGCCAAACAACAACATCACCCCAAATGCTCGGGGTGTCTTGATCGTAATTGTTATCACATACGACAAATTCCTCATCAGTTGCTATGCGGTAGCCATAAATATCTTTATTGCCACTTCTTTTGTCACGCCAAACAACAACATCATCGCAGACACTTGGAGAGGATTGGTCAAGACTGTTACCGCAGATTACAAATTCCTCACCAGTTGAAATACGATAACCATAGATGTCATTATTGCTACTCCTGTAATCCTGCCAGACAACAACGTCATTCCAAATACTCGGAGAGGATTGAGAAGAGCTATTATTGCAAACTACAAACTCCTCGCCAGTTGATATATAATAGCCGTATATATCATTATTGCCGCTTCTATTATCAACCCAAACAACAACATCACCCCAAATACTTGGAGACGATTGATTGGAACTATTGTCACAGACTACAAATTCCTCGCCAGTCGATATGCGATAGCCATAGATATCGTTATTGCCACTTCTATTGTCTCGCCAGACAACAACATCACCCCAAACACTTGGAGAGGATTGATCAAAACTGTTGTCGCAAATTACAAATTCCTCACCAGTTGAAATGCGATAGCCATAGATGTCATTATTGGCGTTTCTATAATCACGCCAAACAATGATGTCTCCTGAGACGCTTGGATAATATTGATCGAAGCTATTATCACAAATTGGCCATGTAAAACTTCCACCAGTTGCAAGGGTAAAACCTGTAAGAATCGAATCTGAATCTTCCGAGAAGTCAAAAGTAACAGTGCCTTTAATTATCGTTTTTTTAACGATATCAGGGTCGCTAGGGTCTAGGCTTGTCAATGTAATAGCCCTGCTGTTAAAATGCACGTTCTCTGTGTATGTACCCGGAAAAACCGCAACTGTATCTCCGTCCCAAGAATAGTTAATCGCTTCTTGAATTGTAGTGAAATCTCCACTGTTATCTTTTGCAACTGTAATTGTCTGGGCAAACAAGCAAGATGATAGTACGATTAAAAATAAAACGTAGGTAAGTAGACGTTTTCTCATTTTCCACCCCTTAGAATTCTTCTAGCGATAAATTGCACATACAGGAGTTAATACCTCCCAATACAGTCCCATAATATCAAATTCCAAATCTAAAACAAGTGAAATCGTTATGGGGGTATCTTTTGTGGTTAGAGGGGTCATAAATGCCATTTACGGGATTATGCCTCAAATCTTGCCCCGTGGGGGCGATCCCTTTGTAACCCCGAAGGGAATAAAACGCCCCAGCATCTAGCCCCGTGGGGCGATCCCTTTGTAGCAATGCAACATACAAAAAGCCGATTAGCTCCGTTAGGTGCGACATCTTAATGCTATCTTGCGTTCATTTTAGAGAAGATGAAATATGTTGGAATGTGGCTAATGCCGCAACTATTTAACATCGGACAGCTTGCGCTACCGCGCTAAGCGAAAAACGTTTATTTGCAATGAGAGATTGAGAAACGCTTGTAAAGGGAAACTGTACTGAACGATTTGCGGAGCTGGGGCTCCGCGTTCCCAGGACTTCATGTTCTTCATAACAAAAAAGGTTTTAGGGGTTTATAAAATAGGCGGTTCTAATCCTCTCCCGCTCCGTTTGCGACTCTAGCGTCCTTTTGCGTTCTCTTGCGTTAAAGCAGTTGCAGTTAAAGGTTTTTGCAATAGCTTTTCATCTGCGTTTATCTGTGCTTGCCCTGTTAAGATTTTAAAAGACCAAAATAGTCATGCGCATTATTGTAGCAGATGTCTTTGAGCATATTTCCGATTAGGTCGAAGTCTTTTGGCAAAAGCCCTGCTTCTATATCATTGCCTAGCATGTTAGACAATATACGCCTAAAGTATTCGTGTCTTGAGTAGGAAAGGAAACTTCTTGAGTCTGTTAGCATTCCAACAAATCTGCTTAGAAGCCCCATGTTGGATAGTGCGTTGATTTGTTTTTCCATGCCATCTTTTTGGTCTAGGAACCACCAACCAGAGCCAAACTGAATTTTACCCGCGACCGTACCATCTTGGAAGTTTCCAATCATCGTAGCGATAATCTCGTTATCAGATGGGTTGATGTTGTATATGATTGTTTTTGGCAGGCTGTTAGTTCTATCGAGCCTGTCCAAGAATTTCGCTAGAGTTGCCGCAATCGGAAAATCACCAATTGAATCAAAGCCAGTATCAGCGCCTATAGATTCAAACATTCTGGTGTTATTGTTTCTCATTACGCCAAGATGTAGTTGCTGAGCCCAGCCGGCTTGAGCGTCCATAACGGCAAATTCATACATCATTGCCGATTTGAATTTTAACTGTTCTTGATGGTCAAGCTCTTTTGCGCTGCGCAGCTTGGTGAATATAGCGTCAATTTCTTTCTGGGTGTAATCTTCCGCGTAGAGAGTCTCAAGGCCGTGGTCGCTAATGCGCGTGCCATTCTCGTGAAAGAACTTATGCCTTATTCTCAAAGCATCGAGGTATGTTTGGAAGTCAACAATATCAACATCGCTAACGCTGGCGAGCTTATCAATCCAAGCGTTAAGCGCCGCAACATTCTCGGCCGCCATCGCCCTGTCTGGTCGCCAAGTTGGGCATACCTTTACGCTAAAATCGCTACGGGCAATCGCAATATGATGCTCAAGCGAATCGGTTGGGTCGTCGGTAGTGGCGACAACCTTGACGTTTGCCTTTTCAATTAAAGCTTTTGCCCTAAAACCATCGGTCGCTAAAAGCTCGTTTGCCCTTGCGTAAATCTCTTCGGCAGTATCCAACGATAGCAATTTATCCTTAATCCCAAACGGATTGGCGAGTTCTAGGTGAGTCCAATGATACAGCGGGTTGCGCAAGCAATAGGGAATAGTATAGGCCCATTTCTGGAACTTCTCCCAATCACTTGCGCAGCCAGTGCAGTATTCTTCACTAACACCATTAGTTCTCATTGCGCGCCATTTGTAATGGTCACCGTAGAGCCAAATCTGTGTTAGATTTTCATATTTCTTATTTGTAGCAATATCTTCTGGATTGAGATGGCAATGATAGTCGTAAATCGGCATATCTTTGGCATACTCGTGGTATAATCTTCTAGCCGAATCACTCTGCAGTAAAAAATCTTCATGTATAAATTCTGCCATTGCCAGATCTCCAGATATTTAGAGGTTCCCTTTCCTAAACATCGTAAGTTGATGCGCTTGTTGAACCGCCCTTGCCCGTCCAGTTTGTGTGGAAGACTTCGCCTCTTGGCTTATCAACGCGTTGATAAGTGTGGGCTCCAAAATAGTCTCTCTGAGCTTGGAGGAGGTTCGCTGGAAGACGCTCACTTCTATAACCATCGTAGTAAGATAGAGCCGCACTCATTGATGGGGTTGGAATACCCGCTTGGATAGCAGTAGATAGCACTCTGCGCCAACCGTCTTGAGCCTTTGTAATCGCATCTGTAAAGAATGGGTCGAGTAAGAGGTTCTTAAGCTCTGGGTTTGCATCAAAAGCCTCTTTAATCTTGCCAAGGAATACCGAACGGATAATACAGCCACCGCGCCACATCAACGCGATTCCGCCGTAATTTAAATCCCAGCCGTACTCTTTAGCCGCTTCGCGCATCAGTTGATAACCTTGAGCGTAACTAACGATTTTTGAGGCGTACAATGCTTGACGCAAATCTTCAAGGAAGCTAGCTCTGTCAACTTCAATCTTAGAATCAACCGCTGGTAAAATCTTAGATGCTTCAACGCGTTCGTCTTTGAGCGCAGATAGGCATCTTGCAAAAACTGACTCAGCAATCAATGTTAGAGGCTGGCCTAGATTTAGAGCCTCGATACCTGTCCATTTACCAGTTCCCTTTTGACCGGCAGTATCTAGAATTAAATCTACTACTTCTCTGCCCTCTTCATCTTTATAGCCAAGAATGTCTCTTGTAATCTCGATTAGGTAAGAGTCTAGTTCTGTCTTGTTCCACTCGGCGAAAACGTCGTGCATCTCTTGGTTAGTCATTCCAAGCAAATCACGCATTATTTGGTAACACTCGCAGATTAGCTGCATATCGCCGTATTCGATACCGTTGTGGACCATCTTAACAAAGTGACCCGCACCGCCTTGACCAACCCACTCGCAACATGGCTCGCCAGAATCTGTATGTGCAGCTATTTTTTGGAAAATCGGAGCAACCGCTTCCCATGCCTTAACAGATCCACCCGGCATAATAGATGGCCCCTTAAGAGCACCTTCTTCACCACCAGAAACACCGGTACCGATGAACAACTTACCTTTGCTTTCAACGTACTCTACTCGTCTGATTGTGTCTGGGAAGTGGCTGTTGCCGCCATCAATAATAATGTCGCCATCTTCAAGGTGAGGCAAAACTTGATCAATAAACGCATCAACAACTGCGCCTGCCTTAACCATGAGCATTATCTTACGCGGAGTAGAAAGGCTCGCAACCATCTCTTCAACACTATGACAACCTACAATGTTTTTGCCCTTAGCGCGACCGTTGATAAAGTTGTCCACTTTAGAGACTGTTCTGTTAAAACAAGAAACACGGAATCCCTTGCTCTCCATATTCAAAATGAGATTCTCTCCCATTACCGCCAAGCCTACAACTGCTATATCTGATTTTGACATATCTAAATTCCCTATCAATTAATTATTAGTTAGAGGTTTTTTCTAAATTCTATTTCATATTGATTACGCATCAGCCAAAAGCTGAGCAAACTTTTCTACAAGCTCGCTATCCTCGCCCTGCCAGAGCCATTCTAGGAGTTTGGTTATTTTCTCTTTGTCTAGTTCTTCTGGGGCAAAACGCAATTCTTGAACGACTTCGTTCTCGTCAGCGTTCTTTAAGAGATATTTGAGCCCATCTTTAGCACCACGCGCCATTTCTACCGGCTCAATACCTGCTTCTAGAGCGAGCTTCATAGCTCCAAATATTCTATCACGAGCGCTTAGTTTTCTCTTTGGATCTCTAGCCGCACGAGCAACAGCATCGGTTAGAAATGGGTTTGTCATTCTATCTAGAAGATCATCAGCATAGGCAGTGAATCCTTCTTGCGTGAATAGCTCATCGCCAAGCGATGCGTATTTATGGATAAGCCCAGCACCGGATACATTGATAAACGCCCTGCGAGCAATATCCATCAGCTCTTTATCACCGCGCAGTTGGTCCATATTCTCATAACCTTTTTGTGCGCCTAGGTAAGCAAGCATTGCGTGGATTGCGTTGTGACCAAATAGCTTTGCCTCTTCAAATGGAAGTAAATCGCTCTTTTGCGCAAACACTTCAATACCAGGTGTAAAGTCTGTCAAATCAACCTTTGTTACTAAAATCTTATTGAACTCTTCAACAAGAAACGCCTTCATAAAGTTCGGTGTTATTGTCTTTAGAGATTTCTCTTTTATGATTGTTTCATCAGTCGTAACTTGGCTCATCTTGCCAATAACAGTATTGAGAAACTGCACCTTAGATTTTGGGATATCTACATACTTAGCAACAGCCTCTTCAAGCAGCTCGGCTGCATGGTTATTGTTTTCTGCTGCATAAGCAATCTTTGCATCGACTGTACTATCTTTAATTCCCGCCGCAATCAGCTTGGCAACACTGCTTTCACCGAGGTCGTAAAAATTAACGCTTGGCAAAGATGTTACAATCTCAGTAGCATCCTTTAATGCACTTATCAATTGGGCTTTATCTTCTTGGTTAGTTGGATTGAAAATCTCAATACCATCTATCTGCTCAGTGATAACACTCTCACTCGTTGCAACGTTCACATAGTATGTGCCATTATTATCTCTAATCGCATCAACAAGATTCTGATCTACCTCTGCGATAACTATTCTCTTAAAGTTTTTGCTTCTAAACGCCTCAGCAGCGAAAAGACCGCTTTGGATAGGACCAAAGCCAAAACCAACAAATACATGTTCTTTCATTCGAATAAACCTTTAAATGTAAAATATTAATCTAGATGGTCTCTTAGTTAAACCTACCCTTATACGCCCAAAGTCCCATGCCGGGATTTGAGATGTAATATATTTTTTCTCCATCAACATCGTTAAAGCCGTCTTTGAGTTTTGATGGGTCGTATTTTTTACTCATACTCTCAAGGTCGCCATACTTAAAATTCACGCTCTCTATCTCTTCTTTTGATAGATTACCAGGACAATAGGTAATGTTAAACCTGTCATCGCTAGAACCATGCATCAAGTGAGCTGCTGCGCTTAGATTTTGCTGGAGGTCTTCTTGGGTTTCAACTAGCTTGCGTATGTTCTCTGTGCCAATATAGCCATATTTACGAATTAGCCTATCAATCTCTTTATCTTCGCCAAACTCAGCAAGACCCGGTGCTAAAACAATAAGCTCGCCACCATCAGCCATCGCCATACGAGTTCGATAAATGCTCTTATTGCCAAGCCACGTACTCTTGAACTCTTCTGGTTCCAGATACACGACAACTTTATCAAGCGGAGAATCAAGCATAGTAAAATTCACTTCCAAAGAAAGTTCGCTGGCAAGATTAAAACACTCGATATCGTCGCCAATAAATATACCACGCACAATTTGGGCATCACTGGTCGCCTCGATAACAGTTTGAACATAAACAATAGGAAGCTCTTTGGCAAAGTTCTCGCTGGCGTAGTTTAAAACGTCGCGTACTGGAGTTTTTGCCCTTCCCATTATTTTTTCCATACCGTAGGCAGCGCCAAGATAGTGACTCTTATTGATACCATCAGCCCCACCAGTACCAACAAAGATATTCTTGCTGTGGTTTGCCATTCCAACAACTTCATGCGGAACAACCTGACCAATAGACAAGATACAATCAAACTCAGGCTCTACAAGAAGCTTATTAACCTGCGCAGCCCAGTCGTAGCTAACCTTACCATCGCTGACCTCTTCAACAAAGCTCTTTGGCACAGTTCCAAGTGTTACAAGCGAGCTGCGCCAATCGTGAACTCTAAAGAGCTCATGCGGAATAGAGCCAAACATTCTGTCAATCTCTTGGTCTGTCATTGGGTAATGCGTACCAAGGGCTGGAAGAATATCCGTCATCCTATCGCCATAATACTGCCAAGCAAACTCTGTCAGCTCGCCTGCCCTTGAGTAGAATCTCGTGATATCTGGAGGTATCGCCAAAACTCTCTTTTTTGAACCAAGCTTATCTAACGCCGTATATAGCGCATCTCTAAGATCTTCACTGGTTAAATTATCGCTAGCACTTCCACGTTTATAATAGAGCATACTACTAGATTCCACCAAATGAGGAGTAGCCGCCATCAACAGGGACAACGATTCCCGTTACAAATTTAGATGCATCACTAAGAAGCCAAACTAGCGTTCCAACAAGTTCCTGAGCCTCACCAAAACGAGCCATTGGAGTGTGGTCGATAATGCTCTTACCACGCGCAGTGTAATCTCCAGTTTCTGGGTCTGTTAGAAGGAAGCGGTTTTGTTTGGTCAGGAAAAATCCTGGAGCAATCGCGTTTACTCTAATCTCTTTAGAATAATTTTGACACATATGAACGCTTAGCCATTGCGTGAAATTATCGACCGCAGCCTTTGCGCTAGCGTAGGCAGGAATTTTTGTCAATGGCTTCATAGCCGCCATACTTGATATATTGATAATAACTCCGCTACCTTGCGCAGCCATCTGTTTTCCAAAGATTTGACATGGCAAGAAAGTACCTATGAAGTTGACACCAAAAACGCTTTTGACTGCATCTATGGAGAGATCGAAGAAAGATTGCTCTTCCGATGTTGTCGCAAGTTTATTGTTTCCGCCAGCACCATTTACGAGAGCGTCAACTCTTCCCCACTTCTGCATCACCTCATCAAACGCCCTTTTAACATCCTCTTCTTTTAGAACGTCACAGGCTACAACAAAAGCCTCGCCACCAGCTTCATTAATCTTTGCCGCTGTTGCATTTGCATTATCAACACTACGATTAAGCAGTGCAACTTTAGCTCCAAGCTTAGCAATCTCCTGCGCCATACAACCACAGAGAACCCCACCAGCACCTGTAATCACAACAACTTTAGATTTTAAATCGAAAAGATTATCCATATCGAAACGCCTTTTAATAGTAAGGCTCGCTAAAGATTTAGAAATCTATAGCGAGCCCCAAAGTTTATTTATCTATCTCTTTACGCGAGCATTTCCGTTCCAAATACTCCACACCTGCTCAGGGTCTGCCGGTTGAGCATAATCTGTTAGCATTGTTGCAGCCAACGCCCCACTTGCCCATCCAAACTCTGAGCATTTCTGAATATCCCAGCCTTGAAGCAAACCATAGAGCAAACCGCCAACAAAACCATCGCCGCCGCCAATACGGTCTAAAACTCCAATTTCTCGAGGCATAATAGTATGCCAATCATCACCAGAAGAGACGATAGCTCCCCATAGATGCAAGTTAGCACTGATAACTTCACGAAGAGTAGTGCCAAACAAACTCGTATTTGGATACGCCTCTTTAACGCGATTAATCATTTCTTTGAAGCTATCAATCTTTGCAAACCATGTTCGCTGCAGGGGCTTTTATTTTGTTTGTGTTAAGGAGGTCGTTTAGCTCAAATCAGTTCAAACCGCTTTTGACCGTAAGCTGCTTTTTCAGTATCAATTGCACATCAAAATTAAGGAAGGTTGTCTCCGTCGCGACAGGGTCGAAAGAGCCTGTCGCGGCTATTTGCTGAAGAAATTTTTCGTTGCCAGTTAAAG
>JALWYQ010000034.1:66744-111760 GCA_027078365.1 Phycisphaerae bacterium
CCTTCAATGCCAAGACAAAGTTGGAAATCCTCTTCGTTACCGATAAGGATATCTGCTTGCGAAGCAATCTCGGCAAAATCTCTAGCAAGCTCTTTTTCTCTGCCCTTCCAGAAACTTGCCCTGTGGTTTAAGTCGAAAGAAATAAGCGAGCCATTTTCTTTTGCCACCCTTGCAACATCAAGACAAAACTTGCTAGTCTTTGGAGAAAGAGCCGCAATCAATCCAGATAGGTGTACAATCTTTACGCCCTCATCTTTGAAGATGCGTTCAAGGTCAAAGTCGTCGCAAGATAACTCTCTACCAACTTCGCCAGCCCTATCGTTTTGTACACGCGGCCCGCGCAACCCAAATCCGCTATCAGCCATATTAATCTGATGACGGAAGCCCCAAGGGTCTTTCTGTTCAAACTCTGGACCTTCATAATCCATACCGCGACTTCTAAGATTATCCTTAATAAATCGCGACACAGGACTATCCTTAACAAAGCAAGTTAGCACCTTAACCGGCTCGCCAAGATATGAAGACACGCTAGCAACATTACTCTCTGCACTAGTAGCCTGCATTTTAAATGTGTCGCTACAGTGAAACGGCTGCGCATCTACTGGCGTAAGCCTAAGGCCCATACTTGTTGGTATAAGCAATGAATATTTTGAATCTTTTCTAAGCTCAAGCATCGTAAAATCCTTTATTATTTGGCAACAGCCTCTGCAACAGCATCACGCAACACCTGACAAGCCTCAAGCATCGCTTCTTTATCCATACAAAGAGGAGGAGCAATTTTAACACATCCACCACCAACGCCAACTGGAGCAAACAACAACAAGCCCTTCTTGTAGCAGTTGTAGATAATCTCCCAAGCTAGATCGTAGTCAGGGTCTTTTGTACCCTTCTTAATCATTAGAAGACCACCAACCATACCAACAGCTGGAGCAAAACCAATAACATCAGAGAACTCTTTTTGAATCTCATCGAGCTTTTCAGCTAAAACAACGCCAACCTCTTGAGCGTTTGCAACGAGATTTTCCTCTTCGATAATTTCAATGTTAGCTAATGCCGCCGCACAACAAACTGGGTTTGCAGAGTGAGTACTTGTCATCTCGTTAGGTCCGTAGAGATCCATAATCTCAGCTCTACCGATTACGCCACTAATTGGCAATGAGCTACTAAAGCCCTTACCCATACAGAACAAGTCTGGAGTAACGTCATAAACCTCAAAGCCCCACATTGTACCGCAACGGCCAAAACCTGCTTGAACTTCATCGTAACAAAGAAGTGCCTTATGCTCATCACACCAGCTGCGCAATCTCTTAGCATACTCTTTAGGCATGAAGTTTGGCCCAACACCTTGGTATGTCTCACTGATAACACCAGCAACGTCATCTGGATTAACTCCAAGATCAGCGAGAGTCTTCTCGAACAAATCAAAGCTAACATCTTCATTGCGGAAGCCGTCTGGGAATGGAACATGAACAATATCAGGGTCTTGGTTCTTAATCCAAGCTTTTCCACCAGCCATACCACCCATTTGCTGCGAACCAGTTGTACGACCATGGAACGAATCTAGGAATGAAACAATAACATTCTTATTGTCATTAATCTTGCGTCCATAAGTTCTCATCATCTTTAGCGCACACTCTGTACTCTCAGAGCCTGTGCTAAGCAAGAAGACCTTATCTAGCCCTTCTGGAGCAATATCTATGAGTTTTTTCGCCAAATCAATTCTTGGATTATTAGCGAAACAATAGGTTGTAAGCAATGGCTTAGAAGCTTGCTCTATAATTGCATCAACAATTTTCTTTCTACCGTGTCCAGCGTTTGTAATAAGAACACCTGAAGAGAAGTCTAGCCATTTGTTGCCATAAGCATCATAAACATTTACACCCTCAGCCTTATCCCAAACAATAGGAAGCTGACCACGCATACTGCGCGCTTCTACATCTCTTAACTCTTTGATTCTAGCGATTGTTTCTGCGTTAGTTAATTCGCCTGTAATCTTGCGATACTTTGTCTCAACTGGATCTACTTTTATCGTTTCAAGTGGAAATTCTTTTGCCATCTTTATCATCCTTTTTTCTAGATTAGAAATTAATATTCTTTTAAAGCAACCTTTGCATTCTCGCCGTAGGTTATCTCAACCTCTCTACCACCGTTTAGAATTGAGAGCCTTCCAGCTTCCATAACAAGCTCGTTATAAGCACTGTTTTTCGGAGTCGCCATAACACCATCTTCATCGAACTGCTTTAGAAGCTCTTGCCTTTGAGCAAGGTCTTTACCGATACATTTACAAGCGTTCTTAACAATAAACTCAATAGAGCGATAACCATATCCAACTGGAGTAAGCCCTTCTCCGCCGAGGTCCACATACTTGAAGTAGTCCGGACTTGGCTCAGAGTATAGAGTATCGCCAGGCTGGTCTCCTTTTTTGATGTAGCAGTATTCGATACCTCTGTATTGGTCGTTATGAACCAACATACCGCCCTTATCTTCACCTGCGCAGTACATTCTGATACCTTGGAAGTTTCCACCAGGGCCATCATCTGGATAACCCATAACATTAATCACATTCAAGCTAGCTCCATTTTCCCAGATAACACGTCCGTCGGTCCATAGGAAGCCTTCATTACCGTTAGGATATTTATCCTTAATACCATAAACAGAAACAGACTTTGGAAGAAGACCTGTAATAAAGTGAACTTGGTCAATGTAATGACAAGCCACATAAGTAAACATGTCAGAGTTTTCGCAGGTACACCAGTTTTGGAAATTAGAGTATCTGTAATAGTAAGGCTCATTCATCTCTGCGTGACCAATCTTAAACTCACCAAAGAGACCTTCGCGGTACTGTCTTCTAGCGAGCAAAGCTCTATCGTCAAGACGTTTGTGATACTCAACACCGACAACAAGCCCCTTCTCGTAAGCCTCTTTCTCAATCTCTAGAGCCTGTTCATATTTCAATACAAGAGGCTTAACACTCAATATGTGTTGGTCATTTTTGAGAGCCTCTTTGATAACCATGTAGTGGAGCTGGTCTGGCATTGCGACAACCACGATACTGTGTTTTGGCAACGATCCAATCAGTTCCTTGAACATATCAGGAAATTTCTCACTTGGGTCTGTATCTAGAGAAGGATATGCCTTGAAGCTTTGTCCTGGAAACGCTTCCGAAAGAGTTTTATCTTTAGCTAACACATTAAGTGGAGCAGAATCCAAAGCGCAGATACTAATCTCGCCTACAACACCCATTCTTTGAAGCTGATAGATTGATGGTAAAATCTGTACCTGTGTTATCATACCACCACCAATTATCGCTACCTGTGGTTTCGTTGCCATATGTAAATTACCTTTCAATGTCGAATACATTATTTTCTTTGTTGTATGTAATGCTATAATCACCCTTTATTCTTTCAGGGTTAACATTTATCATTTTAAGTGGGTTATAGAAACCAACCTTCCATAGTTCTTCTTCACTGAGAATATTCAAAGACGCCAGATAATTCATACACTCTAGCATCATAGCTGAAGAACCAACCATACACTTCTTCTCAGGATTATGCAAAAGACCATTCTCCTCAAGTACCGCATCATTGCCGAGCATGTTGTACCTTCCAGGCGCAAAACCTGCAATCGGAGAAGCATCGCTCACGACAACCACCTTATCAACGCCCTTCGTTCTTATTATTACCTTAATCAAAGAAGCCGGAAGATGATGAGAATCTGTAATAATCATCGCAATCAAATCATCCTGTGCCAATCCGGCAAGAAGCGTATTTGAATGGCGATCAATTAGATTTGGCATTCCATTTCCAAGATGCGTTAAGGCTTTTGCCCCAGCCTTAGCGAGTTTGTCGATATCGGCATCCAGAGCCATCTGATGACCAAGCGAAACAGTAACGCCGTTTTGCGAAGCATACTCGCAAAGTTCTTTTGCGCCAGCAACCTCTGCAGCGATTGTCAAGAGCCTAACATTGTTGCCCGACATTTCTTGCAACTGCTGAAAATACTCAACTGACGCTTCATGAACATCGTTAGGATTATGCGCACCAACCGCGCCAGCCTCTTTGGATATAAACGGCCCCTCAAGATGGATGCCAAGAATCGCGTCTTTAAACTCATCGCGTTCTATAACCTTTGCCATTACAGCTAAGCAATTGGCGTAAACTTCCTTGCTAGAAGTGATAATCGTTGGCAAAAATGCGACAGTGCCTGTCTTTAGAATCTCACGGGTTGCATAGATGAAGCTTTCCTCGTTTAGATTAATATCCGAGAATTCAACGCCCTTGTAACCATTAATCTGTAAATCAATAAAACCAAACATTACCTATCCTACTTTCTTAATTGACTCTAGCATATTATCAAGATGCTTAACTAAAGTCTTTACCGCACGCCAACTCTGAGAACCGCCAAGAGATTTCACAATCTTTCTATGATACATCAGTGCCGTTTTCTGTGAATCGCCATAAGAGCCACTGTAAACCTGAGAGTATTTATGGTATTGGCTTATTGAGTTATAAGCGGTTACCAAAACCCTATTCTTGCTCATTCTAACGATAAGCTCATGAAATTTCATATCATATTTAATAAAATCTTGGAGCTTATCCTGCGATTTCTCCATCTGCACGACAATATCTTCAAACTCCGCTATGTCTTCTTGGGTAACCCTATCGGCTACAATCTCGATAGCCGCAACCTCTATTGCTTTTCTCGCCAATATGATATCGTTTAGAGAAACACCTTTAAAGTCCACCGGCAAGACTCTACTTGGTATCTCCTCATGAGAAAACTCCTGAACGTAAGCCCCGCTCTGCGGGATAACCTTAATAACGCCCATAGATTCAAGTTCAGAGAATGCTTTTCTAAGAGTACCTCTGCTTAAATTAAGCTGTTCACAGAGACTACGCTCAGCAGGCAATTTCTGCCCCTGTCTATACTCACCAGTAGCAACCAGGGAAATTATCTCCCTGACGGCTTTTGCCTGCAACAATTCTTTATCCAAACCTTTTTCTCCGAAACACACAATTGGTACACATAATGTACCAATTTCGAATTAATAGCAAGCGAAAAAGAAAATTAAATCACATAAAATTCACATCCCAACATCGCCATATCAGTATAAATATCGCAGATTTTAGGCATCTGCGCAGCTCAATAGCCACCGCAGGCGAAAAACAAAAAAAACGGTAATAAACGTAAAATAAGCTAGCGAAAAGATTTTTACGATGAAGAGCTTGAAGATCTTGAAGGGAAAAACCAAAACCTTTAACTGCTTTAACGCAAAAGAACGCTAGAGGCGCAAACGGAAAGGATTAGGACCGCTTGTTTTATTTGAAAGACTAAAAGATTTGTAAAAATCACCAAAAAAAAATAAAACGGTAACAAAACGGTAGCGTTTGATCGCTAAACTACCTCTGTCAAAAATGAACATTTTCTGTTAATCTATTTGAGAAAGGACTGTCTTATGGAAAATAATAAACTTAGTGTCATTCTGTTTGCAGGGATAGCTTTGGCTTTTTGTGCAATGTCGACTTATGCGGTTCCACCAATGGTAACTAAAACCATTCCAGAAAACGGCAACGAAAATGTGGATCCAGATCTAAGGATAATCCGCATAGAATTTGATCAGGATATGAGCCGAGATGACTATTCAGTCTGTGGTGGCGGACAAAAATACCCAAAAACAAGAGGCAAGCCAAAATGGATTAACAAACGTACCCTTACGATGCAGGTGATACTACAGCCCTCCCATGAATATGAATTGAGCGTTAATTGCCAAAGCTACAGAAACTTCAAAAATCTCCAAGGCGAATCAGCCGTTATTTATCCCATCAAGTTCAAAACAAGTTCGGCCGCTAAAAAAGCAAGTAGATCCTCAAAATCACCAAGCCTGCTGTTACAGGAAGGCCTGTACGCCGAGAAGACCGAGGGAAACCTCGAAAAGGCGATAAGTCTTTATGAGCAGGTGCGCAAACAATATAAGGATGTAGAACGTCTTGCTTCACGGGCAACATATCGGCTGGGAATGTGCCACCTGAAAAAAGGTGAAAAAGAAAAGGCCGTAGAATACTTCCAGGAAGTTAGCGATTACTACCCAGAACAAAAACGACTTGCCAAGAAAGCACAGAAACAGCTTGATAAGATGGGCATCAGCAAGGTTAAGCAAGGTAATATATTTGAAATTCTTGGTGGCGAGGTCAGTGCATATATTGGCTCAAAATATGGTGAGGTATGCGCCGAAGCTGGAGCGAAAAAATTATACTCCAACAGCCACATTTATGTTGTCGATAGCGACTTTGTTCTTCGAAGCGGTGGAATGGGGTATGTCTATAACTGGACACAAAAGCCTATAACAAAACATTATCGTGTCTCAGGAGCCAGCTATCCTGACCAAAAACTCTACAGTATGTATGATGATGAAATGGATATTGAAATTGTGCCGAATAAAAATCGCAAGAATTTTTACAACATTTACTGGAATCCTGAAAAACCTTTGCAGCCGGGCGAATTTTTCAATTATGGCTGGGCAAGGGACAGTACTAAACAGCTTTCGCCAGTAGGCACTGGCGGTAAGTATTTCTTGACTATGAAGAATAATTTAGGCCGGCATGCTTACGAAACTTTCTTTCTTGCTGTTCCCCAGGGGACAGTTTTATCTGACAAAAGCAAGGAATATACCAATAGAGAAACCGTTAATAGTTGGGACATCTACTGGTGGAAAAAAGAAGTTCAGCAGGACGAAAATCATGTGGTTAATGTGACTTTGGCAAAAAAAGAGACTCAATATGTTTTCGGTCCAGTGATAGAAAAAATAATTAATGATGATGGAGTTGATGAAGATTTTATGTTCGATCTGGATACCTGTAAATTCTTTTCAGTTTCAGATGCGAAAAAATGGAGTGAGGCACAAGATGTTGAGCTAGAAATAGCATTTGGAGATTTTCTGCTGCAAAGCGGTGCAGATCTTTTCGGAGAAACCAGCAAAAAGAGCCTCTTGGGTATTAATATTATAGCAATACCGACACATAAGGAACGATGGAATATATCGCCTGAACACGTTATTGAACACATTTCGACAGGTAAAGCAGGCTACCCCATTCCATTGAGTGCTGACGGAAAATTGCCCAAAACCTTCGTTTTCAAGACTAGACAAGGAGGAATGGGTATTCTCCAGATAACAGAAATGCAAACTAGAAAAGACCCGCCACACTTCAAAATTCGCTATAAGATGCTCCAAAAACTACCTGTAGGCTGGCAACACAATAAATACCATATTGTTGATGATACAGTTTTAGATCTTGACAGAGGTATTATAATCGGTGCCAGTAAAGACGTGCCGCGAGAATACGACATCGGTTGGGATAATAATGGCGGCGGTGTCTTAATAGTAAATCCAAAAAAATCTGCTCGGATCATAGGACTCTCCGGCATTGGGAAGAGCAAAAATAAAGAAGCTATTGAAATAGCAGAAAAATCGCTTGATTTATTGCGAGAAAGTCCATCAGAAAGCATTTTGGCAAAACAGATCGTTTTCTGTGCTGTTCTAACCAACGAAGGTAATCTGGCAGTAATTGAAATTGCTGAATACTCCACAGACAAAGCCACACTTAATGTATGGATGAAAGAAAAAACGAAATCGCCAATCGACATGAGTACGCCGGAAGCAACAATCAAGAGCTTTGTAAACGCAGTTTATAATGGTAATCTGGAAAACGCCAAGGCATGTGTTTCCAAAGATGGAGCTGATTATGATGAATTCATGGAAATGCTGGCAACAGAATCTAATCACCCTTTCCAAGCTATGATTAAGGCGATGGATACAAGCAATCCAGTTGAGATCATCAGTAAAGATATCACAGAAAACAGATGTAAAATCAAATGGTATCTTACACTTGGAAGAGTTTATTACATTGGTGATACTAGAATAGAGAAGGGAATGCATCAAAAATTTGGTAGCTACCTTGAGCTTGTTGGTGATAAATGGTTAATAAGGGATATATAAATTAATTGAACAGAAAATTACAACAATCTAATTCTAAAAATCAATTGCGATGGGTGATATTGCTGCTAGCGATAGCAGTGATACTGCCCACCGTATGTTTGCTATGGTTCATGACACAGGCTGTAAAAAATGAACATCTGGCGGTAAAACAAAAACTGATTAATGTTTACAAAATAGAGATTGAAAAGAAATTCTCCAAGCTCGACAATAAACTTGAAAAAGAAGCCAAAATATCCGAACAACTCTTAGAGAAAAAGCCTGTACCTGATGTTTTTTTCAGTTTTATTAAAACCAAAGGAACTAACAAGCCAGAGGGTTTCATTCTGTATGACCCAAATGGGAATTGTGTTTATCCAACCCACTTACAAACCTACCAGGATAATTCTGAATTTCAAAATGATTTCGACGAGGCATGGCAATGCGAATTTACAAAATATCAGTTAAAGGAAGCTCTCGATAGATACAAAAACATTGAAGATAATTCTGATAACCCCGTAAACAAAAAGCAAGCTATAATTGCCCAGGCAAGAATATGCAAGAAAATGGATAAGATTGATGAAGCTATCAGCCATGCCAACAGAGCAAAGGGAAGAGATCACGGCGATAAAGGTCAAATTGTATACTTAAGTGCAGAGGCGCAATTAATGTACGCAGAGCTTGTTTACAAAAAGTCCCTCAAAGACAATCGGCATACTCCAAAGTTTACTGTTGCACTGAAAAGCCTTCTTGGCATCATTTCGAACTACAACACCGGTGCAGGGGCATTGCTTGATATTCCATCTGAGCAGCGAGTTTTTCTGGCAGATAGAGCGATGAACCTGTACGAACAAGGCGAGAACGTTTTGACAGAAGACTTAAGTTCTCAAATTGAAAGTGTTAGAAAATTTCAGGCGGCAGAAAGTTTATCGCTGCAAATAGCTGAAAAATTTCCAACTACCCTGCTTTTCAAAGACTGGAGCAATAGAACTCTCAATAAATTACCACAGACAAATATTTACGCCACTATATACAGGGTTAACGGCAATACTGCACTGAGACTAACAAAACAGGATAATATCATTTTCACATTTGCTGGTAATTTAGTCTATACAGATGGCAAAGATAGTATTTTTTCAAGCGATTTAGATTGTCGAATTTTTGATGCTCAAGGAACACACATCTATGGTATTAAAGACACGACTGCAAAAGCTTTTCTCAAAACCAAAATCAGCAAGTTTTTACCTGGCTGGCTTATAGAACTGTATTTCAAGGATGCTGATGTTTTTGAAAATGCCGCAAACAAGCAAACTGCTATTTACACATGGACAGGTGCACTTGTTGTTTTGTTGATTATGGCTTCTGGAGCAATAGCCGCACAAGTTATTAGCAGACAAATCAAACTCAACCGGCTAAAGAACGATTTTATTGCTACTGTTACTCACGAGTTGAAAACGCCTTTAGCATCGATGCGGGTACTGGTGGATACATTGCTTGAGGGGAATTATAACGACCAGCAACAGGCCAAAGAATATTTGCAACTAATCTCAAAGGAAAATCTCAGACTCAGCAGACTGATAGACAATTTCCTTTCCTTTAGCAGGATGGAGCGAAACAAGCAGGCTTTTGATATTGTCCCCACCAATCCTGTTGAAATTGCAAAAGCCGCGGCTGAAGCTGTGCAGACCAAATTCAATCACAAAAGCTGTAAATTTACTGTAACGATTGATGATGATTTGCTGTCGATTATGGCGGATAAAGATGCGATAGTGACTGTGCTGGTGAATTTGCTGGATAACGCATACAAATACTCTTATGATAACAAACAAATTGAACTAAAAGTATTTGCTCAAGAATCTGAAGTTTGTTTTTCGGTTAGAGATAATGGAATAGGAATGACCAACAGGCAAGTTAAGAAAGTATTCGACAGGTTCTACCAGGCCGACAGTTCCCTCTCCCGCCAGGCTGAAGGAACTGGATTGGGCCTCTCAATCGTTAAATTTATCATTGATGCCCACAAAGGCCAAGTTGAGGCCGAATCCAAACTTAGCAAAGGAAGCACATTTACGGTAAAGTTAGGATTTGTGGTTTAGAGGGAGAATATGAAAGAGATAATAACCTCTTATTGACGGACACTGAAAGCCGTACAATAATTTTAAAGGAGCAAAGCAAACACTTCATAGTCGAAAAAATTAAGATGTCACTGGTTGACACAAAAATTTTGCTTGAGTGTACTTGAAATATGGAAACAATACTGATAATAGAAGATGATTCCTCAATGTTGCGGGGTTTGAAGGATAACTTTGAGTATGCAGGCTACAATGTCCTCTTTGCCGCTGATGGAGAAGCCGGACTAAATACCGCCTTGGATGCCAAACCAAACTTGATTATCCTCGATATTATGTTGCCGAAAATTAATGGCTATGAAATCTGCCGACTAATCCGAAAAGAAAAACTAGATATGCCTATCATAATGCTCACCGCCAAAGGTGAGGAATCCGACATTATCCTAGGCCTTAATCTTGGTGCCGATGATTATGTTACCAAACCATTTAGTATAAAAGAACTGCTCGCACGCTCTGCTGCGTTCCTGAGGCGGAGAAAAGAGCAGGGAAAAGACACTTACCAATTCGCCGACTTTACCCTCGATATCCCCGCTAGGAAACTCTCCAAAAAAGGAAATGAAATCAAACTCTCACCCAAAGAGTTTGCCCTGCTCGAATACTTCCTTAGAATGCAGGGCCGAGCTTTGACACGTGATGAAATATTAAATGCCGTCTGGGGTTATAGCTGCTTCGTAACCACCAGAAGTGTCGACCGTTTCGTAACAACCCTGCGAAACAAAATCGAACCCGACTGCCACAAACCAACCTTAATACACACAATACGCCAAATCGGCTATAAATTTGAACCTGTAGTATAATCGGTAACAGAACGCTAGGGACAGTTTTGCGTAGAAAAACCCTCTCACCTATAAGACTGTTTATTCTTCTTCAAAAGCCCATCGTTTGCATGCTTCGAATGTTTTCCTGCTGCCAAATGCTGACAAATTTGGTCTGTTGCCTATTTTTTTGAGAAGTTTCCGTGCCATTTCCTTATCATTATTGCAGTAGGCATACAGGCAAAATTCGCTACGATAGTATCTCGTATGCGGAAATCTGTCGATAAGGTCTATGTAACTTCCTTTGAGTTTTTCGTATGGAAAACTATATCTACTTTCAAATTCTTTATATTTATCGTAGCTAAAATGATAAAACGCTATACCGGCAACACGAGAATAGAATGAAGTACCTTCTTGATCCTGAGTTAGAGAAACAGCCCTTTCCGCGAATTTTTCAAGGTCGCCTTTTTCACCATACCATCTCAATAACAAGCCATAAGCCATCTCTGTATATAATGGGCAATAAGTTTTCTCAATCTCTATTCCCTTTTCAAACATTGCCGGAGCAACTTCTCGAAAATCCCCGAGACCTTTTGAAACCATGATAAGTGTGCTATATACGTCAGGGTCCTTAATTTTCTTTGCTTGCGCCCTTAGAAGCAGAGCCCTCGCCTTGCTAAGCCTGAGGTCAAAAACTCTCCATCCCTCATCGCTTACAGTGTTACAATACCCGTAACCTCTGGCATGCCAACCATAATCAATATGAGTTCTAGCCATTAAGATGAGAGGAGTCGGAGAGTCAGGATATTCTTTCTCCCACTGCCTAAATCTATCAAATACTGCCTTTTCATATGCTGGAGAAAAATCTGACCATTTTGTCGAAAGGTTTTTGTAAAAAAAGTCGAGTTCCCAGTTACCTCCTCGCGAGCGAGTTTTTTCAGTTCTGAATTTGTTTGCAATCTTCTCAAGCTCATCAAATTTCTTTTCATAAAATAAGCTATCAAGTGTACCAAAAACACCTTCCTGCTTAAGCCTTGTGCATCCACTCCATATATGCTTACGCTTCTGCAATAGATCTCGAGTAATCTCTTTTGGGATAAAGTTAGGATCTGCAATCTTCTGTTCGTTTTTAACTTCCTCAGCAGAAGTCCTATTTAGAGCAACAACACTAAACAAAACGATTAATGCTACAATTAAGATTTTTTTCATAACATACTACCTTCCATTCTAGTACGTGAGTTCCAAGGCTAAGTGTAACAATGCGTTTCATCGAACACTTGCGCAGGCATTTGGCAAGTAAGACGCCTTCCATTATTAATATATTTTGCCACTAAAGCCAGTTCTTTTTTAGTGATTTTTGAAGGAAATGAAGATGCGATGGAATTTGGAGCTACAAGTGGGCGTTGAGTAACGCTTGGGGACGCTAACCACTAACCATCAACACCTAACCACTACCGCCTTGCCGCTTTAACACAATCAAAAGTATGAAAACTGCTTGTCTTATTTAGAAACATAGATAAACTAAACTAGGAACGGTTATCTGCTACTACCCTTATAAACAAATATCTCTGGTAAGGAAACTTAACGATGGACAAATCTACTCTTGTAATAAAAGCTTGTTTGTTTTGCTTTTTATTGTCAACTCTCATGTTGCTTGTTACTTCCTGCGATTCTCAGGACTATGCAAGTAATGATCCCGTGGGGCAAATCAGCCCGCAGAGATATATAACACCGGTTAACCAAATTCTCACCCCCGTTGGTATTCAGGTACAATTGCCGGGTATAAGGCCGCAGGCAGTTGCATTAAGCCCTGATTATAGTTTGCTCGCTACCTCAGGCAATACTCAGGAGTTGATTCTAATTGATCCCAAGACAGGCGATATCAAACAACGCGCAGCTCTACCATCGACTGAGATTAACTCGCTCCCTGACAGCCCAGCTCATTTACTCAAACCTGATAAATCTGGAAAGCTAAGTTATACCGGTTTGATTTTCAGCCCAGACGGGACTCGGATTTATTTATCTAATGTCAATGGAGATATCAAGGTTTTCAATGTTAGCTCTACTGGTAGCGTTAATGGCTTGTATTCTATAAAATTGCCCGATGCTAATGCGCCGCGACGCAAACAAGCAATCCCTGCCGGACTTGCCATATCTCGCGATGGCAAGAGGCTGTATGTGGCGTTAAATTTATCAAACAGACTTGCAGAGATTGACACCGATTCAGGTGAGGTTCTTAGAATGTGGGATGTAGGAGTTGCTCCTTACGACGTCGTTTTAAAAGGCGACAAAGTGTATGTTAGCAACTGGGGTGGTCGTCGCCCTCGCTCTGGAGATCTTACAGGGCCCGCTGGAAAAGGAACCGTAGTGCGTGTCGATCCGGTGCGATACATTGCAAATGAAGGCTCTGTCTCTGTCGTCTCGCTTAAGAAGAACGTCGATACGAAACAAATCGTCGTAGGGTTGCACTCATCAGCCATGGCCTTATCCCCAAACAAGCGTTATCTCGTTGTGGCTAATGCAGGCAGCGACACACTCAGCGTTATCAATACCAAAACTGATAAACTTATCGAGACCATTTGGGTAAAGCCAAATGCCTCTGAGCTGTTTGGGGCAAGCCCGAACGCTCTTACTTTCGATTCAAAAGGCAATAGGCTATATGTAGCCAATGGAACTCAAAACGCAATAGCAGTGATTGAATTTGATCCAGGCGAGTCCGAGTTTATGGGATTAATCCCTGTTGGGTGGTTCCCCGGTGCAATCACATACGACAAAACACGCAAGCGACTCTATGTTGCCAACATAAAAGGCAATGGCTCGACCTTAGAACTTAAAGACGATTCGTCCAACAAATATAATAGCAGGCAATATCATGGCTCAATCTCACTTATTGGAGTGCCTAATCGCAAGAGATTATCTAAATTCACTCGTCAGGTTCTAGATAACTACCGCTACCCATTGCTCAAGAAAGCTCTACAGCGCCCACGCCCAAACCAGAAAGCTAGGCCTGTTCCTCAACGTGTTGGCGAGCCATCTGTTTTTGAACATGTAATTTACATCATCAAGGAGAACCGCACCTACGATCAGGTTCTTGGCGATATTGCGCAAGGTAATGGCAATAAATCATTATGCATCTTTGGAGAAAATATCACACCAAACCAGCACAAGATGGCAAAGGAATTTGTGCTTCTCGATAACACCTACTGCTGCGGAACTCTAAGCGCTGATGGTCATCAATGGGCAGACACTGCCTTTGCAACGGATTACATGGAAAAATCCTTTGCAGGATTCCCGCGCAGCTATCCAGACGGTATGGAGGACAATGATATTGACGCCCTAGCCTACGCCCCTTCAGGTTTTATATGGGATAACGTAATTGCGTATAATAAATCACTGCGCGTTTATGGCGAATTCTCCATAGCTGAAACAAAATGGAAAGACCCTGCTGTAAAAAAATCTATAACCTTCTTAGATTACTATCACAATTTTCTCAACCAAACAGACCTGATAGATATTGGCAGCAGGTCCGCCATTGAATCACTGCGACCTTATTTAAATACTCATACGGTAGGTTGGAATCTGAATATTCCCGATGTATTCCGCGCAGCCGAGTTCATAAAGGAGTTAAACGAATACGAGAAAAAGGGAACATTGCCAAACATGATTATCATTTGCCTGCCAAACGATCATACATCTGGCACGAGAGCTGGTTCTCCAACACCTGCCGCTCAGGTTGCTGATAACGACCTAGCATTCGGTAGAATCGTTGAGGCAGTTAGTCACAGTAGTTTCTGGAAGAACACCTGCATCTTTGCCATTGAAGACGACCCGCAGAGCGGCTGGGACCATGTTAGTGGCTACCGCACTACGGCTTACGTTGTAAGCCCTTACACAAAGCGCAATGCTGTTGTAAACACACAATATAACCAGACAAGTATTATTCGAACGATTGAGCTAATTCTTGGCTTACCACCAATGAACCAACTAGACGCAACAGCAACACCGTTAACCGATTGTTTCACAGATACACCAGATTTCACACCATTCACTGCTGTCAGTGCCAATATACCATTAGACCAGATGAATCCAGACCCTAAAAACATATCAAACGCCCAACTGCGCAAAGACGCCATTGCCTCAGCTAAGCTTCCACTAGACAAAGTAGATCAATGCCCTGAAGATGTCTTTAACCGAATCCTATGGAACGCAATGAAACAAGGAAAAGAACCATACCCTCTATGGGCAGTAATAACGAATGTAGATGACGATGATGACGACTGAGAGAAAAGAATTGGGCGACCACAAGGGTCGCCCCTACAGTTTTATTCATTTATGATTATTGATTTTAATTCACGCGTTAGCGTCTCTCGTGCCTTATGATTATCTGCTTTGACTTACCAAGCAACGTCGCATGCAGATATACCGTAAGACCATGGCAAACACCGCCCAGCTGAAGAATATCAATGCAATTAGCGTTTGCATAAAGCCTGCCTGCACACGTCCATCTGGAATAATCGAAACAAGAGGAATCGAAATTAAAATTGATGCTAAAATTACTGTTAGTAGCGTCTTTTCGTGAAGGATCAAGCGTATTGTAAGAGTAGCCGGAATCGTAAATAGCGGTATAATGGAAAAACTCATATCAAATGCACTATAAACAAACTTATACCCTCCAATGGTTAAATCCGGCATCACCATGCCCAGTAGCTGGATTATCACCATGGAAACTGCTATCGTTGCGGTAATACATATCACTCTCGCTACTGTAAGCAACATAGACGACCAAAACCTTTGCTTTCGCCCGACACATATTAACGGGCGAGAATACACATCCAAATTCATCCTAAGAGCAAACATTAGCCCAACTGTAACAGACATTACAGCTATACCGTCTTTTGGCAGATATCCCAGAAAACATAATGACGGCGGAATATCAAACACCAAGATCCACATCCAATGCCGCCATCGCAATGAGACCATAGGCCCAAAGGATTTATATATGGCACCCCAAACAAACTGTTGCAGGCTACCTGACTTTGCTGAACTGATTTTGGAAATAAAAAACTCTTCCACACCAGAAGACATTCTCACCGAACTAAGCCTTCTTCTCTTCTTCCTCTTTGCTAACGTAGATTGTTGGTATTTAAATACGTTTTCTGTATTCCAATTCCATGAGACTCTCATCCGTGATGTATCACAATATTCTCTTGAGAGGTTAGCCCTTCCCCAATATCGCCAAGCTAAAGCATTAATCATTAGGCCTAACAAAATCATCAGTATTGGACTGTCCACAATAGCATACACAACAACCACGCTAACATTACTTAGCTCTCCCATACCAAGCAGTATTATTAGCAAAAATACAAATCCAAGGCTCAAACCGCCGACTTTGGATACAGACAAAACTCCAAGCCAGTAGAAAATTGTGAATATAGAAAATGCTGACAGGCATGCCAAGACAGTTTCGAGAGTATTTAAATCAGGATAAAGAAGAAAGCTAAGCGACCACAAAAATGACCATCCTAGCCCAATAAAAAACAAAACTCTTCTCGGAACTTTTCTATGGTAAGCAAAACGATAAGGGTCTGCTTAAAACATCTATCAACAAGGCCGCTACAAATATACCAACAAAGAACATCCATATAATCGGAGCAGAGAAGCCACCTAGTTCATTTTCTCTGAGAGATCCTTCGATTATCTTAATAACGATAAACGTTAAAATACCAAAAGTTGACAAAATAGCCCAAGGGTTTATTTTCTGGTACAGGTGATTCAAATTAGCTACTAAAATGCTCATTTCTTCACCTCAGTTTTATGACTGACAATGATTTTATAAATTTCTTCTAGCGGTAACGGAGCAATTTCAATTTCGCAACTGAGATCCTTTGCTTTAGTTTCCAGTTCTTGTTGTGAGATATTCTGCACGGTCAATACCGCTTTGTGATCTTCTCTTTTGCAATTGACTATATTTTCAAACGGCAGTTCAACTGGCAATTTGCCGTTTAGAGGGACGAGTGTAACCTTAAGGAATTCTTCTCTTAGGCTATCTAAACTGCTATCACGTAAAATCTTTCCCTCACGCATAATCAACGTGTGGTCCATAACCTTTTCAACATCGCTTAAAATATGCGAAGAGATAATGATAGTGCGATTTTCGTTTTGGATTATTTGTAGTAGCAAATCTAAAAATTGGCTGCGGGCAATCGGGTCTAAAGCTGATGCAGGCTCATCCAAAATCAGCAGTTCCGGCTCGAAACCTATAGCCAACAATATTGCTAGCTTTTGCCTTTGCCCCGGCGATAGTGAGCCAACACTGGCCTCAAGAGAAATATCAAAATCGGCAATGTATTTACTTTCGAGCTTGTAATTCCAATTTTTGTAATATGCACTTACGTAGCGAATTAATTGCCTTGTCGTCATCCATTCGATAAGCTCGCCTTCCTGATGAACATAACCAATCCTCCCAAGCTCTTTGGGCCCGAGCTTAGCAGCATCCGCTCCAAATGTAATACACTCGCCCTGATCGGCAAGATACAAGCCAATAATGTGCCTTAGCAATGTACTCTTGCCCGATCCATTGGCTCCTAAAAGACCGATTATCTTACCGCTTCTAATTTCCAGATCGATATTATCTAACGCCTGTATTTCACCAAACCGCTTAGAAATGCTATGCATTTTTACTATCGGATTTTCGCTTATCATTTTTTCCTCCGGTTTTTAGAATTGTATTCCCTGTAATGTTTCTTGAGAGATTCTACCGCCTCGTCTTCTGATATACCGAGTTGGATGGCAGTAATTGCTGCCTTGTTTATAATACCGTTTAGCAACTCGTCTTTTATTTGGCCTCGTTGACCTTTTTTTACCTTAGCTACAAAAAGACCGATACCACGCTTTCTCTTGACAAGCCCCTCAGCTTCCAGAAGTGAATATGCTTTACTAATTGTCATGGGATTAACTTTCAGCCGCGATGCCAGATCACGAACCGTCTCGAGTTGATCTGCTTCTTTCAATCTATCCGTCATTATCTGTTGGCGGATCTGGTTGATTACTTGGCGATAAATTGGTACGCCACTGTGATGATCAATTTCTAATAGCATCGAATTTCACCTTTTTAGGAAAACCACGTGTATTACTTGCTTAATACACTATACACTACCAAGGAAACTATTTACAACAAAAAAAACTGGAATTTAACGAAAAAGATAACAAATCACTGTCGGCACTAATTTCTAGAAATTAGAACACCTGCAACCAGTCTTGAATTAAAGGGGTCAGGAATCTTTTTGGTAAAAGGTTCCTGCCCCTTTTTTCATGATGGGAGATTAGGGTTGGCCGTTCCAGCCGCCAAGCCTCGCCCAAAGCCACCAAGCGGCATAGGCTTTGAGATTCGCGTTTAGGGGCTTTGAATGCGCAGATCCGCAATTGTACCAATCTATATTCTTTCGATGGGAGTTTTGCCATTCTACCGCCCAGTTACCCAATTTTGCTCCATTGGCCGATGCGTAATAGTCGCAATTGTCGTTTGGAAATTTATAGTAAACACCGTCTGGGTTATAGCTTTCTATATCAGCAAAATCGTATAAAACTTTATTGTTGGCTTTGCAGTAATCTCTTATTAGTTTGTTAGCGGCTTTATTATTCGCATCATCCCAATGATCGACATGGCCTGTCATATAGACAAAGACGATTCCGGGGTATTGTGCTTCGAGTTTAGCCATAGGAATTAGATATTCGCTCTTAAGCGTTCCTGCCGCATATTTATCATCAACCTGACCACACCAAGACCACATAACAACATTAACGTCAGGATGCCGTGAGCCCCTACCGGTAGCAGGATTTGGGTTGCCGAGATATTTCTTCGTATTGTTGACCCATTGAGGATAATAGCCACAATCACCACCCATCGCATAATCGTGAAGATCAAGCGCACCGCCTAAACCGCTATTGCTCCATTTGAAAATATCAGTAGGATAACTCATACCAAGCCCGCCACCATTGGCAAAGCCAACCAATCCACTCATACCAGAAGTAATCTGGCTCCCGTGAGATGTATGCCCATAGGCAATATGTAATTTAGCCTTAGCTTGAAGTATTGCAGCTTTAGGGATAATTGTAATATCAGTATGTGTATGATCAGCTATAATTTGACCGACACAAACACCATCAGCCGCAAAAACGATAGCAACCATTAAAAGAGAAATAGAAAATACTCTAGAATACACCGCATTTGAAAATAACGTTTTCATATCTGTTCTCCCTTGTTAAAAATCCAACCTAGATTAACGAAATCGCCAAAGGCTCAAATCGAATATTTACCACAGGCAATTGCGTCAACGGTTCTCTTTTTTAGCCGCGTTAATCTGTGATTCTTAAATCCACTATCTTCGAAGATTTTAATTTACCTTTTATTACCATTACTAAAGCAAGAGCAACCACGAGCAGAATAATACCCAACACAGGTCTATAGACAATCCACCCGATAGCAATCGTTAGTAGCGAGAGGATAAACGCAAGCAGAAATGTTATCAGAGTTGTACCAGCTGAGACAATACTACCAAAAATTGGAAGAACATCTGCGATAGTGGATATAGGTTTAAAAATCATCATCAAACCAAAGAACATGAGAACAAAACCTACTGCCCGTAAACCCCATGTTAAAATCTTGTTGCTATTTTCCGCATTGTTAATCATCTCATCTGCGCTTGAATTAAAGGGGTCAGGAACCTTTTCTGGGCCTTCCCCTTTTGTCAACTGTTGATTGCAGGCCTAAATCGACCACTGTTTCTTTTATCTAGTCTTTGTTACCAAACCCTGCGCCACGTTTGATACTATTTGCTATTTTCTCTACCTTAGATTTAAGATATACGGGCAGACACGCAGGTCTGCCCCTACGACGACGTTTTGGATGATGCAATGAAAATGGTTAGGCATTACAACCATTTCGCTGCATTTCATATCATCCAAATTTCTGAATCGCATTCTGCCTGTGTGAATTTATGCAACATAAAAGATTCCAGACCACTTTTAATTCACTCAGATTTCAAATTACCTTTTATTACCATTACTAGAGCAAAAGCAACCACGAGCAGAATAATACTCAACATAGGTCTATATACAATCCACCTGATAGCAATCGTCACCAGTGAGATGATAAGCGCAAACAGAAATGTCAGAGCTGTACCGGCGTCTACAATATTACCGAAAATCGGTAAAACATATGCGAAAATGGATATAGGATTAAAAATCATCATCAAGCCGACGAATATGAGAGCAAAACCTGCTGCCCGTAAACCCCATGTTAAAATATTGTCGCTATTTTTCGCTTTGTTAATCATCTCATCTGCGCTGTGCGTACCGACCTGTAGAAGTTCTATTTGCCCTCCAGCCTTGGTGGTGTAGGGCTCAAAGGTATTGCTTATTTGCTTTGCAATCACACTAACTTCTGTGGGCCTTACCACCATAAATTTTATTCGTACATCACCAACCTGAGGCGATGTTGGATCTTGACCAATATAGATAGCGCCACCCTGTAGCCTAACTTCCTTTCCTGGCAATTTTGGCAAGTTAGATTCTACGTGAAGCAATTCAAGATTATTAATCTTAGCAACAAGAGTTGGGGATAATTTGAAAGCACCAAGGGTAGCTTTCTTGGCAACCTTAGTTCGCGAGCGATATGGCATAGAGCCTGGGTTTTCGTGCCCGATTGGTCTCTTAAAATCAGAAGAGTTGATTACCTTCTCAGAGAAAACCT
Organism: Phycisphaerae bacterium; assembly: GCA_027078365.1. Taxonomy (GTDB): domain Bacteria; phylum Planctomycetota; class Phycisphaerae; order Sedimentisphaerales; family Sedimentisphaeraceae; genus S145-28. The sequence goes on from JALWYQ010000034.1 coordinate 87,346, forward strand.
TACTGTAGCTATAAGTTGTTGTTCTGGTACTGCTTCCCCCAAACCCTCTACTAGTTCTACTCTTAGCTCTTTCCTTCCATTGGCACATCTCAGCGATTCGCTTTAGCTTCAACCCATTTACAGATACACCAAAAACTGAGTCTCTAAGTATCTCATCAGTCTGTGCTTTTCCGCTTACATGAACCAACTCTCCTACGTTAGCTGATTCTACTCTCTCTGATGAAACCTCAACAATAGCAGCCCTACCCTCTTCTAGGGTCTTGTACCTTTTAACCGCTCTTCCTTCATTAGTAAAGAGTACTGGAAATGCAATCAAAAATAGAATCACACCTGCCATACCTACTGTAACACCTTTAATACGACTAAACCACGACTCATGCGTAACTTTTCTAAACTGACCCTCAAACATTTGATGCTCCCCTATAATCTATCGTTAATGTAAATTGATTCTAAAACATAAAACAAGTTGTTCTAATCCGTTTCGTTTGCGTTAAAGCAGTTGAGGTTTTTGCAATCGCTTTTCATCAGTGTCCATCTGCGGTTAATGTTTTTTGCGTCATTAGCGTTAAAACAGTTAAAGTAGTTGCAGTTATTTTTTTCATCTGCGTTAATCTGTGTCCATCTGCGGTTGCAATAATGCGGGCACCGGGAATCGAACCCGGACCTCAAGCTTGGGAAGCTGGCATTCTACCACTAAACTACGCCCGCATGTGCATGGATTGTATTGGATTTGAGAATGATTAACAAAGAAAAACTTACCTCAAGCGAGGAGTAGATTCACCGTCAAGCCAAGGAATGCGTACATCACTCGATAGATTGAATTCTCGATGCCACTTGATGTTCCAAAGATCCTGAAGTTTTACAGTGGCAACAGCACCATCAGCAAATGCTATATTTATACTTGTTCCATTTGCATGACGTGGAATACAATAATTACTCATATCGTAAGCATAACTCATTCTGCCCGTACCAACAGTTCTGCCAAAAGTTTTTATCCAATCTTTTGTGGTTGGAACCTGACCAGAAGGTAACATTCTGTTGCTATCTGGCATAGAAGCTAGCCATGCGCAATCAGCTAAGATAGGAGTATCACTTCTTAGAGATGAACTTCTTCGCCAGAATTTCCTTCTATCATTTGGATTGGCAAGTCTGCGAGTAGGAACGTCAGTTAGCCAATAGTTGAGGCCATAACTGCCTGTAACGGTATGATAATTAGAATCTTTGTCGGTATATGAATAACGCCAAGCCTCATCAGCACTTCCAAGACCTGATGCGCTTGCAGTCACACGGGTAGCTTCTGGACAGAAAATCAAATCGGAACTGAGATCTGCATAGTCGGCTAGTGGCTCAACCCAAGACGAAGAATCACTGTAAGAGAGTTTAAACCTACCGTTATTCTCACTCGCTATAAGGCTAGCAACCGAATTCCAGCTTCTCTGATGCGTTTTACAGACTACAGACCTAGCCTGTGATCTGACCCCAGTTAGAGCCGGAAACATAATTGCTATTAAAATCACTATAATAGAGATCATGACGAGCAACTCTATGAGAGTAAAGCCCCTCTTTGACCTCACTGCCACCATCATACTAACACCTCCAGTGTCCTTTATACCTGCATTTTCTATACTTATGCAGGAAAGCAACTTCATATTAACGGACCAAGAAGCTTTGTGCAACCTTTTTTTTACAATTAAGAGTGATTTAGTGGGAATTCTCGCACATAAAAAAAATAGCGCCGAGTTTTTATCTCGGCGCTACTAAAATTACAATAAACCAAGTGTCTATACTTTTTTATACGTTTTTGCCCATTTAGAGCCCGTCAACAAAGCCTTCTAGCTTTCTAGCCCTAACAGGGTGTTGAAGTTTTCTGATGGCCTTCGCCTCAACCTGACGCACCCTTTCACGCGTTACCTTAAAGATGCGTCCTACTTCTTCTAGAGTATATGTGTAACCCTCACCAATACCGTATCTGAGTTTAATAATCTCTCTTTCACGGTAGGTCAAGGTATTTAATACAGCCTCAATACGCTCTTTCAACATCTCCTGAGTAGCAGATTGTACTGGAGAATCAACGCCTTCGTCTTCGATGAAATCACCAAAGTAGCTATCTTCGCTCTCACCAATCGGCCTATCCAAACTGATTGGGTGCTTGCTTATCTTCATCACACGACGAGCTTCAGAGACGCTCATTGAAACTTCTTTGGCAATCTCTTCAATGGTCGGTTCGCGGCCAAGCTTTTGGAGCAAGTTCTTACTCGCCGTCCTCAATCTGCTCATAGTCTCAATCATATGGACAGGAATACGGATAGTTCTTGCGTGGTCTGCAATAGCTCTAGTAATGGCCTGCCTAATCCACCAAGTGGCGTAGGTGCTAAATTTATAACCCCTTCTGTATTCGTATTTATCAACAGCACGCATCAAGCCAGTATTACCCTCTTGAATAATATCCAAGAAGCTAAGCCCTCTATTGCGATATTTCTTTGCAATCGAAACAACAAGCCTTAGATTGCCACCAGATAGCTTACGTTTGGCATCTTCATATTCAGCAAACACTAGCTCCATAGAGTGGATGCGCTTAGCTAGTTGAGCTGGTGTTTCCATTGTAAGTTCGACGAGACCGTTAAATTCCTGCTTCATTGTCTCGATATCTTCTTCTATAATCTCGTCTTTAGGGCCAATCTCTATCAGTTTTTGCAATTGCTTCATCTTAGCAAGAATTCCAGAGAGCTTGTCCATCATTGGCTGGATTCTGCTTGTGCGCAAACTCAACTCTTCGAGAAGTGTGGCAATTTTTCGTCTATTACGACGAATTTGTATCTGAATCTTTTTAAGCTCATCAGCAGAGACTTCATCGCTTCTTGACTTCTCAAAGAGCTCTCTATTTCTCTTGAGTAGAGCCTTAACAGTCTTGAGGTTCTCAGGCAATCTCATCTTCACCACGGAACGCACAAGATTCTCTGTTGTACTCATCTTCATGGTTCTGTCAAAAGGCAATGAGCCGTTATGAACTAACTCTAAAATCTCAACCGCCTGAGCTGCGCAGTAGTCACTTTCTAGAACTTTACGTCTAAATGCCATTCTGGTAAGTTCTATTTTACGAGCCAAGCTAATCTCTTCATCGCGGCTAAGTAATGGTATCTCACCCATCTGAGTTAGATACATCCTCACTGGATCGTCGATCCTCTTGCCTTCATTTTCGACTAGAGTTTGCTCAAGAATTCTGTCTTCACTACTGATTTCTGGCTCTTCTTCGAAGACATCATCATCGACCTCAAATTCATCCTGATCAGCTTCAGCTCCAACTGCAACCTCATCAAGCAACTGGATATCTTTCTCGTCAAGAGTCATCAAGAGGCTATCCAAACGGTTCGGAGAAATTGCCGTATCCGGCAATTCATCGTTCATCTCCTCGTACGTTAAATACCCCTTCTGCATGCCCTTCTCAATCAACTGAGAAATTTTCTTCTCTACCAGCTCTAGCATCTCAGGAGTTGGAGGTGCTTGTTCTGGAGATATCGATGACAAATCCAAATCTTGTTCGAGAGGTTCTGTGTCTTTCGAATCTTCGGCAATCACACTCTCATCTGAAATTTCAAGCTCTTTAGACTTATTGCTTGATTCCGCCTCAGATAATAGCGCATCTGCAGCTGCTTCAAGTTCTTTCGCTGACATACCTTCGGTTATCTCAACTGCATCGACATCTTTTTTCTTTTTTGTTTTTCTCTTTGCGGCCATATTTTTCCAATAAAATCAAACTAAAAAATAATACCTTTTCGAAGGTTACTCTTGTTACGCTTATCGGCTTGAATACTACGCAAGCTCTCGGTTATCTTTCTAAGCGATTCATCATCGCTAATATTTCTTTTTGCATCATTTATTTCTTTTTCTATTTTGAGAGACTCTATCACTCCCAATGCACTCTCTATACGAGAGATATAATTCGATTTTTCTCTGCCAGCATAGCTTAAATCAACTATCGTTGAAGAAAGTTCAACATCTTCAACTTTGCCAAGCAAGTCTGTTATCTCAAACTTTTCTCGAGTTTTTAGTATTTCAAAGAGAAGAGTAGCTATCTCACGAAGCAACGGCGACTCAATGCGCGAAACATCAATCGCTGACGAAACCTTCTCAAATAGTGATGGCTCGTTTAACAAAACCTCAAGCACATCTTGAATCGCTTTATCTTGATAGTGTCCACCAAGTGCAACACTAGCAACCTTACTATTTTTTATGCTAGAAACTGCATTTCTCTGCTCTCTCGAGCTAAGCCTTGCAAGTTCCTTATTTACATCATCTACGCTAACACCTATGAGGTTGGATATGCGTCCTACAACTAAACCTCTCGAGATATTATCCAAATAACCTGAGTTAATAGCCTTAGCTATAACGCTCAAATACTCATCCACTGCCTGCTTTTTCTTGACAGTACTATCGGTAGAATCAAACTCTCCTTTGAATCTCTTCCATTTGTAACTCAAAACATCCTGCGCAGAGTCAATAACTTCAGCAAAAGCCTCGCTACCTCTGGCAAGCAGAAACTCACACGGGTCCTTACCTTCTGGGACAGTGGCAATTCGCACATCAATATTTTGCGACAGACATACTTCCAGAGCCCTATTAGCCGCCGCAACCCCGGCATCGTCACTATCTAAGACCATAACAATCTCACTAGCAAAGCGCTTTAGCATTCTGGCATGCCCCTGCGTAAAGCTCGTACCAAGTGCCGCAACGACATTTTCAATGCCATATTGACTAGACATAATCACATCGGTATAGCCTTCAACAACTATTGCCTTGCCAAGCTTAACAATACTATGTCTGGCCTTATCTAATCCGTAGAGCGAGCTGCTCTTATCAAAAAGCACGGTAGCTGGCGAATTCATATATTTAGCATTATCATCTCCAAGAGTTCTACCGCCAAAACCAATCACCCTGCCACTGGTATCTAAAATCGGAAACATCAAGCGATTCCGAAATTTATCGTAACAACCGCTCTGGGCTTCTCTTTTAACTACAAGCCCAGCACTTACTAGCAACGATTCACTAATTCCAGCCTTATTCGCGGCGAGCGTAAGAGAATCCCAGCTATCTGGAGCAAAACCTATAAGCCACCGCTTTGCTACGTTTTGATTTATCTTTCGTTCGTCAATATAATCTCTGGCGATTTTTCCATTCTTCTCATCAGAATACTGGGCCTGCCAAAACCGCATCGCCCAATCGTTGACCCGCGCAAGCATAACAGGGTCTGCGCTGTCTGCACTAAGCGAGTTTTTTCTATCCCTGCTACGTTTAATCTCAATACCTGCTTTATCGGCAAGCCTCTCAAGAGCCTCCATAAATGAGAGATTTTCACGCAACTGTAAGAATTTAAAGACGTCACCGCCTGCGCCACAAACAAAACATTTGAAAATCCCCATGCTAGGGTTTACATGCAAACTAGGGTTCTTATCTGGATGAAATGGACACAAGCCGATGAATTCTCGCCCTTTCCTAGTAAGGCTCAGGTGCTCAGAAACAACCTCAACAATGCCGTTGCAGGGCGCATTTCTGACCTGATCGATAAGTCTTTCATCTAAACGTGCCAAATTATTCTAGATCCTTCTAAAAAAAATAAGGCCTCTGTGAGAGCCTTATCAAATTTGTCATAGATTACATATTCTCCGCCAGAAGGCGCAAGAATCTAGCAGGATAGTCCCTAGCTACTCTATTAGTATATGGCATCGAAAGGAAATGGCAATATAACTGCCAAAATCGCCCATAACAAATAAAAAACCAAGATACAAACATGTTGGACACTTGGTCTTGAAGGACTCGTGACCGCTATAACAGCAAAATATCTCAAACAATCTTATCGTTTTTTCGTGTAGAAAAAATTAAGAACTCAAAGGACCTATAAAGCCCTCTTTCTAGCCCTGTTAGAGCCTTTTAATGCTTCTTGAGCTATCAATTTTTCTTCAAAACTTGACATTGCGTTTTTTATTCTATATCCTGTCACATTCGTTGACCGCCCAGGATGGGTCAAAAAAATATTTTGTTTTATAGACAAAATATCTTTCAGGTCGTTGTAGGGTAAACACGGATTACCATTTGATGTAGAGTTGATAGGGTATTCCGTGAATACGAACTACTTAATTAAGGTTGCTCTAAATAGCGTTAAACGATTTCGTTTTATTGCTTTATTGCTTGCTGCTGCGTTATTTGTAACGCTAAGCTATGCAACAATCCGCCCTAATGGTAATGGCGCGAAGCTTAACATGCTCTCAAGTGAAATTCGTATTTCTCCCGAGACATCCCCACACAACGACACTCTAACAGAAGCCGCTAACGAACTTACCATTCAAGAAGCTCCTTCTTGGACTGGCGATGAGGATACTAAAAGCGACGCCAAATGGAAAACCATTAGAATGAGAGTTACCGCCTACTGCCCATGCAGGAAATGTTGTGGGAGGCATTCCGATGGCTATACAGCAAGCATGCATAAAATACACAGGGGCGATAGATTTGTTGCCGCTGATAAGAAGTTTAGTTTTGGAACTGAGATGATAATACCCGGCTATAACAACTCTAAGCCTGTTAAAATTGAAGATAGGGGCAGGCTAATCAAGGGAAATAAATTAGATGTTTTCTTCAACTCTCACAAGCAGGCTATGAAGTGGGGAGTTAAATATCTAGATGTTAAGGTAAGAGTCAATTAATTCTTCATTGGATATAGTGTTAGAATACAAAAGCCGCTCAATTTGAGCGGCTTTTTGTATTTATATCTGGATTTACCTCAGAAATTGCTTTGATTAGCAAATAGAGAATCTCTAAGGCTAACCGCTAACTTCTTTTTACAATCTCGGCAATCTTATTAACATCAACAATAACCTCATCAAGCACTGCCGGTGTTATAGATTGAGCCCCATCACTAAGTGCATGCTCTGGATCTTCGTGACACTCAATTAAAAGTCCATCACAGCCAGCCGCCGCTGCAGCCCTACTCATAGAAGGAACCAAATGCGCATGACCTGTACCATGGGAAGGGTCAACTACAACAGGCAAGTGCGTCATGACATTAAGCTGCGCAACGCTGGCAAGCGGAAGTGTGTTTCTAACGTATCCTTCATACGTGCGAATGCCACGCTCACAGAGAATTACTTCTTTATTGCCACCGTTAATGATATATTCCGCCGCAAGCAAGAACTCATCAAGAGTTGCACATAAGCCTCTTTTTAACATGACCGGCTTATTGATTTTTCCTGCCGCTTCAAGCAATGGATAATGCTGCATATTTCTTGCCCCAATCTGGACAACATCAGCATACTCTGCAACCATCTCGATTGTTTCAACGCTTATAGCCTCTGTAACAATTGCTAGGCCTGTCTCTTTTCTAGCCTCCGCCAAAATTTTAAGGCCTTCCTCTTTCAGGCCTTGGAAAGCGTATGGACTAGTTCTAGGCTTAAATGCACCGGCTCTTAACCCTGCGCAGCCACTCTCACGCAAGATAGTTGCCATCCTTAGAACCATATCTCTGTTTTCTACAGCACATGGCCCTGCTATAACGCCAACCTTATCGCCGCCAATAACAAACTTTTCTGGGCCGATGGCTATTTTAGTTTTCTCCTTCTTAAGCTCACGGGAGGCAACTTTGTAAGGGGCTAGAATTGGAACAATTTTCTCAACCATCGGTGCGTTCTCAAGCGCACCTTTATCCACGCTTCTCTTATCACCGATACAGGCAATTACTGTACGGTCGGTACCGCGTATAACATGTTCTTTGAGCCCAAAATCATGTACAAGATCCACTACATGGCTAATCTGCGAATCTAGAGCATCTGGCTCCATAACGATTATCATATTTTAACTCCTATGCAAAATCTTAATTCGGCGGATTATAGCACGCAGAGTCGGATATTTCCAGAACACTTTAACTACTGATTTGAGAACTTTTTAACTGCTTTAACGCAAAAAAAGGCTCCCTCTAACTGAAGCGCCTGATATTTAATTCACGAGTAACTCTTTGAGAATTGAAACACTGACTTCACAAAAATAAATCAATTCGCCAAGTGCGTATGGGGTTAATCTTTCGAGTCGTAGGATTACTGAATTATCCGAGCTTTGCTCAGCGGCTGGGCTGTTAGATATTTCAAATGTAAATCTCTGTTTAGATTCAGTGGATTGGTTGGTTGTTTTGAGATTGATAACGCCGTTTAAATTAGCAGGTTTCATCACTTCGTTTAGCAAGTTGCAATACCACTTGCCAAAGAAATCACTGTCGATTGGCTGCGCATTCACACAGATCTCGGTGCCATCAAGAGCTGAATAATGCCTTAGCAATGCTGCAATCACTGCGGCTGGGTTTTTGTCTAGTTTCTCGCTACTAACCCTCTCATCCATCGCCCTTGCACCAGCTAATAGTTGCTCAATATCATAGCCGCAAAATGAAAGTGGCAGTAGCGTTGATGAGCTTAGAAGATTAAATTTAGGATCTAAGTTGTTTGGGAGAGATAGACTCTTACATCCACAATCATCCACAAAACGGCTGCGCAGGCTATCAGCAAAGCTTGATATTATAACGATATGGTTTTGGATGTATTGGGCTGAAAAATTCTTGCTCAGTAAATCTTGTAGCGAAATAATCGCCTCTTCTAGTTGGCTGTTAGGCTTTTCACCTGCGATAAAGACAAATGCCAAAGTCTCTATTTTGTCTTGATTATCTTTTAGATAACTTTCAAACTTTTCGAAGCTGTCAATTATTGTGATTTTTTTACCGTTCGATTGGCAAGATTCACTGAAGACATCTCGAAGTTTATCGACTACAAGGCAACCCTCTATTTCTCTACCGAAACCAACGATTACAAGATTTTGTATCTCTTCTGGCAAATCATTGGCAATCGTAGATGTTGATTCTAGAACGATTTGGTTGTATGGTAAATCTCTAGACGGTGAGAGGTTGTCGTTGCGTCTTTTATTTATGTTAGACACAGCCGTTGCAAGCAGTCCGCCCATTTGCGCAAGTTCTTTGTCGCTAACTGAGATATTTTTATAATCTAGACTTACCTCTTTTATTTCCATACCAGCCCTTCTCCTGCTAACCTATCTTTTCGAGTTTAGCGTATTTGAGTAGCAGTGCCTTTGTCTGACCAGAATCAAATCTAACCGTAACAACACTCTTTTCGCCAAGGTCGAGATATTCCTTAACCTTACCAAGCCCAAACTTGGAGTGACGAACAGAATCGCCAGCCCTGTAGAGTGCGGTAGATTTTGGTTTTGGCACATAGTCGCTCGTTTTCTTAGGTCTGCTCGTGAAAGAATCTTGACTTCCATAGCTATTAGCATAGGTATTTTGAGGAGGCATTCCAATTTCATACAAGAATTTTGATGGAATGGTTCTATTGAGCATACCGCGCATTGAACGGTATTTGGCATAACTTATGCTTAGATTCTTCTTTGCCCTTGTTATTCCAACGAAGAACAAACGCCTCTCTTCTTCAAGCTCTTCGGGGTTCTCCTTGCTCCTCTCATGTGGCAAAAGCCCTTCTTCTAAACCGATGATAAAGGCATTTTCAAATTCAAGCCCCTTTGCCGCGTGAAGAGTCATTAGTGAAACGGTTGGGCTGTCTGCATCGTAAGCATCGGTATCACTGTATAGAGCGATACTTTGGAGATAATCGAATAATGAAGTTTCCTGAGATTCGTTTTCTTGGTCGTATTTTGCAGCGGAGCTTATAAGCTCTTCAACATTTGCTCGCGCAGCATCTTCACCCATGTCGTTTGGTTTGAGCGAATCAGCCATTCCGCTCTCTAGATAAACCGTTTCCATAAGGTCAGCAATCCCGCAATTAGGGTCGTCCAAGAGCTTTGTAAATTTATGAATCATATGCCCAAATTTGGCAATCTTGCCTTGCGCTGCCTTTGATATTGTGTCTATAAACGCAACATTAGTCACCGCTTCGTAAAGCGAGCTTTTTCTAGCGGTTGCATAGTCGCTGAGCCTAGATAGGCTGGTTTTACCAATTCCACGAGCCGGTGTATTTATAATCCTCTCAAGGGCGATATTGTCGCTAGGGTTTGCGATTAGCTTTAGATATGCAATCATATCTCTAATTTCTTTGCGGTTGTAGAACTCAACTCCACGAACGATTGAATATGGAATCTGCTCATTAACAAACGCCTCTTCCAACGCTCGACTCATTGAGTTTACTCTGTAAAAAACTGCAATCTCGTTGAGCTTTACTCCATCATCAATAAGAGATTTTATTTTACGCGCAACCTCTAAAGATTCTTCCTGCTCATCGGAGTAGGCGTTAGTCTCTACCCTATTCCCCGATGGGCAAGTAGCGATAAGACGCTTTTCTTTACGTTTGCTATTGTTGGCTATTAGTTTGTCAGCAATACTTAGGATTTCAGGTGTGCTTCTAAAGTTTTCTTCGAGCTTCACAACTTTGGCATCTGGATAATCCTTCTCAAACGCCAGTATGTTTGCAATATCAGCACCACGCCAGCGATAGATGCTCTGGTCTGGGTCTCCAGTTACACAAATATTGCCATGTTCTATTGAGAGACCTTTAGCAATCTGATATTGCGCATGGTTGGTGTCTTGGTATTCGTCCACCATTAGATATTGAAATCTCCTACTAAGGGCTTTGCGCACTTCAGGATAATCGCGTAGAAGATATGCGGTGCGAACTAGCAAATCATCGAAATCTAGGGCGTTATTTGCCAAGAGAATCTCTTGGTAGCGTTTGTAGATTTTCGCCATAATTTCAAGATAAAAGCCATCAGCCCTTTCGATAACGTCCTCAACACTTTCAAGGTCGTTCTTAAACTTCGATATAGCGTTTAAAGCTCTAGATGGAGCAAAATTAGCAGAAGAAATATTGCAATCTGCAATCGCATCTTTGATACATTTTTTCTGCTCAGCATCTGAATATATGCTAAAGTTTGGCTCAAGGTTAACCATCTGAGCATATTCCCTTAGAATGCGCACACAAAGGGAGTGAAATGTACTAACTTGCAAACCGCCCTTTACACCCATATCGAAAGTTCGTTGGCGCATCTCTTGGGCTGCTTTATTAGTAAAGGTAATCGCACAGATATTATACGGATTTACCCCATCTTTGATGAGCTGGACAATTCGAGAAGTAATAACTCTCGTTTTACCACTGCCAGGACCAGCGAGTATGAGCAGTGGTCCATCTTTGTGAAGAACTGCTGTTCTTTGAGAAGGTGTTAATTGGTCAATCGAAAAATTAGGGGCAAAATCCATTAGCTCCATTTGCGCTACTCATTCCTTTCCGGATAGTCCGGTGATTAATTCTTATTAAAGCGGTCTTTTAAAAACCGATATATTTTACAATCCTATACTACTTTGCCTTCTGGTTCTTTTGTTTTTCTTTCATCTCTTTCTCAAATTTTTCACGTTGAGCATTTAGAGATTTGTAAAGCTTTGGACGTTCTATTTTTATCCTATTGAAAAGGCTCTGTTTCATCTCGTCAGGGATGGCTGGGTCGTTGAGAAAATCAAGAAGCGCAAAATAACGCAACCTTGAAAATTCTGGCAAGCCAACTCTGTCTGTCTTTTCATCGACTGTCATAGCTTTGTAGTCATTGTAGAGGACATTCGCATATTTTTCTCTTCCAATCGCTTCTTCATCTTCATAAACGGCAAATCTAAAATACGCTTCGCGCAGCACACTCATGATACGTGTAGTAACACGAGTAATACTCAAACCGCCCGGAACGTTGAGAATACGATTTTTACAGAATTCTCTCAGCGACATTTTGTTATCGTCTCTAGGGTAGAGCTTGCGCATCTCTGCAAATACACGAGAAGCCTGCTTGATATGACCTGACTGATAGAACATCAAAGTCGCAGCCTCTAGCATTTTTCTATGACCAGTCTTTAGAGGTCTAACATTTGAACCTCTAATCTTGCTGTACTTGTCAATTTTTTCTAACCATGCATCATTTACAGAATCGAACATGCTAAGGTCTGGACGCAAGAACATCGTCTGCATCATTACAGTATGGTCTTTTGTACCAAGCTTTGGATCGCCCTTCTTAACTACAGGCATAGTGTACATTATGATTTTGCCATTTTTGTAGAGATCCTGTAGGCATTGGAAGATAATCCTATCAGTATTGCTCTCATCTACATAATGACCAACCCCTTTTGTGCCTGCAACGTTTAACCCTCTTTGAGCCCAATAAATGGCATGAGTGTCTGGATGTTCCCAGTTTAGAGGATTTCTCTTTGATTTATCTTTAGTTGTGGTTGGTCCATATTTTTTGTTTAGCCAAATCATTAAATCTATATCAAACTTCCATGTGTTACGCAGTTCATAGCTCTGCGCAAAATACATGAATTTCTTGATAGTATCGCTGTAACTATAATCATCTAAAACATCCTGCAACTTCTGCGGATACTTTTGGGGAGTAACCGTAAGTTGCAAAAAGTTCTTCGCAACGACTTCTTTTTTGGCAAACTCTGGGTCCGCATCTTTTAGTCTTTGGTAAAACTTGACCATCTCTTTATCTTTTAGCAATTCTTCCAAAGTCTTTGGCGCAGCAGCAAGATGGTCAAAATGCTCGTTGGTGTTTGGTGAGATTAATGGCCGCATTGCCATGAGAAGTTGCATCTTGTAGTATTTATGCACGTCATCAGTAACGCCGCCCATTTTATGCTCGAATATCCAAGCAAGTGAATGGTAGAGCATAATAGACTTAGGATTCAAGACTATTCCTTTGTCTCTTAGCAGTTCGTAACCATTTCGAACCCATCTCCAGCGTTCTTCCGGTTGACTAGCAGGAATAGCCACCGAGATATTGTACGCCATATTCCACGCCTGAAAATCCCACACAGCGGCAAATCGTGGCTGTAAGTCAGTAATCCATTCGGCAAGCTGCTTTGCGTCAAAAAACTTGCCCTCTTGTTTCAAATTCTCAGCACGCATCCAAAGTATATCAACAAGCAAACCTCGAAACGCACCCATTGCAACGGTAGTAAACGCCAAAGAAGGCGGCGCATTCTCTAGAGGGTCGTTACTGACAAGTCTAAGGTCTTTACGTGCTTTGGTAATATCATCTAGTTGCATTGAAGCGGTAAAGAGCAATGCCCCAGAAAATATCAATAACAGTAAAATAATAATTGTATCACGCGATCTCATACTATTTTGGATCCTGATTAGTTGTGCAAGGTTATTCTAGCTATTTCACGATTCTTAAAGACAAATATTCCATAGAGAAATATCAAACTAGATTTTACAAAGGCCGTAAAGAAGAAACTGCTACCAAGAAATAGCCATGTTATAGTCTTTCCATCAACAATCATTGGTGTCGGATTGTATATACCATCAAATTTAGGTAGCATAAATATTATTGGCTTTACTAGTAAAGCATAGTAAACCGCTGTAGTGTGGGATAGATAACTAAACGAATCGAGGATAAAACCGTTGATCGAACCTGTAGCATAGATTACAAGAGCTACCATTATCGCAACAGGGAAAGAAAGCCATGTCGAAAGCGATACACCTAGCGACGTCAAAAATATCAACCTGATAAATATCAGCGCAACCCCGCGGAAAAAGTTAAGAGCAAACGAATCGCTCTTATAGAGAAGCTCAACCTTATCAGCAATAATGGTAGTACCGTTGTAATACATATTCTGCATTGCAATATCGAGGTGTCCATCTTTAGCAATAATATCTGCAGGAACTTGAAACTCTCTGACGGTATCAACTACATCTTTGCGCAGATTGCTGTCGTATATAGGCGTGTCAGGCAATTTTCCGCTGTCCATATCTGATAAGTCTCCGATTAGCCAACGGGTATAAACGCTGTTGTCTGGAGTATCATTGAGGGTTTTGAATGTAAATCTAATGTAGAGAGGCTTCGATAGGTCGTCAGGAACAACGTTTTCAAAGCTCCATTTTTTTACAGCTCCGGGCTCTACGCTTCTCTCTTTCATAGCAATGGAGCCGCATAGAGTATTAAAGACTGAGTTGTGCGATTTCCCCTCGAGTATCGGAGCGTTTGATTCTATCAGTTTTTTGAGCTTTTCCTTTGCTTGCGATTTAATCTTTTCACGATCAATATGTGTAGCAATAGAAATTCTGGATGTAAAGAACTCGTTATCCGCCTGTTTTATTTCTTTATCAGTCGCCTTTGTAAAACGAGGCAGATAAATAGTGAAGGCAAATATCATCACTGAGAATACAGTCAGCAGTATAAAATTAACCACTAAGATTCCAAAAAATTTACCAAGAAGGTATTGATAGCGTAATACGGGCTTGGTTAGGATAGTATAAACCACCTTGTCTTTAAAATCGCTATTTAACATATAACACGAGATTGCTATTGTAAGAATACAAAGCAAAAGACTCGTAAGCGAGAGACCATAACTAGAGAAGGTTTGCAGTTTTCCAATGAGAGTGCCATCTCCCACAATTACAACACTCAACAAGGGAAGCAGTACCGCTAAGAGCAATATCACAACCAGTGCTATCTTCATACGGAAAATCTGAGCAATTGTGTTTTTGGCAATAGTCCAAATATTAGCCATTATCTAGCTCCTTAGACTCGCCTTCTGGGGCATCTGGCCCCTTCATCAAGTTTTTGAGCAAATCTGTATTAACTTCATCAGTTGCACTAGAAGCTTCTTGGGCATCTTCTTTCTCTATTGGCTCAGTTACTGCTTCTGTAGATTCTACAGAGACAGACTTACTAGAGAGTTGATTTAGTAGAGAATTATCCGGAGTTTCAAGAGGCTCTACCTTCTCAACTTCGCTAGGAGAGCTATCTTCTTGAATTGGTTTAATATCAGCTGAAACAAGTTTGTCTAGGACATCTTGGGAGCTATCATCAGAGAGAAAATCTCCAATATTGGTAGTAGATACTGCCCCACTAGTCTCTTGGTTGCGCATCTGCGCCTCTTTTACAATGCGCATGAAGAGATTTTCCAGACTATCCATAGGCGAGCCAATACTCATAGAGGCTTTTTCTTTCTGCACAATCTCTTTAATCTTAGAAATCGCTTCTTCGCTGAGCGGCGAGGTTGTAATCTGTTGCTCATCATTTCTACGCAACAAATCGCTAACATAGCCTTCTGTCTGCATCTTTCCACCGTATAGAATTCCAATACGGTCACAAACATCTTCAACGTCGGCGAGCAAGTGGCTACACATAAGGATTGTTTTGCCACGTTTCGCTAAGGATACTATTAGGTCCTTAATTTGCCTAGTTCCAATTGGATCAAGTCCTGAGGTTGGCTCATCAAGTATTAGCAAATCGGGGTCATTTATCAAAGCCTGCGCAAGACCGATACGTCTTGCCATACCTTTGGAGAAGGTTCCGACTGGTCTATTGGCCACAGATGCAAGACCGACCATATCGAGCAAAGAATCGATACGCATATTTAGAACTTTTGAAGGCAAGCCAAACAAGTCGCCATAAAACTTGAGAGTTTCTCTTGCGCTTAAGTATTTGTATAGATAAGACTCCTCCGGCAAAAAGCCAATCCTCGATGAGATTTTAGGGTCATCACTTCTACCACCAAGAACAAAACTAACTCCTTTGGTTGGCTTGAGCAGAGAAAGAAGCATCTTTATCGTTGTGCTCTTTCCAGAACCGTTTGGGCCAAGTAGGCCATAAACCTCATTGTGCTTTATCTTGAGCTCTAAATCATCAACAGCAAGAACCTTTGTACGCCCCCACCAATCCTTGAAGGCTTTAGTTAAGCTGATTGTCTCAATAGCGTATTCTGTATTCTGAGCCACTTTTTATACCTCGCAAGATTCATGTTTATGGTCGTGTGTATGACCATGTTCGCATTCACTCTCCCCAGCAGTGATATGAGGCTCGAGGTGTTCTCCAAATCTCACAAGCCTTGCACTATTAAAGATTACAACAAGTGAACCCATAAAGTGTAGTGGAGCTGCCCAAGATGCGCTCAAATAACCAGCAAGTGCCATGGCAACACCTATGATGATAAAGAGACTTCCAAAGAGAAGGTTTAAGTTAATGATAACTCTTGTTTTCCTTGAAAGTTTCACGAGGAAAGGTAAACGTTTAAGGTCGTTATTCATCAAGGCAATCGAAGCAGAGTTTATAGCAACATCGCTACCTGCCGCTCCCATCGCAATGCCCAAATCTCCTTCAGCAAGTGCTGGAGCATCGTTGATACCATCACCAACAACAGCGACGATATGGCCTTCTTGTTTGATTTTCTTAACAATGTCAAGCTTATCATGTGGCAAACACTGAGCTTTATAATCGGTGCAACCTAGCTCTGCTGCAACACGATTAGCAACTTCTCTGCGGTCACCAGTTAGCATTGTAATTCTCTTTAGACCGCACTCTTGGAGTTCCTCAACTGCCGCACGTGCCTGTGATCTCGTTTTATCCTGCATCCCAATCCAGCCTATGCAACGCGCATCACGGGCAACGTAGAGTGCACTAAAGCCCTGCTCTTCATGCAGAGCTGGGTCGGTAATGCCAGACATATCAACACCATTCTCTTTTAAGAACGATTCACGACCGATTAGAATCTCTGCGTTTTCAACTACAGCCTTAACTCCCTTGCCCGGAACCTCTTCAAAAGAGCTTGATTCGACAAGTTTAACGTTTGCTTCTTTTGCCAGATTTAGCATCGCCCTTGCAGCCGGGTGCTTACTTAGCCTCTCTGCTGAAGCGGCTGTTTTTAGTAAATCTGCCGGCTCTATTCCAGAGGCGGGCTCTATCTTTGTAACAAAGAGCTTACCAGTTGTAAGCGTACCTGTTTTATCAAAGATAATTGCTGTTAGCTTGCCAGCAATTTCAAGGTCTGCAACTTTCTTTATCAAGATACCAAGTCTCGCCGCAGCTGAGATTGCTGCGACCATAGCAGTAGGAGTTGCCAAAATCAACGCACAAGGACAAGACACGACCAGTATCGCAATCGAGCGGTCAAATTCACGGGTAAAAAACAACGCAACTGCTGCAACCATTAGAATCGTAGGGATATACCATTGGATATATCTATCGATAATTCTCATTATTGGAATTTTGGTTTGTTCGGCCTCTAAGATTAACTCTTGAACCTTACCAAGGGCAGTTTCTTTACCAATCTTAGTAACTCTAATATCTAACGCTCCTGTGAGGTTAGTTGTACCAGCAAACACCTGCATTCCAGGAACTTTATCGACAGGAAGCGATTCACCAGTAACGCTTGCCTCGTTTATGCTACTAAAGCCAGAAACAACTTCTCCGTCTGCTGCAACGTTATCGCCTGGTCTGATACGAATAATATCGCCAGCACTTAAATTCGCAACCTCAACCTCACTCTCACTACCATCTTTTGAAACAAGTGTTGTTTTCTTAGGGGTTAGCTTAATTAACGACTCAATAGAGGCCCTAGCGCCCAAGGCAGTCCTAGTTTCCATAAGCTCACTAAGCAACAGGAAGAAAGAGATGACTCCAGCCTCACGATAATTTCCAATTGAAAAAGCAGCGATAACAGCAAGCGCAACCAATTCGTCCATATGCATTTGGCCTTTGAGAATTGATTTGAGCGCATTTAGAATGACCGGCAAAGAAAGCAATAACGCTCCAATCATCGCCGAAAATTCTACAATTAAATTGCCCTTCCCATAAAACAGTGGAGCGATATAGCTATTCAATAGCAGAACTCCACCAGCTAGAGTTCCAATCAAGGCGATACTTACCTTCTTGGAACCCTTTCCATCTTGCATTTCTGTTTCTTTGATGTGTAAATGATCATGAGCCATTAGATAATCTCTTTATAATTCATATATGTATTGCTAATCTAAAACACTGAAACGTTGTGTTTTTAAAATACTCACTATTTATTTTCTTGCTTCTTTTGTTGTTTTCTGGCCGCAGGGTCTCTATTGATTAACACTCTAAACTCTCGTTTTTTACCTTGCGATGCAGGCTGAACAATAATCTTTTCTTGAGCGTTATCTAGAACCTCCTCTATGGCATCTTGGTAAATCTTTTGAACGACAAGTTTTGGGTGCAATCTAAACTCAGGCAGAATCGACGCTAAATAATTTGCGCTTGCCTTAGCAGATTCTGCCACTTCTGTTCGATACGCCTTGGCATCAGCGATTAATTGCTGAGCAGGCCCTTGCACTTCGTTTAAGACTTTATCCCTGTAGCCTCTTGCATCTGTTATCATTGTTTCCTTTTGTTGCGAAGCAATGATTGACTGTTGGAATGCATCATCGACTTGACGTGGCCATGTAGCCTGAATTTGCATGTTCTCAACCAAGATGCCGCTATCCATATCGTCTAATTTACTTTGAAGAAGTTTTTTTGTCTCACTGATTAGCCTTGCCTTATCAGATATAATGACCTCATCAATTGTAAACTTTGCCATCGTAGTAACAATAGCATCTTGAGCAACCGCAGCCAAGAATGGCTTAATTTCCCTATCTACAACTTTACTGTAAAGCTCTCCGGGCTTAGGGTTGCCAATGTAAACATTCTTAAAAAATGCGTAAGGGTCTAGGCTTATGTTGTAGTCAATATCCCATTTACAGTGAACAATATTGTAATCGTTTTGCGCAACACCTTCACCCTCTTCGCCTCTAGTCAGACAATAGCCATCTTTGATAGGGTTTAGAGTTCTGTTAGGTCTGCCAAGCTTACCGGTAAGTTTTTCTTTCTCTGTCTGGTAATACCAAAAATCATCTAGGGATATTTTCTTTGTGCTAATCGCTGGAATCTTAACAATCTCAGCGACTGGATAAGGCAAAGTCCAATGCAGACCAGGGCCAATTAGTTTGCCTCCGTCAGCTTGAGTTACTGCCTTACCAAACCATAGCACAATAGCCCTCTCGTTCTGCTCTACTGTGTAAATTCCAGAAGCGAAATACAGCACGACCAGAACGACCATAATTATCTTGAGGATTGAAAAACTAACGCGCAGCGCATCCGATAGACTCTTACTACCAGCGTCTAAATCGTCAAATTTATCATCGCAATTTGGCGATGAAATACTACAACAACAATTTTTACCCATTTGTATCTCTATAAATAAATGATTTATTGTTTTGGTTCAATATTTGGAACTTCTCTGAGCAATTTGATTGGCTCAGTTTGCGCACCTAAAACGATTGTAGAGCGATTCTTTAGGATTTTCTTAAGCGCATCAACATCTCTAAGGAACATCGCAAGTTGTGGATCTTCTTCGAGAAGCTTGTAGTATTTAGCAGCATCAGCGTCACCTTCACCTCTGATAGCTTTAGCTCTTGCTTGGGCAGTAGCCAAGATTTCAATCTTCTTCGCCTCTGCATCAGCTTTAATCTTTGCCGCCTCAGCACTACCTTCAGCAAGAATTCGCTCAGACTTCTTCTTACGGTCCGAACGCATACGGTTAAAGACTTGCTCTGTAACCTTCTCACTAATTTCAAACTTCTTTATGCCAACCGTAGCAACTTCGATTCCGTACTTATCCAGCATGATTTTTTTCAAAGAGTCTCTAATCTCGTTTTCAATCTGCGCAAACTTAATTTTGCTCGGATCTGTATTGATAAACTCATTGAAAGAATGCCTACCAATGATTGCGTTTTGTTCATTACGCAATTGGCTTAGTAAATATTTCTGAGCGTTATTAGCGTTGGTTACTGTTTCGTAAAACTTCAAAGGATCTGCAATGCGCCAATTCATATACGAAGTAACAATTACCGGCTCACCACCTTTAGTTGTGGTCTCTTCCATCTGACCTTCAAACACCTGCAAACGCGACTCAAAGCGGTGCACTTGATCGATTGGCTGTGGCCATTTCCAATAGAAGCCAGGCTCTGTAATTGGCTCTCCGATTGGCTTACCAAATCTAGTTAAAAGCACCGATTCTGTCTCACGAACTTGGAACGAACAGAATGCTAATCCAAGAGCTAGTGCAACCAATAACACAAAAATAGTTGTTGAAATATTCTTCATTCTTATTGCCTCATTATAGCTATATAAAATAACGTGTGATTGTTTTTCTTTCTCAACTTCTTAAAACTAATTCTCGCCCTGCGGGACATCTACATCGTAAAGACTTGGAGCAAGAGCCTCTTGGAGGTCTATAGTAATGACTTCGCTATCATCGTCTCCAGAAACCACTACATACTTGCGCACATCAGTAAGAGCTTCTTCCAGCATTTTGAGCCTCTGCTGTTGCTTATAAATCTCTGGAGCCGCCCTGTACGCTAGAACTTGAGAATGGAATCTCTCTCCTGTCGCTTTAGCGATAGACTCTCTCTCATAGGCATAACTCTTTGCCTCTGAAAGCTCCTTAAAGATTGTACCGCTAGCAGAGGTGAATGCTTTATCAATCTTTGCGATGAGCTCGTCTTTATCTTTTTTGCTCAACTTATCTTTATTATCTTGATACTTCTCAACCAGAGAATATAACTCATTTACTTTAGCGATATCACCGCCTAGAAGAGTTAGAGTTTTATTCTTTTCTGCGATAGCATCAAGAATCTTAGCTTGACGGTCTTGAACCTTACCAATCACATCCTCATAATCATCTGCTACTTCAAGAGGAGGATGCAACCCTTGCAAGCCAACCATCACAATCTCAATTCCAAGCTCAGCTTGGTCGGCCTTTTGCTGTATGCGTTTTGCTAAGGTCTTGGCGGCATCACCTCTGCCTGCGCCGAGTATTGAGTGCATAACGTCGGCATTCTTATTGCCAAAAGAGTCTGTCTCAATCTTCGCACTTGCAGCATAACGAACCAACTCGCGATAGCAGATATCCTCCAGAGCCTTTTTAGGGTCGCTATGACTATATGCAAACTTCTCAATATCCTTAACTCGATACTGAACTGGCACTGCCGCAATCACAATACTGACAGGTGCTGCGGAGTTTTTATCCGCAGTTACTTGAGTCGCTACGAGCAGTTTATGCTCATATTCGTAGTGTTTCTGCCCCCAGAGTAAAGGCTTTCTAGAGACATTATCAATCTTGTCTGTCTCATCAAAACCAATATCTATCTGCTCAATGCGCTGAGTATTATAAACATAAGCAATCTCAAACGGAGAAGGAAGCTTAACGTGAATTCCAGGGCCTACAATCCTGCCGCCCTTTTTGTGCGAACCAAGATGTTCTATAATGCCCTTTTGACCGGGTTCTACAACTACAAAACAGCTGAGCGCATACAACGAAAGAGCCGAAAATATTATCAAAGGCAGAATCGCCTTTTCTAGAAGCCTGTAAAACCAAGTCTGCGAGACTTGGAATCCAAACTGATAATCCAACGTGTGCGCTGCGGTGTGAAGGATTCCCCCTGGCTCATTGAAAATCGCAAAAATCCTACTATCAAAAGCTGGGCGATGGTATTGACCCTTTACTCTTGGCCTGTACACATCCAACACTTGATTGAGCAGTGCCTCACCACCAAAAACAGCCATGACAGAAGCCACCACCCAAGCCATAGCTGTTATTACAATTTGAATCTGGAAAAACTTTAAAGCAAGTGCAATTCCAAGAGCAAACGCCAAAAGTGCACTAGCTAGCATATAGCTACCACCTGCCCTTAGAGGTTTCCAAACCTTCTCACCGCTTAGCCCCGTAGCATATCGTGATATTAGAAAACTAAAGAATGCAACCACGATTAAAAGACAGCTCGCCACAAGAGGAGAGCGAACTTCCGCTTGGAGAGAAGTATCTATACCTTTGAAAAACACCACCGCAAAAATAAGATTGTAGAGCCCAACCGCGATGGCAAATATTGGGGTAAACCATTTCTCAAAGAATTGAAGCCTGTTTTGAGCTACTGTGTAGAGCGCCTTGCGTTCGTTAGAGCCTTGAAAAATCGTATCGCCAGAAGAGCTATTCTCAAGCATAGCAAGGTCTAGCTTTTCTTGGTCAGCTAGCGATATGTTGCGAAAGAGAAGCAACAAAAAGAGCCAGATAATAGAACCACCCAAAATCTGCCAAGCTAGAAACTTAGCCGCAATCACATTGCTGTAAGAACCTACTAGCCAGCAAACCATAAAAAATACAATGCTTAAAATAACCGCAGTGAGCGAGAGATACTCACCTCGCTTAGAAGATAATTTCATATGATTACCTAATCCTATTTATTAAAAATTAGAGATGCCTCTTAAAAAATCAAACACTTTCTAAGGTATACTCCGTATTCTCAAAAATGTTTGATAAAAGAATGAAGCCCAATTTATATGCTCGTAGTATGATATAGAAAAATTTATTAAAATCAAATCCTTTACAAATAATTAAGCTACTAATATAACAATACGGCACCGACATGTACGAAGCGTAGCTGTACTGATGATATTACTGTTAACCTAGTCAAGATAGGTAGAATATGTTAAGAAAATTGTGGGCAATTGCGAAAAACACTTTTATTGAGACACTCAGGCAACCGATATTTGCGGTCATTACTTTTGTTGCCATCTTAATCTTTATTCTGAGCCCATCAATAACGATGTACTCCCTTGATGACGACAACAAACTCTTAAAAGAACTCGAGTTTTCTACACTCTTTTTAAGTGGTCTCTTGATTGCTATCTTCTCAAGCATTGGTGCTATAACTGAAGAGCTAGAGTCAAAGACTGCCCTGACAGTATTATCAAAGCCAGTTCCCAGAATTATTTTTGTGATTGGAAAGTTTTTTGGCATCCTCTCAGCGCTTGCGCTATCACACTACATCAATACGATTGCAATGCTACTCTCCTTTAGACATGGAGTCTTACAGACTGCTAGAGACGAGGCTGATTTAACTGTGATAACTGTAGCTGCGGCGATTCTTCTAATTTCAATAATCATCTCAACGATATTAAACTTTTCCTATGACTTCTCGTTCACCGCTACCTGCACAGGCTTCCTAGCGATACTTGGAACTGTTGGCTTAACGATACTCTGCTTCATAGACAGAGACTGGAAATTCAACCCACAAAACAATTCGTTTGAGATGTTTGATGTGTACGCCTCGATTTTAATTCTACTGGCTTTGGTAGCAATGGTATCGATAGCCGTTATGGTATCGACAAGATTCAACATTGTAATGACTCTGCTGATTTGCATCGCAGTATTTCTTGTTGGCCTAATCAGTGATTACATATTCGCCCGCTACGCTGGCACGCACATAAGCGCAAGATTAGCAAGGATAATATTCCCCAACCTACAGGTGTTCTGGATTTCTGATGCGATTTATCAAAAGAGTACTATAACAATAAACTACGTAGGAAAATCGGCGATGTATGCCATCTCGTACTCCGCAGGAATCCTAGCCCTAGCCGGTGCATTGTTCCAAAGCAAACAGGTTGGAAAATCGCATTAAAACCTCTAACTGCTTTAACGCAAAGGAACGCTAAAGACGCAAGAGACGCAAACGAAACGGAATAAAACAACTTGTTTATGTTTTAAAACCGCCAATCGCATTCCTAGGATCGCGGAGCTCCAGCTGGGCAAACCGTTCTATGCTGTTTTGGTTGCCCTAGTTTAATTTGAGATCAAAAAGATATTGACGCCAAAAACGTTAAGAATGGTAATCTACCTTTGCAAGCGTTTCTCAACCTTTCATTGGAGGAATTTAAGGGGTCAGGAATCTTTTTCACTTGCTATTTTCTCTACCTCAGACTTAATCATATCTTTATGGACCTGTAAGGTAAAAGATTCCAGACCCCTTTTAATTAACTCAGAAAGCAAAGATTAGAAACAAGATTAAGTACGCTACTTCGATTTTTTTTATTTTGCTCATCTCCAAATCCTATATCAAATAAGGCAAATTAAAGGTCTACGGAACCTTTTCATGCAAAATAAAATTCTTGACCCTTTTTAATTCTTCAAGCGTTCTGCCGTATAATACTTCACCCCTTTGGTTTTTCGAGCAATTTCAAGAATGTCTCGCTCTTGCTTTATTTCTTTGTTGTACAATAGAACATAATCACCAAAAAGCTTCGGCCAGAATCTTTCCTCTATATAGACAACAATCCAAGTCTTGTCTTTATAACCATTGGGATTGTAGATCAACCTACAATTATCAGGTTCCTTGTCGTATTCTTTTAAGCTATAATCTCTATGAAGCGGTGTTAACTCCAACAGAGATTCTGGCAAAACAATTTTCTCTTGATCGTGGTATAGAATGCCATTTTCATCAAAGCCATACCAAATACAATCACGAATAGGAGCTAGCAGATAGAGATATTCTTTATCGGAGAAGTTGTATGATTGAAAAAAGAAGTTGGCAATAACCAACGTCCCTATTGACAAATAGCTATATAAGATTATTTTTTTTATGCTTATCTTGCGCACGAATTCCTCTCTTTCTTACTCTTGTATAATTGACACAGGAGAAAGCTTCATCTTAATATGCAACGGCAACCTAGTGTTTCACTGTATAATACTTCACCCCTTTGGTCTTTCGAGCAGTTTCAAGAATATGTCGTTCCCGTTTTATTTCTTTGTTATATAATAAAA
>JALWYQ010000035.1 GCA_027078365.1 Phycisphaerae bacterium
CTGCAATAGAGGCTATGGAAATCTTAAGTTGACGCGTATGCCCGTGGGGGTGGTCCCTTTGTCTGTAGCGGGATGGCTACAAACCTGTGTTGAATGTTTCGTGCGGGTTTTATTACAGCTCTTCCATTGTAATATTCACGAGTTCGTCAACGGCTTCTTCACAGTGTTGTGTGAATGCAATGCTATCTTGATTTACAATTCTTACACAACCTCCAAGAGGGCAATATCTTGCTGGGTCAGTTTTTCCAAATATTGCTATTGTTGGTGTTCCCATTGCTGCTGCAAGATGCGAGACTCCGCTATCGTTACCGATGAATACATCTGCGGTTGAGATTAACTCACTTAGCTCTATTATGTTTAAAGATGATATTGTCGGTGCTATTTTCTTGAGTGTGTCAATCTCTAGCGTTTCCATCCTTTCAAGCTCGGTGGGACCTAGGACAAAGAGAACATCAGCCTTTCTATCTTTCAATCTTGATGCTAGTTGTTTGTAGTTATCTATGTGCCAATTCTTTTCAATACTGCCACTGCCAGGGGCAATTATTACTATTGGCTTGTCAATAGTTGTTAGATATTTGCGCAAAAGCATCTTCCCATTGGCTTTTTGAGTGTCATTTAGGACTATCGTTGGCTTTTCGAAATCAAACTTCCAGTTTTCTGGGGAGGTAAATGCTTCAATTGCGGCAAATTTCTCATTTACGAGATCATCGATGTGAAACTTGCTTATATGATGCGCATACTCAGAAGGCGCTTTTGCGGCAAGAGTTACGACATCTCCCGATG
Source organism: Phycisphaerae bacterium (assembly GCA_027078365.1). Classification (GTDB taxonomy): domain Bacteria; phylum Planctomycetota; class Phycisphaerae; order Sedimentisphaerales; family Sedimentisphaeraceae; genus S145-28. The sequence continues at coordinate 784 of JALWYQ010000035.1, forward strand.
TGGTGTAGTAGAGTGTAGAGATTAGGTTTTTCTCAAAGTTACCGCCTTTTTCGCCCATGAAACTGAAAATCCAGTCGTATCCCGCTAAATCTGCTACGAGTCTGGTCTCGTTATCTGGAGAGAATTTACTAGGGTCTGCGAATAGTCTTGCGAGATCTATACTGTTTATGCTACGAACTTTATCGACAACCGTTTTGCCGGGAAATAGGGCAATATGGTCGATATTGCCGACGTAATCGAGTACGTCTATACGCATGTTAGATTTAATGAAATTGCACAGATGAAGGGTGAGGATGCAGTCTCCAAGTGCTCCTGGGTGAATTATCATTGCTTTGTGTTTCTTTTCTTGCGACTTGCAACGCGCCGTAAGGTTGCCATCATCAAATATGCTGTTAAAAGCCATTATCCATCTTCTCCGCTAGAGAGAATCCATCCGCCACCAAGCAGTCTTGTGCCATTGGCGTCTTCTTTGTAGATTGCAGCTACCTGACCTGGGGTTATAGCGGATATCTCTTCATTGAATCTGATAGTTACACTATTGTCTTTTGCTGTTACTTTCGCTTTAGCTCCGCTATGGTTGTAGCGCACTTTTACAATTGCATCAAAAGCTTCTTTTGGTTTTGCGCAAAGCCAATTCACGTTTTCTGCGATGAGTGAATTCGTCATTAAATCTTTCTTTTCCCCTAGAACGACAGTGTTAGTCTCTAAATCTAGCTTCACTACGTAAACTGGCGAGCCAACTGCAACTCCAAGCCCACGTCGTTGTCCAATTGTGAATCTGTGGAGTCCGTTGTGTTTGCCTAGAACTCTTCCATCAGTGAAAACTATATCACCTTCTTTTGCTAGTTCTGGTCTCTCTTGTTCTAACCTTGTAATGTAGTCATTATCTGGGATAAAGCAGATTTCTTGAGAGTCTGCCTTGTCTTCAATACCAAGTTTCATGTCGGCTGCAATTTGACGAATCTGTTGTTTTTTAAGCTCTCCCAAAGGAAGAAGTATGTGGTTAATCACTTCTTTATCAATCATTGAGAGTACGTAGGATTGGTCTTTTGACATGTCGCTTGCTCTGTATAGGCATCTCTCGCCATCAATCTCTAAAGAGCGTATATAGTGGCCTGTGGCAAAGAAATCACAATTTTTTCTTTTTGCGTAATCCCAGAGGTAGCCAAATTTTATCTCCCGATTGCAGAAGACACATGGGTTTGGGGTGCGCGCAAGACTGTATTCCTCGCAGAAGTATTTTATGACTTTTATGAACTCATCTCTTAGGTCTAGAATTTCCAAGTCCAAACCAAGCTTGTCGGCAATTTTTTTCGCTTCTAGGCTTTCGTGTTTGCCACCGTCGTGAGTTATCATGTGAACGCCAATACAGTCGTAGCCCTGTTCTATTAATAAAGCCGCAGCGACGCAGCTATCAACTCCGCCGCTGAGGGCTATGCATACTTTATTGTTGTGTTTCATGTACTACTCTTTAGATTTTTCATCTTTTTTGAACAGATTGCCTATGCCATCAAGAGTTCCTTTGGTGGCATCTTTGATTTGATTAAGAGGGTCTTTTTCGTTCTTGTTGTCAAACATCTTACCTAGACTATTTTCTAGCATAGCGCCAGGGTCGATATCTTTAATTCCCTTTAGTGCATCAGAAGGTATGACACCGCCAGCTTCTTTGGTTAATTGATTTGTTATCTTTAAGAAGATTATTTCTGTGAGTTTTGCAAGGTCAACCTTCTCAGATTTTCCAAGATCCTTGAATTCCATCTTAGAAAGGGTTATAGACATATCCTTTTTTTTACCTAGTCCTGGTAGCATTTTAACCTGAACTGTTGTGTTTGTGATTAATAAATCATCAATCACTAGTTTCTTGCCGCCTTCGGAAGAGGTTTCTTCTTTGGTAGCTGTTTTTTCATCTTTTTCTTCATTATCTTCTGCAACCTTGCTCTTTGCAGTGGCTGCTTTTAGCAATGTGGAAACGTTGCTCTTAAAGCCTTCCTGTTCGAATGATAGAACTATGCCGTCAAGTTTGATTTGCTTTATGACTATCGTATCTTTGAGCAGAGAGCCCATGTCGATGTCTGCGTAGATTTGGTTGGCACTTAAAATATATGGCATCTTAAAACCGGCAGGATTTGCGACGTTTAAACCGGTAATTTCCATCTGCCCCTTTAAAACACTCAAGTCTAATCCATCAACGCTCACGTCAACGCTAAGAGCCTTTGTTCCAGCTGTTTCGATTGCGGCTTTAATAGCTCGCTCACCGAAGAGGATGAAGAGGCCAATAAAGATAATTACGACTAAGATTATGATGCTGATAACTTTGCCGATGATTTTTTTGATAGGCTTCATCTGATTGTCTCCTTATTAATTTACAATTCTTTCGAGTCTCTCTAGAAGAGCCTCTTGTATGTCAAATCCGTTTTTCTTGGCGAGCTTTAAGTACTTCAAAGCATTCTTGTAATCTCTTATGTAGTAATAATCTAAAGCTAAAGCATTATAGCCATCTCCATTGTGAGGCTCCAATTCTACAAACAGTAGATGATACCTCAAGGCCATTGAGTATTCCTTCATCATAACGTAAGATGCCCCAAGATTATAGATAATATCTGATGATTGTGGTGATATTTCTAGAGCTATTTCGTAATTTCTGGCAGCATATTCGTATTCTTGTTCTTGATAATAGGTGTTTGCTAGATTAACAATAACAGAAAGATTGTTTGGCTCAAGCTCCAAGAGCCTCTCATAGGTCTTTATCAGGGCATAGTTGTTTCCTAGATTCTTATATGCGGTTGAGAGCCCTATATATGCGTTTACGGCATTTGGCGAGTCTGAAATTGCGATATCGAAATAACCAATAGCCTCTTTGTAGAGCCCAAGATTTAATTTTGAAAAACCCATTTCGATGTTAGCGTCGGTAGAATTTGGATTAAGTTCAAGCGTTTTTGAGTAATTTTCTATTGCCATATCATACTTGCCAAGCGTTCGGTATATATTGGCCAGTGAAAGATATATAGTTGCATCTTTGGGCTCGATAGATAATGCCTTCTCTAGCCAATGTATAGCTTTGTTAACAGCTCCTTCTTTTTGGTAAATCAAGGCGATATTCTTGCAGGGTTCTGCGTAGTTTGGGTTGAGGCTTATCGCAGTTTTGTAAGACTCGATTGCGCTGCGTGTTTGATCTAATTGACTGTAGGCATTGCCAATATTGTTATTGATTTGTGCGTTGTTAGGTAAGATTTCTAGTGCTGCCTTGTATTGCTCTAGAGCGAGTTTGGGCTTATTCTCTTTTAAGTAAACATTGCCAAGATTGAGCTTTGCTTCTATGAGTGAATCCCCAAGGTCGCTTGAGAGTTTTAAAATATATTCAGCATTTTTTATCTCACCAACCTGCATATAGCAGTTGCCGAGATTGTTGAAGAAACAAGCTAGAGTCTCGCGTGATGAGAGATTTCTCATATAGATACTGTTTCTTGGTGGGGCAAACCTTCTGATATAGTCCTTATCTGATATTGACGCACCAGCACTTGTTGTTTCTATATTGAATCTGTGTTCGCCGTCGTCGTATCGTACAAAGAAATGCCCCGGAACTACAACGCCGTAGAGTGGCAAACCCAGACGCTCTGAGATTGATAGATACAAAATTGAGAGGCTAAGGCAGTAGCCTCTTTTTTTGTTGAGTACAGTATGCAGAAAAAGGTCTTGAGGGTCATTGGCATTTGGGGTAGGGCGAAACCCTTTTTCCTCAAAGAGATATTTGTTAATTACAGGGATAGCTCTATAATCACGGGGGATATTTTCTTTTTCCAAGCGATTCAATATCTCACGACTCATGTCGTCTATCATATATCGATATCTGAGCACGTTGCTATTGGTGGACCAAAACTTTGAGAAGTGAAGCGCCGCAGATGCGATGTCAATATCGTTATCGTCAAGAGAGAGGAGCTTATCTATCGTTCGAACATCAATGCCAGCTTTATCTGCGTTGTATAGCTTCTGCGCAAACAACGTTGTTGTTAATAGCAACATTACAGCTAAAGATATTGAGATACAACGAATCATTTGCCTTCCTACCTATACAAAGTTTAGACGCCTAGTTTCTCTAGAATAGTTTTGTCAGCCATTTTTATCTCCAATTGTTTTAGCGGGTTTGTGTGGCCTGAGATTACGGAGATATCTCGTTTTTTTACGCCGAGTTTTTTTGCGAGAAAAGATATTAGCTCTTTATTCGCCTTTCCTTTCTCTGGCTGCGCAGCTACTTTAACCTTTAGCATTCCATCAAGTAAGCCTTCAATTGACGTTTTACTACTGCCGGGCACTATCTTGGCGAATATGATTAGAGAGTCCTTGGTTTCCTTGTATTGCAGTTTACTCATATCAAGATTTTTCCCTGATATTTTGCCCGACTGCGCATTGGATATATTTATCGATTTGGTTTGCTAATTCACCAAGCGATTGAATCTGAAAATCTTCTCTATGGCCTGGCACAAACTCTCCGTTTAGAGCTTTTTTAGCAATCTTGACACGAATAATGGAAGGAGTTTTCCCTATGCTACAGAAATTTGACTCTTTATGCTCCGTGAGCTCTACCCGATAATCTTCGCTGATAAATATCAAACTCGTACCGGTAAATATTGCTGTCGGAAAGAAATCGTATAGTAATTTTATCGTTTCCATATATACGCTCGCAAGTATCGATACAACCTCACCATTTCTCTACTCTAGACTGCCTATAAGACTTGAGAGTTTGCTGATATTCTTGCGTTTGCAATACTCTCTCAAATCTTCTGCAATACGCTGCGTGGCATTTGGGTCGACAAATGTTGCAGTGCCAACAGAAACCACACTAGCGCCTGCAATCATAAACTCAATACAATCGCTTGCAGATTGTATTCCACCCAGGCCCATTATTGGGATTCCGGCTGGTTTTGCAACTTCATTATAGACTTTATTGACTAGGTACACAGCGATTGGTTTTATCGCTGGTCCACTCAACCCTCCTGTTCTGTTTGCCAGCACAGGTTTTCTAGTTTCAATGTCAATAACCATAGCCGTAAACGTATTGACCAAACTAAGCGCATCGGCTCCAGCATTAACTGCCGCTTGCGCGGTGACGCTAATATCTGTTACCGTTGGTGTGAGCTTGACAATCATTGGCTTGCCAGATGTGGCTTTTTTTACCTCGCTGGTAATCTTTTCTATCGCTTTGGGATCGGTGCCAAAAGTAATGCCACCAGCCTTGACGTTTGGGCAGCTGATATTGAGCTCAAAACCTGCGATAGAATCGTATTCTGCAAGTGCCTCTGTTACTCTAACATAATCGTCGATTGTTTCACCTGCTAGATTTACAAAAACAGGGACATCGTACTCTGCTATAATTGGCAACTTTTCTTTAACAAACCTATCAAGCCCAATATTTGCCAAACCAATCGCATTTATCATACCGCAGCTAGTCTCAGCTACTCTAGGCAATTTATTCCCCATGCGCGGTTTAATTGAGATGCTCTTGGTGATAAAGCCACCAAGAGAGTTTATATCCATATAGTCGCTTAGTTCATCAATATAGCCGCATGTCCCAGAGGCGGTGAAGACGGGATTTTTAAGTTTTAGCCCAAGAAAATCAATACTTATATCGCTCATAAATCACCAAATTACTTCTTTAGAATTAAAGACAGGACCATCCTTACAGCAAAGCTTGTAAGTAGTCTCTGTATTATTGTTTGTTTGCCCCTTAGATTCTGCGTTTACCTCGACCGCACAGCTTTGGCAAAGCCCGATTCCACACGCCATTATTCGCTCAAGGCTAACCTGAGTATCAATGTTTGATTTTTCTGCTAGTTTGGACAGATTCTTCAGCATTGGCTCAGGCCCACAGCTTAGAATAAGTGTTTTGTCTGCAACGATTTTGTTTGCGCTAAGCCATTTAGAGAGCCTGTCGGTTACAAAGCCACTATCACCAAACGAACCATCATCGGTTGTTACAAACGTCTCTACGCCAATAGATTCGAGTTCTTCGATTCCTTTGGCATCAGCTCTCTGGGTGCTTGCAAATGGTAGGTGAGCTTTGCTTCTTGCTCCAATAAAGGCCAGTATTTTTACATCTTTTCTGTTTTGAACCAGCCAGTTTGCGACATGCTCAATCGGAGGAACGCCAACTCCGCCAGCGACGAGAATTACGCAGTCTTTGCTGTTATCAATTGAGAAGCCATTTCCAAGCGGTCCTGTAACGCTGAGCTCATCTTGAGGAGAGAGTGTCGTCATACGAACGGTGCTAGCGCCTGTGACTAGATATATGATGTCAACGACAGTTTTATTCTCATCCACCGTTTGAATATCAACAAAACTAAACGGCCTGCGCAGCAAGACGTTTCTCCTAGAAGTGTCGCGCAGATGCTCTGGAATATCAGAGATAGCGGGAGTTGATAATGTATTGACTTTAATCTCAAGAAACTGTCCGGGTTTTGCCTTGGCAAAGCTCGCCGCGCCTTTGCCAGAAAATTCGAGACTAAGCCGATAGTAGTAGTCCCCAATTGGTTCATTATATCTAACCTGCGCCAAAAAGACGCCTTTATTATCCTTATGATTTTCGCACATATCCTTTAACCCTAAGTGGTACCTTAATATTTCCAGAGAGTATAACAGCGATTTGGTCTTTTTTAAAAGATTAAATTCTTTATTAGGGGCGGTTATCAATTAGGAAGGTATTGTCTCTCCGGAATTACAAAGATGCAAGGGTTTCATCCTCACTTAGCACTACAAATATCGCACCTCTGCGGAGCTGTCTGTTTTTCTGTATTCTTAGACGCACAACCCATTTGTTGTGCATCCATGCTAAACTCAAAGCTGTAAGAATGCATTGTTCTTTTTCAAATCACAGAAAACATTAAACTTGACATTTATTTGAACCGTATAGTAAAATGTAAAGTAGTCTTGTCTTGACTAGAAATTATGGCTGTTAAGTGAAGTTGGGGTAATGATGGGTTCAAAAAATGCAATTTCAATAAATGTAAAGCGTATAAGAGTCTCTCGTGGGATGAGTATAGTTGATGCTGCAAAAGCTGCAGGTATCTCACGACAAGCTTTTACTAATATTGAAAATGGTACCACTAAAGAGCCTAAAGTTAGCAATCTACAAGCAATAGCAGATGTTTTTGATGTTGAGGTGCTTGATTTATTAATCGAGCCTCCCAAACTAACTACTGTTCGTTTCCGCAGCAATTCAATTAAAAACAAGAAAGATCAGGAACGTAGAGATCAATACCTTAGCGATGTTGCCTTTTGGCTTAATGACTTCATTTTCTTGCAGGATGCCGTTGGTGATGTAAAAGAATATGTGCTCAAGTCAGTCCCAGCCGAGATTAGAAGATTGCGAAGAGATCGTCCCTTGAGAGCCGCTGGGCTTGCTAGGAAGGCTTTGGGCTTAAAAGAGCATGAACCAATCAACGATCTTGTTAGTTTGGTTGAAAATGCAGGTATAAAAATCAAGACTGAAAAATTTGAACTTGAAGACTTCTTTGGTTTCTCTGTCGCTCAAGCTGATGGCGGACCTGCCATAATGGTAAATAATAATGATAATATTTCCATCGAAAGGCAGATTTTTACCGTAGCCCATGAGTTAGGCCATTTGCTATTGCATTGCGAGGCTTACGATCCTTCAAAAACTGTAGATAACATAGTAGAAGAAAAAGAAGCGAATCGTTTTGCTGGTTATTTCTTGATGCCTCAAGTGGCGTTCTTGCAAAAATGGGAAGAGTCTTATGGTCTTAGTTTTGTTGATAGAATATTACATATCAAAAGATATTTTAAGGTTAGCTACCAAACTGTTATATACAGGTTGTCAAGCGTGGGAGAAGGGCAATACAATGAACTTCTGAATAAGTTTCAGACTATGTATTCTGATAAGTACAAACAACAACTTGGAAAATGTGATGAGCCTAGCCCATTAGACAAGCCTGATTTTGTAGAAGATTATTTTCTATCTTTAGTACGCAGGGCTCTTGATAAAGAGCGTATTACTGTTAGCAAAGCAGCAGAAATGTTACGAGTTTCTCTTGAGGATATGAGGTCAACTATTAATGCTTGGGCGGAAACAGTTTCATGAGAAAACAAGTTGTAGAGTCTGGGATCGTATCAGACGCCAATATCTTGATTGACTATTTAAGCACTGAGCCCAATATCCTTGACCTAATCAGTAAGAACGTACAAAAGCTCTACGTCCCTGTACCTATCCTCAGAGAGGTTAAGCAACTGAATCAAGACTATGCAAAAAAACTAGGACTTGAAATAATTGAGCCAACATTAGCTCAGTATAATTTGGCTGTAAAAATAAAGCAAGCCAACCCTGCATTGTCTAATCAAGACTCTATCTGTTTTGCAATGGCCAAAGTTAATAATTGGGCTTGTCTCACGAATGACAAACCACTTAGGCATCTATGCAACAAAAATGGCATTACGGTTCTGTGGGGAATTGGCATTATGCATAAACTTGTATCGGCTAACGTGCTTAGCTCAAGCAAGGCAGTGCAAGTAGCTCTTAAGATAAAATCTCAGAATAGGCATATCACAAACGAAATCGTTGATAGATTTAGAGAGCAGCTTGGACTGTAAACAGGATACTTGCAACCGGTCAGAGGTCAAACGCAGGACTCTTGATAGCCAGCGCATACCAATCTTTAGCACCGTGCGACCCATTTGTGGCGTTATTTAAGAGCAAGCGATTCGGCAAGGGCGGCTATTTCTCTAGTGGTTCTTTGGTTTTTTCTAGCAACCTCTTTGGCGTCTCTGTATTCTGCCTTCACAAAAACTATTTTACCGTCTGCGCCTCCAAGACGACCGAGTTTCACTTTTATATTGCCATAATCCGTTTGAACGTTAACAAACTCGCGATAGAGCTTCTTTCTCTCTGCTCTGTATTTGCGCACTCCAAGGGTTAGCCCTGTAGCGAGGATTTTGTCCGCTATTTTTTCACTCTCTGTTGTGGTTGCCATTACGCTTAGCTTGATTGCATTTCTGGCATTTTTCATTGTTATTGCGTGGTAGCTGATATCAAGAACACCGGAGATATCTTTTAAACATTCTACTGAATCGGCAATCATTTCTCCTGTTGCGTCGTCAATGTTGCATTCTAATATGTCAATAGAGTCTCGTTCGTAACTCTCTTTTTCGTCCATCTCGCCAATAACAACTCTGGTGGCATTGGCAAATTCACTCGGGTCTAGCGAACCGGCTCCGTAACCAGTTGCCGAGATTATCATCTGTGGCATCGCTCCGAATGAAGAGCTGTAATATTTCAAGATTGCAGCAGCGGTTGGGGTTAGAAGTTCCTTCTCAATTAAACCCGGTTGAGTTGGTATGCCGTGGATAAGCGCCAATGTTGCTGGAGCTGGGACGCAAACAACTCCGTGTGCGCAGTGGACGTGTCCGCTACCGAGAGTTAGTTTGCTTGAGTAAACCTTTTCTATGCCAAGATAGTCTATACAAAGGCATGCGCAGACAATATCTACAATCGAGTCAACCGCGCCAACCTCATGAAAATGGACGCTATCTATATCAACACCGTGCGCCTTTGCCTCTGCCTGAGCTAGCAATTCAAATATTGCGATAGAATCAGCCTTTACCTTGTCAGGCAATTTGTCGTTTGATTTAATCAACTCTGTTATGGTAGAGAGGTTTCGATGTTCGTGGTGATGGTGGTGTTTGTGGCTATGGCCGTGGTTATGCTCGTGTTTATGCTCATGACTGTGCTCATGTTTATGTTCATGTTTGTGTTTGTGGTCACTGTCATGACCATGATGATGGTGATGGTGGTGCGTTTCTAGCACAGGCGTGAACTTCGTGGCAGATATTCCGCATCTTGTAACTTTTTCAAGTGCAAGTTCTTTGAGCTCTTTCATCTCAAATGCGGCTATTGAGCTGCGCAAATATTCAATGCTAACGCCAGCTTCAATTAATGCACCACAGATCATATCACCAGCGGCTCCAGCAAAGCAGTCAAAATAAGCGACTTTCATATTGTATCCTAACATCATTTATATTTGAGTTGTAATTTCCGAATGCTTAGATTATCTTGCGGATATTGCTCTGGTCAAGTTCTTTTGTTTGTCATACTTGAATTTATCTGCCATTTCTGGTATCTATCTTTCTAGCTCAAATTCTAGCAAGCATAGGATGCTCAATTATTCAAGGATGATTTTAAAGGTAAACCAGTGATTTTAACCCATTATTTACGAATTGCAGTAATTCTCTCGCTTTTCTGTGCTAATGCACTTGCTTACAATCTTTCAAGCAAGCTTGATAGTATAATATCTTCGCCTAAGGTGTCTAAAGTTAAATTTGGTATTATCGTTGTTGATGCTGACACTAAGCGAGTGTTGTATTCCCATAACAGCAAACTGGGGCTTATCCCTGCATCAAATATGAAATTGCTGACGACAGCATCTGCGATTAAATATCTTGGCAGTGACTATAAATTTGAAACAAAGGTGTATCTCCAAGGAGAGAATCTGGTGATTATAGGTAGCGGAGATCCTCTCCTAGGTGATAAAGAAACAGATAAGAAATACCACAGAAATACTGGGTGGGTGTTGGATAAAATAGTGGCGGCCCTTAGAAATCGTCAGATCAATCGAGTTAAGAATATATACGTAGATAGTTGCATCTTTGATGACCAGAGAGTTCATCCTTCTTGGCCCATTTCTCAGCTTAATAGGTATTACGCATCGCAGGTTTGTGGATTAAACTACAACGGAAACTACATTGAAGTTGCAGCGCATGTGAAAAATGGTAGGGTTGTTGCGCATTTAATCCCAGAGACGAACTACGTAAAACTTATAAACAAGGCAAAGGTGAACAAGAAGAAGCGTAATACTCTATGGTGTGCGAGGCCAAACAATTCAAACACTATAACTCTATACGGAAAATGCTACAGAAGTAGCATTCCTATTAAAGTTACCATTGATAGACCCGCATCTTATTTTGGTGTCTTGCTCGCAGAAAAACTCATCTCTAACGGCATATCGGTAGAAGGTAGTGTGATAGAGCAATATATGGCAGATAAGCTTAATTCAGTGCCAATAGTGACGATATCAGATAGTATCAGCGATGTTATGCAGCGATGTAACAGGGATAGTTTTGGGCTTGCGGCTGAATCTCTCGCGAAGACTCTCTCCGCTCATTTTACGCAAAATCACATCAATGGTCAGTGGGCTCATGCCAATACTATAAGGTCTAAGTACCTTGAAGAACTTGGAGTCGATAAGAGTGAATATGTTTTAGATGATGGAAGCGGGCTTAGCTCTAAGAATAAACTCTCTGTAAATGCGATTGCTAGAATCTTGCAGGATGTTTATGATAGTAATTACAGAGAATTATTCATCTCGACTCTGGCAATTGGTGGGGTTAAAGGATCTGCGCCAGTACGATCGTATTTTAAAGAGAAGGCTTATAGAGGTAAGATATTTGCCAAGAGTGGCACGATAAATGGCGTCAAAGCATTAAGCGGTTTTGTTCGGACAGATAGTGGTAATTATGTCTTTTCGATAATTGCTAATAAGGCCAATGGCTCAAGCAGAAAAGCGATAAATAATATTGTAAAGGCTGTGGTTGATGCTGCTCGGTGAAACCAACAAAGAGCCCGCCCCCATGGGGCTGGATGCTGGGGCGGTTTTTATCTCTACAAAGGGATCGCCCCCACGGGCATACGCGTCAACTTAAGATTTCCATAGCCTCTATTGCAGTTAAGATTTGTAGTTCTTTTTCTACGTAATTAAGCCTTTTTCTTTTATCGTAAGTACAATATTTCTCTACGACTCGCAAGTTTA
>JALWYQ010000036.1 GCA_027078365.1 Phycisphaerae bacterium
AAAAGAGATAAAAGATACAATAAAATAAGCGCGATACCAGTAGCAAAAGTAAGCCACAAAAACCATTGGTAGACTGGAAAAAAAAAAAAAAAAAACAACAAGAAAAACAAACAAAAAAAAAAAAAAAAAATTAAAAAAAATATTAAAAAAAAAAAAAACAAAAATTAATATGGCTACAATGGTCTGAAAAAAGATATTTTCCAAATGGAATAAAAAAACTAGATTATGGTAGTGAAAGGGAAAATACTGAGTATAGAACATACTATAAGTTTATATTATAAGGAATTTTGAAAGATAAAATTCACGCTTTTAATTCCCATCTTTCATTTTTCAAAACAAAAAATCAAAAATAAGAGATGCAAAAAACTAACAACAAAAAAATGTATAACAAATCGTTGCACCTGACATTTTTCCGCTCCAAAATGCATGTGAACTCAAGCGTTAGCGAGAGGACATGATTATGTAAAACGTTTGTCGCTTGATGTTGTTCGGCGTAGTGTTCTTCTTCTCTACTCAGTGTTTGCGTATGCTGAGCGGCACATGAATGAAATGCCAATGTATAGTGGCAAACATGATCCGGCTGTTGAGCAGAATAAGGCGTTCAGCAAATCGGCAGCAAGGCTTGGGCAAAGAGGAATTGAACTCTTATCCCTTTCCAGCACGTCGCCTGCTTCGCGCTCCCGGTTTTTGATTAAAAAACTATTTGAAAGAGTGTGGCTATCTATTATTATGTAGCAGTGGTAGATACAAGGGGGTACTTGTGGATCTTAGTTTTATATACGGTTTTAGTTTTAAACGATTTCTAAAGCTTCTCTTTTGGATTCTTGCTGGCATAGCGTTTGTCGTGGGATCTTTTGTGTTAGTCTATGTAGCTGTTCACCTTGCTTTACTGATAATAGCTGCAATCGTTGTAGGTTTTGCCTTATACCTCCTAGCAGTGATTGTATATCTCTGCATCAAATATCTAATAATAAGCATCATAACCGTAATGATCATAGATCAAATCAAGAACCTTGGCGGGAAGAAAAGGTGGTAGCAGGGGAGAGTTGTGTTTGTTGCGATTTTTTTTTGCTAGCTGGCTTAGCCGCTAATATGGTTGGGTGTTTTTTTGTTCTCTTATTTTAGATTTTTTAATCTGTTTGTTTTATTGCTAATCTTACCCATCTGGAATTTTTTGCCCCTAACAACTACGACAAAAAGGTTAATTGCTTTGTTGGTGTTTTGTGATTTATTCTTTGCTGGCTGCGTTGTGAGCCAATAAAGTGAACTATTTTAGTGTATATTTGTTGTTTGCTTGAGTAAATCGTGATAGTTTAAAGGCAGTTAGTTGCTATGTTGTGCTTTCTCTTGTGAGCTTGGGAGGGGAAAGCTTGTTCTTTTGATTTTAGTTTAGATAGGGAGATTGTTATGAGAAAGTATGTTGCAGAGCTTTTTGGTACGTTTTGGCTTGTTCTCGGTGGTTGTGGTAGTGCTGTTCTAGCGGCTTCTTTTCCCGAACTTGGGATTGGATTTTTAGGAGTTGCGCTTGCATTTGGTTTGACAGTTTTGACGATGGCGTTTGCTATTGGTCACATTTCTGGTTGTCATCTTAATCCAGCGGTTTCGATAGGTCTTTGGGCTGGTGGTCGCTTTAATGCTAAGGAGTTAGTTCCTTATATTATTGCGCAGGTTGTTGGTGGTTTGATTGCTGGCGCTGTTTTGTTTGTTATTGCTAGCGGTAAGGAAGGTTTTGATGTTGTTGCGTCTGGTTTTGCGTCAAACGGTTATGGTGCGCATTCGCCTGGAGGCTATTCAATGATAGCGGCGATTGTTACTGAGGTTGTTATGACGATGATGTTTGTTATCGTTATTCTTGGCGCAACAGACAAACGCGCACCTCAAGGGCTTGCTCCTATCGCAATTGGTTTGTGCCTTACGCTGATTCATCTTATCTCTATACCTGTAACTAATACTTCAGTTAATCCTGCAAGAAGTACTGCGGTTGCAGTGTTTGTTGGCGGCTGGGCTGTTAATCAGTTGTGGCTGTTTTGGGCTGCGCCGATAGTTGGTGCTTTGATTGGTGCTTTGGTGTATCGCTTTATTGGTAAGGAAGAGGCTTGATTGCGATGAAGCGAGTTTTGTTGTTAGTGGTTTTCATCTTTTGCTTTGCATCTTTTATATCTCTTGTGTCTGCGCAGGACGAGAAAAAATCGTCTCGATATATTGGTCTTGTTCCTTTGTCAGATGGATTTACTGCTGTAATATCTGAGGGTGATTATGAACCTCGAAGTATTGGTAGCTATAGCGTTAGGATTTATAAGAGTAGTCCTAAGGCTGCGGTTGATCTGTTTGTTTGCGGTACGATTTTAAAGAGAAATGGCTATATCGAGAAAGTTGAACTTCAAGATGTAAATGCAGATGGGATAAAAGATTTAGTCGTTGTTATTCGATGCGTTGGTTCGGGGAGTTATTTGTCGGCTGATGCGTTTGAATACAAATCTAATAGGCTAAGCTTAATTGCACGAGTTGCAAATCTAAAAGCAGATGCCAATCCTATAAAGGCGCTCAAACGAAAAGGGATTGATAAAGATGCAGCTGTTCGCTAGGGACTTTTTGTAAAAGGATAAGACTCTAAGAATCGCTACCCGTGGGGCGATGTTGTGTTTGTTTTGCGTTTGCTGCGTTTCTTGCGCCATTGGTGTTGAAACAATTTGGTTTGTATTTCTAGGAGAGGTTTGCATGTTTGTTGAGATTTCTAATGATAAGCTAGCTGCGAAAATCAATACCAAGGGCGCCGAGCTTTGTAGCGTCATCAGTTTGGATGAGTCGATTGAATATATATGGCAGGGCGATGATAGGTATTGGTCGCGCAATAGTCCAGTGCTGTTTCCTATCGTTGGAAAACTTAAAGACTCGAAGTATCGCTATGGCTCCAAAGAGTATTTTATGAATCAGCATGGCTTTGCTAGAGATAGTGAGTTTGTTCTTGAATCACACTCAAGGGATAGCGCATCTTTTGTGCTTGAAAGTAGTGCAGAGAGTTTGGAAATATATCCGTTTAATTTCAAGCTTACGATAGCGTATAAGCTTTGTGGTAGAGCGGTTGAGGTTTCTTGGGTCGTTGAGAATATTGATGAGAGAGAGCTTCTCTTTTCAATAGGTGCGCATCCTGGCTTTAACTGCCCGCTAGAAGATACTCTTTCGTTTGAGGATTATCGTTTAGTGTTTGAGTGCAAGGAGTCTGCGGTTAGGGAGTTTTTAGTTGATGGCCTTAGATGCGAAAAACAAGAGTTTGTTGTAGGTACCTCGCTTGAGTTGACTAGAGAGCTTTTTAAGGATGATGCATTGGTTCTCTCGAATATTAAATCAAAGAGTGTAACTCTTGAGAGCCCAAAGTCTCTGCGCAGAGTAACTTTGCGATTTGAGGGATTTGAATATCTTGGGATATGGTCGAAAGGGGAAGCAAACTTTGTGTGCATTGAACCTTGGCATGGTATTGCAGATGCTCAAAACTCTAGTGGAGATTTTAGCGACAAGCAGGGAATAATGAAGCTTGGACCAAAAGAGATTTTTGATTGCAGTTATTTAATTGAATGCGAGTGATTTATGGCTTGCAATTTCTAAAATTTGATTTAGGATTAATCACGCTCGCTTATTGTGAGCGTTTTTTGATAAATGTAGTTTCTGCGAAGGATTGAGCAGTTACATTTAGATAAAAAACAAATGCAAGCATGTGAAAAGGGATTTCGTATGTGCAGTTGTTGTTTAGTTTCTAAGCTGAAGGATTTTAAGGCTCTTGCTTGTCTGGGGCTTGGCGGTGAGGCTAAATCTAACACTTCTTTTTTAACTATCTTGCCTATTCTCTCTATTGTGTTGCTGTTGCGCATTAAGTGTTTTTCTCTTGTCTTTACTCGTTTACTAGAGAAGCAGTTTTTGTTGAGGCAATTCGCGGCTTTTTGCGCCAATTTGATTAATCCCAAAATCTTTTATCGGAACTTTATTTCTAAAAAACGTGTAAAAAATATAGAGTTTTTCTATCATTTGCCGAAGCAGTGCATATAGAAAACGTTATAGAAGGTGGATATATGGAATTAGTAAAGAAGATTAAAGAGGCAGAGGCAAAGGCTGCTCAGTTGGTTGAGGATGCTAAGAGCCAGGTGCAGGCGGATATTGAGGCTGCAAAGACAGAGTTTGCAGCGAAACTATCTGATGCAGGAAAAGATAGAATAGCTGCCATTGAGAAGGCTAAAGAGCAGGCTGTTGCAGAGGCGACTGCGCAAGCAAAGAAGCTAGCTGAGCAGGCGAATGAGAAGATTGCCGCTTATGAAAGTGCTACAAAGGGTAAGCTCTCCAGTGCGGCGGCAGAAGTTTGTACTTACATAAAATCTCTAGCTAAGAGCTAACGCATTATCATTATAAGGAATGTAGTATGGCTATTGCCAGTATGACAAAAGTTATGATTGCTAGCCACAAGGGTGAGGCAAAGAAGCTTCTTAGTGCACTGCAAAAGAGTGGTATGGTGCAGATTTTGAATGCTGAGCGAGCTTTGATTACCAAAGAGTATCCAGAGTTAAACGTTCATGCTAAGAGAATGCGAGAACTTGAAGATACGATTCAAAAGCTTGCTACCGCTATAGATTTTCTTGATGCACATACAGATGCAGAGCCACTAACTTCTTTTTTCAAGCCACTCTCTGCAGTCAACAAAGATGACTTTGAAGCTACTATAAACAAGTATTCCGATTTATCTATCCTAAATAAAGTCTTGGAGCTTCAAGAAAAGCTTGATGCCGCTAATGGTGAAAGAGAGAATGTTTTAGGGGCGTTACAAATTCTTGGCCCTTGGAGTTCGTTAGATATTAATCTTGAAGATTTCTTCACTCTCTCAACGTCAGCGACGTTTCCTGGTACGATTCCAACTCGCCACTTAGAAGGAACAACTAAACAAATAGAGGAGGCTGGCGGTATTGTTGAGGTTGTAAATACGATAGACAAAACCAGCTATGTAATAGTGGTTGTTCTTAAAGATAATCTTGCCGAAGTTCATAAGCTTTTAAGGGCCTGTGAGTTTGAGGCGGTAAACCTAGAGGACTATAAGGGAACCGTTAAAGAGAATATTGATTCGCTCAAGAAGAAGCTCAATGAGCTTGATTCTCGAATAACAAATCTAATCGAAGAGATTAAAGAGTATTCGTCTAAACGCCTAGAGCTGCGCATGCTCTATGATTATTATCAAAATCTTTACTTAAGAGAAACTGCAAGAAAGACTGCTCCTTCAACAGAGACGACTGTTTTATTTGAAGGTTGGGTTAAGAAGAAAGATCTTGATAAGGTTAGGAAGATTGTTGCATCTTTTGAGTCTAGCTGTATTGATGAAATTACCCCTGGTGAGGATGAGACTGTTCCTGTTGATATTGAGAATACGTCTGCATTTAAGCCGTTTGAGGTTATAACGCGTCTCTACGGAATGCCTCAATATTTTGAGTTAGACCCTACCGCAGCACTTGCGCCATTCTTTGCTATATTCTTTGGCTTGTGCTTAACGGATGCCGGTTATGGAATTGTTGTTACGATTCTTTCAATTTGGTTTTTAAAGAAGATGCAGGGCGATAAGAGATTTATAGCTTTGATTGCTATATGTTCTGTTGCAACTATTGTTGCTGGAGCTCTTACCGGTGGCTGGTTTGGTGATGCTATGCAACAGCTTTCTACTCTTTTTGGTTGGAGCTGGTTTGCTAAGGCTAGAGAATCTATGATGTGGTTTGACCCGTTTGAGAAGCCGATGACCTTCTTTGCCCTCTCGCTTGCGCTTGGTTATATCCACATCATGACAGGACTATTCTTGAAGTTCTTCCATGAGCTTTCTAGAAAAGAATTTGCAGCAGCAGTTTTTGATGCTTTGGTTTGGATTGTGATGATTAATTGTATTGCAATCAATATGTTTGCAGATACGCTACATATTCCGGCTAATGTAGCAGCTGTTTGTGGCAAGATAGCTCTTGTTCCTGCGGCGTTAATCTTTCTTTTTAGCCATCGTGAGGGTGGTATCGGAGCAAGGCTTGGAATGGGGGCGTATAACCTATTTAGCACGGTGTTCTATCTAGGTGATGTTCTTAGTTACCTTAGATTGATGGCTTTGGGAATGGTAACTGGTGGTTTGGCTATGGCATTCAATACAATTGCTATTAGCACATCTGGCTCATTGTTTGGAAAGATTGTCATGGTTCCTTTGATACTGATAGGCGGCCATGCGTTTAATATTGCAATCAATGTGCTTGGTGCTTTCGTCCACACGCTACGTCTTCAGTTTGTTGAGTTTTTCCCTAAGTTTATGGATGGTGGCGGAGCAGAGTTTACGCCGCTTAAAGATGAATATAAGTATGTTTATGTTTCGCAAGAGAATAAAATAGATTAGTAACGTTTAACTACTAGAATTTAACTTAGAAATAATAATTAAGGAGTAAAATCTGATGGAACTGGTCGGTCTTGGTAATGCGTTGGCGTTGTTTGGTGGTGCAATAGCGGTACTTCTTGCAGGTGCAGGTTCTGCTGTTGGCATTGGTTATGCTGGACGTGCAGCGGCAGGTGTGCTCACAGAGAAGCCTGAAAGATACGGTATAAACTTTATTATGGTTGTGTTGCCAGGTACACAAGGATTTTACGGCTTCCTTGGAGGCTTCCTTGTTATTCAAAATCTTGCACTCTTAGATCCGCAGACGGTTGTTTCGCTTACATGGCAACAAGGTTTGATGATTCTTGCGGCATGTTTACCAGTTGCGTTTGGTGGTTTGGTTAGTGCTATGCATCAAGGTAAGGTTTGCGCAGGTGGTATTCTTATGGCTGCAAAGCGTCCTGAGATGGCTTTTAAGGCTGGTGTTGTTTATGCGGTTATGGTTGAAGTATATGCGGTACTTGGTCTTCTTATCACAATCTTCATGCTAAACTCTGTAGATTGGAAGGCTGTTCAGCAAGCTGTAGCAGGTTAATATACAACTTTAGTCAGGTGAAATAATGAATGCCAGTGAAGTAATAAATAAAATCATTGCTGATGGTGAGGCTAAGGTCGCCGAAATTGCTGAAGCAGGCAAAAAGGAATTGGCCTCTCTAAAAGCTAATTATTCTAGTGAGCTAGAAAAGTACAATCAAGAAACAAACAGACTTGCCCAGAAAGCAGCTGATGATGCCAAATTAAGAATTTTAGCAACGGCTAGGATGGATGCGGCAAAAGCCGTTCTTGCGGCGAAGCACCGTGCGTTAGATGCCGTATTTGATAAGGCAAAGCAAGACCTTCTTGGCATGGAAGACGATGAGTACAAGAAGTTTATTAGCGCAATGATTAAATCATCTATTGAGACAGGCGATGAGACCATTGTAGTTGGGGTTAATGAGAAGCGTATTGATGATGCGTTTATAAAGAAGGTCAATCGCGAACTTGGAACAGGCTTCCAAGGAAACATTCTACTCTCATCAGAGCGGGCAGATATTAGCGGTGGCTTTATCTTAAAACGCGGTGATGTTAGTGTTAATGTTTCACTAGAAGTTCTGATGCAGATGGCGAGAGAAGAACTCGAAACCCAAATAGCTGTTAAACTTTTTGACTAGGTAATAGACTCGATGAATACGTGTTTGGCACAAGGATCAACATATAGCGGTTTTGTAGTGGGCGCTGAGGATTGGCGCTACACCTTTTCAGCTGCCAAGGCTAGAACTTTGGCAACGAAGCTACTGACCAAGAGTATCTTGCTTGATATGGCAAATGCTCAGAGCTTTGAGCAGGCTATTGAGTGTCTTAGCGGTAGCGAGTACGCATTTAACACTTCAAGCCCTACGATGCAAGAGGTTGAGTCTTTACTCTTAGAGAAGAGAAAGGACGCACGCAAAGAGTTTAGCGATCTTATGCTTGATGAGCCTCTCAAGAACTTGGTTAAGGCAAGGAATGATTTTTCGAATATGCGTCTTGCTATAAGAAGGGTTGTTACTGATAGAGCTATCGGTAGCGACTATTCAGATGAGGGAGCAGTAAAAGATAGCATCTTTGCTGAAGTGTTTGAACAGGAAAATTACAGTGAGTTTCCTGAGTATCTTCAAGAAGCAGTTGAGGCTGCGGTTCTAGCTTATTATGAGAATAAAGACATAAGGCAGATTGACAATGCCATTAGTCGTGTGGCTAGCGAGTATTATCTTGCGCAGGCGACTGAGCTTAAATGCGAATATCTTTGTTCACTTGTTAGAATACGTGCCGACCTTGGTAATATCAAAACAATGTTGAGGTTGAAATTCCTTGAAAGCGAAGAGAGAGGGCCGTTCCTTACTACAGGTTCGATAAACACGGATATGTTTGTACATGGATTGGACCTTGGCTATGACGGGCTTGCTCAGTTGTTTTATCCAACTGATTATAGCCACATTGTTGAAGCTGGCACGGCTTACTTGGTTAAAGAGGGCTCATTCCTGCGTTTTGAGAGTCTTTGCGATAAGTATTTGTGGAACTGCTACAAAGAGGCACTTGCGCAGATTACAGCAGGGCCTCAACCAGTTATGGCTTATGCTTGTATGAAGACTATGGAAATTAGAACCCTACGTATGATACTAACAGCCAAGAAGAATCATTTAGTACCAAAATTGATTCTTGATAGGCTTGGATTGAGTCCTGAATAATTGAGAGGTAGAAATGGAAGGTAAGGTTGCAGTTATAGGCAGCGAGGATTTTGTGATGCCTTTTACAGCATTAGGTTTGGATACTTTTGCTGTTGACCCTGATGGCGACAAAATACGTGAGTCGGCGCAAGATATCCTTGAAGCAAAATATTCAATGGTGGTTGTGGCTGAAAATATAGCTCGAGTCGCCGATGAGGTGTTTTCTACTACAATTAAAGATTCTTTGCCTTGTGTTGTTGTGGTTCCATTTACCACAGAACCAGAAGGTTTTTCAACTGAATCGTTGGGTAATTTGCTTAAGAGATCTATTGGGATTGATATAGTTAATAATTAAGGGGACCTCTAAAATTCATTTTGGCGAACAAGCGAACCTTTTTGTCGCCGGGCTGCGTCAGACAAAAGCCAACTTATCTACGGATAAGCCTGAATTGTCTTTCTTGCCGGACAACAAAAATTTTCTACTTGCCGCTCAAAAGCAATTATTAGAGTTACCCTTTAATGAATAACTCGTTTTAAGGTTATCAAATAAAGGTTTATGCGATGAGTGAACTAGGACAGGGAAAGATTGTCAAGGTTGCGGGACCAGTGGTTGTTGCCCAAGGTATGAGCGGCGCCAAAATGTACGATGTGGTTAGAGTAGGTGAAGCGAACCTCATCGGTGAGATTGTAGAGTTGAATAATGATATGGCAAGTATTCAGGTCTATGAAGGAACTGTTGGGGTTGGTCCGGGCGAACCGGTAATCAATACTGGAGCACCGCTTAGTGTTGAGCTTGGGCCGGGATTGATTTCAAGTATTTATGATGGTATTCAAAGACCATTGGACAAGCTTTACGCTCTTGAGGGCAGCTTTATTCAAAGAGGTAATGCACTTCCTGGACTAGACCGCGACAAAAAATGGCCATTTAAGGCTACTGTGGAAAACGGAGCAAAGGTAACAGCCGGTGATATCATTGGTGAAGTTCAAGAGTCTTCGTTGTTGCTACATAAGATAATGGTGCCTCTTGGTGTGGAAGGAACAATTGAGGGTATCAAGGACGGCGAGTACACAGTTGATACGCCAATTGCCACGATTAAGGCCGATGATGGTAGCGTCAGTGAGATTAAGATGATGCAGAAGTGCCCTGTGAGAAGTCAGAGAGCTTCAAAGCAGAGGCTAGCTCCTGATAAGGCAATGGTTACAGGTCAGCGTGTTATTGATACGTTCTTTCCTATTGGAGTTGGTGGAACGGCTTGTGTTCCAGGGCCGTTTGGTACAGGTAAAACGGTTGTTCAGCACCAGCTTGCTAAGTGGATTGATGCTGATGTCGTTGTTTACATTGGTTGCGGTGAGCGTGGTAACGAGATGACAGACGTTCTTACAGAGTTTCCTGAACTCAAAGATCCAAAGTCTGGTAAACCTTTGATGGAGCGAGTAGTTCTTATCGCTAATACTTCTGATATGCCGGTGGCAGCTCGTGAGGCGTCAGTTTATACAGGAATTACGATTGCTGAGTATTTCCGCGATATGGGTTATAGAGTTGCTCTGATGGCTGATAGTACTAGTCGTTGGGCGGAGGCTATGCGTGAGATTTCGACTCGTCTTGAAGAGATGCCGGCGGAGGAAGGCTATCCTGCTTATCTTGGAGCGAGAATTGCTTCTTTCTATGAGAGGGCAGGTAGAGTTGCGTGTCTCGGAGCTCCAGACCGCGAAGGTGCACTTTCTATTATTGGCGCAGTTAGCCCTCCTGGTGGTGATTTGAGTGACTCTGTTGTTCAGGCTACTCTTCACGTGGTTAAGGTGTTCTGGTCTTTGCAATCTAGACTTGCTCAGCAGCGACACTTCCCGGCTATTGACTGGCTAACAAGTTATTCATTCTACAAGCAATACTTGCAAGAATGCTTTGAAGATAAAGTAATGGCTGCTGAAATGGACGGAATGATTAAAGAGGCTATGTCGTTACTTGAAAAAGAGGCTGACCTTCTTGAGATTGTACGTCTTGTTGGTGCTGAGGCGATTTCCAAAGCGGATCAAATTTCTCTTGCAGTTGCAAAGAGTATCCGTGAGGACTACCTCCACCAAAACGCTTTCCATGAAGTTGATACTTACACATCGCTTGAGAAACAATACACGATGCTGAAAGTTATCTTGCACCTCTATAAGAAAGGTCTAGAAGCTGTTGAAGCTGGAATAGAACCAGCCGACATTTTCAAGATAGATGCTATGGAAGCTATTGCTAGGGCAAAATATATTCCAGAGGCTGAAATGTCAAAGATTGCAGATATAGCAAATCAAATAGATAGTCAGATAGCCAAGTTATAAGAAGATACAAGGAAAGAGCAAATGCTTAAAGAATATAAAACAGTATCGAGTGTCGCGGGACCATTGATGATGGTCCAAAATGTTGACGGTGCCAAGTATGGTCATATTGTGGATATTGAGCTTGGAGATGGTTCTATAAGGCATGGTCAAATCCTCCAAGTTGAGGGAGATAATGTTCTAGTTCAGGTTTTTGAGGGAACTCAAGGTGTTGACCTAGACGAGACAAAGATTCGTCTCTTGGGTAAGCCTTCTGAACTTAGCGTATCGCCAGATATCCTAGGTAGGGTTTTTAGTGGTGTTGGAATTCCAATAGATAATGGTCCAGCCATTATTCCAGACGCTAAGATGGATGTTAACGGAAACCCTATTAATCCATACAGCCGAGATTTTCCAAATGAGTTTATTCAAACAGGAATCTCAACAATTGATGGTTTGAATCCATTGGTTAGGGGGCAAAAGCTTCCTATATTCTCTGGAGCTGGTTTGCCTCACGATGAGATTGCAGCGCAACTTGCAAGGCAAGCGACTGTGCTTGGAGAAGGTGAGGAGTTTGCTGTGGTCTTTGCGGCTATGGGTATTACATTTGAAGCTGCTCAGTTCTTTATTGATGATCTCACCAAAACAGGTGCTATCGAAAGATCAGTTATGTTTATCAACCTTGCAAACGACCCAGCGATTGAGCGTATTGCAACGCCTAGGTTTGCTTTGACTGCGGCTGAGTATCTGGCGTTTGAGCGTGGTATGCAGGTTTTGGTAATCTTAAATGATATGACAAACTACTGCGAAGCTCTTCGCGAGATTAGTGCTGCAAGAAAAGAAGTTCCCGGTCGTCGTGGCTATCCTGGTTATCTATACACAGACCTTGCAACATTGTATGAGCGTGCTGGAAGAATTAAAGGCAATAGGGGGTCTATAACAATGGTTCCTGTTTTGACTATGCCTGAAGATGATAAGACTCACCCAGTTCCAGACCTAACAGGCTATATTACTGAAGGTCAGATTATCTTGAGTAGAAGTCTTGATAGAAAGTCCATCGCTCCTCCAGTTGATGTTTTGCCTAGTCTTTCAAGGCTTAAAGATAAAGGTATTGGTGAGGGTAAGACTAGAGAAGACCACGCCGATCTTTACAACCAGCTTTATGCTGCATATGCAAAGGGTAAAGAATCTCAAGAATTGGCAACTATCCTTGGTGAAGGAGCTCTTAGCGAGGAAGATGCTAAGTATATGAAATTCGCTGATGAGTTTGAATTGCGTTACATCTCTCAAGGTTTTACTGAGAATCGTACCATTGAGCAGACTCTTGACCTTGGCTGGGAATTGCTGAGTGTGTTTGACGATACAGAGCTCAAGCGTATTGATGTTGATTTGATTGCTAAATATATGCCTAAGTTTAGAAAAAACAATGGCACTAGTGACTAAGGACGTTTAGATGCAAGCTAATGTAACAGCAACTAGAATGCAGCTTTTGCAATTGCGTAAGAAAGTTGTTCTTGCGCAAAGAGGACATAAGTTGCTTAGTCAGAAAAGAGATGAACTCTCAAGACAGTTGGTTATTGTCTCAAGGTCTATTAAACCTCTCAGGGCAAAAGTAGAAGAGGAATTAATGGAAACCTCAAGGCGATTTATGATTGCTAGAGCGACGATGGAACCAGAAGATATGCGTGCTGCGCTTGATGTGCCAACTAAGAAATTCTCTCTAGCTTTGCAATTTGCAAGTGTTATGAGTGTTAAGGTACCTCAATTCGTAAAGCAAATTGAAGGTGATATTGTTTGCTACGGGCTAGACTATACCAGTGCCGAGTTAGATGTGGCACTCAAAGCTCTTGAGAGGGCGTTTGACAGTCTTATGGAACTTGCCGAAAAAGAGAAGCAGGTTCAGCTCTTAGCTACAGAACTTGAAAGTACGAGAAGACGCGTTAATGTGCTAGAGCACGTATTAATCCCTGAGACTCAAGAGACAATCAAGTTTATCTACAGTAAGCTTGGTGAGGTGGAAAGAGATAATGCGACAAGGCTTATGAAAATAATAGACACTATACGAGGTTAGTTAGTTTTCTTACAGGATACTTCAAACCTTGCTATCTTGATTCCGGAGGGCTTTAGTTATTCTCTTAACTAAAGCCCTCTTGTTTTTTCTTATCCAATCAGATTTTCTAATTATCATTTTGATAAAATTAACACCGCTAAAGTGAGCAAAATATCCCGTTGCGGCTATTGGCAATATCGCCTCAGCTATCATTGTTTCAATCATCAAATCTGGTATGGCTAGTAGCTTGTTATCTTCAACTATTGGATTGGCTTGATTGTAGGCATTTAACAGAGTTACTAGTCCGTCAACGTTGAGGTGCGCAGGCCAATCTTTAGGGTTGGCTCTGCCAGCAACAATCGTAAATTGTAAGCATGCATTGGCTAGATCGCAGATAGGGTCGGTGTATTTAATAGAATCAAAGTCTAGGACGGCGACTAATGTCTTGTCTTTGAATAAGATATTGCCGGGATGCCAATCGCCGTGGGTTAATTGTTTCTCCCATTGATCAATCCCTAATAAATTTACTGCTTCTGCCGAGCTATCATAGAAATCTAAGAGTTTGTGCATCAGCATCGGCAAGGGTAAAAAATTGTCGTCGTTGGCAGTTGTGGCAATTCTCTTGCGTACAAGTTCTGAGTCGTGAAAGCTACCAGAGTAATCACATGATATGCTAAGCGACGAGACTTCTCTGTGAAACCTGCCAAGAGCCAGTCCAACCTCGTTGATACAGTTGATACTATTTCTAAAACGGTGACCATCTATGAATTCAAAGATTTCATACGCATGGTTATCTCTTGTTTGGTAGCTTTTACCATCATTGGCTAGAATGATTGCAGGGACTGGAAAGTCTTGTTCGTATAGGAAGCTTTCCACTTGATGTGCAAGTTTGATTTTTGCGAGTTTGCTTGGAGTTGATGGATGTTTTTTTAGAAAGAATTTTCCTAGTTCGGTTTCTATAATCGCTTTTGGAACTCGGCGGCTACCGGCTTTAAAATTTAGGATATTCCTTGGTTGACCCAATGTGTATTGACTCAAAAGACTCAAAATCTCATCAGTAGCTAATTGTGCACCTAAAAGGGTCATTGGACCTCTATGCTATCTTATTTCACTATGGTTTAGACGCTATAAGCAATATTAATAACAATACAATTATAGCAGCCATTACCACCATAGCAATCTTATATTTGATAACAGTTGAAGCACTATAATAGACTTCATCATCTTCAATCTCTACGCTTTCGCCTTCTTCAAGACTTTCTAGTGACTCGATATCGAATTTGCGTTTAGCTAGTAGAGGTGGATCGCCATTAAGAACAGAACGAAGATCTGTGAGTAAATCTGTTGGATTGTCATAACGTTCGTTTCTGTTTTTTGCCATCATAGTTTCGATTATCTCTGAGAGCCCTGCAGAGAGAGATGTATTAATGTGATCTGGTGGAGTTAGAGGCTCTCTGAGGTGTTTTTTCATAACTTCTGATGGATTATCTGCTTTGAATGGTACTCTGCCTGTTACCATGTGGTAGAGCGTGGCTCCTAAGCCATAGATATCTGCTCGTCCATCAATGTCTATTTCGCCTCTGATTTGTTCTGGTGCGATGTAGTAAGGTGTTCCAAAGGCCTTTCCTTGCTCGTTTTTAGCTGCCTCAAGATCCGATGTTGCTCTTGCAAGTCCTAAGTCTGCGAGTTTAACGACATTGTCTTTGTTAATCATGATATTTTTTGGTTTGATATCCCTATGAACCAAGCCCTGTGCGTGGGCATGCTCGAGGGCACTTGCAAGTTGTATCATGATTTCAAGAGCTTCTTTTTCCGAGAAGATTTTTCCAGCTGCAAGGTCGTCGTAGATGGTTTTGCCTTCAACGTATTCCATAACAAAATAATAAATACCGTTGGCTTCACCTACGTCAATGGCTTGGACTATATTGTTATGATTGAGCTTGGCAGCTAATTGTCCTTCTTTGAAGAATCTTTCTACATAGTTTGACTTCTCGGCGAATTTATTTGGAAGTACCTTGATAGCGACAGTTCTGTTTAGGCTAAGTTGTTTTGCTTTGTACACAACAGCCATTGCTCCAGAACCAAGTTTACCTTCAATTTTATACCCTGGTACTTGGTCGCAACTCTTCTTGGCTTCTGTAACCTCTTTTAGAATCCTCTCAGATTGTGTTTTTGTTATAAAACCTTGATCTATTAATATATCTCGAAGTGTTGCAGGTGAATCAGGAGAGCCTTCCTTTAGGATTTTGATGCACGATTTTAGTTCCTTTTCGGAACAAAGGTTTTTATCAACGACTAACCGTCCAAACATACTGTCGAGGTTTGTTTTAGCCATACCAAAAAAATCTCCAGATAAAATATAAATGGCTTAAGCAAAGCATTATCTGCAATTTGATTCTATTGTCAAAGAAAATCGATGGTGCCAATGTTAAATGTGTATACCGATAAATTATATGTCTTATATACGATAATATCGGGAAAATGTGTCCTTAAAAAAACTTTTTTCTTATAAAAAAGCAAAAAAAAACGCCCATGGCCGGCATCTAATAAGTGATTTTATAGGTCGTTGCAGGCGAGTTTGTCTGATACACAATATAGAGATATTTAAATATCGTTTTGACTGCATATGGTAGGTCTATGCTGCTAGGGACCTTTTGAGGCCATTAAAGCGATTTGAATCGTCTAGACGATGTGTTAGTTGTATTGAGAATAGCTGAAAGGGTATAAATATGAGCAAGCAAGAATTAATAAATAATATCTGTGACAATTCTAGAGGTATTGATCAAAGTTTCCTTGAAATGTTTACGGAAAGAGAGCTTGATTTATATTTGGAGAAGCTATTAGAGATAGACCTTGAAGCTTTGGCGCAATGTGCATAACTTTAAAATTCGTTCAATAAAATAGAGCCTTGGAATACTTAATTCCAAGGCTCTTTTAGTTTTAAGGCTTTCTAAGACTCACTAGGCGTTGAAGTATTTGCCTCTGGTGTAGTCTTTGGTGTTTTCTTTTTTACTGCTTTTGGTAATTCTTTAATCAAGTTGCCTCTAAATGCTATTGCATAAGGCTCGGAGTCCTTTGGAATCTCATAAAGAAGCGTAATCCCTAGCGAACCCTTCTCGTTAAAATCAGACAGCTTATACGCGATTTTCTCGGTTATGCCTTTGCGTTCTAGTAGTAATGAAGATTTTAGGTAGCCTTGCGGGTATGCAACAAAGATACTTCCATCTTCTTTCTTGCATAGAATTCGAATTTGACCTGTGGTTATTGTAAAACCATCTTCTTTGTTTAACGCTCCTGCGTTTTCAAATTTATGTTTTGAGAAGGCTAAGCTAAGAGTGATATTTTTTTGGCCTGCTTCTGGTTTGACGGGATTGCCGTCTTGGTCTCTTAATGAGACTGATGCTTTTTTGATGACCTGATCCAAATCTGATGCCAATGAGATAGATTTATCTCCAACCAATATAGGCGCTCCATCCTCGGCTGTAACTTTATTGAGATACATTGCATCAAGGTAGTCTGGATGCAAGTCACTAAACTTCTTGTTTCCGCTAAGAGAGCCATTAGAGAAAACGTTGAATAACGATGCAACCATCTTATCCGTTGAGAGCAATGCTGATTTTGAATATCTGTCTATGTCTTGCGGTGCAATTTTCGCGTCCTTTTCAAAGTGAGCATAAGGGAATGATTGACTAGATGGTGCCAATCCTAATCCCACATATATCACACCGATTAGGATTAGACAAACCAACACAGAAGAGCTTATATTAACGATTCTCAATACTAGCGGAGAGAAAGGCATTTCTTCCTTGGTTATAAGTTGAGCGATACTCCAGAGTATACCAAGGCTAATGGCGAATATAGCCAAGAAACATATCGAATATGCAAATTGAGGTAGGATTGCCTTTGATAAAAGCATGTTTCCTACTGTCTCATAGAAGTTGAATGCAAGGGCTAGAGCAAATATGCTACATATAAGCATATTTAAATATTTAAACATGCTAGGTTTAATTCCTGCATCTGATGTTATCAGAGCAACTAGAACAAAAATTAACACATAAAGAATTATAGTACTCATAATTGTATCTCCTGATTAGGCTTTTTTCTTCTTTGAAGTTGACGTTGATTTGGCGGCAGTTTTTAGCACTCTAACTACTTCGTGCATTGCTAGCTCACCTTGAGCCACCTTCTTTATTGCCTGCTCTTGCATCAGAAGCATACCGCTCTTTCTAAAGAGTAGCGATATTTCTTGCATGGTCTTCGCTTTCTTAATAGCCTCTCGCAACTGTTCATCGATAAATATTGTTTCAAAGACTGCTGTTCTGCCATAGTATCCTGTGCCTTGACAATGCTCGCAGTATATTGGTTTTCCTGAACGTGTGTATTCAACTTCGCCAGGTCTATACAATGTTGTAACACTGCCAGGCTTGATATTTAATTTCTTTAATGTCGCAGGATTCGGCTCATACGCTTCACGACATTCTTCGCATAGTTTACGCATTAGCCTTACAGTGATTATGCCACGTAAGTTTTTTGTTGCTAGAGCCTTGTCTTTGCTTAGCTTAATCCATTTTTTCATGGCATCAAGGCAACTTTGCGACTCAATCGTTACGTATAGGAGTTTCTTCGCAGCACTTTCGTTACATACAATTGCTGTGTCAGAATCTTCTACATCGCCAACACCAACGATATCTGGACCAAATCTAATTATAGATTTTAGTCGCTTATCGTATGTTGAGGTTCCAGTGTCGCTTAGCGCGAATATGTTCTGGGTTATACTTTCAATTTCGCCAGCAGGTCGCTTTTCGAGTGTTACGATGCTGTTGAGGAAGGCATCATGGTTACGCAATAATGCGTATAGCGTTGAAGTAACACCAGACTCTTTTGGACCAGCGATTAAGATTAGGCCATCTTTGACCTCTTTGAGTGCTTTAATTGATTCGATTTGCTTGGAATCGAAACCGATTTCTTCTATGTTTAGAATACTATTCTCTTGAGCCCTGTGGAACTTGAGTTGTTCGCCTATTTTGGAGCCAGCAGTTGAAACCTTCCATTCGTAGGTTTCTCCATCCTTTTTAATTTTAAAAGAACCATTTTGTGGTTTGCGTTTTTCTTCATGGCTAAGGTCTGCAAGGTGCTTGATAAAGTAGATTAAGTATTCTACGTCTTCTCTATCGATAGGGTCAGCCTGTGTTGTTACTCCATCGATAGTGATGGAAACGGAATATTCTTCTACTCCCGGCATTAATACGGCATCAGAAACCCTGCGCCACAGGAGGTCTGTTAATAATTCACAGGCAACTCTGAAGCCGTATGCCTCTTTGCTGTTTGGCTCAGGGACATCAACTTCGTTGTCATTAGCAGTAACAAACTGCAATCCTCCAGTAATCTGTGCTAGCTTCTTTTGGTCACTTGAAAAGAGTCGTTTGAAATGCTCAAGACAGAGTATCTTCTCAAATGGTGCAACTAGAGAATTGCGATGCATTATATAGACCATCGTTACAGTTAGGACTGCGACTACATAGATAAGTAATCCTATGATAAAGAGTGGCAGGAATAACCATATTAATATCGTCACAAAGCCTGTGGCCAATATCATCGATAGCCATAATTTTACATTTGTTCTTACTGCGCGAGCGTCTTTAAAAATCCAATTGCTCAGTAATAGCCAAATATAAAACGCTGCTATAATTGAAAATAGTTTGGCTAAAGAAATATATCCACCGTATTCGATGCTAGAGAGTAGTGGTTGAAGCATGTGTTTTCTCCAAGTTATAATTTAGTTTAAAGAATTGCACCAGAAGTTGTTCTGATTCCCTTGAGTGCCATTTTGAGTTCTTCTTTATTTGGAGCATAAGATATCGCTACATCGAGATCTACCAATTCTTTCTCGACTAGAACTCTTAAGCTCTCTGTGAAGTCTTGCATGCCCTCATTTTGACTTGCGCGAATAACGGCAGGAATGTCAGCCTCTCTTTCTTCACTCAAAAGTTTTCGTATGATAGGAGTCGCTACCATAATTTCAAGGGCAGGAACTCGCTTTGCGTGTGGTTGTATGCCAGGCAATAGTTGCTGCGCGATAATACCTCTAATCGCCAAAGCAAATGTTTGTCTTGCCAGTTCGCGTTCTTCCTGTGGGAACATATCAAGGATACGCTGGATTGTTTGCGCACAGCTTGAAGCGTGGAGAGTTCCAAATACTAGGTGACCTGTTTCTGCAGCTTGCATCGCAGCGGTGAGAGTCTCTACGTCTCGAATCTCACCAACAAGAACAACGTCTGGGTCTTGACGCATCAAGCCACGCAATGCATCTTTAAAGTCTATACAATCGATACCAACTTCACGTTGATTAACGATTGCTTTTTTGTCCGAGTGGAGATATTCGATTGGGTCTTCAATCGTAACGATATGGCAAGCACGTTGGCGATTGATTCTATCAATCATGGATGCGATTGTTGTACTCTTACCAGAGCCTGTAGGACCAACCACCAATACTAGACCAGTAGGGTAGTCTGCAATTTTTGCGATAATCTCTGGAAGGTTCAACTTTTCAAAAGGAGGAATGTCCGCATCAATACGACGAGCAACAAGCCCAATAAAGCCTTTCTGGCGAAAAACATTAACACGGAAACGGTCAACTTCTCCAAGTGCATGGGCAAAGTCTAGTGAGCCGTGTTTCATGAAGTAGTCTTTTTGATCTTCCGTAAGCATTTGAAAGATCATCTCTTCCATTGCTTCTTCAGTTAAGACAGGGGCATTTGTTGCTCTAATTTCACCACCGATACGCATTTTAGGGGGTAATCCAACCTTTAAATGGAGATCGCTTCCCTTTGCTTTTACCAATGCTTTAAATAGCTTGTTGATTTTAAGGTCAACGCCGACTTGCTGATGACTATCTACTGGTTGTCCTTTTGGCATTATAACTCCTAACAATGTAAGTAATTGCTTAATATTTTATCTATTCGACTATCTCTGATAGTCATGCAAAACTGATAAAGATAGTCTATTCTAAGTTGGTTTGAAGGCAGTGTCAACATCGATTTTAGTAGATATAAAGCCGATGTTGGAACCCTAGCAATTCGTTATTGATTGACTGATTTTGTTGCTTAGCTGCGGCGGCTTTATTTTCAGGTACCTGAAAATAAATGCAGCTGTATGTTTAAAAACTTGACATAATTGGGTGATAAAGTAATTATATAAGAATTGCTACTACATTAGGGACCATTGAGACATGAAAATAACACGTGAGACGGATTACGCATTTAGGATTGTTTTGTTTCTTGCAAATAATATGGACCAAGAAAAGGTGGGAGCTAAATTGATTTCGGATACCATGGTCATCCCGATACGATTTACTCTCAAGATTTTACGTAAGCTGAATATAGCTGGTATAATCAGGTCCTTTAGGGGTGCAAAAGGCGGATTTACTTTGAATAAGTCTCCGTACGAGATAACCGTTAAAGATGTAATAATTGCCATCGAGGGGCCAATCTTCTTAAACCCGTGTTTGCTTGATGAAGATGCCTGTACGAGAAACGCAGCCGCAACTTGCCCAGTCCACGTAGCACTAGCGAAAGCGCAGACCGTTTTAATCAATGAATTAGAAAGCATTGATTTTGGCACATTATCAGAGGCAGAAGGTTAGTTTGTTACAATTAATTGCCGTTATTCTTTTGGTTGTTTAACGTAATATGCCCAAGCGTAATCGCCAGTGTTAGACGTTTTCCAATGCTTGTAGAACAATTGTTCTGTATGGCTATCTGGTAGAATTTCTATCTTGGTTGAATTGGTTTGCCAATCTGTTAGTTCTTTTTTGATTTCTTCTTTATTTTTAACATTCAATATCGCATGTTCTTCATTCGGGTCTGTTATGAGATTGTATTGGATGACAGAATCCATGTATGGGTAGTATATGGTCTTAATGCCCGCCTCTACAGAGCCAATAGGGCTGTTCTTATACCAGCTTGAGAAGAAAACTTTCCTCTTTGGATCAATGTCTTTGTAGGCAACTTTGCCTTCAAAACCAGCTTTGGACACATCCCAGCCGAGTAGTGATAGTATAGATGGAGTTACGTCAAGCTGCGATGTTAAGGCGGTTATTGTCTTTGGCTCTATATGGTTTGGCCAATATATAATCCATGGAACTCTAACCACTTCATCATATGGATGCCATCTTGTGACTGAATCTTTATTTCTAAAGCTTGTGCCGTGGTCGCCAAGTATGCATATAAGGGTGTTCTCGGCTAGGTTAAGTTCTTCAAGCCTTTTGTATAGCATATCAACAAAGTGGTCGGTGTAGTTTATTGTTTGTAAGTATCTGCCGTAAATGGTATTGGCTACAGGTTTGCCAAACGATTTTGGTAAGACGAATGGGTCGTGCGATACTGCGGTCATTATAGTTAATATAAACGGCCCCTTTTTCGAGGTCATCCATTTTGTGGCAGGGTCGATGAGTTTACAGTCATCTCCAGACATATAACCTAAATTGCTATCTGGTTGTTCAAGATTCTCTCTAAACCATGCCCAATCAAAACCAAGGTTGTGTGCTAAGCCAGGGCCGCATTCAAAAGAGCCTTTTGACATTTCGAAGAAGGCACTTCTGTAGCCATTTCTAGAGAGAATTGTTATGAGAGATTCGTATGGCTTCTCCATTGGTATAGCTTCAAGGTAGTCAGGAGCGACTGATGGAGTTACGGAAGTCAGTGTTGACCATATTGCTTTCGTTGTGTGTGAGGCTAGGACATAGGTGTTTGTGAATTTCATGCCGTTGTTGGCGAATTTTGATATTGTAGGTGTGTTATTAATCTTTTCACCATTTGTGAAAGCTTTGTACGAAACACTCTCAAGTAATATAACTACAACGTTAGGCTTGTTTTTATTGTCTTTTGGTGCTGTTAGCTTGCGTTGGCCAATCAAAGGAATACTTACGTTTTTGGCCACCTTTTGTTTGACTGTAGTGCATTCTATAATCGAAGATGAAATTGCATGCGCATGACTACTAAAGCTTAGGTTTTGAATCGAGAGACTCTCTGATTTGTTATGTGAGAGCGAAGCGTCTAGGATAGTCAATATTGCTAAAATTGTTGCGTTGATAAGAAGGCTCTTAGCTGGGAACTTCGTAGATTTTTTTGCTGGAGATATAGCGATTATCTTATAGCCAACAAAGGTTATCGCAGCAACGACAGCTAAAGAGAGTATAATCATAATAGCTTTCTGGGAAGCTAGATAACTTCCAACTAGAGGCAGAAACTCTCTGAAGTTTTTTATGAATAGGAAAAGCATGCCGGGTTGCAATTGCACGCCACTTTTTCTTACCCAGAAATAGTTGCATATCGACCACAAAAGAACAGCGCAGGCAAATATGAGGGATATCCGTACAGATATTTTTTTGGGCAGAAAATAGTAAAGTAACGAAATGCCCATAATGCAAAAGAGTATAAACGACAAATCAGGTATCAATGTAAGCAAAACTACAGTAGCGACGTTTGTAAATTCTATACTCTCTAGGCGGTATATCTTAGTCGAAAATGTTACGACTAGTGATAGAAAAAGCATCACATACTCAAGATGTGGGCTCTCAACGAAAATCTTATAAAGACGGCTTTTCATTTGCGTGATAATCTTTCAATATACGGTACTAATCTTTGGAGCCGCAATGATAGCACAGAACAATGTAGTTATCAACATTTGGCTATCTTGTTTTACAGAGGTAAATCTATTTTGTTTGTTTGAGAATTTGAAATAAAAGAGGCTAGTGGATAGCAGTGTCCACTAGCCTCTTATTTATATATGCTATAAGGGGTGAAGGTTGAACTAATTATTTACCCAATCTTGTGCAAATATGGATATGTCTAGTAGGTCAATCGTGCCGCTACCGTCCAAATCGACGCTACTATCATTATCTAGCCAAGATGAACACAGAATTGCTAGGTCGCTAACGTCAACATTTCCGTCTAGGTTGAAGTCGCTTCTTAGGTAGTTTATTAGTCGCCATTGAAGATTGTTGATGTCGAAATCGCTACTGTGGTCAACCTCTAAAATAATATTGGCTTGAGAGATGTTGACGCCTGGTGTAATTTGCGCAAACTCTACGCTATTCTTCAACAGCCTAATATTTGGTTCTTGATTCTCTACTACAAAGCGTTTATTTGTCAGCGGCCTTGAAAGGCTACTGTTTAGTACGATTTTATATTGATGTCTGTATATCGTTCTTCCTACACGAGTTGAACTTACCAACTCGTAATTGGACAAACTAACATAATCGATTGGGTTTATATTAACAACAAAGCTTCCTATTACAGCAGAATCAATATAGTTAGCGTTTGTGTCTGAAATTTGCATTGGCTCAACTACTATTGAATACACGCCATTAAGCAATTCTCCATCTTGCCACGACAGTTGATAAGTAACTTGGCAATTAGAGTTGTCATTGTTAGAGCTTGAGCCAATTAGTGTTGTAGATAATTCGTTACCCAATGGATCGACAACCTTAATATCAGCAGAATCTAGGCTAGAGATGTCGATTTCTTGGTTATCTTGTAATGATATAAGGATGTTATTGTTTAGCGTATTTGGCGTTGTTATATCACTTGCCGCTACATTTATTATCTCTGGTTTTTGTGTATCTCCGCTCTTGTAGGTTACGGTGTAGCTAGAACAAGGGTTGAAATCTACTATATGTAAGTATTTCTCAACGTATGGCTGTGAGTTGACAGGGTGTATTGTTCTATTTGTAAGCCAAACATTTTTGCCTACTAGTAGATTCTTGCCATCTGAATCTCTAGTTACACTGAGCAATTCATAATTTCCATTGCCAGGGTCGTTGATACGCATATAAGCCCAACCGTTGGTTGTTTCGTCTAAGAGAATATGACAACTTGTCTTATAGCTATTAATGGTTGAGTCTGCGCTAGCTTCTAAGACTACTACATCTTCCACGCTTGAGTCACTTAGATAGATGGTGTCAGGCATAGACTCATCGTCTTCTATGTCGTTTACTAGGAAATCGGTTATGTTGTCATCAGAGTCTCTTTCGCACAGGAGAGTGTGGATGAGCTCATGAATCTCCACCGAATCAAGTAATGAAGGACGGTTGTCGCCTAAACCACTTGTGTGTTCAAATGTGGCATTGTAATCAACAAATTTTCCTTGAAGAGAAGCACTAAGTAGCCATTGACCAACCTTTGTTTCGTTTGGCCCAATATCTCCAAAGTCAACTTTGAATGTATTGTCGATTGTTTCTCCATCAAGAGTTGTTCCTAGAAGTTTAAAATCAATCAGAAGCCCCTTTTCATTTTCTATGATCTTTGGCTCAGAAGAAGTTATGTTAAAGTTGTAGGCGGTTCCAGCTCCAGAGTTTGTAACCATAATGCCTAGCGTAAACGGCTCGGCAGGCTCAATCTCTTGAGTAAATGGATCATCGCTGAATACATCTTTCTGATGGAAATAGCGAATGCTCAGTCTCGGCTCAGGGTAAACGAGCAGTTTTGTAGGTACAAGTTCTACTTCATGGTATTGTCCATCAAGTGTGTAGGAGAACGAGCCGCCAAATCCATACATTGTAGCTTCTTCTGGTGCCGCATCTAGGGCAGGGAATATTTCAAATTCAACGCTTCCGTTTTGACCCTCTCCAAGTTCTCCGGTGCCGTCTATATTTGTAATGTTTGTAAGGGCAACGTTGGTTATGATGAATTTGTCATTAGCGTCCTCATAGTTTTCGTCGGTGATGTTAAGAGTGACGTTAACATCTTCTATCTTATGATTTGCGCTACCATTCTCCAGAGAAAGGGTTGCCCTTAATATCGTTCTTGTTAGAACCATATCTTGGTCTAGTCTTATCTTAACACGTGCGCAGACTGCCTCTGACTGAGACTCTATTGCATCGGCTGAAGCATTGACTGAGTGTGAAGAACTGCCTTCATTACATTCACTTCTAGAGATAGTTCTAGAAGGGCCAATGACGCCACCGCCACCGCCGGAGCCACCGAAGTCACCGCTACCACTACCACCGGAGCCGCCGCCGTAAACTTCAGGGGTACTACCACCTAGATTGCATGCGCATTTAGCTAGAGATTCAACATCAGCAAGAGCGCAAACACAATCTGGCATAAAGCTAGACATACAGCCGCACAGGCAGTCTTTGTAGCCACCAGTTATATTTCGTGTAACAATGTCTGTGCCACAATCAATGCACGATTTAGCTTTATCATAGAAATCTTTTCCAGCCTTTAACACCTTCATAGCAGTGTTTGCGTACTTGTTTACCTTTCTTGGAGAGCCATCCGCCTTTTTGCCGCAGACGTAGCTGTATTTTGTTTTTGCTCCAAGACATTTAACTAGGGCGTCCGCTGCGCCTGCAGCATCGTTTGTGCCTAGAGAACTGCATGATAGGGCGTTTGGAGAGTCTTGCTCAACCCCAGTAAGGATGACTGGAACTTTAATAGATGTTTTCGCAGGAATCACATCTATCTTTTCTGATATTACAGAAGCGTGCAAGCCTTCCACATCTGGAATCTTAATCTCAACATCTCGAGCCTCAATTAGACCATTATTGGTAACCGTAAGCTCTAGTTGTGTTGGTTCATCATCAATAACTACAAATATTCCAGGTGGAAACTCAACTGTAACGACTGGGACAGGAACAGTTGTTTCAAAGGTAGATTCTACTACGATTTTGTATGAATCCTCGACTTGGTCGTAAACTACATTAAAGTCGTACTTGACGAACGTCTTACTGATAAATATCTCAGCTTCATTGGTTATAGCATTTTTAACCTCAAACGCGCCGCGATAGTTTGAGTGGCTTTTCTCTCGCACTTCAATGTTGAACGTGCCTGCAGCAACATCAGTAAAATGAACCATACCTTGAGAGTTGCTGTAACCCTCTGCAACAATAATATCAGTATCAGGTTCTGTTAGTATGACATGTGCGCCACTTACTTTTGCCCCAGCACCTTCTGTTGTGTTTGGGTCGGCATATGTCATTTCGTCGGTTATGGTTAGAGAAACATCTCCTCTATTTTGAGATATTGCTATAAACTCAAACGGAACGCTCAAGTACGTATTGTCGTAATCTATATACACAGAGCCTCTATAAGGGCCAAGAATCATATCATCACTTGGATTTAATAGCATAGTAACTTTCATCTGCTCGTTTGGAGCAAGTGATTGAAGTGAAT
This sequence comes from Phycisphaerae bacterium, assembly GCA_027078365.1. Lineage (GTDB taxonomy): Bacteria > Planctomycetota > Phycisphaerae > Sedimentisphaerales > Sedimentisphaeraceae > S145-28. Next base: position 26,140 of record JALWYQ010000036.1, read on the forward strand.
CTGGACTAGATAGAGATAGCCAGCTAGCCTGTGGTAAGTGGACTTTTATATTCTTGGCTGGTGCACCACCTTGATTGGTAATTGTAAATTCTACAAGTTTTTGCTCGCCAAGAACCATTCCTTCTTTTATTGAGTTTTCCGATAAAACGATATCTGGAGTGAGTGTCTTTACATTGAATTCAAGAGGGATATCAACGATTGCTCCTTGATCGCAAGTGAACCTAATCTTTGCATTGTTGAAAGAGACGTTTGAATTATTGACCGTTGTTGTAAATGAAATTGTTTCGTGCTCTAGCGATAATAAATCGTTTGGCTCCTGCAAATCAATTGCTACATCTTCAGGGATATTAATTAGTTCGGCAGATACGCCTGTAAGCGCAGTATCTCCTAAATTCTCTACAACGATTTGTTTCTCTAGAGGCTGACCAATAAAAATATCATCATCTAAGGTCGAAGGACTAGCAGACAATGCCACTAATGTAAAGTGGTCTTCAAAGTCTTCGCTACTGAGTGAAGGGTGGTCTGCGCGTATACTGTAGTAACCAGCTTCATTAGATAATGGTTGGAAATTAAATTCAAAATTTCCGTTCTCATCTGTTGTTACAACATATTTGCGCATAAAGCCTTTAACTTCAATTGCAATCAATACATCAACATTCGCCGCTGGCGTATCTGGAGTGGCAGAGTTTTCATTCCACATAGCCATTCCTTCAAGCGGTACTGGTGAACCCGTAGGGATTGTATCTACCGAGGTGCTAACAAATGCTGAATAAGAAATTGGAACCTTTAGTGAGAAACTCTGGGTATCATAGTCAAAACCATTTGTTGCACGGATAGTTACGTAATAATCTTCCGGAGAAGCAATTGGGTTTGGCCATATTATTTTACCACTAACAGGGTCTATTGTCATACCAATAGGTCCAGATATCAACATCCAGCTTATTTGACTTGAGTCTCCTTGAGATAGAGTTGGTTCATATGTAAATGTCTTTGACTCCTCAATAGTCATATCTGTTATTGTGTTTATAATAGGAGCCGTAGCAACGTTAAAGTTTATAGACAATACGGGGCTCGTCTCGTTGCCACTCAAATCGATTGCCTTTAACTCGAATATATGAGCTCCTGCTTGAAGTTCAAATTCTACACTTGTATTGCTACCGTATTGCGACCACTGTGCATCATCTAATCTGTATGAATAACGCAGCGAACTTGTAGCTGTTAGATTATCACTACCTTGCCAGCTAAATTCAACATCTGCTCCAACAGTATCGCCAGATGCAGCTCCACTGGTGATTGTTACTGTTGGCGCAGTCTGGTCAACTATATTTAGACTAGTGTTTATGTTATACGGTTTATTTGAAGAGCTGTTATACACTCTAACATCGTATGAGCCAGCAGCAATCATCTCATTGCTGTTAAGTTCGCCATTCCAGCTAAGAGAGTAGCTGTTGTCGCCATTGTTGGTCAGTGGTAACACCTTTGCATTACCAATATGGATTTCGAGGTTATCACTGAAGCCATCGGCTGTATTTACTGTTATATCACATTGATTAGTTCCATTTGGATCGAATGATGTAGGAACAACCGAGATATTCTCAACAGAGTTGATAGTTATATCTGATGTTGCAGAAAACGCAGTTCCTGAACTATTGTATGCTCTTATGTTGCAGATTCCGCTAGCGGCAATAGCGTGAGAGAATTCACCATTCCATTTGCATTCATACCTGCCAGAGGTTTCTGTTTCGGTTAACGGAATTATAACCTGATTGCCTTTTGTGTTTCTTACAGTTGCATAGAGGCCTATTTGACCAGGGTTGGCCAAGAGTGTTATCGTAGCCTCATTAACTCCGTTTGGAGTGAATTCTCTTGGGTTTACAGAGAGGTCTATTTCTTGGAGAACTGAAATATTTCTACTCATAGCGTACTGTTTGCCCAATGTTTTATTTGCTATTCTAATGGTGTAGGTCCTTGCACCGGCATAGTTGCCATTTCCATCTTTTCCATCCCACTGTGCAAGGTAAGTTCCATTTGTTTCTACCATGCTTAGGCGTCGAGTTTCTATATTTCCATTGTAAACGACAGCTTCAAGGTTCAATCCGCTAACCCCTGTTACAGTTATGTCTGCAAGAGCATTGGCACCTGGAGTGAATGTTGAAGGAGAAATATCTATAACGCCATTTAGACTCTCAAGATGTGTGCTACCCCTAACGCTAAACTCGGTTCCAAATGAATCATAGACGTAAATTGTACAGTCACCAGTTCTTGAGACATAGTCGGAATAATAGGTCTTTATGCCGTTCCAAGTAGCGGTATAAACACCAGGAGAAGTTTCTGTGAGAGGTTTTCTAACGTGGAGCCAACCATCACCACTGTGGTGGTAGAGGGAGTATTTTAGACCGCTTTGATTCGGCGCAGTCTCTACTGTAACTACTAAAGAATCGTCGATTGATTTGCCTACGATAAATGGATTTGGTGTAGCAGTTATCACAATAGATTCCAAGTTTACATTGCTCGTAGGGCTGTAGCTCTTTTGAGAGTCTTTGTTCCAGAATTGAACATTAAACCTCGAACCGGCTGCTATTTGAGAATTTTCATCTCTACCATCCCATTCAACAGTGTAGCTACCGGCTTCTGTTTCAGTAACGTCAAGAGTTCTGATAAGCTCATTTGATTGATTTGTAACTCTCAATTCAAGATTTAAACCACTTGCGCCACTGGTCGAAAATGTTACTGTTTCTGAGTTGCTTGGATTGAAAGAAGAAACGCTGCGGCTAATATCGCCAATGGTCTCGATACGAAAACTTCCATAAACACTAGATTGTGTTCCATTTGAATCGTAAACATAGATTGTACAATTTCCAGTCTTTGGAATATAGTCTGCGTAATAGGTTTTAATTCCGTTCCAAGTTGCAGTGTAAACACCAGGAGAAGTCTCTGTAAGAGGATTTCTGACGAGAATCCAACCGTTTCCATTTCTGTGATAGATGGAATATTTTAAGCCACTTTGACCTGGCGCAGACTCAACTGTAACAGTCAAAGGATTAGCAGGGTTAGCCGTAGCTATAAATGGATTTGGAGTTGCTGAGATTGCGATAGATTCCACATCTACATAATTTGTAGGACTGTAGCTCTTTTGAGAGTCTTTGTTCCAGAATTGAACGTTAAATCTTGAACCAACTGCAATTTGAGAATTCTCATCTCTACCATCCCATTCAACAGTGTAGCTACCGGCTTCTGTTTCAGTAACGTCAAGAGTTCTAATAAGCTCATTTGATTGATTTGTAACTCTCAATTCAAGATTTAGACCACTCGCACCACTTGTCGAGAATGTTACTGTTTCTGAGTTGCTTGGATTGAAAGAAGAAACGCTGCGGCTAATATCGCCAATGGTCTCGATACGAAAACTTCCATAAACACTAGATTGTGTTCCATTTGAATCGTAAACATAGATTGTACAATTTCCAGTCTTTGGAATATAGTCTGCGTAATAGGTTTTAATTCCGTTCCAAGTTGCAGTGTAAACACCAGGAGAAGTCTCTGTAAGAGGATTTCTAACGAGAATCCAACCGTTTCCATTTCTGTGATAGATGGAATATTTTAAGCCACTTTGACCTGGCGCAGATTCAACTGTAATAGTCAAAGAATTCGCAGGGTTACCTGTCGATATAAATGGATTTGGAGTTGCTGAAATTACGACAGATTCTACATCTACATAACTTGTAGGGCTGTAGCTCTTTTGGAAATCTTTGTTCCAGAATTGAACATTAAATCTTGAACCAACTGCAATCTGGGCATCCTCATTTCTACCGTCCCAAACTACTCCATAATTGCCGTTGCTTAATTCGGTAGCGTCGAGAGTTCTAATTACTTCGCCAGATTGATTTGATACTCTAAGTTCAAGATTTAAACCGCTTACGCCATTAGTCGTAAACGTGACGGTTTCAGAGTCACTCGGATTAAAGGAAGAGACACTACGGTTAATTCTATCAATAGTTTCGATGCGGAGGCTTTCAGTGATGCTGGATCTAGTTCCGTCTGAATCGTAGATGTAGATTGTACAATTGCCAGTTCTTGGGATAGTATCCGAATAATACGTTTTGACTCCGTCCCAAGTTGCGGTGTAAACGCCAGGAGCCGTTTCTGTTAATGGAGATCTGTCCAAAAGCCAACTGTCGCCATCGCGGTGGTAGATAGAATATTTTAAGTTGGTCTTGTTCGGTGTAGCTCCGACTCTGATACTCAGAGGGTTTTCTGGGTCACCTGCAGTGAGAAACGGGTTTGGTGTAGCAGAGATAGAGAAGTCATTGACGACTGTTACTTCCGCCCAAGGGCCGAGATATGTTGCAGTTGCGCCATTATAGACTCTTATTGCGTAGGTTGCGTTTGGTACTATCTGGTTGGAATTATTTTTTCCATTCCAAGTAGTAGTGTATGTTCCCGGTGTACTTGTAGATTCGATTAGATCTAGTGGGTCATAACTAGTACTCTTGATTATCTCACTGTGATCGCTTGAGAAGACGTGAATTTGTAGATTTGCTACATTAGCTTCTGTGACCACGGTGATAGTTGTTGCTTCGCCGCTACTTGGACTAAAAGTAGCTGGTGATGCGGTGATGTTTTCGATTGTTGTTGTCGCAAGAATAGTACTCGAAAAACTAAATAAGATAAGAACAAGTAGAAGGTTGTTGCAAAATTCTGTTGTTAAATAACATTTATTAACACTCATATTCACGCTCCGTGAGATTCTGTTAAAGTGATTTTCTATTTAAAAGAGGTTTGGAATTTTCTTCGTAGAACTAAACTCGCTAGAGCAAATATCGCTAGCGATGTTGGTTCTGGCACTTCTGTAGTTGAGCCAGAATCGAGTGTTTGGTAAGTAGTCGTATCTACAATTTCAAAAAATTGCGAGCCAGGTATTCCAGTCCCTAACCAGTCGAAGCTAACGGAGAAAAGAGAAGAGCCTTGTCCTTTAGATACGCCTTCTCCAATTGCTAAGCCGTCAAAACCTTCTCCTAGATTTGGCACATCTAAAAGCAGAGCAAAATCCCAAAGGGAATCCTGTGCTGCGACAGAGATGTTGTCGTAATCGTTTGCGCTAAACCATATAGTGAATTCCTCAATAGGTTTTTCCAACGCAATGTTTTGCAGTTGATAATTATACTGCCATCTTGAACCGTCAATATTTTCAAGTGAATAAGTTAGCTCTGTTAGATTCGCAAAGCATGCGCAGGCTAGTGATGCAATCATCGCTAGGGCGACTAATGACCTTTTCATTCTTATACCTCATGATAGATGGTGTTAGTACTTACATTGATAACGACACTGGATATATCAGTGATGTTCTGATAAAAATACCTATATATCGCTATATCGAAAGATTATAAGAAATATAATAGCAGAAAAGGCCTAGTAAATCAATAGGGATATGACTAGCCGGTATACTTTTGGGAGGGGCCGAATTTGGACCTAGCATGAGGGCTATCCTTGTGGGTCTTGCTATAAAAAAAGCCGTTTGCCCGTGTTTGATAAAACCAGGCAACCGGCTTGTGTGCTCGCTTGATTGCTCTATTTAGTTAGCGATAGAATTTTGTCAATAATGCTATCTCTTACAGCATCAAGATCATCATCTGTATTGATATTGGCGATGAAGTTATCTATCTCGGATACATCTTTACCTTGGCTTGCTAGTTTATCCCTGAGATCTTGTAGTGTGGCGAGATATCTTGCATCAGTTACTGCTGTGGCATATCCTTCCCATTCAATAGTTCCTATTACACCGTTTGTAGTAGGATATGTAAAACTCTCTTCTCTACGTGCTTTTTCATCATATTGGGTATCGAAGTCATTCCATAGCATACCATATCTCTTCTGGTACGCATAAGTAAATGCGCCATCAAAGCCAAACTGTACTAGGCGCAAACCATAGTTTCTTCTGTATATCTCAGGGTTTTCGATACCCGCTTGAGGATCTGCGTATGAATACACTTCCTGACCAGCACTGTGCCAGTCGGCGATTTGCTTCTTGATACCAGGGGCATGGGTGCCGTATCCATATATCGCAATGTTTAGATAATTGCCAACATGGTCAAATACGCTACTGTAAATGGCGCAGAATGTCTTTGCTCCAGCGGCATAAACCACATTTTCTGTTATGTCAATTAATTTTGCAAGGGCTGCACCAGAAGCTTCATCCTGTCCGTACATATAGAGACCTTTTGGATCGTAGCCATATTTAACTAAAACCTTTTGCCAGTCCTTGACCTGTTTAAGGGTAGTGCGTGGTCTAACAAGTAACCCTAAAGAATGGAATCTGTCTTTTGGAAAACCGATTGAGTTCTGGATTTTAAGTGTATCCTCAAGAGTGCCAAGTGCATCTTCGTAGTGGCTAGGGTATAATATGCCATGGTCAAACATATCTTTTAGTTCAATAGCCTGTTGAGCGTGCGTTTTTGAATGTGAGTCTATTGGTGTAATCTCCGAGTCTGGCGTATTGGCTACTAATTTGCCATTGTAGTAGAGGCCATAAACAATCCTTGGCTTAGACAAATCAAAAGGAAGGACTTCAACGGTTAGTGGAAAACTTCTAAGAACTTTTGCGCCTTGCTTAATCGTAATGGTGGAAGTGTAAGTGCCTGCAGGTATTGACTCTGGAATACGTACGATTGACCAAAGTAGTTTGTAGGTATTGTTAAGAGCAAATGGTTGTAATTCTTTAGCATCGTTAAACTTAATAGTTTTTCGGTCTGGGAATGTTGGATCTGCAGTTGTACTTGGTGTCGAAATGTTTATATAGTGACCGTTACTTCCATCGGTATCTGTAATCCAAAGTTCATTTTCTCCAAATGCTTGACCTTCTCGCTCTTTTGCAGAGTGAGTAACACGTATGAGATTTTCATTTTTGAGTAATAATTCCTGTGTTAGGAAGTGTCTGTTTCTAGGTATTTTTTTAGTAACGTATCGTCCTGCTTGATACCAAATTTTAGCGATGTATGTATCTAAATTGCTAGCTGCAAATGAATGAGTGCCATCTGTAAAATCAGTATTCTCAAATGTTAGAGTTGCATTGTAGCCTGGAGCAGGATCAAGTAGCATTGCAATTGATTTGCGCTCGCCCCTTGCCATTCTCAGGTTATAGCCATCTAGTTTTTCGTAGGCCACTGGAAATGTGTAGCCATCAAGATAACCGTATTTCATAGGGTCAACTTTGTATGCTACAAAATCGTTGGCAGGGGAGGTAATGCTCTGTTTGAGCGCACCGATAGTCGATTCGTATCTGGCGAGAAAATCGTTTATTTCCCGTAATAATTTGTAAGAACACCAGGAGTCAGGACCTGTGCGATACGCATTGGCTGCTCTCATTTTTGCAATGTCAGAAGCTATTTCTTTTTTGTAGAATTTTAGTTTCTTGTATCGATAGTCTTGTTTATCAGAAGGGTTTATTGGTAATGTTGGAAGTTCTTCGAGAGCGTTTAGCCTATTTTCCGCCGCATCAATCTTGCCATCAACTCGCTTGTGGTACGCATGCCATGCGGGGTAAGTATCTCTTGTAATATAAGTCTTGTACCATTTGGCGGGTTTGAGCTGTGTTCCTGTTAGTTTGTAATTGTCTATGTGGATTTTAAAAGACTTTGGCCCTTTGCCAACTACTCGAATCATGAGGGAAGATATCTTTCTTCCAATGTCATTTAGCTTAATATCACAAGCTTCACCCCTGAAATAATATGGCGAGTATGTTCTGTAGCCAATAAATGCATAGGGTGCATCAACTTTGAAGTTTCTAGAGAGGTCGCGCAAGTTAACCTTTTGCCAAGTGTTGGCGGTATCGGCAGGAAATTCTTCACCAACTATTACTTTGCTCTTGATAGGGTATCCATATATGTCTGCGCTAATTGTTGTTAAATCAGTTGCATTGGCATCCAGTTTTATATCAAACGATGCAGCTAGTGTGCCATGAAGATTTGTTATTCCTTCTGGTAAAGGTAGGGCAAAGCAATAAATCCAACTCCTAGAAGGGTTTATGCCGTGAACGTTGGCATCAATATAGAAAGATTTCGCACTGCCATCTGGAGTGTCTGAATCTGCGCCAAAGTGGTTGAAGGTTATCTGATTGCTAGTTAAATCTGTTGTGTACTTGTAAATAGGAGAATACTTGGAGAGGGGATTGTAATTATCCGCTATTCCCTCAAAATTATTTTTGATGTTTACAATCGATAGCTCTTTTTGAGTGCCACATGAGTTACATACCGCAGTTGAAGCAGTAACCATAGAATTGATAGTGGTAATAGAGCTTAGCAACAGTATTGTTAAAATCTTAGAACTTGTTCTCATTTGATTTGCCTCTATAGTAATACGAAATGTTATGCTAGTTTGCATCACTATAGTAGCAAGTAAGTGGTATTGCAAGTTGCAAGCTTTGAGAAATTCTCACTCTCTTGTCTTAAATTAAATTGGTCGGAATAAGGTTTTTATCTTTAATGTGTCTATTTGCAACTTCAGACTAAATTGCCCATTCATGTTTCTTATGCTAAAAAAAGCCGCTTGCCCATGTTGTTGCACAGGCAAACGGCTTAGTGTTCTATAAAGTTACAGCAATTAAATTAGCGATAGAATCTCATCGATAATGCTATCTCTAACAGTATCGAGGTCATCATCTGTATTGATGTTAGCAATAAAGTTATCTATTGCTGAAACATCTTCGCCCTCGCTATCTAGTTGATCTCTGATATCTTTCAGTGTAGCAAGATACCTTGCATCGGTAATTGCTGTTGCATAACCTTCCCACTGAACAGTGCCAACAATACCGTTTGTAGTAGGGTATGTGAAAGCTTCTTCCCTACGTGCACTTTCAGAAGTTTTTGTGTCAAAATCGTTCCAAAAGACGCCATATATCTTTTGGTATGCATAATCGAATGCGCCATCAAAGCCTAACTCTATCATACGCAATCCATAGTCTCTTCTGTATATCTCAGGGTTTTCTACTCCAGCTTGCGGATCTGAGTATGCATATATCTCTTGGCCAGCACTGTGCCAATCGGCAATTTGCTTCTCAATGCCAGGGGCATGAGTACCATAACCATATATAGGGGCATCCATATAGTTGCCGACATGGTCAAACGCACTACTGTAGATGGCACAGAATACCTTCGCTCCAGCGGCATAAACTACGTTTTCTGTAACATCGATTAGCTCTGCAAGTTCCGGACCTGGAGCCTCATCTTGGCCATACATGAAGAGTCCTGTTGGATCGTATCCATAATCAACTAACACATCCTGCCAAGCTTGAACCTGCGATAGAGTCGTGTAGGTTCTAACAAGCAAGCCCAAAGAATAGAATCTGTCTTTCGGGAAGCCAATTGAGTTTTGGATTGCAAGAGTATCATCAAGAACTCGGATGTCATTTTCGTAATGACCAGGATACAATACGCCATGGTCGAACATATCTTGCAATTCTATTGTTTGCTGCGCATGTGTTTTTTGGTGCGCATCTAGAGGCATAATGCTTGCATCTGTTGCGCCAGCTATTAGTTTACCGTGATAGTAAACACCATAAAGTTCTCTTGGGGCAGATAAATCGAATGGGAGAACCTCAACTGTAATAGGAATACTCTTAACAACTGTTGAGCCTTGCTTAATCGTAATTGTGGATGTGTAAGTTCCTGCAGGTGTTGACTCTGGAATGCGTACGATTGACCAAAGTAGTTTGTATGTGTTGTTAAGTGTAAACGGTTGCAATTCTTCTGTGTCGTTGAACTTGATAGTTCTTGGGTCAGGGAAGGTTGGATCGGCAACACTACTTGGAGTAGAAATGTTTATGTAGCGACCGTTACTTCCGTCTGTATTTGTAACCCAAAGTTCGTTCTCGCCCCATGCTTCGCCTTCTCTTTCGGTTGCACTGTGAATAACTCGTACAAGGTTTTCGTTTTTCAGCAACAATTCCTGTGTTAGGAAGTGTTTATTTCCAGCTACTTTTCTAGTTTCATAGCGTCCTGCTTGATACCAAATCTTAGCGACGTACGTGTCTAGGTTGCTAGCTGCAAATGAATGCGTGCCATCTGTAAAATCAGTATTCTCAAATGTTAGAGTCGCATTGTAGCCTGGAGCTGGGTCAAGTAGCATTGCAATTGATTTGCGCTCGCCCCTTGCCATTCTCAGGTTATAGCCATCTAGCTCACTATAAACCATTGGGAATGTGTAACCATCAAGATAGCCGTATTTCATAGGATCAACCTTGTATGCTACGAAATCGCTAGCAGGGGAGGTAATGCTCTTCTTGAGTGCGCCGATAGTTGATTCGTATCTGGCGAGGAAGTCATTTGCCTCCTGTAGTAATTTATAAGAACACCAAGATCCATAACCAGTGCGATAAGCATTGCCAGATCGCATTGCTGAGATATCAGAGGCTATTCTATTTTTGTAGAAGGTTAACTTTTTGTATCTGTAATCCTGCTTGTCTGAAGGGCTAGCCGGTAAAGTTGGCAAGTCCTCAAGTGCATTTAGCCTTGCTTCTACCTGATCAATCTTGTCGTCCACTCTGTCATGATACGCATGCCATGCTGGATAGGTGTAGCCGTCGATGTAGGTGTTGTACCATTCGGTAGGGTCCATCTGAGTTCCAGTTAAGCTGTAGTTATCTACACGAATCTTGAAAGTCTTTGGACCAGTGCCAACTAGCCTAATCATAAGGCAAGACAATCTTCTTCCAATATCGTCAAGTTGGATATCGCAAGCCTCACCCAAGAAATAATACGGCGAGTCTGTTTGATAACCAACAAACGCATAAGGAGCATCAATCTTGAAGTTGCGAGCGATATCTCTTAAGTTGACCTTTTGCCAGGTGTTGGCAGTGTCAGAAGCGAAGCCCTCACCCACTATTACTTTACCTGCAATAGGATAACCATATTCATCGATACTGATTGTTGTTAACGCCGTTGCATTGGCATCTAGTTTGATATCAAACGATGCAGCGAGCGTACCGTGAAGGTTGGTTGTTCCTGCTGGTAGCGGTAGAGCAAAGTAGTAGTACCAACTTTGAGATGAGCTTATACCATGAATGTCAGCATCGATATAGAATGATTTTGCACTTCCATCTGGAGTGTCTGAATCTGCTCCAAAGTGATTGAAGGTTATTTGTGAAGAGCTCAATCCTGTTGCGTATCTGTGGATTGGAGAAGAGCTAGAAAGTGGGTCGTAATTGCTTGCTGCGTCTTCAAAGTCATTTTGAATATTTACGACAGCTAAGTTTGTAACATTAACAGTTCTAGTTACTTCTTCAGCTGCATTTCCAGCTGCATCACTTACATTGTATCTTACCGTATAGACGCCAGCGACGGAAGTGTCCACAGGGTTGTCAACAACAATGTTGGCAGTTATGTTTCCATCTACATCATCCTGTGCAGTTGCACCTGGGTCGCTGTAAGTAGAGCCAACAGGAATATTTATAGGGTTTTCACCAATAAGTGTAATCACTGGCGCAACAGTATCAGCTATAACATGAACTTCTCTTGTAACTTCTTCTGCAGCGTTTGATCCTGAATCTGTAACGTTGTATGTTATGGTATAGACGCCAACAGTAGAAGTATCTACAGGGTTGTAAACTACAATATCACTGGTGATGTCACCATCTTCTAAGTCGTTAGCAACAGCTCCATCATCAATGTATGTGCTACCAACTGTTACGGTTACAACGGCATCACCTATGAGAGTTATAACTGGAGGAGTGTCTCTATGCCAATTATCTGCGATAACGACAAAGTCTTCTAAATCTACTCCATTTACGCCATCAAAGTCTGCGCAGTCAGGAGTAGGGCAACCAGGGCCATTTAGCCACTGTGATGCAAAGATATTAAGATCGCTAATGTTTACGAGATTGTCCCCGTTTAGGTCTCCAGCAACAGGGAATTCTGTTTTAGTCGTTGTGAAACTCCAAACATCACCAGGCCATTCTGGAACGTCTGAATCATTTACTTCATCAATTCTCCAATAGTACGTTGCGCCGTAGCCGAGATCTGGGTCGTAAGTGCTTGGGTCACTAGCAGATTGATTCCCCATGTAGGTTGGCGAATTTCTATCTGCATTGGTAACTTCGTCTAAGCTTGTTCCTATATAAATATCATGTGAAGATGCAAGAGCACCCGATCTCCATGACAAAACAGTATCAACATCAACATCAGTACTCGCATCAACTGGCTGAGGATATGTGGCCTTGTTCTCGACGTTAGTTGTTTGAGTTACTGTGACATAATCAATTGAATATGTAGAGGAGACATCAGGGTTTTCCTGACCGAAAGACATCATAGCCTCTGCCGCGTTGTAATTCCAGTAACTAGCCCATGTAATATCTTGGATTTCAACGCCATCAAGATAAACTTTTCTCGTACGAGCTGTAGCTGTTGTAGCGTCAAGAGTTAGGGTTACATCATGCCAGACGCCCATTGTGAATACTGTATCGAAGAGTTTTAGAGGGTTTGTTGTGTTGTCGGCAGGGCCCGTATTCTCAGCCTTTGGTCCAAAAGTTGCGATACCTTGAACAAAGCCTTGACCGCTATCTTCACCAGTTCCTTCTCTCCAGTAAAAAGTGAATACGCTTCTTGCTGTATTGCCAATGACAGCGTTGTCTATCTTAATTCTCCAAGTAACTGAATATGCAACTGATGGATCATGAATGTCGAATCCAAGGTTGGCGACAGGGTGGCTGCTAGTTTCTGCGCCTTCAAAGAAAACAAGGCTGTACGCATTCGCATGGTTCCAATCAACGCCAAGCTGAGCAGCTACTGTGTAATAGTCACCGCTGAGACTCTCCGTTGCACCATTAGTATTATAGTAGTAAAATTCGGAACCACTGCCAGCATCTACGATGCAACCAGAAGTATCTGAATAGCCTCCCTTGCCAGCATCAGAACCGGCATCAAAACTCATATCAGCGCTTACCATCGTGGCCAACAAGAGTATGGCTAGAATTCTAATAACCCTTTTCATCTAATTTACCTTTCCATCAATATTGAAAAAATTATTGCAACTTGAACCACTATAGCATTTATAACGGTGCTATTGCAAGCTGTTTATCGGTTAATTAGGGGGGACTACTGAATCAAATAATGGATTCTCTATTGTGTTTAATACTGATGTTGCGGTTATTTGTCAGGTTATGCTCAAATTTGCATCTAAAGAGAATGCCTAAATTGATAAAAAAATACACAATTGTTTTTTTGCTGATATAATCCTGGCTATGAATGCCAAGACAGGAAAAATATACACAGTAAATGACGTTAATGTTCTTATAAAATCAGCTCTCGAGAATAGTTTGCCAGGGCGGTTGAGTATTTGCGCTGAGATATCTAATTGGAAAGATCACTACTCAGGACACCGATACTTTGTGCTTAAGGATAAAAAATCTCAGATTCCAGCGGTAATGTGGAGAAGCAACGTTGCAAAACTAAGATTTGAACCTGAAAATGGCACAGAGGTGGTGGCAACAGGGCATATCGATGTCTATCCGCCACATGGAAAATATCAGTTTATTGTTGATAGTATGAAGCCTCAAGGGGTAGGGGACTTGCAGGTTGCTTTTGAAAGACTTGTTGAGAAGCTACGCTGCAGAGGTTTTTTTGAAGAATCTAACAAAAAGCAATTACCACGCTACCCTTTCAAAATTGCAATTATAACCAGCGAATCTGGGGCCGCAGTTCATGATATAGCCGATAGTATCCACTCTCGATGGCCATGCGCAAAACTATCGCTCTATCCTGTGTCGGTCCAGGGTGTTGGCAGTGCTAGTGAGATTGTATCGGCAATTACTGATATAAATCGGAACAATAGCAAGTATGGTTTTGAGCTTCTGATTGTTGGCCGAGGTGGTGGCTCTATGGAAGACCTTTGGAGTTTCAACGAAGAGATTGTAGCAGAAGCGATTTTTAATTCTCAAATTCCTATAATAAGTGCTGTTGGGCATGAAGTTGACACAACCATAGCAGACCTTGTCGCAGATGCTCGCGCATCGACCCCTACAAAGGCAGGAGTTATTGCAGTTCCTGACGTTAATGACTTATTATCTTCTCTATCAGAGTATTCTGAGCGTATGAAGAGGAAAATGGTTGCTAGTGTTAACTATTGTCGTCAAAGACTTGAGACTATTGAAGCATGTGCGGCCTTTAGAGATCCGCTATACAATGTTAGGTATAAATCACAAGAGATTGAACAGCTTCAGATGTCTTTGCAGCAGACCTTTCTAGCAAAGCATAGAGCTAATGTTGAGTTGGTAAATAGATTAGAGTCAAATCTTAGGAGGATTGAGCCACTGTTAATAATTTCTAAGCAGAGACTCTCTCTTTTGAATCTAGAGCAAAAACTCAAACGAGTTGTTGTCGAACTTATTGCAAGGCATAGACTTTCATTGGTTTCTTTGGAGGGCAACCTTACCGGTCTCAATCCGCGTTCTATACTCAATAGGGGATACAGTATTACTCGAATTAAAGACACGAATGAGATAATCTCCAAGAATTCTCTTATAAAGCAGAAAACGGTTATTGTAACAGAATTTGGAGATAATAGGGTTATTGAGAGTGAAGTGAAAAACGTCAAAAACAACGATAATAATGAGGTATCGAAAAATGTCTAAAAAACAGGAAAATAGTCTGGACAAATTGAGTTTTGAAGATACAATCTCGGTTCTTGAAGAGATTGTCGAGCAAATAGAGACGGGGCAGACCCCTCTTGAAGAAAGTCTTGAGCAGTATGAGAAGGGCATGAAGCTTATATCGCACTGCAAAGAGATTTTGAAAAAGTGTGAGGATAAAATTGAGGTAATATCTCAAGAAAACAATCCTAAAATAGACGCATCTCTTGAAGACTAAGGCGGCTCTAGCAGTTTGAGGGTCATCTTA
>JALWYQ010000037.1:0-23820 GCA_027078365.1 Phycisphaerae bacterium
GGCAGCCAATCGAATTGTAGCAAGTGGCAAAATAATGAACCCTCAAGAATGTATTTCGGTCTACGACGCTATGAAAGGCATCACGATTACCGCTGCGCGTACATTTGAGATGGACGAGAAAATCGGCTCTATCAAGGTTGGCAAAGAAGCAACTTTCACTATCTTGGAGCAAAACCCCTTCAAAATCGATCCAGCCAAAATCAAAGATATCCCAATCTATGGAGTGGTTTATAGAGGTCGAATGATTCGCAACACAAAGACGACTCGAGTAGGCGCAGATCGCGATGAACATGGCTGTATTGCTTCGGCGGGATACCAATGGTGCCAGCGAACAGGAAAGTGCGAACGACCATGGGAACTTGCAAAGGAGTATGGATTTGAAAATACTCAAGAGGCGTTCGATGAGTTTTGTGGAAATAAAAAAGCCCCGCTAGGCGCAGATCGTGACAAACACGGCTGCAAGATCTCGGCGGGATACCAATGGTGCCAGCGAACAGGAAAGTGCGAACGCCCATGGGAGCTTGCAAAGGAGTATGGGTTTGAGAATACTCAAGAAGCGTTCGATACATTTTGTGGAAACACAAAAACAGAAGATACCAAATAGAGACAAACGTGAAGAAAGTATGAATTTAGCAGTTGCCCAGTTTCAACCAAAGGATGGAGATAAAGCCTACAACCTCTCAGTTATTCGAGAGCTAACCCAAAAAGCAAAATCACGAGGCGCTGATTTGATAAGTTTTCATGAGATGTCAATCACTGCCTACACCTTTACCAAGGATTTAAGCTTAGAAGAAATAACAGAATTGGCAGAGGAAGTACCTAATGGAAAAAGCTCTCAGGAATTAATAGATATCTCCAAAGAGTTTGATATTCCTGTATTGGCAGGCCTTGTCGAGATAGAAGACGGCAAGATTTATAACACCTATATATGCGTAACAAAAGATGGCCTAGTCGCCAGATACCGTAAAATCCATCCATTCATAAGCAAATATATGTCTGCGGGGAATGAATATTGTGTATTCGATTTACTTGGATGGAAATGCGGAATACTGATTTGTTACGACAACAATGTAATTGAGAATGTAAGAGCTACAAGCCTCTTAGGCGCAGATTTGATTTTTGCACCTCACGTGACAGGATGCACTCCATCGGCGATGCCTGGGCGCGGTTACGTAGATGACAAATATTGGCAAAACAGAGAAGAAGACCCTGTTTCTCTTCGCCTAGAGTTTGACGGACCAAAGGGAAGGCGTTGGCTGATGAGGTGGCTACCTGCAAGAGCATACGACAATGGTGTTTACTACGCCTTTACAAATCCTATCGGCTACGATGGTGAACATTTAAAGAATGGAAATTCAATGATAATCGACCCATACGGCGAAGTCTTGTCTGAGATTAAATCCTTTGATGACGACATAACCATCTCGAAGATTACAAAAGAGAAGATAAAACTCTCAGGAGGATTCCGCTACACTCGCGCAAGACGACCAGAGCTGTACAGGGATATTATTGGTAAGAATCACGAATCAGACACAACTCCTGTGTGGATGAAAGATTAATACTAAAAGCTACGACGCTAAAACCCCAAAAGAGTTGAAGCAATAGCTCCTAACGGAGCTAATCGGTTTGTTGCTTGTTATTTTGCGACAAAGGTTTTTCTCCTAAGAAACAAACTTAGGAGAAAATTCTGGGGCAACTTTAGCTACGCATACTGCCGCATTTGCAGCGCCGTATAGCGATACAGAATAATCTCTGATAATATAAACAGGAATCGCTTTTAAAACATTGCGTATTACAGGATTATAATTCTGCTCGAACGAGTGCATAAAGAGATTTTCTTCTAGGAAGAATTTCTCTGTTTTGGTAACGATACCACCAGCAAGGTAGAGTCCTACCGTAGGCAACAGGCAAGCTGCGACATCTGAAGCGAAACGACCATAGAGCTTAATGAATAAGCGTACAATATCGCCGCAGACAGGGTTTTCTGTTGCGTATTTAGTTATAAGTGATGGCTTGTCAGTATCGCAGGCTTCGTCAATCTCTGTTAGAACGCCTGTTATTGGCACGCATTTAACATCTTTGAAGAAGTGGTAGATGTTTGCAATTCCAAGCCCAGAAACGGCTGGTTCTACGCCGGGGGTGTAATATTTAACTCGCTTTGCGATATAGCTCTTTAGAGCCTTTGTTTCTGGGTCGAATGCTGGTAAGCCAATATGCCCCGCCTCACTAGGGCAGGCTACATACTTACCCTTCTGACCTATAAGAAAGCCAACTCCAAGACCAGTACCTGCGCCAACAATTGCACGCATATTTCCAACTTGAGGAGAGATAAAGCCTGCCGTATGCGGCAACTGCAAAATTTGTTCTTCGCTGTTAACATCGAGTAGTGGAAGGCTGTAGCTAACTGCCATAAAGTCGTTGATTACGAGGGTTGGAATGTGAAGCTTCTCGAAAATCTCATGACCATCAATATCCCAATCAATATGCGATGGTGTACATACATTCTCAACTACAGGACCAGCCGCACTGATACAACAGCGATCAGGCTTGAGGCCTGCATCTACTTGGTGCGCTTGCTTGAGTGTGTCGTCAATAGCTTCAAGAACATTGTTGAGCTTTTGGGTAGCATACACACACTCGACTATTACCTCAAAGTTTCCTTTGCTCTCGCCAACAAGCGCGATGTTTGTATTTGTTCCACCAACATCGCCGGCTAATATTATTCGAGAAAAATCACGATTATCACTCTTCCACTTAACAACCACTTAACGACTCCACCTTAAGATAAATCTTTATTCTTCAATAGTTACTTTCTCAATGACTACAGCCTCAACTGGAACATTGCGCATGCCATTGACGCTTGTAGTTTTAAGAGATGCTATCTTATCGACCACATCCATTCCCGCAATAACCTTGCCAAAGACCGCATAGCCTGGATTTCCATCGGCTCTATCAAGGCTCATGTTATTGTCTCGGTGGTTTATAAAAAACTGTGATGTCGCACTGTTTGGATCTGACGTTCTAGCCATAGCAATCGTTCCACGATAATTGCCAAGACCATTGTTAGCCTCATTAATTATAGGACCTCGCGTTTTCTTTTTTGCCAAGTCCTTGGTAAAACCACCGCCTTGAATCATGAAACCTCTAATCACTCGATGGAATATTGTACCGTCATAGAAACCATCTTTGGCGTATTCTACGAAGTTAGCAACTGTTATCGGAGCTTTTTCTTTGTTTAACTCAAGAACAATCTCCCCCATTGTTGTCTGCATTCTAGCTATAACTTTAAGCTTCTCGTGCTTTTTCTTCTTTTGGACAACCTTCGCGCTGTTGCCTGCAGATTTAGACTCACTTGTGTCTTTCTTAGATTTTGTATTATCAGTATCACAGCCAACAAACAAGAGTGTCGCTACAAGAAACAAACCTATCCCAAGTAATTTTCTATTAACTGCCATACCAATTCTCCTTTATATTCAAATGCCCTGTTGCAGTAATTTAGTGAAATCCAAGCATCCTGCGCAGCCTAGTTCTAACTCCGGCCGGCTTTGCGTCTTTTGGCACCAACACTCGCACCGCATTTGGAACAACTTCAACCTCAAGCGGCAATCCTGGACCTGGGTCGCCATCAATCTGGGTAAGAACTTCACCCTTTTTAGATATAACACGAATCTTCTTGCACTGGCAATAGATTACATCGCTAGAATCTCTGTGCAACTTCAAAAGAGTTAATATCGCATGCTTAAATAAACGCAATCTCGTGTTGCATTTATATATACATAAATCTAGTAGGCCGTCGCTGTAATTTGCTTTATTTAGAATTTCTAGACCGATAGCGTATCTCGATATATTGCCAACATACGCCATTGCCCTGCCGCAATAGATTTCTTTACCATCGGCCTCAATTAATATCTTTGGAAAACGATGCGCCCAGATACTACGCCATATTGGCCAGAAGTAATCGATATGACTAATATGACCGTTTCGTTTTTCGCTAAATCTACTCACCATTTCCCCATCAATACCAATGCCAAGAACACTGGTGAAACATCTAGAATTGACCATCCCTACATCGAGATTTCTAAAGACACCTTCCGTAAACGCCCTGCGATACGTTTCGATATGTTCATCGTAGCCAAGTTCGTTTGCTAAGAGGTTTTCCGTTCCGCCGGGGATAATCATAAGCGGAGTATCACTGCCTTCAAGACCTTGAATAACCTCTCTAACTGTTCCATCGCCACCGCAAGCAACAACTAGTGAGCAATCAAAATCAACCGCCGCTCTGTGGGCTATTTTCTGCGCATCCTCAAGAGACTTGGTTAGGTACAACTCAACACGCCAGTTTTGTTCTTCGAGAAAATCTTTAAATTTATGCGCGAGTAGAGTTGTGCTACTAGCACCACTCTTTGGATTTACAATATAGGCAATGTATCCGTTTTCTCTGAGCTTCATCTAGCTTACCTTTAGTAATTTTTGCGAGTTAATCCTGCTCTAGATATAGAACTCTACTCTCTATGCCCTTTTCCTTGAGCGACTCTTGAATCATACAGGCATAACTCTTTGTCTCTTGATTTAGCGTCTCAATACTGAGCTTAGAGATAACTTTTGAAATAGCCTCTTGGCTTGCTGCCTCAATCTCAACAAAATTACCAATGAGCGGAAGCCTATCCAAACAAACCAAACAATCGTCAAGTAGCCAAGTCTCCCGTAGTTTGTCAAACGAGAGACTTCGTTCGTATCCAAGCTTTTTCATTATTTCACAAAAGGCATCAATATCTGAGATATTGGTTTCTATCTCTTCTCTAGACTTGTATTTGTCATCATTTCTAGGGCCTTTGTAAGCAAGGATTATTTGACTATTTTCTGGATTCTCAAGATCGCTCTCACTGCGCAGCCTCAAGGAACAATCAGAGGTAAGCATATCTTTGTTCTTGTTGTCTAGATATGTATCTACTTGCCTAAGCAGGGATTCTCTCTTTGCAGAAAATCTGCTTAACCTCTCAATTAGAGGCGCAAAAGACTCTATCTTCAATTTTGCTTCTATCTCAATAGCCAAAAACTTCTCTCCAAAAGGCATCTATTCTAAGCGATAATATTAACAAGCCTACCCTTAACAACTATCACCTTGCGAATTTCTCTACCATCAATAGCCGCAGCAACCTTTTCGCTAGCAAGAGCCGCTTCTTTTATCGCTTCTTCGTCTAAATCGGTAGATACAAGGATTCTATCCTTAATCTTACCCTTAACCTGAACTGCAATCTCAACCTCATTTTCTTTGCAAAGGGACTCTTCATACTCAGGCCAAGGCTCGTAGCTAAGCGTATCATCATGGCCAAGCCTGCTCCAGAGCTCTTCGCACATATGCGGAGCAAAAGGTGAGAGAAGTAGAACAAATTTCTCTATAACAGAACGGCTCTTCTTCTTGAGCTTGCCTACAGTATTAACAAAAATCATCATCTGGCTTATTGCTGTGTTAAATGAGAAGGTCTCAATATCATTAGTCACCTTCTTGATTGTCTTGTGCAAGAGCCTTAGAGTATCCTCATCTGGATCAATATCACAAATGCTTGCGCAAAGCTCGCCGCTATCCTCATCAACCACCATTCTCCAGCTGCGCTGCAAGAATCTAAATATTCCTTCAAGGCCATTCATATTCCACGGCTTGCTCGCTTCGAGTGGGCCCATAAACATCTCGTAGAGTCTCATGGAGTCTGCGCCAAAATCTCTGATTACTTCATCAGGATTGATTACATTACCACGAGATTTACTCATCTTTTGACCATCTTGGCCAAGAATCATTCCCTGATTGATAAGCTTTTGGAATGGTTCTTGAGTTTTGACGTAGCCAAGGTCAAAGAGAAGTTTATGCCAGAATCTAGCATATAACAGGTGAAGAACGGCATGCTCTGCACCGCCAATATATAAATCAACAGGTAGCCAGTAATCTTGTTTTTCAGGATCGAAAGGTCTCTCGTTATTGGTTGGATCCATATAACGTAGATAGTACCAGCAGCTTCCTGCCCACTGCGGCATAGTGTTGGTTTCTCTGCGTGCTTTTCTTCCGTCTGGCAGTGTTACTTCCAACCAATCTCCAGCATTGGCAAGCGGAGGCTCTCCATTGCCACTTGGCTTATAGTCG
This sequence comes from Phycisphaerae bacterium, assembly GCA_027078365.1. GTDB lineage: Bacteria > Planctomycetota > Phycisphaerae > Sedimentisphaerales > Sedimentisphaeraceae > S145-28. The sequence continues at coordinate 6,137 of JALWYQ010000037.1, forward strand.
CTAACCTCTGGCAACACAAGCGGAAGCTCACTCTCATCAAGAGCAATAACCTCGCCATCTTCAGTATGAAGAATTGGAAACGGCTCACCCCAATATCTCTGGCGGCTAAAAAGCCAATCGCGTAGTTTGTAGTTTATTGATTCCTTACCACAATTATTCTCTTCGAGCCAAGCGATAATCTTTTTCTTGAACTCTTGAGTCTCTAATCCTGTAAACTCTCCAGAGTTAATAGCAATGCCATCACCGCTAAAACAAAGCTCACCAGCGGCAACCTTTGCGGCAGTCTTTTTATCTTTCGGCTCTACAACCTGAATTACAGGAAGCTCAAATTTTGTAGCAAACTCAAAATCTCTCTCGTCGTGAGCAGGGACCGCCATAATCGCACCTGTTCCATAGCTAACAAGCACATAATCGCTTATCCAGATTGGAATCTTATTTCCGTTTACTGGATTGATTGCGTATGCCCCTGTAAACTGGCCTGTCTTTTCTTTTGCAAGGTCTGTTCTATCAAGTTCACTCTTAGTTGCCGCCTGCTCGCGGTAAGCAGCAATTGCGTCTTTGTATTCGTCTGTAGCGATGACATCTACAAGCTCATGCTCGGGCGCCATAACCATATAGGTTGCCCCAAAGAGCGTATCTGGTCTGGTCGTGAAGACCTTGATAGATTCGTCAGCTCCATCAACTTTAAACGTAACTTCGGCACCTAAGCTCTTACCAACCCAATCGCGTTGGAGTTTTTTAATAGAGTAAGACCAATCAAGCTCGTCAAGTCCTTCGAGAAGCCTTTCGCAGTATTTTGTGATGCGCAACATCCACTGACGCATCGGTTTGCGTACTACTGGGTGAGAGCCCCTTTCGCTAAGTCCATTGACAACCTCTTCGTTGGCAAGTACCGTTCCAAGGGCAGGACACCAGTTAACAGGTGCTTCATGTTCGAAGGCAAGTCTTTGTGAGTCTATATATTCTCTAACAGCCTTCTCGCCCTTCTCTTTGATATCATCTGGAATCTCTAGTTCCTCAATAGGCCTTGCCTTTTGGAGCTTTTCATCAAAGAAGCTGTTGAAGAACTTCAAGAATATCCACTGAGTCCAGTGATAGTAATTCTCGTCTGTAGTGTTAATTTCCCTATCCCAGTCGTAACTGAAACCAAGACTTTTAATCTGACGGGTCATATTGGCAATATTCTTTTTGGTTGTCTCGGCAGGATGAGTTCCCGTTTGGATTGCGTATTGTTCTGCTGGCAAACCAAAGGCATCCCAACCTATCGGATGCAAGACATTAAAACCGTTCATACGTTTGTAACGTGATACAATGTCACTAGCGGTATAACCTTCTGGATGACCAACATGCAAACCCTGACCACTTGGATAAGGGAACATATCTAGAACGTAATACTTTGGCTTTGAGCTATCTTCTTGGACTTTAAACGTCTTATTCTCTTGCCAGTACGATTGCCACTTCTTCTCAATTTCCGAGAACTTGTATAGACCTTTTCTATCATTCATATTTGATTGTTTTCTTTATTTAAATAAAATCTAAAAGTTATAAATTAACGGCAAACTCTAACAACTGCCTTTGAGCAAGAAACGAATTGCTTCTTAGCAAAAAACAATTCCTAGAGGTTCCCTTAAAACACAAAAGTATAGGCCAACTCCATTGCACCCTACATATTCATATTAGGGCACTGACCTAGTTGACAACAACTCTGACAGCTACCATCGCTACCAGAAGAGTCTTTAACAACCGCACTAAAGCTCGAAATTTGCTTAGCCATACTCTTGCTACCACATTTTGGGCACTTAACTCCTCTACCAGAGCCGCTCTTAACCAAAATCGAACTAACAGTTCCGCAGTCATTGCATTTATACTCAAAAATTGGCATAACTAACCTCCACAAAATTCTTACTTTAGAAACATCTTGTCTAATTAAGCCCATTATAATACCGCCATTTAGGCAAATAATCAATTGAATTGAACACAGCTACACTTGATATTCGCTTGTAGTGGCATTTTTTGAAAAAAACATCAAAATCCAGATAGCAGTCTTGAATTTTCCAGCACAACTTCTTACGATATGGTTTTGAGTCTTACAAATCAAGGAATTACATAAACTATGTCTGGACAAGGATTTACGCATCTTCACCTACATACGCAGTTCTCTCTTTTAGATGGAGCCGTAAGCCCTAAGAAGCTGTTCGCTCGTTGCAAAGAGCTAGGGATGGACTCTGTGGCAATGACCGACCACGGAAATATGTTTGGTGCTGTTGATTTTTATAGAAGTGCCCTTAATGCTGGAATTAAGCCCATTATTGGTATTGAGGCGTATTTTGCCCCAAAATCAAGACACGACAAGAGTGGTAAAATTGGCGATAATTCATATCACTTGGTTTTGCTAGCGGAAAACAACACGGGTTACCGCAATCTGCTTAAATTAAGCTCTATTGCATACACTGAAGGTTTCTATTACCGTCCACGTGTTGACGAAGAACTCTTAAGGCAATACGGAGATGGCATAATAGCTACGAGTGCCTGTATCGGAGGTGAAGTCCCAAGACTCTTCATACAGGGAAAAGAAGAAGCTGCCAGAGAAGCTGCTATCAAGTATATAGACATCTTTGGAAAGGACAATTTTTTCCTTGAACTTCAACGCCATGACTACGTTGATGATGTTCCAAAAGACCCAAATCCATTTTTGGTAGATCTCGCAAAAGAGCTTGGCATTGGAGTCGTAGCAACAAACGATGTACACTTTCTTGAAAAAGATGATTACGATGCGCATGATGCCTTAACATGTATAAGCACGGGCAAACTCGTTAGTGATTCGCAGCGCATGAAGTACCCTACAAGCGTTTATCTTAAAAGCAGTCAAGAGATGCGCGAGCTCTTTTCCGATATCCCAGAGGCCTGCGACAACACTCTCGAAATCGCCGCAAGATGCAACGTTGAGATAGACCTTCAAACTCGCCACGCGCCAACGTTCCACCCGCCAGAGGGAAAAACAGACGGTGAATATCTCACCGAATTAGTTTACGCTGGAGCAAAGAAACTCTACGGAGAGATTACACCAGAGATTGACGCGAGAATTAAGCGTGAGATTGAAGTAATCGACGGTAAAGGCTTCTCTAGCTACTTCCTCATCGTCTGGGATTTTTGCAACTGGGCTGCCGAACATGGCATTCCAACTGGAGCTAGGGGCTCTGGCGTTGGAACCATCGTTGGATATTGCCTTGGCATGTGTAACGTTGACCCTATTAAATACGGGCTTCTCTTCGAAAGGTTTATGGACCCAGAACGTGATGAGATGCCCGATATCGATATCGACATATGCCAAGACGGCAGACCTCGATTGCTTGAGCACGTGCGCGAAAAATACGGCGAAGTTGCCCAGATTACTACCTTTGGAACGATGAAGGCTAGAGGGGTTATCCGTGATGTTTGTAGAGTTTTAAATATTTCCCTCAGTGATGCAGACAAACTTGCAAAACTAATCCCTTCAGACGCCAAAACTCTCGAAAAGGCGATTGCCGTAGAGAAAGAACTTGCGGACATAATAGAATCAGATCCACAAATTAAACATGCCTTCGAGATTGCAAGTAAACTTGAAGGGCTAACCCGCCACGCATCCGTTCACGCCTGCGCGGTGGTGATTGCGGACGAGCCTCTGATGAATTTCTTGCCAATATACAAACAGAGCGGCTCTGACGATATTATAACGCAGTTTGAAGGTCCTGAAGTTGAGGCGGTTGGCCTGCTAAAGATGGACTTCTTAGGCCTTAGAACTCTCTCCGTTATCGAGCAGACAAAACGTTGGATTAAGCAACTCCACGGAGAAGAGCTAGATATAAACGCAATCAACATTGAAGATGCAAAGGTATTCGAAATCTTCGCAAGCGGCAAGACTAAGGGCGTATTCCAGTTTGAATCTGGTGGAATGCAAGATCTTCTAATAAAAATGAAACCAGACAGACTCGAAGACTTGATTGCTGCCAACGCCCTCTATCGCCCTGGTCCTATGGCGTTAATTCCAGACTTTGTAGCCAGAAAGCATGGAGCAGACTGGGATGTTGAGCATCCGATTATGCGTGAGTTTCTAGAAGAGACTTTCGGCATTATGATTTACCAAGAACAGGTGATGCAGATTTGTCATGCCCTTGGCGGTATCAAGCTCCGCGCAGCCTACACGCTTATTAAGGCGATTGGTAAAAAGAAACACAAGGTTATAGAGGCGGCAAAAGAGCAGTTCGTAAAGGGATGTGTAGAGAAAGGACTTTCCCAAAAGCAAGGAAATTACATATTTGAACTCATCGAGAAATTCGCAGGATACGGCTTTAACAAATCTCACGCGACTAGATATTCATTCGTTGCCTACCAGACCGCTTTCCTAAAAGCGTACTGGCCTTGTGAGTTTATGGCATCACTGCTTACATACGAAAATACAACGGATAAGATTGTTGAGTATATAGGCGAGTGTAAGGATATGAATATCCCAGTTCTACCGCCTGACATAAACGAATCGTTTACCGATTTTACAGTCATCTACGAAAACGAAGAAAAGAAGAAGACCAGAGAAGCACAAATACGTTTCGGACTCGGCGCAGTTAAGGGAGTTGGCGAAAAGGCAGTAGAGCAAATTATTTTAGCTAGAGAAAAACACGGCAAATTCTTGAGCCTCTTTGATTTCTGCGAGAATGTTGATTTGCGTACTGTCAATAAGCAAGTCATAGAATCACTGATAAAGGCCGGTGCATTCGATAGGCTTGGAGGTTCGCGTGCACAATTAATAGCAGCATTAGAAAACGCTATGAAGATGGGCCAATCAGCGCAGGCCGATATGTTAGCCGGTCAGGGTAATCTATTCGATGCCTTCAACGACGCTCAAACTCAAGCTAGCGAAGATACCGCATCGCTTCCAGACGTTCCTGCTTGGCCTGAGATGACAATGCTAAAGTTTGAAAAGGAAGTGCTTGGGATGTACGTAACAAGCAACCCGCTCAGTAGGCACGCCGACACAATCACGGCCTATTCAACCGCACACACTAATGAACTTGCCAGTTGCGGTGAGGGTAAAAGCATCGTAATCGGTGGAATGATAACCAAGATTAGAAACATAACGATACAAAACGGCAGGAATGCTGGCAACAAAATGGTGGTATTCGAACTAGAAGACTTCAATGGAAAAACAGAAGTTGTAGTTTTCACAAAGCTACTCGCAAAGATAGGACATTTATTAGAATTAGACAAGGTTATCTTTGTAAAAGGAACAATCGACTGCAAACGTGAGACTCCAAATATTCTTTGTGATAGTATTATAGATATCAGCGAAGCAGACGAAAAACTCACTGCCAAAGTTAAACTAAGATTTGAAGCAGAAAAAATAACACAACAAATGGTCGATGATGTGCGCAGCCTATGCCAGAGATACAAAGGAAAAAGCCCCGTGCATCTTAGCATCTTAGCTAGCAACAACAGAAGAATCTATGCAATAGCAGACAGTGAATACAGCGTCTGCGCGGATATAGATTTTAGAAGTAAAATGCGTGAGATAGTAGGCGAAGAAAACTTCGAACTTGTGAGATAATTCAACCCAAGATATCATTGCCACCGTAAATCATCAAATTCTTTAGAGTCAATATAACGGGTGCTGGTGTCTCCAAATAAAATCCAGCACCCCTTTTTGTTGTCTTTGATTAACAATTCCTTACCTCCAACCGAATTCCACTCTGGTTTACTCTCAAATAATAAGACAACATCGTCGGGCATTTTAGAATACTTTAAAGCGTTTGCATTCAATGCATAACCTCGCTGTGATTTGGCGCCTGATGCATCTAACAGTTGAGCTGAGGTTATATACCCATCCTTAACTAACAAATCGCACCAGCTAGAACTATCTGGAAACTGATTAGAATGGTTATCCAAGTAAAGATGAAACGCAATTGCGATTTCAGCAATATTAGCACCACGCCGAGACATTTCAACTTGAGGTATAGCAATATAACGAACGCTATAAACCATCATTAAAATAGAAACCGCACAAACAATAATACCTGTTGTATGCAAACCAACATTTGCCTTTCTTTGTATGAGCTTAAATGCTGAAGACACCGCGAGGATTAAAGCGACAAAACTGCAAAAAGAACCCAATGTAAAGCAAAACATAAAAGATGCTACGTCAGTTGGCACAGCTACAATTATATAAGCCCAAACAATCACACTTAAGCATCCAAAAATAACTGGTATAGCGTTTCTCATCTCAACACCTTTTAAAAATTCACACAATGACATTTTGCCTAAAATTCACACTAGCTCACTAATAGCGATTAAGTTTCTAATTAAAATCGCTGATTACTTTGATAAATTCCTCGCCGTACTGCGCAGCCTTCTTTTGACCAACACCGTTAACCTTGAGAAACTCTTTTATCGAGGTTGGCTTTCTTCTTGCCATATCGCGTAGGGCAACATCGTTAAATACAACATAGGCTGGCACTGCCCTTTCCATTGCCTTTTCTGCCCTTAGCTGGCGCAGCTTATCAAAGAGAGACTTGTCAACGTCTTGCCATGAGTCTTTATGTGCTTTGGAGAGTTTGGCTTTTTTGAGAGCCCTCTTTAATAGCCTAGGCGTTTTTTCTCCAAGCAGTACAGGCTTTGCGGCCAATGTCAGGCGTAATACATTGAACTCGCCATACTTTTCAATGTAGCCTTGAGATTCAAGCTGGTCAATCCAATCTCGCACCACTGCTTGGGAGAAATCGCTTAAAAGGCCATACGTGCTAAGCTCATCGTGGGCATTTTCTAAAATACGCTTCTCTTTTGAGCCCGTTAGAACCAATGCTACGTAGCCTGCGCCAAAGCGTTGGTTAAGCCTAACGATACACGATAAAATCTTTTGAGATACAATAAGGGCATCCTCAACATTTTCGAAATCGCCAAGACATATATCGCATGCATTGCAGTTGTCACTTTCGAGCTTCTGATCAAAATACTGCAAGATTCGTTTGTGCCTACAGCTTGCATCGGTGCAATAATAATACATGTCGCTAAGTTTTTTTAGCGCTATCTCTTTTGGCTCCTGCGGCAAATCATTTAGCATACTTTTCCATAAACCAAAATCTCCGCCAGAGTAAAATAGATAACACTTTGCCTCAAGCCCATCACGGCCAGCCCTGCCACTCTCCTGCTGGTAATGCTCTAGCGATTTTGGCATACCTGTATGAATGACATAACGCACATTGCTCTTATCTATTCCCATACCAAAAGCAACTGTCGCAACTACGATATCGACCTCCTCTTTTATGAATTTATCCTGACTCTCTTGCCGCACTCTATCGCTCAAACCCGCATGGTACGGGGCCGCCTTATAGCCACGTTGGATAAGGTTTGCGCATAGATTCTCAACGTCTTTGCGTCTTATGCAGTATATAATCCCAGATTCATTTTCATGCTGTTTTACCACACCAAGGACCTGGCTAAAAACGTTGTTTCTCGGAGAGACTTTATAGTGCAGGTTTGGCCTGTCAAACGAACCGACAAGCATCTGTGGATTGTTTAATTCTAGCTGCGCTGCAATATCCAGACGCACCTGTTTTGTTGCGGTTGCTGTATAAGCCGCGATAGTAACTCCGCCAAGGGTCTGCTTTAACCTGCCAAGCAGGCGATATTCCGGCCGAAAATCATGACCCCACATACTCACACAATGCGCTTCATCTATAGCAACAAATGAGATTTTGAGCCTGCTAAGCTCTTCTAGGAAGTTTCCCATTAAGAGCCTCTCTGGTGAGAGATAGAGAAGTTTGAGCTCTGATGCTCTTAGCCGCCGAAAGACCTCAGCTTGATCGTAACTGCTAAGCGTAGAATCAAGTCGCGCAGCTGCAACACCACACTCAATAAGAGCATCCACCTGATCTTTCATAAGTGAGAGTAGAGGAGAAACAACGATAGCTACACCATCGCTAACAACCGCCGGCACCTGATAGCAAAGAGACTTACCGCCTCCAGTTGGCAAGACCACAACCGAGTCAACACCTTCGACCAAGAGCTTCATAGCCTCTTCTTGTAGCGGTCTAAAACTGTCATAGCCCCAGTATTTCAACAGAGCATCTTTTATCCTTTCCATAGCGGATATAATAGCAGTTTTGTATTGATTTGCCACTAGCAAAGTGCGTGTTTTTTACTTGCCAATTAATGTTGGCTATGGTTAGATGAGAGTCGCTCTTATTTTGTAAAGATAGCGATGAGAACATCGAACAAATTAAGGCAACTTTAGTAATTGCTTATATTCTATAACTCTACTGTTACGGATATATGATAATCGAAAGGAATAAATATGTTTAGAACTGCAAACCCTGTTATGGCAAAAGGTTTTAGCAACCAAGCTAACAGTTTTGCTCAAAGCTATAGTAGCGTCTCTTCTGAGACTATGACAATTAACGGAACAATCTCCAAGACTGCTCTGCTATTGCTAATAGCCACACTCAGCGGCGCATTTGTGTGGGGAAAATTTCAAAACAGCATCGATCTTGAAACAAACATGCCAGATATACACTCGATTACAGGATGGATGATGCTAGGCGGGTTTGGTGGATTTGGCGTAGCGATACTCACTATATTCAAACCACACCTCGCTCCTCTTACTGCCCCAATCTATGCAGCCCTAGAGGGTTTGGCTTTGGGTAGCATCTCTGCGGTGTTTGAGCTGAGATACCCAGGCATTGTTGTAAATGCAATCTTGGCAACGCTTGGCGTGTTGGCCGTTATGTTGGTGGCTTACAGAAGCGGTGTGATAAAGGTAACTGAAAGATTCAAAATGGGTACTGTCGCTGCTACTGGCGGGATTCTTATTATTTTTCTTGTTGATAGGATTATGGGATTCTTCGGCCACCAGATGAGTATCATCAGTGGTTCTAGCAATATGGCGATTCTTTTTAGTGTTGTAGTTTGTATTATTGGAGCGTTAAACCTAGTTATGGATTTTGATATCATTGACAAAGGCGTACAAAAAGCAGCACCTAAATATATGGAATGGTACGGCGCTTTTGCTTTGATGGTAACTCTGGTCTGGCTCTACATCGAAATACTCAGGTTGCTATCGAAAGTTAATAGGCGATAAAAGGCATATAAAAAAGCGTCCATTGCGATTTCAATGGACGCTTTTTTTATATCTTAGGCGCAAAAAAATGCCCAGGACTGGAGTCGAACCAGCACTCCCTAAACGGGAACTAGCCCCTCAAGCTAGCGCGTCTGCCTATTCCGCCACCTGGGCAATCTGAACTGGGAATTTTATATAAAATTGATAGTTTATCAAGCTTTTTTTAATCAAAGATGTAATATTCTTAAAAACAGTCACGATCGACCTCCAATTTATAGCGACTCTTAATATTTTGATTGGATAAAGCAATTAGATTTATCAGATACTCGCAGATGAAATTGACTCTGGATTCGAAACTTTAGCGTAACAATTCGCTTGCTCTGGTAGATAGAATCATGTAATATTGCAATGCTGGAAAAGTTCTAACTATAATTTGGATGAATTTTTAAGGAGGCATTCTCTGTGGCAACTAGTGACATTCGCAATATCATTTTCCTCGGACACGGCAGTTCGGGCAAAACATCAATCGTCGAGGCAATTCTACATAAAACAGGCATCACAAATCGTCTAGGTAACGTTAATGATGGTACCACTGTTAGCGATTACGATGATGAAGAGAAAAGCAGAAAACATTCAATCCAAGCTTCAATCACACATACCAACTACAAAGGCAAACAAATCAATATGATTGATTCTCCAGGTTACCCTGGTTTTGTCGGTCCGGCTCTGCAAGCCATTGATGCAGTTGAAACAGCAGCAATCGTAATAAATGCTTCTGCCGGTATAGAGGTTAACACCCGCAGATATTTCGAGGCAGCAGACAAAGCTGGCTTAGTGAAAATTATCGTCATTAATAAGATAGACTCTGACAACGTGGACTTTAACGAACTAGTCAATGACATTCAAGAAACCTTTGGCAAACAATGTAGATGCGCAAACCTACCTTCTCTAGACAGAAAGAGTGTCATTGACTGCGTCGGTAATGACCAAGGCGAATCATTTAAAGATGTCGCAAAGGTACACACAAACCTCATAGAAAGCATTATCGAAGCAGACGATGAGCTAATGGAGGCTTATCTTGGCGGAGAAGAGGTTCCTAAATCAAAGATTGAAGAAGTTTTTGTTAAGGCGATGCTTGAGGGATGCATTACCCCTATCGTCTTTACAAATGCAAAGGACGAAGTCGGTATCGAAGAACTTCTAGAAATGATATACGAAAGTGCCCCTGCTCCTGATCAGGAAGAACACAGCGAACTAATAGACGGCGACAATATAACACACATAACACCAGATCCAAACGGCCCTCTTGCAGCTTTAGTATTCAAAGTTGGTCTAGACCCTAAATCTCATATGAAATACGCCTACATCAGGATTATAAGCGGAACTCTAAAAAGCGATACGCCTATGTATCATAACACTGATAAAAAGCCGATACGGCCTGGGCATATTCTAAGGCCACAAGGCGCTAACTACGATGAGATTGAAGCAGGTATCGCAGGTGATATTATTTGTCTAGCAAAAATTGACGAGCTCAAATATGGCGACCTACTCCATGACGGCTCACTCAAAGGTTCATTCAAGTTGGTAGATCTTCCAAAACCAATGTTCTCTCTAGCACTAGAGCCAGCCTCGAGAGGCGATGAGACAAAGATTGGTCAAGCTCTAGATAGACTCTCCGAAGAAGACCTATGCTTTACCTATTCACACAACGCACAGACCAAAGAACTCGTCGTTAATGGACTTGGCGATTTACATCTGCGCGTTATGCTATCAAAACTAGAGAATGAATTTAAGGTTAAGGTTACAACTAAACAGCCAAAGATTCCATACCGCGAAACAATCACTGCAAAGGCAGAAGGCCACTACAGACACAAAAAACAAAGTGGTGGTGCTGGCCAGTTTGGGGAAGTTTACCTTAGGGTTGAGCCGGGAGAGAGAGACCAAGATCCTTCATTACAAACAAGCTGGGATATCTTTGGTGGCTCTATTCCGGGTCAGTTCGAAGCTCCAATCATAAAAGGTATCCAAGATGTAATGGCAGAGGGAGTTCTTGCAGGATACCCAATGCAGGATGTTAAGGTAAGTATCTATGACGGTAAACATCACCCAGTAGACTCTAAGGAAGTTGCGTTTAGAGCTGCTGGTAAGGGTGCATTTATTGATGCAGTTTCTCAAGCAAAACCTGTATTGCTTGAGCCTGTTGTAAATATGGATATAACCGTCCCAAGCGAGTTTATGGGAGATATTACAGGCGACCTTGCCGGCAGACGTGGTCGCATACAGGGTCAAGATATGCTGACTGGAAATATGATTGTAATTAAGGCATCTGTTCCTCTATCAGAAGTATCTAATTACAACAGCCAGCTAAAGAGTATTACAGGTGGTAGAGGTAGCTATTCAATGGAACTTAGCCACTACGACCCAGTTCCACCAAACGTACAAAAGAAAGTAATTGAAGAATATCAAAAAGAAAAAGAAGCAAATTAAACTTAAAAAAAGACCGGTTTAAAAGCCGGTCTTTTTTTTGTAAAACTTGGGGCTGGACATAACGTTAAAATTACAGCGCAATTGCAATACGCACATACCACCAAAAACTGCATTGCCATAATTTACCATCAAATCGGTTACGACCATTGTCTTAAACCATTGAACAACCCAACGTAGGGGCGAATTCTATGTATTCGCCCGATATGTGTTCGTCCAGCATTATTTCACCCGGCATTGTGTTATTTGGATGGATATGCGGGCAGACACGTAGGTCTGTCCCTACTAGAAGCGCAGCCTCTCAATCTTTGCCTGAATTAGTTTTGCCACGAGTATAACATAATCTAGATCCGCTAGGCTATAACGACCGTTTTCTTTGGTGTTGTCGATATAAATACAGGCAATTGCTCTATGGTTTGAGACTACTGGAACAATAAGACAAGATTGATAGCCTTGTTCTGCTATCTCAACAGGCATATTGGGAACTAATGTGTAATTACAAGAACGGATAGCGTCAACAACATGGTCTTTTAAAACAAGTTTATCTATTACGAGTTTTTCTGTATTTGTCTGTATGCCAAATTGATATAGAATCTCATGTGTGACTGGCTCTACAATTCCAAGCCAAACATGTGATGCGCTCATCTGTTTGCGCAAACTCGATACAATATGATCTATAAAATCTGCACCACTTCGAACGTTACACATAGCAACGCAAAAATCTTTCAATCCGTCAATACGCTTAGGTAAGATTTTTATTGCCGGTGAATCTTCACGGTCTATGCGCCTTGTTATCGTTTGCGCGTCATACATCTCACCACTTATCGTATCCTCAAGAGATACTGCTTGAGCTGCGCTAGGTTCCTGTGTAAAGTCAATTTTTAGTTGATATGAACCTATACTAATAGAATCGCCTGCTTTGATGTGACTCTTATGGATTGGATTACCATTGAGAAATGTTTTGTTAGGCGTGTCAAGGTCTTGGATAAACCACTCATGCTCGGTGTTGAAAATTACTGCATGTTGCCTTGATACAGTTATATCTTGGAGAAAGATTTGTGAGCCTAATTGACGGCCAATGTAAATAGGCCCTCGCCTGAATCTATATTCATTACATTTTTGGCCATTCTGACTCAACACAATATGCATTTGACATTCCCCCAACACTTTAACTGCTAATAAACACAGGAATCCTTGCGTTTATTATCGAAGAAAGGGAACGTAAAGTCAAGTAAGCAAAGGATAAAGAATCCTATAAATATGCCATTAGCACAAATAAGCATCAAAAGCATTTTAGCTAAAATACCCATTTGTGCTAATGGCGTTTAAGGGATGACCTTTCTCTGTCAAGAAATTATATCAAAGTGATGATTTAGTCTCATAGTTCTAAACAATGCAAAAATATCATCACTAGGATTCTTGATTGCTAACTTGCCACCGTTAGCTCTTAGTTGGTTGTGTATTGAGATAAGTACTCCAAGCCCTACCGAATCAATCATCTCAACCCCATCTAGATCAATTACAATGCCACTGACCCCAGAAGCTACTATAGCCTCTAACTCTGATTTAAATTCGTTTGTCATGCCTGCAACAATATCTCGTGCAGGAGATACATTAACACACTCTTGCACATTAACAACTTGACTCATGATTCAACTCCTGATAAAGCCATTATATTTTTCACTAATATTACTTCATTACCCCGCTCATTATATTCAACTCTCGTTGCATAGAGATTCATTATTGGAAGCCCCCTTCCAGATGTACTTGAGAGTTCGACCTCCTCTTGGAACTGACTTTTCCAATCAAAGCCAGGACCTTGATCACTGACCTTAACAATTAACTCAAATCCCTCAAACCAAAGTTCACATTGAACTCGTTTTTTAGTATCACTGCCACTTCCATGAACAATTGCGTTTATCAAAGCTTCTCTTATCAACAAGATAATATCGAAGTCTTTAACCACATTCATACTAGCAAGGAAATGACGGACTTCTTTACAAACATCATCTATCTTTTTAACGTCTGCATTTAGATAAATATTGAGACGACCAGGATTTTTAGTTATGTCAATCATACTCATACCTGACACCCCAGAAGAACAATATCATCCTCTACAGGACCAAAGACTGAAATCATCTCCTCATTGATGCTCAATATAGAATCATTAAGCTCGAGATGATAATTATTCTCACATGCTATGCGCAACCTATCGAGTGCCGCTGCCCTAGAATAGTAAGATAGGGAGCAACGTTCGTAGATACCATCTGTAAAGAAATAGAATCTATCTCCCTCACAAACCTTCATTTCCTCTGAACCGGTAACAATCTCCTCAAACGCACCTATTACATCACCGCTAGACTCTACTAGTCTTGCAACACCGTTAGTTCTAACATGTATAACAGGAGGATGACCGGCATTTGAAATCAACATCTTCATATTTACTCTATCAAGCAGAGCATACACTGCAGTAGCATACTCATTACTGCGCAATAAGGTTGCCATACCTGTATTTAATCTGCCCAAAAGCAAATCGGGATTTCTCAGAAGACCTAAATTTTGCCTAAATATCGCTTTAAGTGCTGGCGTGGCAAATGCAGCGCCAAGATCGTGGCCACTAAAATCTGATACTAAATAGGCAAAACAGCCATCTCCAGTTGAAACGACATCGTAATAATCACCGCCAGCCTCGCAGATTGGAGAATAATAGACTGCAAAATTCGCTTCTGGGAAGTTTTCTGGCTTTATGAGTAAATTCTGCTGTGCACTACGGACTAAATCTAATTGATAATTCTTTGTAGCTATTATGTTGCGGCTCTGCATTGAATGGCGAAGGTGAGATTTTGTGCGTGCTAGGATTTCATTGCGGATGTACGGCTTTGTTATATAATCAACAGCTCCTAACTCTAAAGCACGTACTTTGCTGTTAACCCCTGTAATACCACTTAGAAAAACAATAGGAATCTGAGCTGTTTCTGGTTTGTTAGTCAGGGTTTCGCAAACATCAAAGCCATCCATACTAGGCATTAAGACATCAAGAAATATCAAATCCGGCTGCTTTAGAGTGGCCATTTCAACACAGTCCAAACCATCCCTTGCAGTGATAGTGTCAAAGCCATGAACTTGGAATATATTCTCAAGCATAGCGATACTAACAGGATCGTCATCCGCTATAAGCAAAAGCGGCTTATGCCTTATCTCTCCATGTTGCTCAATTGTATTTAGACAGGTTAGCATAGACTAATAGGCAACTCTATCAAGAATTTCCATCCATCCTTCTGTTGTAACAATTTCTTTTAATATGCAGAATTCTTTATCAATAGTTTCAGCTAACTTATTGAGCTCAAACCTATTTGATTTCTTCGCTGCGGTCTCTATTTCCTTTGCTATCCTGCCAAGATTATTCGCGCTAACCGTGTACGCTGCTCCCTTAATTGAATGCACAAGCCTTAGGAGCTTATCGGTCTCGCCAGAATCAGTTGCCAGTATTATCTCGTCAACGCGAGCCGCATTATCACTGATAAAGATTTGAATCAACTGGGATACAAAGTCTTTTTCATTGTCCACGCGTTCTAGAAGCTCTGGCCAACAAATGTGCTCTAGCCCATGTTGTGCTATATAGTCAATATCGATGTTTGTCTCATCTTGACCTGGAAGCATATACCACCTTTTAAACTCTTCAATCCTAATATTTTGACAGGACAAATCTTCTTACCCTCAGGTATCGGCTAGCAAAACCAAGTGATTAACAATGAATTTATTTTTTATTCGGAAAGGTTTTCATTCTTTCAAGACAGAAATAGCACACAAATCAATCTTGAATCTAGATTTGGCTAAATTTCCTATTGGGCAATTGTGAAAAAAATGTCATTTTGGCAATTTAGTACGCAATTTACTTGATTTCATCCAAAATAATGTGTAAATTATCTCGCTCATAGGAAAAATTAAGGATGAGTGACCGAGTGGCTGAAGGTGGCGGTCTTGAAAACCGTTGTACAGAAATGTACCGGGGGTTCGAATCCCTCCTCATCCGATACCAAAGACACTATGCGAAAGCATAGTGTCTTTTTTTTTAGTGAGGAGGGGTTCGAACACCCGTAGATTTTGCGAAGCAAAATATACCCAAAGGGTTTGACACGAAGAGCCGCGAGGCAAGGCCGAGCGAATCCCTCCTCATCCGATAATTAAAAGACACTGTGCGAAAGCACGGTGTCTTTTTTTTTAGGAGGAGGGGTTCGAACACCCGTGTATTTTGTGACAGCAAAATACACCAAGGGGGGTTGACAAGAGCGAAGCGAGAGCTGCGCAGAGGCAAAGCCTCAAGCAAATCCCTCCTCATCCGATTATTAAAAAGACGCTATGCAAAAGCATAGTGTCTTTTTTTTAATGAGGAGGGGTTCGAACGACTCTCTCATGTAAAAAAAATCGAATTTCTTTTACATGAGACGGTTGTCATGTAAAGAAAACGCTCTTTCTTTTACATGAGACGGGTTATATGTAAAAAAAGAGGCTGCCTTGCAGAAACAACACCTTTTGAGGTAGTCTTTTTTAGCGATGATTGTGCAACAGCCAAAAGAATATCGCCCAACCGGCTATGTGCAGTATGTTTATAGCCCAAAAGATCAGTTGATACGAGAACTTTTGGTTCTTGTGGTGCAGTATTTGTTGAGCGATAAATGCCCCCATCGCCCCGCCGAGAATCTCAAAACTGTGCAGCATTTTCTCGCTGATGCGCCAAGAGCCTTTTATCGCCCTCTTTTTATCCATTGCATAGGCTATGTATGTTAATAGTGAAACACTTGAATAAACTATGGCAGGTATATATTGGTGCGATTTTAAAGCGAAATAAGCAGACGCCGCTATCGGCAGAGCAACTAAAGAGAATTTAAATATTGAAGATATTTTCATTTCTAATCTCTATTCATTTGGTTCTGACTGCGCAGACCATTCAACTCAACAACATCAATAATAGCTAATAATGAAATTCTTATACTTCGAATCTTGCGCAGCCAAACTAATCTGCGCTTCTCTAATATAGCCGCTAAAATATTCGCATATATCTTCTATCATGGCGTCAACTTCATCAGCTCTGCCCTGAACGAACATCTCAACATTAGAGTTTGCAAGATTTTTAACATAGCCACTAACTCTGTAATTACCAGATATTCGATGCGCAGTATAGCGAAATCCAACACCCTGTACTCTACCAACGAATATTACTCTCTTAGCAATTTGTTTCATAGTATCTTGAATTGACTTAAAAAAACAATTATCTAACTGCAAGGCTCGTGTTGTATTTCACCTTACTAAGTAAATTAGCTTCTGTTGCGTTGTTCTCCAAATCCGGCATCTACCAGAAGTTCTTGCAGCATACATTTTCGTTAATTGCAGCCAACACCTATACGGGTAACTCAAACTAGACTTCCATCAACGACAAAATGCCCCCATCGCTTTACGGTTACTCTAAAACAAAGAGTATGATAAGTCAAATTGTTAAAGCCAGCTCAATCGAACCAACTACGTTATTTTTTAAGCAGATAGAAGCCGTTTGAGAATCTCGCTCGTTGCCTCCATTGGCAAGCCAATAACATTAGAGAAACTCCCCTCAATCGAATCGATGAATTCATCTTTGCAGTCTTGGATTCCGTAACCGCCAGCCTTACCTTTCCATTCACCACTTTTGATATGCGCTAGTATTTGCTCTTCGCTAAGTTTTTTAGGGTGGATGATGGTTGTCTCGCAAAACACTTCACATATATCATTAGCTAGCGATATAACAGCAACACCACTAACCACTTTATGGTCTTTTGCAAATAGCCTGCGCACAATATTCTCTGCATCAATCGCATCTTTTGGTTTGCCGATTATATCATCGTCGATAGCAACAACAGAGTCGGCACCGAGAACTAAAGCGTTGCGATGCTTGCGTGCAACATCAAGAGCTTTTTCTTTTGCTAGCAGTTGCGCGTATTCACAGGCACAGACGCCATCTTTTTGAAAAAGACTCTCATCAACAAGAGAAGCAATCACTTCAAACTCAAAGCCAGCCTCTTCTAAGAGTTTTTTACGTTGCGGGGATGCCGACGCCAAGATTAAAGGTCTTTTCTTGTTCATATTG
>JALWYQ010000037.1:23830-107142 GCA_027078365.1 Phycisphaerae bacterium
AATCAAAGCCATGGTCTTATCAAGGATTTCTTGGCTACTAGCATTTTCGTCAAGGTCAATCCATTCAACGCCCTTGAAGCTCTTAAACCAAGTGCGCTGCCCTTTGGCGAGTCTGCGTGTGTTTATCTTTACCTTTTCAATTGCCTTATCAAGAGTTATTTTCCCGTCAAAGTAATCTCTAAACTCCGCATATCCAATGGCAACTTGAGCCTGCTTGCTCAGCGGTTTATCCATATTGAACAATTCACGTACCTCATCGACAAGTCCGGCTTCAACCATCTTTTTAACGCGAGCATTTATCCTACGCGATTCGACTGCTTTATCTCTGCGCAACCCGATTACACGCCAACGTGGGTCAGGTTCTGGGGCAGAGAACTGAGTCTGAAAACTTGATATTGGTTTGCCAGTGAGCTTAAATACCTCTAGCGCCCTGATAACACGCCTAGTATCATTGGGATGTATTCTCTCGGCCGCGACTGGATCCACCTCGGCAAGCTCTTGATGAAGCTTGCCGTGACCTTCAGTCTCAAGCCTTCTTTTTAGTTCTTCGCGCAGCTCTAAGTCACTACCAGGACCGTCAAAAAGCCCATAGAGCATATTTTTTATGTACATTGCTGTCCCGCCTGCGCCTATTACAGGTTTTCCTTTTGCTAAAATCTCGCTAGCCGCCTGCTCTGATAGCTCTAGAAAATCGCTAACTGAGAACGGCTGCCACGGCTCAACAACGTCGATTAAATGATATTTAACCTCTTTTCTGCGTTCTAACGGCGGTTTTGCGGTGCCTATATCCATCTTCTTGTACACCTTCATGGAATCGATGCTGATTATCTCGCCACCGAGAGTTTTTGCCAAATCGAAGGCAAGACGGCTCTTTCCGCTAGAGGTTACGCCTAGAATAAGATATCTAAGTTCATTCATTTACTAACCATAAAAACTGGGATATAATTGCGATAATAGGTTTTTTCTGTGAATACACCCGAAAGCGTATATAATAGCGACTTTGTGCAATAATGCCAGTGCTCAAAGGTTAAAATGGAATAGAAGGATGTCAAAAGATTTTGCTGTAGAATTTAAAAAAGATTTAATGCGTAAAGCCGATATCGTAACAACGGCTCTAAGCACTATTATGCAGGAACAAAGCGAAATTCAGCCGCTACTTAGAGAAGCTATGAAGTACACACTGTTAAGTGGCGGCAAACGTATAAGGGGTGCAATTGTTCTGTGGATTTGCCAGATGCTCAAGGGAAAAATAACGCACGAGGCAAAAACGGCTGCCGCCGCTATCGAAATGGTACATACATACTCCCTCGTACATGATGATTTACCGGCAATGGACGATGATGACTTGCGCAGAGGTAAGCCAACGCTACATAAGAAATACGATGAAGCCACTGCAATACTAGCAGGAGATGGACTTTTGACTTTAGCTTTTGAGATGCTAGCAACCGAGATTCCAGATTCTCATCTAGCTATCAAACTAGTTGGGGTCTTAGCAACGGTAGCTGGCCCTAGCGGCATGGTCGCTGGTCAGATGGCAGACATATTAGCAGAAAAACAGCCACCAACTATTGAATCGCTCGAATATATTCACCAAAACAAAACAGCAATGATGTTTAGCGGAGCGGCAACACTTGGAGCTATCTGCGGCGAGGCAAAACGCGAGCAATTGCACAATCTTGCCAATTATGGATTAAAGCTTGGACTCTGCTTCCAAATTGCAGATGACATCCTCGATGTATGCTCTACAAGCGAGGAAATGGGCAAAACCGTGGGCAAAGACCAAGCGCAAGATAAGACAACATATCCCGCATTGCTTGGGCTTGAAGAGTCTAAGCAAATAGCTCAAAAGCTGACAAATGAAGCACTTGAAGCCCTCAGTTGTTTCGACCATCAGGCAGACATGCTACGATACCTTGCAACCGAGATGCTAAACCGTAAGAACTAAAAGGCTTGTAATAACTTTAATGGCGTTAATTTAAAGATATATAAATGGCAAAATTACTCGACCAAATAAATTCACCATCTGATATTAAAAATCTAAATATTGACGAGCTAAATGGATTAGCTCAAGAGATTAGAGAACACATCATTGATTCTGTCGCCAAATGCGGAGGCCATTTAGCAAGTAATCTCGGAATGGTTGAATTAACATTAGCCCTACATTATGTCTTTGATTTTGAGAAAGACCATCTAACTTGGGATGTTGGGCATCAATGCTACTGTCATAAGATTATAACTGGTAGAAAGGATAAATTCGACAAGCTGCGCAAACGTGGTGGAGTTAGCGGTTTTCCTGACCAAAAAGAGAGTAAATATGACAGGTTTGAAGTTGGTCACGCAGGAACGTCAATTTCTACAGCTCTTGGAATTGGTCTTGCTGCAGAAAATCTCAATCTAGATGATCGAATTGTCGCCTTGGTTGGAGATGCAAGCATTGTAAATGGCGTCTCTCTTGAAGCCCTCAACAACCTCCAGAGACTAAAAAGACAGTTCTTGGTTGTGTTAAACGACAACTCTATGGCAATAGACGTTACTCAAGGCGCAATTGCCAAACTATTCTCAAAAGTACGGCTTAGCCAGACATATGAAGAACTTGTAAAAACCACTCATAATGTACTTGAGCATGTTCCTCTGATTGGAAAAAAAGTAGATAATGCGATTGAACGCTTCAAAAAGACACTGATGATGTCGCTACCGGCAAGTCAACTTTTCGAGAGCTTTAACATACCTTACTTTGGACCAGTCGATGGTCATGACATTGCATCTCTTATCGATTTGTTTAAAGAACTAAAAGGACTAGACCGCCCTGCGATCTTGCATGTATACACCAAAAAAGGCAAGGGATTTTCACCTGCCGATAGCGACCCTAGAAAATATCATTCAACCGGCCCGTTCGATATCAACGGCAAATCTACGCCTCCAGAACAAAATATAACACCGAGCTATACTGCCACCTTTGGCGAGGCACTTGTCGATATTGCAAGAAAAGACGATAGAGTTGTTGCTATTACAGCAGCCATGGCAGGTGGAACTGGATTAAATAAGTTTCGACAAGAATTTCCAAAACGCTATCTCGATACAGGAATCGCCGAGAGCGTAGCAGTTGATATTGCAGCTGGTCAGGCCAAAATGGGGCTGCGCCCGCTGGTTTGTGTTTACTCAACATTCCTTCAAAGAAGTTTTGACCAGATTGCCCATGAGGTATCGCTACAGAATCTTCCTGTAATATTCTGCATTGATCGAGCCGGAGTTGTAGGCGATGATGGCCCTACCCACCACGGACTGCTGGATATAGGCTACACAAGGATGCTACCCAATATGATAGTTCTTGCGCCTGCTACAGGGGCAGAAGTTAAGCTTGCTCTTGAGTACGCATTAGCACAAGATTGCCCGGTAGCAATCAGATATCCTAGAGATGTTGTACCTATAGAGTCTGACGATATACAGCTTTGCAATAGAGCCTTTGTAACGGGAAAATCTATTAAGGTTATCGATAACAACTCAGACATTGTGATTGTGGCCTATGGTGCAATGCTGTCAAATGCGCTGGATGCAGCCGAGGTTCTTGAGACTGAAAATATCATGGTTGATGTTGTGAATGCAAGGTTTGCAAAACCAATTGACCAAAGTATAATGGATATGGTTAGAAAAGGTAAATATGTAATAACAGTTGAAGAGCACAGTAAAAGTTGCGGCTTTGGAAGCGCTGTACTCGAGAATTTAACTCAAGATAACAACAATACCGATAAAGGAATATCACACTCAAACCCATTAGAAAGGCTCACGATACTCGCTGGAAGCGATAAGTATATCGAAAAAGGCTCGCGTGAAATGCAACTTAGAGAATTGGGCGTTGACTGCGATAGCATTATAGCTGCTGTAAAGAAGATTCAAAATCAAAAGCAACGATAACCATGGCTACTACAAACAAAAAAACAAAAGTTGTAATTTTTGGCGATCCTAACAGGATTAATGCCTCCGAATCTCTGCAAAGATTCAAAGAGTTTGCGCAGGACAAGGTGGATATAATTGCAAATTGCTTCGGCGCAAGTTGCAGTATAGATACCTTAGAAGAGGCTGACTACGCTGTGGTATTTGGCGGTGACGGTACTATTCTAGAAGCCGCAAGAATGCTTGCAAGCACTTCAGTTCCAGTAATTGGAGTCAATCTCGGACGATTAGGATTTTTAGCAGAGTTTAGCATTGATGAACTCGAAGAAATCTTTGAGAGAGTCATCAACGATGAGTCCTTAATAGAAAAGAGGATGCTATTAAGGATAAACCTATGCAAAGGCGAAGAAGTCCTTGATACCGCAGTTGCAGTTAACGATGTTGTCATTAATGCGGGTGAACCCTTTAGAATCATCGAAACTCAAATATCTGTTCAAGATCAAAAACTTGCAGGCTGTATGAGCGATGGCATCATTGTCTCAACACCTACAGGTTCGACTGCATACAGTCTCTCAGCTGGAGGTCCTATCCTTTGCAATTCTCTATCAGCTATGGTTATTACACCTGTTAGTCCTCATTCGTTGTCGTTTAGACCGATTGTGATAAATGCGACAAGTAACGTCAAAATATGTCCGATACGTATTAACGAAGGCACAAAAATTTCAATAGACGGAAGAGTGTGGAATAGTTTTTCTCTAGATCAATGTATAGAAATAAAGAGCGATAAGGGATGCTTTTCGGTAGTATCCAACCCATTGCTGAGCCAGTGGGATACTTTAGCTGGCAAACTCAATTGGGCTCAGAAACCAAGATATAAGGATATATCAAGTGATAAGAAGTAGGAGTACAAAAATGAAGAATATAGTACTAACAACGATTGTCTTGCTATGCGCAGCAGAATTGTTAGCTGCAAACTCTGCAGTAACCCCTCCAAGTGCAGGTAGAGGCGGTGCCAAAATGTATCGCAAAGATGCTGGCTATCGACAAGGTAATAATGTAATGACTGGCAATGTTACTGGCGGCAAGGAATTTAGAGGATTCGTTCCGTATAGATCTTCTAGCGATTTTCACGGCGTGCTAGGCACTAAGTCGATGGATAATTTCATTAGAGATTCTAGTGGAACAAACACATACAACCGCGGAAGTGTAGGTAAAAGTAGCGCATATTATTCTGCAACAAGTTCTGTTACATCTATGAGAAATAGGCATGTCTATGGGGCTAGGACCACCAGAAACTACAAGCTAAATGGCATTGTAGATAATCCTACAATGGGCTCTGTTGGCTACTCTAGTAGAAGATCACCAAGAGCAATTTCTCAAGTGCATTCTGGAGCAATCTCAAATGTACTGGTAAAACCTTTAGTCGGTGACACAAATGTAAAACCAGGCGTTTTCCAAAAAGACCTCTACAATATTGCAGTAGATAAAAATAGTAAAAAATCTATTTCAGAAGAAGAAATCAAAACCCCTAATAGGGTTAATGACCAAAAAGTCACACTTAAACCTCTAGAGCCAGAACAGGTCCAATCTCCTGACACACTAAATGACGCTGACCGACTAAAACAAATAGAAGCAGAATACAATGACGTATTCTCACAGATTGAATCGACCAAAACAAAATCTCAAGCTTCTAAGATAAATGAGAAAGACGCTACTCAAGACAACCAAGACTCTGACGAAAATGACTTGGTAAGCTCGGCTCTTAAAGTTACTAAGATTGAAAAAGCTTCATCACAGCGAACCAAAGCTAAAAGTATCATAGGCGATCATAAAAACTTCGCAAGCTACGCAGACGATAAATTTAACGGCTATATGCGTCAAGCTCACACTTATATCAAAAAAGGACAATACTACAAAGCAGCCAATGCCTTTAGTCTTGCAAAAGTATTTCGCAGTGACGACCCACTGCCACTTGCAGGAAAAGCTCTGGCACTGTTAGGTGCAGGTGAATACATGAACAGCTCTCTATACCTCCAAAAGGCTATATTGGCATATGACAAATTCCCTCAGATTGATATAAATCTAGAAGAGATGATAGGCGATAAGGATGTTCTCCAGAGCAGGATTGTTGAAATTAAAGAATGGCAAAAGAAGAGTGAGTCTGCTCAGCTTGCACTACTGCTATCATATATATACTTACAAACAGGCCATCTAGATTGGGCAAAAGAAGAAATTGAAAAGGCAGAGAATTCTGATAGTAGTATAAGCGCCATCGAATCAATTAAAGAAGCTATAGAAGAAAAGAGCCTAAAGAGATAAGCCCCTAATTAGCGAGAAGTAATTGATTTCGTTTAGTTCTTCAAAACTAGATATTGATGCAATCTTTTCAAAAGAAGGTGTGCTGTCAAAATCCTACGCCCATTATGAGTTGCGCAAAGAGCAGATTGAGATGGCAAAGGGCATACAGGCTGCTTTTGATCAGGGCAAGCATCTAGTGGTCGAAGCTGGAACTGGAACTGGAAAAAGCTTTGCTTATCTTGTCTGCGCAATTGATAGAGCTCTAAGAACTAATACCAAAGCGATAATAAGCACACATACGATTAACCTCCAAGAACAGCTAATCAATCAAGATATCCCATTTTTAGCTAAAGCACTGGATTATGACTTTACTGCTGCTCTGGCAAAGGGGCGGTCAAATTATATCTGTTTGCGCAGACTTTCCTACGCAACAAAGATGGGGAAAAACTTATTCGATGATATCGTAAGTGAGATTTTCGAGATCAATCAATGGGCATCTGATACAAGTGATGGCTCTCTAAGCGATATTGATTTTCCCGTCTCCGCTACCGCTTGGGATCAAGTCAAGAGTGAGCATGGCAATTGTCGAGGTCGCAAGTGTCCTATGTATAGAGATTGCCACTACTGGCGTGCTAGAAGACGGTTGGAGACATGTGATCTCATAGTTGTCAATCACGCCCTATTGTTTAGCGACTTAGCATTAAAAGAAAAATCACTTGGAATACTTCCAGAATACAGCTATATCATCTTAGATGAAGCACACAATATAGAAAATGTTGCCCAAGATCACTTTGGAATAAACATCTCTAATTTAACAATAAACTATCTTTTAAATGGTCTCTATAGAAAAGGTAATAAAGGACTTCTCGCCTATACCGATTGCAAAGAAGGAATTGAGCTAGTCAAGCAATGTAGAGAATCAGCAGATATCTTCTTTACGCAGGTTCAATCGTGGTATGAAAGTTCGTACCGTGAGACTAACGGTCGATGCCAGAAATATTTTGTCGAAGACAATCTTAGTGAGTCTTTGAGAAAACTTAGAATTTCCATAAAAAAATACGCCGACTCTCTTGACCAAGAAAACGATACCAAGCTAGAAGTAATGCGATCTGTGGATAGGCTAAAGAGCCTAGAACAAGACTTAAAGACTTTCATAACTCAATCCAACAACAATACTGAACACGTTTATTGGGTAGAATCTAGAAATGGCCGCATCACTAGAACATATCTGCGCAGCGCGCCAATTGATGTTGGAGAAGATATCAAAAAATGCTTATTCGATACCTTTACATCTGTAATAACAACTAGCGCAACTCTTAGCTGTGGTGCTGGAGCTAAGGAAGACTTCGATTTCTTTTCCAGCCGCATAGGTCTCAAAGACTTTAACGCCTTAATGTTAGGTTCTCCATTTGATTATGAAAAGCAAGTTACGCTCCATATCGAAGCATCACTACCAGAGCCAAACTCACCTGAATTTGCAACACAGGCAATAGAAGCAATAAAGCGGCATCTCACAGCGAGCCAAGGAAAGGCATTTGTTCTGTTTACTAGCTATTCAATGCTACATAAGTTTGCCGATGCTATACAAAATTGGTTCTTCGAAAACAATATTCAGTTGCTCAAGCAAGGTGACAAACTCGATAGATCAAGTTTACTCGATGAGTTTAAACAGGATACCAATAGCGTTCTTTTTGGCACCGATAGCTTTTGGCAAGGAGTTGACGTTCCTGGCGAGTCGCTCTCTAATGTCATTATCGTCAGATTGCCGTTTGCCGTTCCAAGCCATCCGCTGATTCAGGGACGTATTGAAAAGTTGCGTGAAGCTGGAGAGAAGCCTTTTTTCAAGTATCAACTGCCAAATGCAATTATTAAATTCAAGCAGGGCTTTGGTCGTCTTGTGAGAAAGAAAGACGACAAAGGTTGCGTAGTTATTCTAGATAGTCGTATTGTTACAAAATCATACGGAAGAAAGTTTATCGAAGCCATCCCTAAATGCAATATTGAGATTGTAAGATAAGCTTATACACACATCTGGCTTTTCTAGAAAACTCTAGCCCATATCTTAATCTTGGATTATAATTACCGTCGGTTGTACGAATTATTAGAGTAGGTATGGATATGAAAGAAAAAAACAGCAATAAAACCCAAGAAACAAAATCACCGTTTCAAATCAATTCAACTGCTATGGAACAAGAACTAGAAGACCTTAGAGTTGAACTTCAAAATTATGAGAAAGAAAAAGAAAACATAAGGTTGATGTTAGGTAAGGTTGGTGGAGTTCCATCGTTCCATTCTAAACTGATAAACATTCTTTTTATTATCGCACTCGTCGCGACATTAGTGGTTTCAATATTAGTTCACAACTCAAGCGTAAGGCTATTAATGCTTGAACTAGCATCGGCTGCGGTGTCAATAAAGATTATATATCTTATTCATTGTTTAACGAAGGTAAACCATTTCAAATTCTGGATGCTATCCTCTATTGAGTGGCGTCTCAATCAAATGATGAAAGAAATTCGAAAAATCTCAGACCACATCGAGAATGATTAGTTTGTTTCACATAAAACCAAGGATACAATGAAATTAATTTCTAGAAAATCTCTTGGCCAAACAGACCACAAATAGTGACGTCATTGAAGCTCCGCACATAGCCTCAATCATGGCCAAAAATTTTGTAAAAGTATTGTTAGCTGCCGGTGCAATATCACCAAAACCAAGCGTAGTAAACGTTGTTGTACTAAAATATATAGCATCAACAATATTTCGCGATGGAATTATGCCGCCTTCACGGTTAGTAAGTTCTCCCTTCCACATATACAAAGCCGCGCAGAATAGAACGACTAGTATCGCAGAGAGTAAAACGCGCATAGGTCTTTCACCGTAACCAAATAGAAACTTACCAAAAATAAGCTCTGGAAGCATTCTCAGTCCAAAAATCCATCTCAACACCTTTTGCCCCAACGTAAGACTATCGTAATCTCGACCTCTAAATTTGCGATAAAACATTGCGCATCGTTCTTTGTAAAAACAGTCACCACTTTGACTGTAATAACCAGAATCACGATTCGCTTGTTTTAGAAAACGCCAAAATGTCTCATCAACGCCATAATTGCTTTTGACAAAAACAATACCGTCACTAATTGGGACGGCCCTATTGCTACAGTATGCCCCTGTAAAATCGACAATGGAATGAAACTCCACATTACTGAAATTTGCACCTTTAGAGAATGCTGTATTAACAAATCTTGCATCTTTATGGAAAACAGAGTTGCTAAATAAGCCGTAACCATTAAACTCAACCGTTCTAAACAGCGCAGACGAACGGAAATCAACCTCTGTAAATGATGCTACCCCATTGAATATACAACCATCAAAACCTGCCTGACCATTAAATCTAGCGCCGCTAAAACGAGTCTGACCATTAAAGATAGAAGAATTGAAAATAACTTCACGTTTAAAGACAACATCTAGAAAATCCTGTTCGTTCCACGGTGATGCAAAGAATACATTGTCGTGGAATTGACATCCATAGAGACGAATCTTTTGATCAAGAACTATAACCTCTTTGTGATCTTCTTGATGTATAGTCAACTCACTCAGATCATAGTTAGTTCGCTTATTGACAAGAGAACCCAAGTCAAGGGGTTCTACAATCTCACACCTAAATAAATCAATATCTTCACCATTTGCAATAGCTTGAAGAATCTCTGATGCTACTACTTTTTGATTTTCTCTATGAAAAGCCATTGTTAAAGTAGTTCCTAAACTAAATTAATTGAAAGATATTTTTAAGCTATCAACCTATAAACACTAACAGACTCTAATCATTACGTTCGAGAAGTAATCTTAGAATCTCTTCTTTTGTCGGCAGAGATTCTTGAAAACCGTACCGAGATGCGGTTATAGCAAAGGCCGCATTGGCAAAAGATACCGCTCGCTCAATACTATCTCCAGAAGCAATACTTGCTGCTAGAGCGGCTGCGAAAGAGTCTTGCGAACATGAACGGTCCACGATATCTAATTCATAGCTTTTAACACGGTTAACACCATCTCTGTTAAAGATACAGACATCTTTTCTACCTGTATTGACAACTACCGTTTCAAAACCTTGCGAAATGAGATTTGCCCCGATCTGATTTGCGAGTTGCATATTAGACGAAATTGCCTTATCCAAACTGCTGCAATCCTCAACCTCAACGATGAGAATATCGACATACTTGTAATTAGTCGGCAGATTACCTATGCCTCTGAGGGTCTCGTCGGAATCTAATTTTACGGTCAAAATAGATTTAGTTCCACGCATTTCTGCCATGTTAATTGCAGCGGAAATTACTCCACTAGGCAAAGCCGCATCAATAAGGCAGGCGTCGCAAGAGGCTATAAGTTGCTCAACAGGGATAGATTCTATAAGTTCTGGGTTAATAGCGAAGTTAGCTCCGGGCGAGAATACAGTGGCGTTCTCACCATCTGAATCAACAAAAGTCATGGAGGTGCCTGTATTTTTTGCGTCTGCTACATCTAAGAAGCTAATATCAATATTCTTCTCCTTCAGAGCACTACTAACCATATAGCTGAAACAATCAGAACCTATCTTACCAACCAAAGAAACATCACAACCGCACTGGGCTGCAGCTATAGATTGATTAACTCCCCCACCGGCACAATTACATGAAAATCCACTACCTATGAAAGTCTCTCCTGGCGCAGGAACCTGACTACACTTAACAGCCATATCCACGTAGCAGGTTCCTACAACAACAATTTTTGGCACTCTCTGAGTCATAACTCTCTCCAACAAAGCAACTTACGAGAAACTTTCGCTCAATATTGATAGCGTTTTTTTCTATTTTGACATACAAAATATTTATCGGCCTACTATCGCGTTGACTTAAATTCTCTAATTGTATAAACTACTGCATCGTCAGTGCATATTGTTAATATTAAGAACAGGAATCATGGGACAACTAAAAGAAGAATGCGGTGTTTTTGGCATTTGGAATGATCCAGCCGCAGTCGAAAAGACATATTTCGGTATCCACAGTCTTCAGCATAGAGGTCAAGAGTCTGCTGGAATCGCATCAACGGGCGGTGAAACAATAAACTGCTTTACTGGCATGGGCACTGTTAGTCGCGTCTTTAGACCAACAAGGAATGTTCTTCCTCGTTTGGTCAATCGATGCGCAATAGGACATGTACGTTATTCAACAGCTGGCTCTAGCAATAGAGACAACGCCCAGCCTTTATTAGCTGAGTATTCTCAAGGGCAAGTTGCCGTAGCGCATAATGGTAACATAACCAATGCCAGTCTTTTGAGAGATGAATACGAGGCTTACGGTAGTATCTTTAAGTCCACCAATGACACGGAAATTATCGTACACCTGCTTGCAAAAAACTCACATATCAACAAGCGTGATACAATAGGTCATGTTCTTGGGCATTTAGACGGTGCTTTCTCTGTATTGTTTTTGTTTCCGAACCGAATTGAAGCTGCAAGAGACCCACACGGAATCCGTCCGTTGTGTATAGGCAAAACAGCAAATGGCGCTTATTGCGTGGCTAGTGAGACCTGCGCCTTAGAAGCGATCGAAGCTGAATATATCCGTGATGTCGAACCAGGTGAGATTGTTACCTTAAGCGATAGAGGTCTTGAGAGCCGTTATTATGTTGAACCTGGCACTATCACCCCTGCCCATTGTATTTTTGAACATGTTTATTTTGCCAGACAAAACAGCCGTATTTTTGGCGAAAATGTTTATCTAGCCAGAAAAAACATGGGACGACAGCTAGCAAAAGAATGGCCTGTTGAGGCCGATGTTGTTACGCCAATTCCGGATTCTGGAACTGCAGCTGCTATAGGGTATTCTCAAGAAAGTGGAATTCCTTTTGATATGTGCTTTGTGCGCAGCCACTACGTTGGACGAACATTCCTATCTCCAACGCAAGAACTCAGAGATATGGCTGTTAAATTGAAATTGTCGATAATAAAGGAAGCGGTTGAAGGTAAGCGAGTTGTTGTTGTCGATGATTCGATAGTACGTGGAACAACAACGAAAGGTAAAATTCGCTCACTCAGAGAAGCTGGCGCAAAAGAGATACATATGCGCATCAGTTGCCCACCAATAAAATATCCATGCTTCTACGGTGTAGATTTTCCAACGAGAGAAGAATTAGTTGCAAATAAAATGACCTTAGAAGAACTAAGGGTTTTCCTAGATGCAGACAGTATTGGATATATTTCTCTTGAAGGTCTGTGCAATTGTGTTTCAAAACCGGCAGACCATTACTGCACTGCTTGCTGGAGCGGCGAATATAAAGTACCTACCCATCAAGAAATGGGTAAGTTCTCAATGGAACGAAATCAAATGAACCTTTTCCAGGACTTAGAAATCGAAAATGGCTGATTATCTAAACTACGAAGAATCCGGCGTTAGCATAGACGCTAATGATGCTATGGTCGAGGAAATCAAAACAAGCGTCAAATCAACATTCAGTCCAAGAGTGATTGACCTTCACGGGGG
Source organism: Phycisphaerae bacterium (assembly GCA_027078365.1). Lineage (GTDB taxonomy): Bacteria > Planctomycetota > Phycisphaerae > Sedimentisphaerales > Sedimentisphaeraceae > S145-28. Next base: position 36,538 of record JALWYQ010000037.1, read on the forward strand.
CTTTGCAGGTCTATTCCGCATGGACAACGATGCTTCATTCAAGAAGAACTACAAAAAACCCGTAATGGTTGCGTGTACCGATGGCGTCGGAACAAAGGTTCTGTTGGCCAGAGATATGGAGAAATTTGATACTCTTGGGCAAGACCTTGTCGCAATGAGTGTTAATGATATGATTGTTATGGGAGCAGAGCCGCTATTTTTCCTTGATTATCTCGGTATCGATAAACTCATACCAGAAAAGATTGCTCAAATGGTTGGGGGTATTGCCAACGCTTGCAAGATGGCAAACTGCTCACTTATTGGTGGCGAAACCGCTGAAATGCCAGATGTCTACAAGAAAGACGACTTTGACATGGCAGGATTCGCAGTTGGTGTTGTAGAAAAAGATCAGATTATAAATGGTGACGCTGTAAAGCCAGGGGATGTTATTCTCGGCATAGCATCCAATGGAATTCACTCAAACGGATTCTCCCTCGTTCGAAACATCTGTTTCAAAAAAGCAGGATTAAAGCTAAGTGATTCTATAGCCGAACTTGGTGGCAAAACTCTTGGAGAAGTTCTTCTTGAGCCAACAAGAATATATGTCCGTCCAGTTATTAAGGCTGTCGAAGATTTTAGAGACAAAAAAGCTATTCATGCAATGGCCCATATTACAGGCGGTGGTCTTGTTGGGAATATTCCAAGAGTATTGCCTAAAAATTGTGATGCTGTAATTGATAAAGCAAGCTGGCCAGTTTTGGAAATATTTAAATATCTCCAACAATTAGGTCCTGTTGAAGAACAAGAAATGTTTAGGGTTTTCAATATGGGAATTGGCTACATATTAGCCGTAGAAGCTGAATTTGCTGATGCTATTGCTGACAACCTTACTGACTCTGGTGAAAAGGTCTACAAAATTGGCGTCATTGAAGAGGGAAACGCTACCGTAAGACTAAAATAACTCATCATACAAAAACACTAACAGAGGCTACTTGTTAATTCAAGTGGCCTTTTTTTAGGTTCTTCTAAAAACCATCTAACTCTCAAGCAAAATCTTTACTGTAGAGCCTTGAGAAGCACACACTCTCCTTCCTAATGGGCTGATTTACCTCGACTAGTAGCTCTCGCTCACCACTCAAAAGCAATTATAAAGCCACTCTCAAATTCACGATAAAATCGCTTGCCAACACCCTTATCATCTGCTAATATTCTGGAACTAACGGGGCCGTAGCTCAGTTGGGAGAGCGCTACACTGGCAGTGTAGAAGTCGTGAGTTCGAGTCTCATCGGCTCCATTCATATAAAACCTTGTAAATAAAGAAGTTGCAAGGGCTACGCCACAGCCCTTAGCATACGAAATCCTAAGTTGTGGACACTTTTGTGGACGCTTATGGGTTTCTTGTATTGTTAAGGAGCTTTTTTTATGCGCAGAAATTACACTTTCAAAGGGTCCATCTTTTGCCAACGTGGACGGCATTACTGGAAGGTTAAAGACCCCCAAACTCGCAAGCGCAGAACCTTTGCGCTTAAGCCTGCCGGAAGTAGATTCGCAACCTCAGACAAACGGATGGCCAAAGAGATAGCACAACGCAAATGGGACTCCTGGCAAGCGACCGGAGGCGGCTCGAATACGATTGGCGAGTTAATTGAACTCTACCTTAAATATGTCAAGGAAACTAACGCTCAAGATTCAAATCAGCCATACAAAATCGAACTGGCTCTTAGGTTGATCGATAATGTTTCGCTACCGCCCTGCGAATACAGCCCTCTTCTTTTCGATGATACGCGTCAAAAACTAATCAACAAAGGAATAACAGCACACACAATCAATACCAAAATGCGGTTTATTATTAAGATGTTTAAGTGGGCAGCCAGCCGAGAGATAGTATCACCACTTACGCCTTATGCTCTGGAAAATGTTGAAAAGGTAAAAAATAACCATCCAAAATTACGTAGAACAAAGATAAGACAGCCAGCACCGCTGGAAGATGTTCGCAGGACGCTTGCATATTTGCATCCGATCTTACGAGCAATGGTGATAACTCAGCTCTATACCGGGACTAGGCCAAGCGAAATGTTACGAATGAAACCATGTGAGATTGACACCAGCGATGAGATTTGGATATATACGCAAAATAAACATAAAACTGACTATAAAGACGGAGCAAGACCGAGAATTATTCCGCTCAATAAACAAGTCCAAAATGTTTTAATCCCATTGATCGCGGAGAAAAAGCAGAGCGAATACCTCTTCTCTCCTGCAGATGGCAGAGAGATTGCCACGCAGATTCGTAGCGAGTGTCGCCAAACACCAAAGAGCTGCGGTAATAGAAGAGGCAAGTCTAGCAGCTATAGACCAGGAGGATTGCAGCTGCGTGAATGTTACGACCACGGATCATATCGAACAGCAATAAGACGAGCCATTATGCGGCTTAATCGCGACCTTAAAGCCAGAGACGGCGACAGCTATGCACCAATGCCAATATGGACACCATATCAGCTCAGACATGCAGCAGCGACCGCGATTAATGCAGTTGATAACGTTGATGCTCTTGGTTTTGCTCAAGCGCTGCTTGGCCATAAAAATAGATCAACCACCGAAATTTACGCAAAAATGGGACTGGAAAAGGCTAAAAGAGCAGCAGAGATTTTGAATGATATTGAGATATAAAAAATATGGCGAACGGAAGCGTCGAATATTTACTGCCTTTGCTGCAAGCAAGATTGCCTCGGCAGAATGCCTGCCGAGGCTAGTTAGTTAATGACCTTTGGAGATCATTAGTTTAATTATCGTCTGATTTTAGCGAATAGTTAACCATGTCGTCGTAAGTGATCGCTCGAATAACTTCCGCTTCGGAGCTGTCGATTATGTTTACCCAATCTCCTGGTTGAACTGGCAAATGAACATCTGGGTAGCTGTTTTGGATTAGCTCGATCAATTCATCCATTTCTGCTTTTTCGACAAAGCTCTGGTATTCGAAATCGTAAGCAATACCACCAACGCTGACGATTTTTGTTTCTTGCTCAAACTCGCTAGCCAAGTCTATTTCAAGGGCCTCAAAAATCTTTAAGACTTTTTGATAGCCCATATCTTGACCGGCAAAAAAGCGAAATATAGTGTCTCGGTTGCATCCAACCTCTTTTGCTAGCCGCTCTTTGTTCCAGAATCTCTCGCCGAGTTTTTTTAGTATGATTTCTTGCAGGCTGTGAGCCTGACCCTTTTCGTCTACCAGTACCGGTGAGCCGTAAGAGCTAGCCGCGTGGTCTGTTGTTATTTTATACTTCATTTTGTCTCTCCATTCTATAAAGTATGCCCCGCCGGAGCGGGGCTTAATATTAACATTGTATCAAAAACAATCGCTGACGTTGAAGTCTACGCCTGCGTTTTCTAAGTCTCTATATTTTACATAAGCATCTTGCCACAAATCAAATGTTTCTGATGCGACAGTCTCTTCGCACTCTTCGAGTTCAGACTTTGACATCATACAAAAATCGCGGTACTCGCCATAAAACTCTCCCCAAAGACAAGTTTCCGATCCATAGGCTAACTCTGACTCTTGGTCTTTAACAAACTCTACTAATTCACTGATTTTGATTACATTCTTCATTTTGTGTCTCCTAAAAATAAATTAATCATTAACTAACTGCTTTTATTGTCGTAAATATTCGACTATTTGTAAAGTTAAAAATCGGAAATTTACGATTTTTTTTTGAGAGACGTACAAAATGTGCGTTTTTAGGGCTGTAAGGTGATTTTTGTGGGGGTAAAAAAACTAAGATTTAATGTGTGGGGCCGCAACGCACGACCCCTGTTTACGTAGTTTATACTATCGTTAGCTGGTTAATATACCTATTTTTGCTTTGAGGTCAAGTGCTTGCTAGATGTTTTTTTGTTAGGTGACTCTGCCGGTGGTAAGCCGGCAGAGTATTTGGTGGAGGAAGATGAAGGTTTTTAGGGGTTATGTTGTTTGTTTTAGGCTTACCCAGTTGCCTACCCATCGATGATCTATGTCGTCGATGTAAGTTGTTTCTGTTTTTAATTTCCACCGCCAGTGCAAACGATATAGCTCTTCGCCAAATTTGTTGTCTAGCCAATCTTGTGCTGCTTGATATGTTGTTGCTGTATAGATGTTGATGTTGCACTTGACTCCACGCCTTGTTTCGTAAAGAAAATCAGTGTCTAATTGACTTGCACTTGTCCAGTCGTGGTAATCGTGTTGAATGGAATCATCGTCACATTCAATTTTAAATTCGAAATCGTAGTCGTCTGTCCATGTGTCTGACATGTTTGAAATTGATGTGTTTCGTAGCGATACTGGCAAGCCGCCAAAAATGACAGACTGAACAACATTGTATTCTGTTGAAGAAGTAGAATTTATGTTGTTTGTAATTGGCGATGATTGTCTCGTTAACAAATTAACGAATGCAGGTAGTGTTTCATTGCCTGCTGCATCCCTTGCAATTGTTTTTACTACCCACGCGCCACAGGAATAATACCAGTAGAGCCTGTTTTCTGAATATTCGTCAGCGTCAACATCAATGTCTGGAATGTTTATTAGGTCTGCTGGAGTTATCGAGAATTTGCGAGAGGTCTCCCAGTCGCCAACGAATTTTAATTCTCCATATTGGTCTGTAATCTCGTGTTTAAAACTGATGTTTCTAGAGTCTCCACTTGGCCTATCTATCACCTGCATCAGTTCGCCTTCGATTTTGGTGATGTGGTAGTTTTTGCCACTATTGGCGTTGATTCCAACGGGGAATCTGTCAACCCATTTTGGTGGGTTTGGAATTGGACACAATGTGTCTGTGACGTCAAAGCTAGCAACTTTTTTGCGATTCCTGAAATCCTTAAACCACACAGAGTCTGCAACGCTATTCCAATCCCAACCCAGCAATACATCATCTGAAACTCTTTCGATTTTTGCAGGAGAAATCCCCTTACCATCTAATCGCTTATATCTACAATAATCACCATCGCCGCCAACACATGCCCATTCTGATCCATCAAGAGATTTTGTGCTATAGCTTTGGTTGTCCCAATCGTCGCCAGCATCTGGTTTTGATGGTTTTGTGGGGATTAGACAGCAAAACAGCGGATCATTGTCAGCCATATTTTCCAGCACCATCGAATGTATCACAGAAACGTTTGAACCTGTTCCAGATCCAGTCGAAATTGATCCTATCTCTAGCGAACCATCTACTGGAACGAGGGTTTGTTCTGAATATTCACTGTCGCTTGTGTCAACTTCATAAATTCTCAGTGCAAATTTTACAAAGGCATTTCTTGTCGCGGTCGCTGGAAAATCAGACTTATCTAATTTAACAAGTACCCCAGCGATATATGCTGGAGAATTCCAGTAGTAATCATTCCTAAACTCCCCACCCTTAATTATTCCTAGATCATATTCGCCTGTGTTATCGTTATATTTTTCAATCTGGTATTTACTTGCCCTACTCCAAACACCTCCAGTTGCGTAGCTGTAGAATGATCCTGCCTTTTCATCGTCTATTTTATTAATAGAGGCTTTGTTACCTCTAGACAGTGCAATTCTTGCTGATTCATCTTCATCATATGCTGCATGAAATCTCCATTCTTCATCAACGTCGCTTTCGCAAAGCTCTCCTTTTTGAGATGAGCTAATACCTCTCATGCTAATTGACACGTTTTCTTTTGTGCCATAGTCGACGGATAGCACTCGCCAAACATGGTTTGTTATGTTTGCCAGTAATTCGTAATCGAATTCTTGCAACGCTTCATTTTTTGGGTTATGTCGTAGCCTTGTCTCTTCGCAATCATAGACTATTTTGTTTGGATCATAGTTTGCCGGGAAAGTTGTTGTGAAATTGTCAATAAAGCTCGCTATCCAATCATTAACATTGCTGTAGTTTTTAAGTTTGGCGTTTCCATAGCTCTGGCTGACAGGACAGCTCTCTTGAACTACCATCGTTCCTGGAGGCAAGCCTAAACTGTATTTCCAAATCTTTCTCCATGTGCCCTTGATGCTGGCAAAAAAACTGTTAATTGCATCCATCTGAGCTTGATCGTTTTCTAAATTTTCTAGCTTGATAGATGCAAAAATATTTTCCGGGATGTATGGCAAATGTGTTACAAATGCCCAGTCGTACTCTCCAGACATCTCTAAGTATTTTTCAAATGTAGAGCCATTACAAGCAAACTCCATGTCGTTGTTGTTAGCGAAGAATACTCGGTTTGTAATGTCATTTATGTCGCCACCGTTGGCGATGTAGTTGTTTATCCAAACATCATTAATGTCGCTTGCTGTGCCACTGGAATCTATTGCTCGCATTGCACAGTTTTGTAGAGCTGCACAGTATTTTGCATCCTGAAAAGTGTATTCGTCGGCGTTTGGCTCCCAGTGATTATCGCTAGCTGGAACACCGATATTTAGGGCGTATTGAGAGCTAACAAATGGCGGAACTGGATCATCGCCCATCCATCTCTGGTAGCCAAACCTGCTGCTTGGAAAAGCTACGCCCAGTGTTGAAGGGTTGGTTATTCCTAAGAGACCAAGTTCGTATGGTGTGTGTTGCCCTTTCAAATCGCCCGTGTCCATAGCAATTAAGTGCGGCAGGTACATCCTTGGGTCGTATTCTTGTGGTAAATATAAATAGCTCTTATGAAGCGAATGCTCTGAGCTATCGCTGTAGTCGTTGTAGCTGTTGAATTGTCTGAATCTTGCTGAGTTGTGGCTGAAGTGATAATACCTGTTTGGATTTGCAACTCTTATCCAGCCACCGGTAGTTAAGTTTCCCCAGCTGTTGTTGTTTTGTAATGACTCTTTTGCTTCTGCTGTGTCTAGCTGACATGGACAGCTGTTAATCAATGCTTCGTTGACGTCTTTTTGTTGCATTCCTGTTAGCGACCACGCATAGCATGGTTGCAAATAATACTCTTCGCCATCATAGTTTAAACATATAATTATGTCGTCAGGGATTTGAGCAGGATCTGTTCCTATGCTATTCCAATTATCATTAATCCAGTCGAGTAGTGTTTGGCCAGAGCCATCTTGGTTTGTTGCATCCATTCCTATGCCATCAAATTGAATCACATCATATGAGCCGGCTTTTGGAAATTGCAAAAGATAAATCATCTTGCGACAACTCTCTAAATACTTCCACCCGTTACCTTCAAGGAAGTCTGCCGCTGTGCATGGAAACTCTTCTGACCAGTAGTAATTCTTCATGTCTAGTACGCCCTTGTGTCGCTAATGACAGCTTTTATTCTTCTATCTTCTTCGTCCCAGCCAATAGATCTATGCTCTAGATCGCCTGTAAATGTTAGTGTTGGAGTTAGCCAATAGCGACCTTGTGAATCTTTCCTCGCAGAAACAACTGCGCCTTCTAAAAACCAAGGAATGTACGGCCTAAAATCTGCAACAATGCCTTCTTCTCCGGCCGCTGAACCAGCTGCAATAGCACCTTCCACTCGCAAAATAACATCTGTTTCAACCTCTGACCACAAATCATCGCTCGCAGTTGACGGTGAAATATCGACTGCATATCCTTCGCCTGCTACATAGTCAGCGATGCATTCATACAGTACTGAGCCAACCAACACTTTCTGACCAGCTGTATAGTTTGTTCGTTCGTTTGCTCCTCCTTCATCTAAGATTGTGCCTGTTCCGCCGTCTGGCCATGTTGGATAACTGTTTTCTGCTGGAACGAATAAATATTGACTACGACCAGCTATTGTGTCGCCTTCAGGAACATCTCCACTACCATCAGAAATTGTGTCGTATGATAAGCTTTGTTGTACTGTGAAAAAGTAAGTGTCATTTTCTCCGCCGCCACTGCTGCTTCCGCCACCACCAAATCTAATAACCGCCCATTTCTCGCCGGTTCCATCTTCTTTGTATAAGATCTGCGCAGTTCCACTTTCTCCGCTCTCCAAAATATTTTCGCCGCTTTTAAGGTCTGCAAAGCTGTGAGCTTCGTCTATTATGTTAACCTTAACATTGCAAGTTCCGCTCGCCCACGCATGGCCTATCTTTCCAGCCGGTATTGACTCTGCTAAAACTGCAAATTTACCCGCCGCCGTTGCGCTAGTGGGCGTGATGCAATTCAATACAGGGTTTTCCCTGAATTGTTTTGCTGCCGTAGCTGGGTCAAAGACAACGCCATCGATGGCAACTACTGCGAATGTTTGTAAATCTGCTCCTGTACTGTTTTTGACTAGGATTATGTTGTCGTTTAGAGACTCGCCTTTGATGCCAGTCTTGCCTTTCGATAGCTGCCAATCGTGTAGCATTTCGACTAACGCATTATATGTGCTTGCTGAGATCCGTAACTTGTCACCGGCTGTAACCTTGGCGTTGTTCATCTTTTAGATTCCTAAATTGTTAAGATCGCCAGTTGGTAAAACCTGTTCGACATAAACAGCCATAGGTATCTTTTTAATCCTCTTAGCTGTCGCATCCTCTGCGTTCTCGTATTGGACCCAGAGGTAATCCCAGCCTTTTTTTTCGATTCCAGTAATATTGCCTACAGATAGACCTGTCGCGTTTGGCTTGCGAGAGAACTTAAATGTAATCTCCCAATCTGCGGCGTTGCCCCTTTTAGTTCCAGATGCGCCCTGAAACAACACCTCTCCCGCTGGAAAGCCCGCGAAGGTTGAGGAATTAACGCTACCAGTTAAGTCTGCCCATGTCGATTTTAGAGAATTGACTGTGGTGTCATCCATATAGTGTACTTCGCTAAAATTGTAGCTTGGTTTGGGCACATCAACCCCTTGAATATTATCGCCAGAAACTCCTATCGCTCGGTTGTGGTCCGGCGCTGTCTCGCCAGTTGGGGCATACTTGTTTACAGTAGCAATACTTTGATTCACATGCTCGGTATGTCCGCCAGTATCAAACTGGTAAACACTGTTCCCTGCCGTTCTTTGTGTTTGGAAGCTGTATGTTACCGTTCCTTCCCAGATTGCCCGTGTTCCATTCTCATCCACAAAAACATCTTCTATCTGTCGAGACTGTCTTGGTACGTCAGAACCGCCAATAGGCCATGTTTCAGGGCTGGTTGCAAGCAATGCAGCGTGCGCAGCGTCTTCTAGGTCTTGAAATGTGTCGGATTCGCCCTTAATACCCTGCAAAATATAGCTAATGGTGGCACTTTTGCTCACGCCATCGATGATATTGCGACCATTTATCTTTTCTGTGCATGTAACTGACATCTATTAACCTCTTTCTTACGCAGTAAATGTCATACCGCTCTGATCACCCCAACTGGTCTGCAGCCCTTTAATAATTCGCCTTGTATTGTCTGCGGTTTCTCTTGTTGCCTGGGCTATTTTATTGACTACATTGCCAGTCCCTAAACCTGAGACAGCGTATGCAGAGAATGTTCCAGACGTTGATGTACTCTGTTGCAATGCTTTTATGCCTTTCAAGGCGTTTGCGATAGCGTCTGCAACACTAGCAGTAGCATTGCCGCCTGCGCCGAGATCGGCATTGACATTTACGCCAGTCTTTTTCGTGTCCTTTGACTTCTTAATGAGCTCTGCGTATTCCTTTTTTGCCTTTTCGACATCTTTTTGGGCATTATCAATTGCTTCTGTGCTAACGTTAACCATCTTGTCTATAAGCTTTTTGTTCGCCTCCGTTAGCTCATCTATGCTCTCTTGTTTGTTGATTTTAGAGTCCGTTCCCATGTCGACTCTGTGTTTTGCTTTCCGATCTTCGATTTCAATCTTTTTGTATGCCAGCCTTTTTTCTTTATCGCTCATAAGAGAATGACTGACTGCAAACCTTTTTCTCTCCGACTCATTATCGATGTCTATTTTCTTCTGAATGCCTGCTGTTATCGCCGCCGTTGCCTTGAACTTATTCTTAATCACGTCAATCATGGTTAGCGTGGTAATCATTCCTTCTTTAAATCGATCTACGAAATCAAGGATTGCGGTATTGAACGTTTTCACAATTGCCGCAGATCCCTTTGCCCATTCCAATTTCATGACCGCCCAGAACACCTTTGCTGCACCAAGAACATCGCCGCCTGTCAACAACACTTTAATCGCATCCATAGCATCTTTCACATCACTGCTGATGCCTGAAAACGTATCACCTATAATCTTTGATGCCTTTGCAGCAATGTTTGTTGTTGCACCAAATGCAACACCTAGTGCTGCCACCAGACCAATCGCAATACCTATTGGAGAGGCTATCGCCGCAAATGCTGCCGTAAATGCCGCACCAACCCCAGAAACAACTGTGACTAGCGCACCAAGGGTAGCTCCAACACCCGAAATAATACCTCCAAGAACCACGAGTGATGCACCTGCCGCAACAACCCCCACGGCAATTTTAGCAAAAGACACCACTAAGCCCCTGTTTTTCTTTATCCACTTGTCAAATAAGACCAGAACGCTCGTTGTCTTGTCTACGATTTTTTCAATCGCTGGTGCCAAGACTGCACCAACGTTGAACCCAACGACCTTGCTTACTCTAGACAACCTGCCAAAGGCGTCCGTCAGGTTTTCTGCTGCCCTTGCGTCTGTAGCACTGATGATCAAGTCTAAAGCTTTCGCTTCTTCTTTTAATTTCTTGATGCCGCTGGCACCGTTCATCATCATTGGCAGCAATGCCGTTCCAGACCTGCCCAATAGAGTCATCGCTATCGCTGCCCTTTTGGTTGGGTCTTCTATTTTTGAGATTTTATCAGCAATTAGCATAAATTGCTTCTCTGGACTTAAACCGTTGAGATCTTTAAAGGTTAGTCCAAGATCTTTAAATGCGTCTACCTGTGTGCTTAATCCCCTGCCAGCATCATAGATGCTTCGTTGCATCTTCTTGAACCCGTTTTCAAATGCCGAAAATTCAACGCCACTTTGTTGTGCAGCGAACTTCAACGCAGATAACGATTCAACCGACACACCCGTTCTCTTTGACATCTTCGCCAGTGAATCGCCCATCTTAGAAAATGACCTTACTGCCAAGGCGAATGGGGCTGACATCGCTGCACCAACGGCGGTCATCTTCATCCCAATCTGTGTAACGTTCGCCCCAAATCTTCTCAGCTTACGCTCCGCAATCTTCATGCCGCGGACTAATGGGCTTGAGTCTGCGTAGATTGACACATACGCCTTGCCTGCCTTTATACCACCACTTTTTGACATATTAAAAACCCTCAAACGCTTTCTTTAAATCGCTAACATTCTCGCTTGTAATAAGAATCGCATCGCTTTTCTTTTCCATGTATGGATTAAAATCGCTAGGCTGTTTTGCTTTATCAGACTTATCAAAACAAGTGCGATTGTAAAGCAACGCCATTAACGTTGACGATCTCGACCAAGCATCCTCTCGGACGCCATCAGCCATCCAAACTAATTCGCTTAGTTTGAATGGTGATGGGTCAATTCCGACTATACCTGCGAGCTTGTAAATTAGCTCCCAAAGGCTTGGTTGACGACTTTTTGACCGTCCAGGGCGTTCGCCTCTTCTTCCGCCCTCTTCACTGCCAGCGTGATCACTTCTGCACTCTTCTCGATGATCTTGGCGCGATCCATCCGACCGCACCCTCGGAAAAAATCCAGTAGCTCCTCGACAAAGGCGGTCTGCATGTCCATTATCGCAGAACCACCCAAAGCCTCGCCAAACTGCGCATCTGTAATGTTTGCTTTGTCTGCTTGATCTTTAACCAAGCAATAAACAACGTCGCATAACAACACAACATCTGTCGCCAGTCTAGTGGCGAGTGGAGGGTCTCCCGACTCTATGTCTAGGAGATCGATGCCAAGCAAAGACTTAACCCTCTTTACTGCGCCAATGTTAATACTGATGTTCCATTGATTGCCTTTAAAGTCTGCAAATCTCTTCATCTCAATCTCTTTCGGTGTTAATTATGTTCGCTTACTCTGACACTGATACCCACTCTGTAAAGCTTGATAGCTTAACAGATACAGACACCTTGATTGCTTCTGTTAATGATTCGTTTCTTGAGAAGTTTGTAACTGCCCAGTCGCCGCTTGGACCTTCCGAACCAGCAACACCAGTAGCACCTGTGAGGAAAGACATTGCAATATCTTCGTTCGCCAAGAATGCGTTCTTGATCGTTGTAAAGTTTGCATCGTTTTCTTTCCAAACCATCTCAAATTCTGCCGAGGCAGATTTTAGTGTTGGAGCGGTTGCTGCCCAACCAGAATTGCCTCTTGTTGTGATGTCTGCCTCGCCAGTCTCTAGCGTTAATGTAACGTCTCTAATGTTTGTTAGCTCAGTTGATGGTGTTGAGCCGGCTGTTCCGATGTATGCTTTGGCGTTCATACCTAACTTGAAGTTTGCTGACATGTTTATGTCTCCTATTTATCGAATGCTATTTTTCCACATTGCCGGCAATTGCGGCAGGTTCTTTTTTAATGCCGGAGCCATGTAGGGCCGCGCGGCAACGTTGATTCTTTTCTTAACGCTTTTTCGTTTTGATCTATCCCAGAAATGTGCGGTTGTGTTTCCGCCATATTCTAAGACCGATGGAATGTCGTCTCCCGACTTTCCGTTTAACTTCATTGGCCCAACAACAATCAATCTTTCACTGGGGTCATAGCCAAATAAGATAAACTTCTTTAAGAACCCAGTTCTATTGGTTGGTGGGCTTCCCGGCTTGCTGCCTTTCTTGCGCCGCCTGATGCTAGATTTAGCTGACGTTCTGACGTATGCACCGAACCGGCTTAATACTCGCCTTGTCGCCTTGTCGGCTGCGCTAACAACTCGCAGCTGATCAAAAAACATTGCATCAAATCTAAACATGCCCTTTGCCATTATTCAATCGCCGTATAAGTGACGGTTAACAGGGAAGTAAACACTAGCTGGCTAGCCAAATGATCCCGGTCATAAACCGGATTACGCTCAGTTTTTACCCAGATCGCAGAGCCAAGAACCCGATTACTCCTGATTAAGTCTGATATTTCAGTAACCAGCTGAATCAATGGCTCAACTTCAGAGTCCACCGCACTAGACACCTTTTTCTGGATGCCGACCTCAATGGAGTACGACGTCTCAACCTCAGAGCGGTTTGCTAGCTCCTGCTCCATCGATGCCGGCACAACCGCAATCTTGACGCCTGATAGATCCTCTAGCGAAAACTTAGGCATCACCGACCTCTGGGCGACTATCTCCTGAGATAATGTCGCCGAGTTTATGAGGTCTGTTAGGTTGTCTGCTATTGTTAGGATCATGTTATGCCATTCTCCCTGCTGGTATGCCTGAGAAGTTATTGCCGAAATTGTCTAATGGGTCTCCGCCAATATAATTGTTCTCGTAAGCTGTTGCTATTTTATTAGCAATCCAATTATCTCCATCAGGCGTTGATGGATGTGTCCAGTCTGATTGATACAATGATATTGGAAAATCCCAACAATCAACAAAAGGAATCTTATGTATAGTTGACAATTCAGCTAAAGAATAGTTCAACTTCGTAAGTGCCTCTTCTTGCAAATTAAACCTATCAATGTCTTGATCGACACCTTCTATGCTGTATTTTGGGTATGGTATTGTTCCACACAACACAACATCATTACTGTGCTTCATAGCATCGCTTTGCCCGACAACTTTGGTAAACATAGCCTTGCCAGCCATCATTGATATTGCCCCAAATACTCTTGATGCCAATTCTTCTGGTCTTGGACTTAAATCATTGTCTAGTATCGCAGCTATATCGTTAAGTCCAGGACCGTTTACGAATACTATAATACAGTCTTGGTACAACCAAATGAAGCCATGATCAGAATCGTATCTATCCTTTATCGACGTACATGCACCAGTAGAATCTATCAAAACCGCAGACCCTGTTCTTCCGCCGTTAACAACATACCTGCGTTCTGTAAACGCATTGCCAATTGCATGCCCAACATGATTCAATTTGGCTCCAGAATCAGGACTTGTTGTTCTAAACGTAGATGTGAAACTGTCTCCTACAACTACAACAGGTTTTTTTGCAACCACTAGTTTGTCTATTGATGCAGTAGCAGCTGATGAATTATTTATTTCTACTAATTTTCCAACTGATGTTAAATTAGAATATTTTATTGTTAGGTTTGTCTCGTCGCCAAGCAGTATATGTTTAGGGTCGGTTATTCCTTGAGGCCCCTGACACTCATGGTAATTTACATACATACAAGAGAAGCCACGTGTACCAGAATCTCCATCTGCGTGCTTAAACAAATCTATATCTAATATCTCGTTGTCTGCAATGCTTTGGACGTGAGTTGCTGGTGGGCTTGCAGTTAAACCTCTATAACTTGACAATGTTCCTGTCCCTGCACCTCCGCTATAATCTATGACGTATTTAACAAGGTGTCCATCCCCATATGCGCTGTCACCACCAGGTAGGCTCTTGATTGAAATTTCTAGTTTTTCACCTAAAGGAACAGTTACTCCCTCTAGGAATATATGGTAAGATTCATCGTAATCAAGCGTAGGAATAAAATTTAAACCAGACATATTGACTGAATCTAATTCATACAATATCTTGTCGGTAGTCTGTATTTTAGCGCCTATAAAAAATATTTTATCGTCTATGTCAGAATTTACTGTCCCGGTGTATATATAATCATCAACGGTTGTGCCTAAATCTCCATCATAAGAATTTCCAGCAATTAAACCAGTCCCACCTCCAGTAGTAGAATAGTCGCACACTAAGTAACAAGGTGCTGCTTCTGGGTCAGTTGCAGTGTCTGTATCCGTCTCTATACAACAACCCAAAACATCCCCTTCTTGAATTTCTATACCTAACGACGATACATCAATCGAGAAATTAATTCTTTTACTTGCTGGCACTACATCTATCACGGCATCATGTACGAGGTTGGTTATATCAGTATCACTTCTAAGTTTTAATTTATCATAAGTTGTTCCTGTGCCATCAAAATACCCAATCTTCAACTTAGCTTTTGTTACATTAGCACCAGCAGTAGTCCTGTTCACAAGTATTGATGCCGAAAACTCAGTCAATGTTCCTGCATGTTTACAACTCAGTCTTTTGTCAAACCACGTTGTATTACATGCCACCAAACCTCCGCCTGAGCCAGACGGCATTCTGCCTATCCCTGCTACATTTAAATTTAAAGGTGTATTATCATAAGCCATTATATGTACCTCAACATTACTGTAGTGTTAGTTCCACCTGCTGTTATGTAAGCAACGAGAAATTGTAGCCCTATCACATCGAACGCTGCAGTGCCTAGCACGCCATCCGTCCGAATCATCACGCCACTTTTGCCCACATTCGCTATCTCGCTAACGTCTACGGCGTCGCACCAATATTCACTTCCGTTTTCTTCGGTCTTGTAAGAAACGCTTTTGGAAAACGCTAGCTTACATATCTTTTGTAACGGTCCACCAAGCGAACCTCCATATAATTCAACTATTGGATTCGCTGAGGACGATGTTTTACACGCTACCATCACTTCATTAACAGTGGTGCTACCTCCCGCACCACCAATAACAAAAGCGTCCTCTGGAATTTCTTTAAGCTCGTAGAAATTCTGTGGAAGGTCGTCTGGGGCTGTAGTTTTCTTGATGGATATAAAATCTACTGATCTTGTCGCCATGACATTATCGCTCATATTAAAAACCTTTCTGTTTGAGCCTATTTTCTAAGTAAAACCATTATTAGCCCAACAATAAGAGAACTCATGAAAGCCAATAGAAACGTTACGATCCATGTTGGACGACCAAGTAATGTTTCGCGAATACCTTCAATGGCAAGCTTTATCTCGCTAATCTCACCCTCAATATTTTTTATCCTTGCTTTATTCGATGCTCCCTGTGCACAATCGTCCATACAATGCCTCTAGTTGTTAATTAATTTTGTGTGAATTCTTAAGCCTATTCCATACGAATCGCTAAACCTATAGCATCCGTCGCCAGCCAAATCCAAGACCTCATAGGTGGTTGTTTTTGAGCCGTCTGTAAGCTCGATCTTATCGCCAACCTCCGGCTTAATCTCTTTGCCGTCCAGAACTAGGCTTGCTGCCGCAACAATCAAATCAACAACTTTGCCGGCAATGCTTGAGCCGTAATCATCTGCTATGCTCAGGTCTGTTGACCCGAAAGTTGCGTTAATGATTACGCTATCATTACCACGGCTGTAAGTGACCGTTTGTGATGCAAAAGCTGACATCTGATTTGCTAGCCAGTCAACGCCTGTTTTGATCATATCACTCATGAGGGCCTTCTAAAATGGTCGGGCTGTTGCGCAGCCCGACCGGTCTGCTTTTCGTTTGTTACTGGTCTAGCTTGACGTTGATGGTTGCCGCGGCTGTAAGAGCCCCTGCTACCGCCTTACCAACGTAAGTATTATCTGTTGACGTTGCGGTTACGTTTGACTCGCTTTCGTCCCAATAGACCTTTACGCCAGCAGCAATGTCTTCTGCTGCTTTAGCGAATGAGAATACCCCGCTTGTCGCGAGAGAACCGAGAGACCCTGATGCAATGTCTCTTTTTGCTACGCCGACCAAATCGCCTTGCACAATTACGTCACCAGCGGCAACGTCTGAGCTTGGTGTGTAGTCAATCGCGTTTCCTTCTTGAATATAAGTAGCCATTATGTACTCCATAAATTGAATTTATTGATTGTTGGGTTAAGGGGTAGGCCGTGAATATCCTACCCCACTAAGGTTAAGATTACGCTTCACCCTTCATTTTAACGCCGCCGCGATACTCTTGTTTGTTCACGCCGAAGTCGTAGAAGCCTCTCATCTGAATACCAAGCACATTGAAATCTGCATCGGCAGACTCAACAGTTGGAGATTGGTTGCCGTTTAGGAAGGCGACCTCGATGACAGGGATGCTTCTTGGGTCTGCTAACAGATACCAAGCCTTTGTGCTGTTGCCAGTAAGAGCGGCGTTGCTGAGGTAAGAACTTCTTGCAACCTCGAACTTGCCAGCGTGAGGGTTGGTTGTTCCTGTCTTCTTGCTGGTGGTTGTGTCTCTTAGCTCGGAAGACTTCATGATTTGAGAAGCGGTTACTTGAAGTGCGTTAGGCACAAGCAAGATTGCAGGCTCTACTGCAAGAGGGTCGCCGTTTGGAACTGTTTGATTGTAGAACAACAGTTCTGCGGCTGTTAAGGCATCAATGCTCAACGCGGTAGTGATGCCACCTGCGTAGTTTTTGTTGCCTGAAGTAAAGAATGAAGAGTTGTCTAAGAAGCTAGCCCAGAACACCTCGTTGAGCTTCAACGCACCACCACGACCAATCTGACTTGGTATTGCGACAAGAGCGTCAAGATCATCGTTGATGATGTCTTGTCTTGTGATGGTGAACATCTTTCCGTGTGTCTTTGCTTGGTTTGTGTAGCTCTCTTCGCCAAGCTCGCCGTGCTTGAGCTCGCCGTCTGGGCCAACCTCATCGAATTTAGCACCGGCGACAAGTCTGTGGCTTGTAGCTTGCTTGAAGTCTTTAACGTTGCGAATCTTGGCAATCTTTCTCCAAGTTGACTCTACAGCGTCAAACCCGTCAAGCAAGAACTTGTTGGCTGTGTTGCTGAGGATGCCTGGGAGGCTTACTGTACTAAATGCCGCCTGCAAGACCTCTCTAACGTCAGCCATAGAACGAATAAATCTAACGTTGCTTCCGTTTTGCCAAGCCGCTTGAAGGAGTAGCTGTTGTAGTGAGATTCCACCTTTGAAGTGGTCTGCTGCACATTCGACTGCTTTGGCTCCGTGTGTGTCGATTACTTTGTCTGGGTTAATTCCGCCAGCCATCATCGCGGCGGCTTCGAGAACTTTTGAGTCGCCTGCTGCAAGAGAGCCTTTGCCGGTATTGATGTTGAATGTGTCGCCGCTTGGTCTTGCGGCTCTTAAAACCTCAAGCTCTGTTTTCTCGACTGACCAGCCTTCTTTAACAGCTTTCGCTTGGATTTCAAGATTGCTACTGCCGCAAATCTCGGCAATCTTAGCTTGACGGCTAAGCTCTGCGGCGGCTTTTTCTTGCATCGCACTAATGTGATCTGCTGGGTCGCTCTCTGTTTTTTGAGTTTTTGCAGGGGTTGTTGAATCTTCCGCCGATGCTTTCATTTCGGTGTCAAATTCGTTTTGATATTTTTCGAGATCGCCAACTGCCAATCCGTCAACATCGACACCCTTTGCCTCTAACCATTGTTTGAAGTTCATACTTATTGCTCCTAAATTTGTTGATACGTTATTATTTTTTGCGGCAATCTTCGCCGATGTTCTTTCATCTGCTCCGCAGTCTACAAAGCTAATCTCTTTGAGTGTTGATTCGCTAATTAAGTAAAATGGGCCTGTGTAGTTTTTGCCGTTGACTATCGCAGACTCTTTCTCCGGAATAAACGTGACTTTGTCTATTGATGCACCAATAGATACTTGCCAAGGAAAGCCGTTCTTTCCCGATTGAGCAACGTCTTTCGCCCAGGCTGTGTCGCGGCTAATGACCCCTTCGGCGGAAATTCCATTGGTATCGATGGTGACGCTTTCGGTGTGGCCAACACCCTTAGACGCGTCATGGTCTAGCCTAGCAGGAATCTTCTTTCTTGGAACCCTAACGCCTTTAAGGCTAACGATGACTGGATGATAAAAACCCATTGGGGTCATCTTGCCGCCTGTGTAGGCTTTCATTTTGAATTTTGGAAGGCCCTCTTTGTCGCCGTCTTCGCCGCTTTGAGCTTGAATATCTATCTGGGCCTCGAAGTTGAGACCGGCGGGAAGATTAAGGTCTTTGTCGTTTGCTTTTAAAAACTTGGGAAATTTCATATTATTCCTCGTCTTCGTCTGTGTTATCATTTTCGTTAGTAACGCCTGCTTCTTGCAGGGATAAGCCTAAGTCTTTCATGAGCTGCTTCTCTTTGGCAATCTGCCTTAGTTCCGCTTCCCAGTCCTTGCCCTTCTTTGCGTATTCGGTTGCAAGGTTTGTGGTCAATGACACAAGCTGTTGGTTCTGCGCTTTTGCTTCTTTGGCAGGGTCAACGTGCTCGATGCCGTCCCAGAACCAACTAACTCTTGGTCTGGAATTTCGCCAGTTGACTGGGATTAAGTCGCTTACTAAGATTGCTTCTGAGAACCATTCTTCCCAGATTGGGCGCAAGCATATAAGCTCGCAATCGTTCTGCTCAACTCGCAGGCTCTTGTAATACGTCTGATGATCCATTCTGCCAGATGCGTAGTTGTAGCCGCTTGAGTTTCCAAACGCTATGTTGAACGGCATCTTCATACAACGAGCAATTTCGTTAAGAATGCTCTTAACAAATTCTCCGTAAGTTGTTACTGGTTGCTCCGCTTTGATTTGCGAGAGTTGCCAACCTTCCGGCAGAACTGTTGCCATTCTTCTCTCAAGTTCAACGATGTCCATTGGCTCTGCTTGTGCGGCTACGCCGTCTGCTGGGGCGAGTGTTTGCAAGACTGCAGCAAAGTCTGCTGCCGTCTCTGCTGCCGCAACAACTGCTAGCGTGTATCGTCTTAATTCCCCGAACAACTGCAAGGCTGGTGTTATCTCAGGGATTCCGCGAGCTTGCCCTGCTCGATCTTGTTTAAACCAGTGAATCATATATTGAGCAGGCACGCTTTGAGAACCACCGCCAATAGAGCCTTCGCTTGGATGATCGTTGAGAAGCGTGTATTGCTCTGGGCGGCCATATTTATCGAAGATGATTCCATCTACATTGTTATTGCTTTGAGATGCGCCGAATGGCGCAGCTATTTGTTCTGCCTCGAATAATCGCAAATCAAGCTTAACGTCTGATCGCAGGGTTGGGTTTTGTGTCATCATCATAAACGACTCGCCGTCAACAACGCGAGCTTTGCGCATTGTCCTCAACGCTTTTGCCAGCTCAACGCTTGCTGCCCATTCGTTAAATGCGGTCTCAACCCTTCTTGCATCGCTACTATTGTTGTCTGTGATTATTTGTAGCCTTGGGCCTGTTCCAATCGTGTCGTCTGCTAAGGTGTCTACCATCCCCTTTGCGTAGGAGTTGTTTGCAACTTCGTATCTAGCGCGACTTCTAAGCGTCTGACGAACTGATGGAGAGTTTGCCATGTTTGGGCTGAGTGTGTCAGAGTTCGCCCAGTGTTTGGCATTATCGGTTGATGTTTGAGCCGCGTCATACTTCGCTAGCATAACCTTTCGTGGTTTACGACCAGCGGCTCCCTTTACTGATTCAGGCATCCTTGCCTGAACAGTAGCAGTGCGACTTGCCTTTCGCTTCTTTGATTTTCGTTTTGGCTTGCTCATTTTATATCGTCCCTGATGGTTTGAGCTTCTTGAAAATCGCACCTAGGTTGCCAGTGCCTACGGCAGATTTACTATTAACATACTTGTCTGCCTCGATCTGATCTTTGATGGAATGCTGTTCGACAGTAGCGCCGTCAGAGACCACTTTCTTCGGTCCTTGCGCGTTTTGTATGATGGCTTCTTCTGTTGACATTTGATGCACTCCATTGCAATTATTTATATACACAAATGACAAAATGACGCTTTTTAGTCAAGCGGATTGTCGTTGTTAATTTGAAAAAAGAAAGATAGTTGCTATATGTAGCAATTATTTCGCAGGGCTCTCAATTGTCGTGAGCCTTTTTCCGCAATTTCTGCACACCCTATAGCGTATGATTTTCTGATTTGTTTTTCGTGTTGACGTGACATAAAAGTGACGACACCCGCACTTTCTGCACTCAAGACCTGCGTTGCTAGACACTTGGCTATCTCCTTTGTCTTTGTAGCTCGGACAGTTTAAGCCGCTTACGATTCTTCATGATTACACTTGTATGACCTTCTTGGCGACACCCGCACATAGACGCCGCAACATAGTTGCCAACCAAACAGTCGAACCAGTGGTTGTCTGGTTTGCCAGCCATCTCTTTCCACTCGTGCACCGTTCTGCCGCCACTGGTAACCTCTTGCCAAAACTCCGCAGAGGCTATATGTTCAGCGAGAAGTTTGTGTTGGTTTGGGCTGTTTCCAAAGATGCTCAAGCAGCCATTGTCACCGATGTTTGTTTTGATCGCTGCGTGAGCAAATGACTTCCAGTAATTCACATCAATCTTAACGTGTGGAAACTCCCGCACCTTGCTCACGTTGGGAATCACCCAGTGATGACCAAATCTTTCGCCGGGCTTCTTTGGCCAGCCCGCCATTGGCTTGTTTACCGCCTTGATCGGAACACCACGAGATGCCATCATTACAGAGCCAACCTCATGCCTTGCGTTTTCAATCGCTTCTGGCTTGTAGCCACTATCAACTAGAAGCCGGTCTATTTGCGCTAATCCGGCGTTGTTCATGCGTGGAAACTCGCGTTTTACGAGACTTCCGCCAAGATCTTTTAGTCCTTGGATTAGTGCTGCATCTTTGCTTATGCCCTTACCGTAGAATTTCTGCAAGCTCCGTTTGGATGCTTCCCTCAGCGTGAAATATAAACGCTTCTGATCTGGGAAAGTTCCATAGTCAACAATGTAGCCAGTGAAGTCTTCTTCCCAAGCACAGACCATCCAGTAGAGAACAGCATCGTGACAATCGATAAAAGCGGTGAGGTGATGCGTTCCGAGGGGTAAGACTCCACGCTCTCTGTTGTTGACCTTGGCCATAACCTCATCTGGGGAAAGCTTGTCTCTGCTAACCTGATCTGGCAGAGGTTCGTTTTGGTATTCTGCAAAGAAGCTCTCTTTATCCTTGTAGAAGAGGTTCATCGCGTTCTGTAATGCAGAAACTTCGTCTTTGTTAAAGCGATCTTTCCACGCAACAACCGCACCCTTCTCCATCGCCTTTCGATTCTTCTTGTAAAACTTGGTCGCCTTAATTGGGTCTTCATCGCGAATTAAACAGTCGGACCTAATCGCTGCGTATTCGTCCCAAAGCTTCATTTCTGCGGGGAATTCATAAAGCATCTTCATCTTAACGCCACGCCATTCGGGGCTTTTTTGTCGGTCTAGCACTTGATCGGCAAGGTCGCCATCGCATATCTTCGTGATCATCAATAGCCCAGCTATCTTTTTCGCAGGACCTGCCAAACCCAAAACCGCACCATTGATTGTTTTTAATCGCCTTGCTGTTTGCTCGCCGCTTCTGGCAGACTCATCGGTTTGTGGGTCATCGATCAGCGCCATGTCTGGTCGCAAGATTTTTCCCTCAATCGTTGTGTGGATCTGGCCGCGAATGTTACCATCCAGCGAATCGACCGTTAAGATTGATCCTGATGAAACGCTTCCTGGGATTGTTGGCATAACAACCTTGTGAGTTCCCCAAATTGGAAAGGTTAATTCGCCTTTGTATCTTTGCCCTCTTTGTTTGTGGGCGTTGTTTTCAAGACATCTGATTGGGTAGATCGCTTCGGGAAAGTCTTCAAGCAAACGCGAGTTGCCAAGTAGTGCTGCTTGAATCGATTGCATAATGTTTAGACTTTGTTTCGCTACCGATCCGATTAGACACACATACCTGCGATGGCCATATAGAATCGCCCAGATCGCAGCGATTGTAGCCAGCGAAGTTTTACCTGATCCACGCGGCATTGCATAGCCGAATGTACCACCTTCGAGCGTTGTGTATTGGAGCTGTTTGACCGTGACTATATGGTCACTACTCCAACCAAGGTAGAAAACTTCTTTGAAATACGTTTCGCAGAACTTCTTGAAGTTACGCCGGCAGGCAGCCCGCCGCTTAGGGTCAACAATAACTGGAAGATCTCCAATGTCTTGCGACTCTTTTCTTCGTTGATTTTTCCGCTCCAAATCAAGTGCGCGGGCATCGTCTTCCGTCCGAGTTCTAAGGCGGTTTCTAGTCTTAACAACCCGCCTCTTTACTGCTGTTTTTTTGGTAGTCTTCTTGACCGCCTTCTTCTTGGTAGTCTTCTTTTTGGCAGGCTTTTTCTTTACCGTGCTTTTCTTAACCGTCTTCTTTGTAGCAGTCTTAGTCACTTTCTTTTTGGACGACTTTGTAGTCTTCTTCTTGACCACTTTAGTCACCCTCTTCTTGACCTTTTTAACGGGCTTCTTCTTGGTTGTTTCGGTGGTTTTAGAAATGACAACTCCTTGGTTTTTCTTGGTGGTTTCGCTTATCGAAAGAATTTTTGCAACAATGCGACTGTTCCCAATGGGGTTCACGTGTTCATATCTCTAGGTAGTACCTAAACTTATGACAATCGTTCTATCGATGTTGCATTTTATCAACACTGTTACTCAATAGATGTTTCAGGTAGTTTCTCTGTTTCTAGCTCGAATTCTCTTGGCTCTCGTCCATCTCTTGCAGTGTTTTGTTTATCTCTGTAACTGTGTGGTAGAGAGATATTGATACAGAGTCATTTCCATTGCCCCACAATGCCTTAGCTACCCACAAAAGAATTCTAATCGCCAGTTTCCGCCTTGCATTCATGCTTATATCCTTTCAGTTTTTCCAATAGTCTTGTGTTTTCCGTTATAATGCCGGTCGTTTGCGTTCCAACCGTTAACAATCGCCTTGTCGAATCTAGGATGTTTCCGCCGCCAGTCTGCGATAGATCCCTCGGTTACGCCAAATACCAACGCTAACATTCTGGTAGAGGCTCGCCAGCGAGAACATAGCTCATATGCGACCGCATCTAATCGCTCGTGATACATGCTTGGTCGGCCACCGCTCTCTTTCCGAGGCTTCCGCTCTGGATCTGGGCGAAATCCTCGATACAACCTCGCCGGCTGACCAACGCTATTGTGTCGCTGATTGCTCATTTCAAGTAGCTCCTTTCACTAAAAACACGCTTTAAAGCCCCAAAAACGGGCATAATTCAAGAGTTAAAAAATCCAAAGTTAATATTTCTATTTTTTATCGTTTTTTTCTGCTTGTAAGTCATTGTCCTGTAAGTCTTTATCTAACACCCCAAGAGTTGTACTAGTCGTTACGTTAATTATGTCCAGTTCATTTACCTTGTTAAAAGTAGAACCATCATCGATGTGTGAATAAATCGCCGTAGTGTTGATGCTTGAGTGTCCAAGTTGAGCCTGAACAAGCTGTAAATCTTTCGTTTGCCAGTTCGTGTGAGTCCCCAGTGTGTGCCTAAACTTGTGAGGGTACAATCCTTTCAATAACCCTGCCCTCCTGCCAATTGTCATCACTCTAAACCACAGCCCCTTGCGTGTGTATGGCTTGTGTCTCCTGTTATAAAGCAGCGGTTTCCTATAATTAGTCTCTCCAACCCCCTTGGGTAACAATTTAGGGCGGACGTTTTCAACATAATAGGCGATCAATTCAGCCACTTTATTGGGAATCATCACAGTTCTAAGCTTATTCCTCTTTCCCCGAACCCAAACATAGGGTCTTTTGCAGTCTGGCTCTACAAAAGATGTCTGGTCCACTCTCAAGTTGCAAAGTTCACTATTGCGCAGTCCAGTAGCTAGTAGCATATTACAAATGAAAAGATCCATGAACCGAGTAGTGCTGGGCGAATGCTCGTACTCGGATGCAAGAAACACAATCAGCTTGCTAAGCTCCGATTTGGAAAGAAACTTGTCTGGCGTGATGATCCAGTTACTAACCGACTTCGCACCGCCCACCGAGATCCGCTCGATCTCAGCCGCCATCCTGCGAGTGTAGTCATATCCCTTGCTGTATCGCTCAAGCATTTTCTCAAGGAAGCGAACATCACTCTTATAAAGCTCAAGCCTATCGGCATTCTGCAAAGCCTTGGCAACCTTCCTGCTCAAAGCCAAGCTTGGAACATACTCAGCCATTGCCAGCCTCCCTGCATCTATCGCATCGATCCATCGATACCCCTTCTATTGGTCCTGCATGAAACTAATAACATCAGGTCGCGACAGCACCTCTTCTGCTGCACGAATCTTGAACGGCTTAACCGCCTTATTGTAAGCATGCTTGCCGTGCAGTCCCTGCGACACATACCGCATAGTGCTCTCGTTAATCTCTGCCGCAACCTCCGGAGCCTCCATCAAAATCGCAAACCGCTCAAGAATCTCATCCTCAAAAATCTCAATCGCCTTTTTGCTATCCATCGCCTAGCAATCCCCAGTCGTATTCTCAAGCACCTTACGCTCAACATCCAGCCTACGATTCTCTGCCGCCTCTTGCGTAAATTTTGACGGATACCGAACCATCAGCTTGTTAATATTCGCCGCAAGCACATCGTGATAGTCAATCCTTAGCACCATGCAAAAACTAACCAGCATCGCAACAATCCTCTTAAGTCTGCGAAGCAAAAGAACAGACTCCTGAAACGTATCAACGTCTCGCAAAAAGTCTCCAGCCTCAACAGCCAACACTCTCGCCAAATAGTCATCAGAGATTAGACTATCAAGCTCGTATTCTTTGATGTCGCGGTCTAGCGTCTCGCAGGCCAGAGCCACATACCAGAAGCAATCACCAATCTCCTCTTTCACATTAACCATATCAAGTTTAGATCCATAGAACATGTGCTTCTTGTAAGCGTCAAGCAATTCCGCAGACTCCGTCACCAGCCCAATCGCCGCGTGTAAAAGCATATAGTGATAATTAAACTCCTCGCCATTGTGCGGGTCGATTTTAGAACTAGTTCTTTTCGCCAACCTTTGATATTCTTTAAAATCCATGCTAACCCCTTTTAATTTCCCAATTCTTACCATCACAAACAATCGCACGACCATTCTTAACAAGCACCGCCTCGCCGGCTTCAAACTCCAAACACAAATCGTGCTTGATACACAAGCAACCATGCTCATCGTGAACACTCCCCTTACATCTCTTGCAGGTGTACTGCTGCGTCTTAACAAACGCTTTGCGTTTCTTTCGTTTCTCGCCAACATCAAATAGTTTTTTACAAGCCATCTTAATCCTTTCCACAATAGCGACAAAACGCCAGTCAAAGCGGCAAAGCCAATACAACGCTAAGGCCTCTATGTACAGAATCATAAGGCTTAACGAGAAAGACATTACTATAGTCCTTACAGTCCTAGCTCCAGCATCTGGATCAATCATTCCCTTTAGCTCCTTAAACAGTTATTGTTATGCTGTCTATTTCCACGTCTGTTAATGATTGTAGAAGCTCGTCTGCATCGTCAATCAAAAAGCTCTTAATCCCTTTGCTATAATATTTTTTATTCAGGAATTCATAAAAAGAAATTGGCATCGGTATATCCTTTTTCATATCTCTTGCGACCGACATTATCCTGCTGACTTCGTTGAGGTTTGCACAAACTATATAGCCACCACCCCTAGCCGATTCTTTGATTAAGTCGGTGGTCTTTCCTGATCTTCTACCAGACCTATATACTTTCACGATCAACTCCTTAACTGTGATTTAAGTTCTCTTAATTGTTCTCATGCCGTGAGCTTGCGTGAAAGTCTCGTTACCAAGAAACATGCCCAACATTCCAACACCTCACATCAAAACAAAAAAACGGCTCTGGCAGGAATCGAACCTGCACGTGGCATCACTCGGCTTCTACGCCACCGGCTTCGCGTGATTGCTGCCGATACGCATCACGTCTACTCTACTTCACCGCCTGCAATCCAATGCTACAGAGCCAACCCTTTTCTTATGGCCGCCTTTGCCTCGCCAGTCAGCATCTTTAATTCTAAAGACGCATGGACCAGCCTAGCCCTAACCTTCTTAATCATCTCTTTGCCCTCTAAATGAGTTAACGCCCCAACACACAAGTTTATGTCACAGCATACCTCATCAATCTTTTCAATCTGTTCTTTTGTCATAGCTATACTCCAATAAAATCATCAAAATAAACCCTCTCACCCAACCGCCCAAGCCATAAGGCTCAGACGGTGGTTCGTGGGAGGTTAATTTATGCCAATTTAGACTGAGCAACCATCGCCTTAGTATCACTGCTCTGCTGGGCATTTAGTGCTGCCTTAAGCATCGCCCAGTTCTCCGGCGTCGCCACAGTCTTAAACTTCTCAATCGCAGCGACCGTCTCATCGAAAGCCCTGCTGCTCACTATGCCAGCCTCATCAAGCTCATCTCTAATCTTAGCGACATCCTCAGGCGTAAAGTCTTGAGGTCTCTTGCGAAGCAAACCAACCAGCCCCGCCAACGGAGCAACGCCCATAGCAGTCAGCCCGATCGAGACAAGCCCAGTCTCGCCAAATAGTTGCTCTTCAAGCTTCCGCGACTGCTCAACGTTAAACATCGCAACATCTTTCGCAATGCCATAGTCAAGATTGTCAGTCTCAATCAGTTGCTGGTAAGCGTTCTGGTTAATCGTGTGCGCAATCTCAACCTTGCGAGCGAGATCTTCCGCCATCGCAAGATTTGGATACAACGCCGGCTTGAAATCGTTAGCATCAGCGATGCCAGACGAAACAACATAATCCACAGCCATCGGATCAAGCTTAGAAAGTGTAGCCACCTTGCTAACAGCCACACACCCAACCGCCGAGATCAACATCACCAGCGAAAAACACACAGTTAAAATTTTCGTTCTCTTTTTCATTTAGAATCCTTTCAAGATTTAGTTTCAAACTTCTCACAAGCCTTGCCCTTAGCCGCAACCGTCGAAAAGCACCCTGGCTTAAACTCCTGCAGCAGACACCTGTATTTTTTAACCACAGTAACCTTACCCCCAAGCGTCATAGTGTGCGGGTCCAGATAGGCATGGCAACAATCCTTACAGTCCTTACTCATTTTGCACCTCAATCCCCTTAGCGTTTAAATTATGCAGAGGCTTGATCATAACGCGATTGTCAACGCCATCGCCAAGCTTGCAGCTAAGCACGAAAAGCCCAATCAAAAGAGCAATCGCAATCGCCAGAAAAGAATAATAAACCAAGTTAAAAATCCGATCTGCTTCTTGATGTTTCATTTGTCCGTTTCCTCTGAATAAAAGTTCTCACCAAACCGCTCAACAAACACCTCTCTGCCAAGATAACACTCCCAGCAAAGTTGCTCACCGTTTCGTTCAACTTGCCCAATTCTAAGCGGATGATTAGCACAACAGTTCTCCATCACCAAGGCAGCTCATCAACGCAAATCTGTGCCTCTTGCTCTGGTTGTTTAACCTGCGACTCATCAATCTCGCCGCGAATAAGCTGGCCAATCTCTGGATCTAACTCGCGATAAGCCGCAGAAACACTCCAAGCATTCTTGCGATCCTCAACGCTACCATTCTCAACCAGCCAAGAGTAATAATCCTTGCAAGTGATTTCCCTGCCAGTTGTCACTGGCTCTTTGTATCCACCAAAGTTATCCATCGATTTGCGAAGTATCGCACGCACGCTGGTAATCTTTGGCCGGCTTGGGTCCTCCTTGATGCGGTGGGCCTGAACTGCCGCCACAAAAGCGTCAGGCTTCTCGCTCCCAAACGCAACAAACCAATCGTCAATATCGAGCTTTGAAAAATTGCACTTGCTCCACCTTGCTGCAACCTCCTCCTCAAAGATTTTTGCAAACTCAATTTGCAACATGACTACCCCCCTGATCTGCTAGAAATTCAGCAATAGAATTCTTAGTAAATGCCGCCGCCGCTTCACGGTCAATTTGGTCAAACGATTTAGCACGTGGTTTAGAAGAAAAATCAGAAGAAAAATGGTGGGTTCCCTTTCCCTTATATTTTTCCTTTATATTTTTCTCCTTATATGAATTAACATTTTTGTTAATACCCCTTAACATTTTTGTTAATACCCTCTTATCATTTTTGTTAACACCCTTAACATTTTTGTTAATAGGGGCTTCTACTTGTTTTTCCATAGGATTGCACCCCGAAAAGGCCGTTGGAAGCATGTGAATCTCACGGTAATTTGCCCTCTCTCGAAACTGCTTAATCTCTATAAATCCAGCGTCCGAGAGCTGTTTTAAAAGGCGTGAAACTTGAATCTTTGTAACCCCAAAAAGCCTCGCAAAATACCCATTGCTAGCCCAGCAAAAACCCTCAGCCAAACACAGCGCAGACACCTCCGCAAACAAAAGCTTAGCAGTGCTACTAAGCTCATTACAATACCTCACAGCAGGAGGCAATTGAGCCGTAAACGCCGGTCTATTTTCTCTATCATTCTCAAGAGCACTCACCGCCCAGACCTCCTCATACGAAACGAATAAAGACAAACCACAGAGACCAATCTTTTAAGTCTGCCAAAACGGTCGCGTTCCCACTCCTTTGTCTCGAAGCACCTCTTCTCCATCATGTCTTTTTTAACTCTTCTTAGATGTCCCACAGCAACTCCCTTTCTAAAACAACATCTCCTGTTTGTTTGCGATCTGGCGGTTTCGTTTGTTATACCTATGAGCCGCCAACGCCCTACCAGCCTCGCTCACAGAGCTAACCCGCTGCCGCTTCTCGTGAGCCTTCCTAGCCGCATCGACACCAGCCCTAGCCAGCCGTCTTTGCTCCTCAAACTCCCGCCACTCCTGCCTCGTAGCCATTCTCCAGTAACAAACCAACCTGCCCGCAGGTCCAGTAGCTTTCTTAGCAAGCACAACCACGCCAGCCTCGCGCAGCTCCTTAACTCGCGGCGTCACTTTATTGATTTCCATCTTAAGCAGCGAAGCAATCTCGACATTACAACACTCACCCAGCTCGTAAATTGCAGACACAACCTCAAACCGTCTGCCGCCAAGATTATCTAGAATGCTCTGATAAGCCCTGATGCTTGTATCTGCTACGCCCACAACCAAACCCCCTACCAAGTAACAACAGAAGTCAACGTTGCCGCAGCAAGCCAGTAAACAACCTTGCGCCAATCTCCGTGCGACACATAAACAAGTGCAGCACAAACATCTAGCACAATCAAAATCGTAGGAAAAACACGACCATCCACAGCCAAGACCTCAACAACAAAACACATAAAACGTGCTGTGCTACTACGCTTCACACAGCACGCCGAGTTATTCGCGGCAGACAACCACTCTCGTGGCAGTACATGAGGCTTCCCTTTCTTGGAAAAACGTCTGCCGCTTCTGCTATCTCAAAATCAACCACCACTACTCACCTGCTCAGCCACAACCCGAATAGCCGCTGCCTCAACAGCGTCCTCCGCCGAAGTCCGAGATGTAAACCCGCAAAGCTCAATCTCTCGCCCACAAAACTCAGCCCGAACCCGCCAACCACTCTTAAGCTTGCGATAAGAAGCTCTATAGCGAATGCCAAGGAACTGCGAGAATTGATCCAACGCCTTTGGATTGCGAGCAAGAAGCTCGTCAACAACAGCATCACTAGAACAAACAATCGCCCTACAAAACGCCTCAACACTCGACCTACCGCCAAGCCTACCAGACCTGTAAAACGCTCGAAATGCCTGCACCTGAAACCGCCCACGCTTACGAATGCGGTCCCACTGGTCAGGTGTTGTTGTGATGCTCGCCCCACCCATCTGATCACCTCGCTGTCGCTAAGATTGCGCAACCAATCGCCCAGAAAAAGCGGACGATTCTGTTTTTTGGAGCTTTCGGCGTAACCTTTGAATCGATCTCTCTCGAAGGTCTATTTGATCTCGCAACCATCGTACATCGACGCAAGACGTTGACTCTCGCAATTTCTTTTCCAACGCCGTCTTCACAGACAGCGATAATCTTATAGCAGCCAATACGATTTCCAGCTCTTTGTCCATATCGCCCCCGTGAAATTCTAGATACTCGAATCTTGCTCGCCACCTCTGGGCTAAGCAAACTCTCAAGCCCAACCTCATCAACCAACTCTTGAGTAGCTTCTCTAATCAAATCTTCCGTGACCTGCATAACTTCGCCTCCCTGCTAAGTTTTTAAATGGTGGGGCTACTACGCTTCACCCCACCCGCAACCATGAACAAGCCAGATTGTCGCATCCGGCTTAACCGACATAACCCCTCTCTTCTCCACTCACTGGCGGGAACAATTAATCCGTAACTGTCCATGGCCTAACGCCGCCAGCGAGTGCCTTTGGAGGAGGAAGAGAATCGTTTGTGCGGGTCGCCACAACCCACAACAAAACAAACCTTGTATTGTTATCCGCTTTGGCGTCTGCGGCGTTTGATTTCTCCGATTGGCCTGCCTGTAATGGCTGATTTGCGCATGATCTCCGCGACCGAACTGGCAAGAAACCGCTCTTGCCCTGCAACGGTAAAGCTTTGCAGACCGTCCGCCTTGAGCTTTGCAAGAATGTGATGCTTGTATAGGGTTGACTTCGAAAACCCCATCATCGCACCAACCTCTTGAATTGTGAGACCAAGCTCAAACGTCTGGTTACGAATTTTAAACTTATTTTTCTGCATACTAACTGCCTCCAATCCAATAGGGGTTAATGCTCTTTAACTCACCAACACCTGTTTTTCTTGCTTTTCCGCCCGTAATTCTGCTATCTTATAGTTGCACGCTTCAAGGAGGAGACGGGCCGCGGCGTCATGAGGCTTGCGATCCATTAACCCCGCGACCTCATTAACTGCTGTTAGGAGGTCGGGGTTGTTCTTTTCGTGAAAAGCTAAATATTTTATGTTTGTTTTCATGTCTCAAGACCTCTCAATTATTCTCAATAGTGCAATTTTAGTCAGCCTCAAAACTATTACAAGCTAATAATTGAGGATAATTGAGAATTTTTGAGTGTATAATGCGTAACAGTATGAGTTATAAAGAGATACGGGAATTGAGAATTTTTGAGAAATTTCGAGAAATGCAGGCGAAACATGGCTAGATCAGACACAGAAGCAATGTTGGGAGCTAATTTGCCCAGAGATTTCGTTGATATATTCTGGACAAAAGCTATGCCAGGTAGCTCCAAAGCGAGTAAGGCTCAAGTAGTATTGGCGATGGCTAACGCTTGGGTAGATATGCCAAATGAAGTCAAAAAACATTACCTCTTTCCCGAAGATGAAAGCGATGGGTTTGATGACGTCATAGACGCTAAAGTCCGATCCGCAATAAAAAAAATGCTCCCAGAGCTAACCAAGAGCATTTTAAGTGAGATTAAAGGCTACAACCTCATGGACGAAGCTCTAAAAGACGCCGAAGAAGACCGCGCAGACAATGTTCGTCACAGTGCCGGATAAGAATCTTAGTGATAATCTTCACGGCTCTATGCCTGTAATGGTGCTTACAAAACTGAATAGGCTGACTTTTCTTAACTGACATGTAACTCTCCGTAAAACAAGGTGCAAACTAAAACGGGACAAGCATAACCATTAATTAAGTATAACTATGAACTAGGTATAACCACTCAATATCAGCACCCGTCAGATTAACCAAATAACCCAAAAAGCAATATTTAAAAGAGGGTAATTAGTATGCAAAATTTTCATGATTGGAAAGAAAGAAAACTGTCAATTAACAAGCTCTTCCTAGATAACAAAAACCCTAGACTCCCCATATCGTCTAGGAACCTAACTCAAACCGATCTCCTCTCTGAATTAGTAGCAAAAGACGATGTCTATGAGCTTGCCAAAACAATTACAGACAAAGGCTATATGCCTATTGAAAGTTTAATTGTTATAGAAGAAAGCGGCAAAAAGGTTGTAGTGGAGGGCAATCGTAGACTCTCCAGCCTAAAATTGCTCCTAGATCCAAATAAAATAAGCGGGACAATATCAAGAAAGTTCAGAGCTTTATCACAGAAAATTGATGCCGAAAACATCAAGAAGGTGAAAGTAACAATTGCCCCTTCTCGCGAGGCCGCCAACGTCTACATTGCTATGAAGCACACTAAAGGCGGCGGCACAAACAGGTGGAACCATATTGAACAAGCAAGATTCTACAAGGCAATATACAGCGAAGGAAAGACTACATCTCAAATAGCAAAAGATTTCTCTATTTCAAACAGCGAAGTAATTAAAGAATTAAGACTACTAACCATGTACGAATTGGCTTGCGAACTAGACCTGCCAGAAGATATTGCTGCCAAAGTCAGAGACTCTCGCCACTTTCCATCTACCACTCTCGAAAGAATATATGAAAACCAAGACTATAGGGATTGGCTCAGCCTTGACTTCAAAGGCGAATCTATGGAATGTAAAACAAGTCGGGCTGAATTTAATAAAGGTTACTCTAGGATAGTAACAGATATTGCTTTAGGAAAAATAACATCTCGATCCCACAACGACAGAGCTGCTGCCCAAGAATATCTTAAAGAGAATAAGGACTATAAGCCTAGCCCAAGCAAAAAAGAGAAATTCACTTACTCTTGTTTTGCCGGCTTTAAACTGCTGTCTGATAAAAAAACAGAGAAAGCATCAGCCCCCAAAAAGAAATCAGCTCCCCAAAAAAACCAGAGGCTGGTACCTAGCAAATTCACTTGCAATACCAGCTGTAACAGGCTTAACGACGTTTTCGCTGAATTCAAGAAAATGAAGATTAACGAAAGCCCTAACACGATAGCTATAATGCTTAGGTGTATCCTTGAAATGTCACTTAATCATTACGTTGAAAAAATGGGCTACAGCAAAAAAATCGCCGAATTCTATAGAAGAAAACAGAAAAAAAAGAACGACTGGAGTCCGTCCCTTAATCAAGTCGTCAATTATCTTTTAGAGCAAGATACTATTGTTTGCGGTAAAATAGAACCTGAAGTAATAAAATCAATAAAAAATATGGCCAAAGACAATTCTACCTTCTATAATACTGACATGTTAAATGCATTCGTCCACAATAGATTTGTTATTGCTGACGAAAGAGTGCTAAGAGGTTTCTGGGAGCAACTCGAACCTCTATTTAAAATCGTGTTGAATAAAGAATATTACGAAAACGAAGAAGGATAGAGCATGGCAAAAACCTATAGCCCACTTAGGTACCCAGGCGGTAAAAGTGCACTGATGCCCTTTTTGATGGAAACGATCTACTTGAATCAGCTTCAAGGGTGTACGTATATAGAACCTTTCGCCGGAGGTGCTGGCGCGGCTTTAGGACTGTTGTTCGGCGAGCATGTAGACAAGATTGTAATAAACGATGTTGATTTTTGTATATACGCCTTTTGGCATTCAATTATGAATAATACGGATAAATTCCTTGCCCTCGTAAACGATACAGATGTCAATATTGAAGAATGGCACAAACAACGAGAAATATACAATAAGTGCGACAAGAGATCGTTATTGAAGGTGGGTTTTGCAACCTTCTTTCTCAATCGCTGCAATAGATCTGGAATTCTCAAAAAGGCAGGGCCAATAGGCGGTAAGGGCCAGAGTGGTAACTGGAAAATAGATGCAAGATTCAACAAAAAAAATCTCATAGAACGCTTAGAGCGCGTCGCTTCCTACGGCGAGAGAATAGCTGTGTCCAATTTGAACGCAAACGACTTATTGATAAACATCAACTCACAAAAGTCAAATGAGAATATATTAGTTTATCTAGACCCACCTTACTATAACAAGGGAGCAGAGCTATATATAAACCATTTCCTGCACGACGATCACGCCAACCTGTCCACCCAAATGTGCAAATACGAAAGCTTCAAATGGTTAATTTCTTATGACAATGTAACTCAAATAAAAGACATGTATCAAGAAATGAACATAATTGAATTTTCACTAAACTACCACACCAGCAACCCTCGCAAGGGTAGCGAAATCTTGATCTTTAACGACACCATTAAAGTCCCTAGTACCCTTCTGGGTTCAAAGACAGCGTAAGATGTCCACTTTCTCGTCATTTCTTGCCATAACTTAGCACAGAGAAACACGACACAACCAATTACAACCAAACAATTTACGAAACAAACAATCAAGACTCTTAGAAACACAGTATTGCCCTACCATGAATTCGCAAAAGATCTTGTTAGAAACTGGCTAGTTGAACATAAATTTAAAGGTTGGAACAAAACGGAAACCACTGGCAGGCCCGTGACACAAGAAATGAAAGCAAAACAAGCCGCATTCATTGCGAAAGAGCTCGCAGACCATTCAAAATGGCGGTCGCATGGAAGATCTTTGAAAATAAAAAATCTGAAAGAAATAGGATTGCGAATAACAAAGGTGGATGAAACCCCAGATTTTGCCGATGTAGTGCATAGAATCCAAACGGTATGCGGGTTACTGTTTGACAACACCAGCATTTTTAAGGTTTTTGCAACCAAAGATCGCAAGATATTTAGGCAAGAGATGCAAGGTGGCAGCAGGCATCAAGTTCCGCAGTTTCACAATAGCCCGTCTGCCGCATCAGTTGTGAAGTATTGCCCAAACTGCCGTACCAGACATAGTTATTACGCCAAGTTCATTAATAATCCACAGATAGACGCTGATTTTGCAAGAAAAGGAGTGAAACCGCTCCCTAAAAATGCTAAAATAAAGTGTGCTTGTGGTGTTGAGATTGATTTATCTGAATGGAAAAAAAAAGTAGAAATGGATTTTGGAAGGAAGTTGATTTTTTAATTTATATTGTGGGGCATAGAAATGGAATTGGAAGGAACAACATTTATTGACGACACAGTGACAACTTTTCTAGTGGAGACAAAAGACGGCAAATTTGCCGAAGTAACAGCCTGTCCTCCGGATGTTATTAGGATGAAAGCAGAAAGAATAATGGTAGAAGATGAGTATTATAGATATAAAACCACAACTTGATCATCTACAAACTTAGACACTTAAGACCCCATCTAATTGGGGTCTTTTTTTATGCGATAAGCGAATTAGCAAGCATCTAAACAATTAGCAATCAAAGACATGCTCCCAAAACTAACCAAAACGCTCAAGGATGAAATTTTCCGCAGCAAAGCCAAATCTATTGTAGATAAATCTTCTCAAGCTGCTCAAGCAGCCCAGCAGCAAACTCTGGACAAGAGTGGCTCAACAGGAGCCGCTTAATCTTTTCGGCTAGTAAATGTAGTTCAAAGTTGCGGTTTTCCATAACAATATATCAAAGAATCACAAAGCCAGATTAACCAAGCGACAAAAGAACAAAACGGTCTTGCAAAAAGAATGCCTCGGCAGAACGAGGTCCACACCTATTTTAGCAGCCGCCTTTCTTTGTATTTGATTAAACCAACATCTCAGGGTAAAATGTGCGTCCATTAGAAACATTTACTTTATTGAACTTAGAGACCAAGAAATAAAATGTCTTTTGCAAGTCGGCAATTAATTGAGAAATTTGATCTGACAAGAGTATCTGCGCCCCTTTTTTTCCGTTCTGCGGATGATATAGAGAGATTTGCGGGCAAGCACCCTTATTCCCACCTAATGAGACGAGCATGGGAAACAATGCATCTCAATGGCATACTATGCGTCGATGGCCGCCCTACAGTCTACTTCAAAGAAGTTAAACGCTTGGATTCTATTAGGCAACATAATCGTTATCGCAAATTCTGGAACCAGGGCCTGGCAACGCTTCTTGTTGTAAGCAGTCCTGACCAGGTTCAGGTTTTTTCGAGCTTGGCAAAGCCGGTCAAAGAAGATTCGCAAGTAGACAATGAGGGTCGACTTGTAGAAATACTTGATTCTACCACTAAAGTACTCAACTTTGTCAAAAGGGTTCAGAGCGGACAGATATACAGAGACAAACCTCAGTGTTTCGACTCAAACCAGACGGTCGACAAGTTCCTTCTCCGGAATTTAAGCGAAGCACGAGATCAATTACACCAACATAACAATTTGAGTTATAAAGTTGTACACGCACTTCTTGGCCGTGTCATCTTCGCTTGCTACCTTATTGAACGCGGCATTATCGATGAAAGCCTTTTTGCTGAAGCAAATGCAAAGGGAATCAAAAGCCTTCACGAGCTTCTAACGCAATACGATAACACCAAAGCAAAAAAAATCCTCTACGACCTTTTCGCAGTATTACAGCGGCATTTCAATGGAAGCATGTTTGATGATACCGTCGAAAAAGAAAGGCCGCAAATTGACGACAAGCACATTTCGATTCTTCGTCGTTTTTTAATTGGTGAAGAATTAAAAAGCAAACAGTCTACTTTTGATTTCTGGGCCTATGATTTCAGCGTAATCCCAATAGAAACTATAAGCTCTATTTACGAAGAATTCCTTGGTGCTGAGGATAAAGCCGGAAAGAGAAAAAGCGGGGCATACTATACACCTAAACACCTTGCTGAAATGGTAGTCGATGTTGCTACCTCTGAATGGAACAGCCTTCTCGATAAGAGAATTTTGGATCCTGCCTGCGGGTCAGGAATATTCCTTGTGATAATTTTTAACCGGATAGCAGAGCAATGGCGATATAAAAACCCAGGAGTTCACAATATAACTCGTGCAGAGGCTCTATTAGAAATCATCAGAGAAAAGATATGCGGTATAGATGTCAACGAAACCGCTTGTCGTATTGCCTGCTTTAGCCTCTACCTTGCCTTCCTTGATCAATTGAAGCCAAGAGAAATTTATGAACTGGAAGCGAAACGTGGCAAGATACTTGACAATTTCCTCGCCCTGAAAGACAGTGCTTATTCCAACAATGAATCCCCCGTCATTTTCGAAGGCGATTTCTTCGAAAATACTATACCAGCTGCAAAAAACTTTGACTTGGTTATCGGCAACCCCCCATGGGTAAGCAGGGGCAGGGCTTCAGACGCTAAGGCGTTAGACTGGTGCTTGAGCGAAGACAATAACCCGTATTTAGACGATGCCCCAAGGGCAAAGGCTGATCGTAAAAAATATTTTCTTCCAGCCAGACAAATTGCTCATGCTTTTATGTGGAAATCTTCGGTTCATTTAAACGATAACGGTAAGGCATGCTTGGTTTTATCAACAAAGGTACTTTTCAACAATTCTACAGATAAATTCCAGGCTGGCTGGTTCTCAAACGTTACTGTAGAGAAAGTTGTACAACTGTCCGACTGGCGACATATTCTTTTTGAAAACGCTGTCAGCCCATCTGTAATAGTTAAGTACAACGCCCGTAAGCCCAAAGACGATTATTCTATTGACTACGAAGTACCAAAGGTCAGTAGTTGTGATCCGAGAAGAGGGGTCATTCATATATCACCTGAGGACCAAAAAACTATCCGACTATTCGACATACAGCAATATGCCAAGAAAAACAAAATCTCTATAGCGTGGAAAGAAAAGTTCTGGGGAACAAGGCGTGATAATCTCCTGCTGGATAGATTGCTTGAGATGCCCTGCCTCGGAGAACTGGTTAGTAAACCAAAGGAAAAAACAAACCTCTTCATAGCAAGCCAAGGCTTCCAGCCATTTAATGAGGAACGGTATTCGGAAGGCAAAAAAGCTTATGGTGAACCACAACCTGCTTGGTGGACACCAGAACAACTATATATTGATGCCAAGAAAATCGGGCCAAACTTAATCATAACCAAAAAAAATTGCGAAAAAGTAGGACCCAGATTTAAGAAATTACACAGAATCCGGGACAAAAGAATATACACGCGTCCAAAGGTTCTAGTGAATAAGGGCTTCACGAAAGCTGTTTATTGCGACTTTGAAGCAATTTTCCAAGACGCCATATATTCTATTTCTGGTTCACCATCTAATTATAGATTGTTAATGTTTATTGCAGCAGTTTTAAATTCAAAACTTGCTAAGTACTTTCAATTTCACACCTCCGCTAATTTAGGTATAGAGAGGGAACAAATTTTTCCTACTGAATATAAACGGATTCCATTCCCTCTTCCTAAAGACACTGAAAACCCGGAAGAATCAGATAGGATAATAAATGAAATAGCCATGCATATGAGTGATCTTAAAGCATTGATCGAGAAAGACTTTATGCTTCAAGAGGAAAAGGTAGCTTTGGCTGCTGAAAAAATAGAGGTTTTGCTATATAAATATTATGGAATATCTCAACATGAGCAGTTGCTCATTGATGATACTGTGAATATTTTCAAAAGTAGCATGATGCCAACCTCCATCAATAGCAGAGTCAAAACCATCGGATGCCCTACCCCTAACGAAAGAAAAGGTTATGCAGAGTTGCTCTGCTCAATATTAAATACATGGGCCAAACGAAGCGATTTTCATGTGAATGGCAGGGTTGAATACTCAGAGATTTTAGGCACATCAATAGTAACACTTGTGAAATCTCATAAAACTGAGCGGTACAGTGAGACGAAAACATCCGACGATCTGCATGCAGCTTTAAAGAACATTCAAAATGCCCTACCCAAAAAGATGGGTAAATTTGTTTATCACCGTCACCTGAAAGTCTTTGATGGGAATCAGCTTTATATTCTTAAACCACTTTCACGAAGGTACTGGACAAAAACAGCGGCTATAAATGATGCTGATGAAATTGCTGTAGCAATACTCTCTTCAGAAGGGAGTCGTTGATGTCAGTAGCTATAGTTGGAGAGGCTGGAGGCTGGAAGAAGGATCTGTTTCCAGACGAGCTAATCCCTGATATATTGGAATTTGTCGTGGAAACTTGGAAGGCTTTCAACAAACCCTGCCGCCTTGACCATGAAGTTCTGATTTCTAAGGCCTTTACAAAAAAACTTCAGCAAGAAAAAAACATACAGAACAAGTTGCCATTCCAGATACGACCTGAAATTGAAACTTCCGATTCTCCAATGGGAAAGGATGGCCGAATAGACATCTGTTTTATCTTTATGGGTACTACAAGGGAAAATATTTACTTCGCTTTTGAGTGCAAAAGATTGCGTATTCCCCAACAAGCACCCAAAAAGCCTGTGACTAACAATAGTGACTATGTTGGGGAGCAAGGCATGATGTGTTTTGTTACAGGAAAATATAGCAGTAACGTAAAACATGGAGGAATGATCGGATATATTATGGATGGCAAAACCACCTCTGCTATCACCTCTGTCACAAAACTTATAAATAAAAAACGGTCAGACCTTAAGCTATCCCTCGGATCAAGCCTTGACGCTTCCTCAATCATGGCAAAACATCCAAATATAAAGGAAACCAGACACAACCTCCTCAACAGAAAGGAATTTACAATCCATCATGTTTTCCTCCCTGTATAATGGAGAATTTTCATATAAACCCATTCGTACAGTCTCTGACATGGTTATAAGAAAAGTTCCGTATGCCAAACACTTGCAAGGAAATGATTCAAAAGTTGGTGTCCTAGGCAACGGGCAATAGTTAAAAAAACACTAACCCACGAACGCATTTTAAACTGAGTTTTAGCAGCCAATTTTTGCCCCTCAAATTAATGGACACTTTCGATGGACTCATAGCACTTTTAAGGACAAAACGCAAAAACTTTAAAAGACTTGCAAAAACTCCCAACCTTTTTTACAATAGAACCTTAGATCCATAACCCCAGAGCTTACAAGGGTTTATGAATGGCAAAAATCTCGCTGGCAGTGTAGAAGTCGTGAGTTCGAGTCTCATCGGCTCCATTAAAAAAGGCTGGAACAGTTTGTTCCAGCCTTTTTTAATTATCGATACTAGAAGAAAGGATTGCCCTATTTATCAAAAGGTAGAACAACTCCCCCGTTAGCTTTCCTCTTTATCTTGCTCTTTGCTCCAACAACTTCTTTTTTATCATTATTTACCCTACAAACATCACCAATGTTTGATTTGTTAATCTTTCCAGAGACCCTTTTAGCAAAACAGTACTTAGGATAAATCTCCGATATCTCAAGCTTAGCAACTCTGCGCTGCGCAGCCCCTAAGCTCTCTTTAGTTTCTGGGTCTATCACATCTTTTCCTAAATGATAAATATCGAAATACATTCCAGCAGCAACCTCACCTTTACCTTTGTTCAAGATAATAGTTCCATCATCCCAAACATCGGCAATTCTCATCGGTGAGATGCGCTCACTTAGCTGCAAAGCAATCCTAGAAGCTACCATGTTTAGCAAACCATTCTTGAGTTCACCGGCATCTAGATCATTATAATCCCAGTCTTTAACAAGTTTTTTGACCTGATCTTCATCAAGATGGATTTCTATTCTATCAGACAATACCAACTCTCTAGTCGGAGCAACCAAGAGAGAATATCTAACATCGAAATAAGCTTCATACTCAACATAATCTTGACCTGTTGCATTAGAATGTTTAGGCTTAGCAGTTATATATGCACGTTCAATAACTCCCGTTAATAGATAATCGGCCCCTAAGACTTTACCGAGCCTTCCCTTCTCAGCGATGGAGGAATCTTTAGATTCTACTATATTTCTTTCTTGACCAAACTCGCTATTGTACTCTCTATCAACAACACGATAGTTACCCTGTTCTGAAATAATATTGATAAGCCTACTAGCTAGTTCTTTTCCAACTTGTAAGCCAGAGCGTGGATTAGAAAAACTCGTAATCGAGAGCCTATCTTTCTCATCTTTTATAGGGGAAGTGTATTCTGATATAGAAACTTCTAGATGAGCAAAATATCTTCCATCTTCATCTCTGCCCTCGTCAAGAACCTTGTAGCCCTTCACAAAGCCTTTTATCTTATTCTTTAAGACGGTTCCTTCTGCCAAAAAGGCAACGTCGTCTCTAGAATACTTGTTCCCATCTTCTGAAAATGCTGCGCCGCTGTTAGACGAGCGGTGGCCATAGACAACATCACCGCTATCCACTGAAACCCCAACCGCCATTGCAACCGAACGGTACAAGGCATTATCTATAGCTTCCTTCGGTGTATCACCAAATCCCTTGACATCTACAGTCTTAATGCTAGTAGCTGCAAAAGACTGCGCAAGTACTAAGAGAACTATTATTGCTATTAGATTTTTCATGGTACCTTCCTTTCAAGGCAAGAAGTTTTCTCTACCAGGAGACACTCTTATTGCTCCCTCGTTTACCTATGAGAGTTTCATTCTGCCAAAATCTAAGGCCACTGGTCAAATCAGTTAATCTCAACTGAAAATAATATTCAACCTGCTGCTCTTTAGATCCATATTTAACATTACGTTGAATAATTTTACCGCTGAGACTAAGTTCTGGTGCAACTAGTTGCCCCTTTGCGGCAACAGTTTTTTGATCAAATTCTTCACCGGCCTTACCATCACGCAGTTCCCTGACGTCGTAAATCATGTCATCTGAGGCTCCTTTACCACCAACTGCGCTAGTTATCACAACCTTACCACTATTCATCATCTCCTGTTCAACCTTGGCCATCAGTTGATCTGTGTCGATACGTTGCATTGTGTCATTAATAATTTTACCAGTAGCCACAACATACCTACCACCATCCTTTTTGGTTAAAACTCCAGAAGCCATTAATGATTGAACCATTTGGCTTGCAGCTTTGTCAAAGTCGCGATAATCAAGCCCCATAACAGCTTTACCATCATCATTGTTGACGTCAATGTTTGTCGTCTCAGTTGCGCATCCAGTTAGGAAAAGACCTGTAAGAATCATTAATACAACAGATATCCGTTTCATATTTAATCTCCCTATTTTCTAGTATCAATCTTAAAATTCACAGCTCTAGCGTTAGGTGCCACAGAAGTTATTGTATCGCTACTCTTAGCGGCAACTGAATAATCAAGCCAGACAGATGTTTTTGTGTTTACAGTAAAACCATCTGCATCAAACCAAGTTACTTTATATTGAAAACGACGTGTCTTAGTTGACTTGTTATAGACTGCTATTTGAGCTACCATTATCCCATCATTATTGCGTTTAGTTTTTACTGTCTCAACTTCAAGACCTTCACCAATTAGGGCGCTTATAAAATCACCTATTGGACGCACAATAATATTATCACCAAGTGAATCACTACCAACCCCTCGGCTTAAATTCACTCTTGAATCTTTATCGTTATTGGCGCAACCAACAATCAATAGGAAGCTAAAAAGCAATGCTCCTAATAAAAATCTCCTATCCATAACTAACTCCTTTAATCGCGTTTTATCACATTAATAATAGGTTCACATGAAGACGTTGGCATCTTAATATAAACAATAGCATTCTTACAATCACCAATATTAACATCAACTTCTCGATTTGCCAGTATAATAGAAAGATGTTTGTTTTTTGGCATTGGCACTCTAGCAATCTGAAAATCACTAGGTAGCGTTGTCCAGACTCTAACATCAGCTGTTGTTGTCGCCAAGGTGTATATGGATGCTACAGCCGCAGCAATAGTGGATTGTCTCCCAAGTTCATGCTGTACGATAGCTTTTGTTGTTGCCGATATGATTGAGCGAACAAGAATTCCGTCAAATTCCCTATCAAACTCTGTCTTAACAACACGATTCATATCAGAGACCGTCTCTGTTGCAAAAACTTCATTATTGCATCTAATATTTAAATGTTCAAACGCCTTAGACCGTATCTTGAGCATTGGCAGGGCTATACCAGCATAGTATATATCATTATTGCCCAAAACTAGTGGCAAATCGATTCGAATCTCTTCCTTTATTGGAGCCAATCCATTCTCGAATATAACCCAAACATTACT
This sequence comes from Phycisphaerae bacterium, assembly GCA_027078365.1. Classification (GTDB taxonomy): domain Bacteria; phylum Planctomycetota; class Phycisphaerae; order Sedimentisphaerales; family Sedimentisphaeraceae; genus S145-28. The sequence goes on from JALWYQ010000037.1 coordinate 79,609, forward strand.
AGAATTAGCCAAACCTGTATCAGCAATTTCTAAATCTTTAGCAAGATACTTGTTGTCAGGTGCCATACCGTAGGTTTCTTTAAAGAGATCAACCGCTTTAGAATTATCACCATCAAGGAGAGAAAATAGAGCTGCCATATAAGTAGCAAATGGATTTACAAAATCTGGATAAGCTTCAAATTCAAATACATTTGAATATTTCTCTTCTATTTCTTTACGAATTGCAGAATTATTCGCATTCTTCTTAGCCTCAGTAGGTAAAGACTTATCCTTCTCAAGCTCTTCCCTGCGTTTAGCTATTTGCTCATTATATCTTTCCTTTGCCCTTCTCTGACGATCGAGGGCTCGATTAAATTCCACGCGAGCCAGATCGTTTTTGCCTAAACTCATGAAATTGATGCCCTTGTAAACATTTACCATTATCGCATCGTAACTGGTCCCTCTATACGGCAATGCATTGTCGTTAATCGCTGTTGTTGCAACAACATCTGCCCCCTTGAACTCTAGATCATAATACTTAATCATCTCTTCGGCGGCATCAAACTCTAGATTACTTTGAGTAAAGTTAGAAACTATTCTTTGAATTGATGCATCATGCAAACGCCACAGGAGATCATCTCCGCTAGGTTTGTCTCTAACAATTTCTTTAGACTTGGCAAATTCGATACAACCACTGTAGTCACATGACGTATAGAGCTTTGTAAACTTCTGCAAATTATCCCTTGAACTGTTACACCCAACAGAAAACAATATCAAAAAGCAAAGGACTAGTGGACGTATAATGGCAACAATTTTAACCAAAGCATCTACCTCTCAAATGCACAACAATGTAAATCAGCCAATCAGTTAGAACAAAAGTTTAGCTAGTGATGAGAATGTAATTACTAACCATTGAGAATTCTGTTAGTTACAGAATCTTTATCTTTTAGAATCTTTGAACCACGAGTAATCTTGCATAAGCTAATATGAAGTCTAGACGCAATCTCACGTTGTGGTAAGCCATAATTTACCATCTTAATCAACTCCCACCTGAGTTTTATATCCTTAATTTCTTTGGGAGTTAATATTTCCGAGAAGAATTTTTCCATTACAACAGGATCACTTATCTTGGAAAAAACTTCAATAATCTCGTTATCTTGTGCCATTTTCTAGTCTCCATTTAACACAATACTTCCGATTTTACCAAAAGCTAGCTGTATTGCAAATTAATAGAATAACCTTTTAGAGCAAGTATTTAAAGTTGGACTCGTTCAATACAAAATGTTAGAATTATTGGTTTAAATTAAATCTCGGTCAGCCCGAGTAAAATATTAAAGGAGCAATTAGAATGAGAGTGAATTTATCAAGTCCTGATATTACAGAAAAAGAGATAAATGCGGTTGTAGAAGTCATGAAGACGCCAAACCTTGCACTCGGACCTAAAATGTTCGAATTTGAGAAGGCTATGGCTCAATACTCTGGAAAGAAACACGCCATCAGCGTCAATAGCGGAACAAGTGGACTCTTTCTTTGTATGAACGCATTGGGGATAGGTCCTGGCGATGAAGTAATAACGACACCTTTTACTTTCATTGCAACAGTTAACTGCATTCTTCAGGTTGGAGCAAAACCTGTCTTTGTTGACATAGATCCTGAAAGCATGAATATTGATCCTGCCAAAATTGAAGAAAAGATAACAGATAAAACCAAAGCTATTGAACCGGTTATAGTATTTGGTAATCCATGGGGAATTGATCAGGTCTGTGATATTGCAAAAAAACACAACTTAGCAGTAGTAGAAGATAGCTGTGAAGGACTTGGAAGTGTTTACAAAAACCGTAAAGTCGGTAGCTTCGGTGATTTTGGACTCTACGCATTTTATCCAAACAAACAAATCACTACTGGTGAAGGTGGGATGATTGTAACCGACAGTGATGAGCTAGCAGAAATTTGTATTTCCCTAAGAAATCAAGGCAGAGGAGCAGGAGGTGGCTGGCTGGCGCACGAAAGAATGGGATACAATTTCCGCATGTCTGATATTAACGCCACAATTGGCATTGTTCAGCTAAGTAGACTCGAAGAGTTTAAAGAAAAGAGGAAAAATGTAGCACAAACATACATGGAGCTCTTAAAAGATGAAGACAGGATCATACTACCAACAGTTCCTCAGGACACTGACATGTCTTGGTTTGTCTTTGTCATTAGACTCAAAGAAGGTTACACACAAGAGCAGAGAAACAAACTTCTCGAATTATTAAGAGAAGCAGGCATTGGATGTAGCAATTATTTCCCTCCTGTACATCTTCAACCTTTCATGGTTAAAGAGTTTGGCTATAAAAAAGGTGATTTCCCAATCACTGAGTCAACCTGTGATAGAACCGCTGCTCTACCATTCTATAATAATTTAACTAGAGAGGATATCGAACTTGTCTGCAAAGAGCTCAAAGTAGCCCTTGACAAGATTTAAAATTTCTCACTATAAAAAAATAGGACTAACCTCTCTCAAGGCTAGTCCTATTTTTATTGGTAAGTCAAGATATAAAACTATCTATTGCAATTGATTTCTGCGTCTTCTGGAGACTATCACTAAGCCGCCAATTGTCAGAAGTGCCATTGTTGCTGGCTCTGGCACAGGCAACACACTGTCAACTTGAGTTACGAGTCTTTGATACGACGAATTACCTGAATTTAGGATTCGAAGCTCTACTCCATCTGCAAAGGCTGTATCTAGAGCCGCCAAACTATTATTGGCAAAGTCAGCTGCTTCCCTTGATATATGCTTAGCGCGAAAACCACGGCCGCGAGTGACATCCCAATTTCCGCTGTCTTCATAGATAATCTCCCATACTGCAAGTGCAAAACCCTGAGATTTAATAGGATCGCCTGAAATTAAATCATGATACTGACCAAATAAAGCCTTAAGGTTGGTATTTTTACATTCTTCGACACTAAACTCAACACTACCTGATGCCATATCCCTATGTGGGTCTATACAAAAAACATCTATTACACTAGGTGAGTTAAAATGCTGCCTATCGATTCCTGTTACATCTTGAACATCCATGTGATATTCACCAACCAAACCATGGCCACGACCAAATGAGCCCCTTAAATTAACACTGCGATTAGGCATTGTTCCACCTTGGTACTCCAATATCAATGAAGCATCTGCTATGCTAACAAGACACATTGTAACGATTACTAATAAGATTCTTTTCATTCTGATACTCTCCCTTGTCTTTTTGTAATTTTTGGCTTTAATTTGTTACGAAAACGAAAATTGGCACAATTTGTGCATTAACCTAACCCTACAAAACGAATTGCTACGTAGCCAAGTAACATTTCTTTAGATAATTGCGAATTCAGCTCCTAATAAGACAAGAAAGAACTCTCTAATCGTTACAACCGCTACATTTCCAGTAATATCCGATTGCAACAACATCATTAACATCAAACATAAATGATTATCATAGATAGCAGAGAAAATCATCTATAAGCAATGTGAGAATTAGAATTTGACGATACAGGGAATGTAGGATATTTTATGTAAACTAGTAACAGTCAATGACTGCTCCTTAAACCCTGAAATTGCAAATATTTAGAGTCTTATCTAGTATGAAAAATAAACAACTGGAACTTAGCGTAGTTGTGCCTCTCTTAGACGAAGAAGGTAATTTGGCTGTACTGTATGAAGAGATTACTCAGGTCCTTAATGGCAAGTTCGATTACGAAATAATCTTTGTAGATGACGGTAGTCGTGATTCCAGCTTGGATATACTCGAAGATATTGCAAGAAATGATCCAAGGGTTCAAGTCTTAGTCTTTAGACGTAATTTCGGCCAAACAGCCGCTCTAAGTGCGGGCTTTCACCATGCAAATGGCAAACTTATCGCCGCATTGGATGCCGATCTCCAGAACGACCCAAAAGACATACCAGCAATGATAGATAAGCTTAATCAGGGCTACGACATAGTAAGTGGTTGGCGTAAAGACAGGAAAGATAATCATCTGCGCAGGAACTTACCATCACGACTTGCAAATTGGCTGATAAAGAAAATAACAAACGTACCTATTCACGATTCTGGATGCACCTTAAAGGTGTATAAAGCTGAGGTTCTAAGGGAAACAAGACTGTATGGAGAGATGCACCGATTTATTCCCGCTCTAGCCCAATGGAGCGGTGCTAATGTTGGCGAGATGGTCGTTAACCACAGAAAAAGAATGAGTGGCAAGGCTAAATACGGCCTTAATAGAACATTTAAGGTATTACTAGATTTAATAACCGTTAAATTTCTAAACTCGTTCTCAACAAAGCCGCTTTACATATTTGGTTTGCTTGGTGGAGTTAGTCTAATTGGCTCTGGAATATCATTCATAGCCCTTCTTTATCACAAATTTGTAATGGGCTTATCTATGAATAGAAACCCTCTACTTATCATATCTGCCATGCTTTTTATGGCGACTATTCAATTCATAATGATGGGTTTACTCGCAGAGCTACAGGTAAGGACATACCACGAATCGCAAAACAGACCTACTTATGTTTTGCGTAAAACAATTCACTACAAAAAAGACGACAAAGATTAAAAGCACACAAAATCTATGACAAAGAAAATACAGACACAAAAAAACACGGATCTTTCTAGAGGAAAAAAACACTTCAAGATTTCTTCAATTGTGATATTTATAGCGATTGCAATTCCATTTTGCATGGGAAAGTATTGCGAACTCAACATTCCAGGTCCTTTCGATAGCAGTTCATACGTTTACTCTGCGCAGCACATTTTACACGGAGCGGCTATTGGCACAGAAGAATTGCCAAGTGCACAAAGTGGTACACTTTTGATGAACATTTTGGGAGTGTGGATATTTGGCCTATTCGGTATGGGCTTTAGCGATATCGGGCCAAAAGTTATACAGGCTCTACTTCAGGCATCCGCACTTGGATTAATTTACTATGCCCTTAAGCAATTATACAGCCGTAGCGCCGCATTTGTAGCAACCCTAAGCGCCTGTTTCTATCTCAGTGCCCCAGTTATAGCAAAATTCGGCAATGTCAAAGAACAGTTTATGATAGCCTTTATGATGTTGGGGATTGGTTGCTTTATCTTGAGATTGAAAAAGGAGCATTGGCTATGGGGACTCCTAGCTGGAATGTTTCTCTCCTGGGGACCATTGTTTAAACAAACTGGAATATCGGCTATAGGAGCAGTTGTAATATTTTTCATAATCGCTGCGATACTAAAGCTGCGCACTATCAAAATCATTATGAATGACATTGCCCTACTACTACTCGGGGCAGCAATAGCAATTGGGCCGATTTACGCTTGGATAGTTATTGGAAATCTCTCCCTAACAATGCCATACGGTTTTATCTGGGACATCTTCGCCAATCTATTTGCCAAACTATTTTCTGCAAAAGAAGCCACAAAATCAGGTGGAGGCGTATTGCCAAGTGGCTACGTTGAGCAAAGTAGAAGTGGTATAGACTTAGCCACACAAGCTAGATTCGTATTTGGCTATTATCGTCTGCTTAGCCTACCAATTGCAATGGCAATAGCATCTATATTAATTGTTAAATTTCGCATTCTTTCTGGCTGGCTTCGCAGAGGAGTTAAGCCCACTATAAACATCACTGATGGCGTAGTATTTCTTTTAGCGACCTGGTGGCTACTTGACATGGCCTTTGTATGGATTAGTCCAAGGCCATATGAACAATATTATTTACCACTCTGCGCTTCAGGTTCGATTGCAGGTGCATATAGTATATGGATACTTGGGAAAAGGACCTGTGAATCACTACCTGTCAATAAAATGCTCTGGCGTAGTCTTTATGCAATTGTAATTTCAACAATGATTGTGTTGGCTTGGCCAATCATGTTTGGCCTAACTAAGAGTCCTTATAGTGGGAAAGAATACAAAGACAGCAAAGGGAACATTCACAGAAAAAGAGGATACTTACAGAAAATAAAAGAAGCCAATAGCCATCGTAGAGGGAATTTGTCGCAATGGGAAAACGTCGGCGAATACATTAATAAACACACGTCTAAAGAAGACTCTATCTATGTTTGGGGGTGGGTCCCTGGCATATATGTTAAAGCACAACGTTTTGCGCCAGTACCGAAAGCATTTGAGAGTAACATGCACGTGATGCAACCAGAAGAACTTAAACGCAAAATCAAAAAGATGGTCAATGAGTTCAAGAAAAATCCCCCTAAATATATCGTTGATAGTCGAAAGATTCATTTCCCCAACAATAGACCCCCTTTAGAGCTATGGCCAAGCTTGTCAAAGGGATTTTTGCCAAACGACGATAAAACTGTAGCCTATTACAATAAGGTATACGAAAAAAGCCTCAAGAAAAATATTGGTAAAGGCGAAGACCTCAGATTCAGAGCAATGCAACCTCTAAGGGATTTCATTCGCGAGAATTACTCAATCGTTGATGCCGATAAGTACTACTTCTCACGCAACTTCATATACAACAAAACTTTTGGCATACAAGTAATCTTTAAGCTCAAGAAAAATACCGATTAGTTGGACATTAGAAGCAAACAAAGTCTAATTTGAATTACACTTATGAATAAAAGAATAAAAATATTGATGGTTAATTTTGAGTTTCCTCCAATTGGAGGTGGCGGTGGGAAAACACACTTGCGACTACTCGAACAATTCTCGCACAATGAAAACATCGAAATTGACGTCTTAACAAGCTCTCCAAAACCTGGGCTTTTTGAAGAAAGTTTTTCTAACAACATTCGTATCATAAAAGTGGGCATCCATAAAAAAGACCTCCACAGATGGACCAAAATAGAAACAATAGAATGGCTATGGCGAGCGGGTAAGATTTATAAGTTAATGATAAATAGAATTAACTACGATCTTGCGCATGCCTTCTTTGGCTTCCCAACTGGTTGGCTTTGCTGGAGAAATGGAAAGAAATTATCCTACATTATTTCACTCTTAGGTTCTGATGTGCCTGGAGATAACCCAAGATTTCAACTTGATTACAAAATCCTTGCACCACTTTTCAAATCAATCTGGAAAAATGCATCTATCCTTACAGCCTGTAGTAATGGGCTCAAAGACCGCGCTAAACGATTCTTCCCAAACTCTGATATAAAGGTAATTACAAACGGAATCGACTTAACAAAATTCTATCCTACCGACACTAACGGTAGCGAAAATGTAAGACTAATAACAACTGGCAGGCTATCGGAGAGTAAGCGTATTGAACTTTTAATAGAAGCTCTTTCTAAAATGAACTCCCTAGCAACTCTAAAGATAGTAGGCAGTGGAAGTGAAGAAGCTAGGCTTCGCAACCTTGCAGAAAAGCTGGAAGTTACAGAAAGAATTGAATTTATATCCAGAGTAGAAGCGGACCAGATGCCAGAATTTTATCGCAATTCAGATATCTATGTTTCAGCAACTTCAACAGAAGGCATGAGCAACTCAATGCTAGAAGCCATGGCAAGCGGTTTACCTATCGTTACAACTGAATATGAGGGAGCTAGTGAACTAGTTAAAGAAAATGGCATCATAACTAAAGCAAACAGTGAATCAATTGCAAAAAGCATTGATAGCCTAATAGATAATCCCTCACGTATTCAATCCATGTCGCAAGTAGCTCTTAAACTTGCAAAACAATTCACTTGGCAAGGCGTAGCCGAAAGTTACCTCAAAATTTACAAAGAGTTCATCTAACAATAATCAGTAAATACCTGTTTTTTGTTGTATTTCCTAGTTAAATTAAGTTATTATAGGTCTGTGAGGGTGGTATTGTACCGCAATCACAACCTATTTAATCAATGTTTTTGAGGAGTTTGATGATGAGAAGTACTTTACTAGGGATGTTCTGCCTGCTTATGATAGCAGCACCAGCAATGGCATTGGAGATATTTGATACTTCATATCAAGTTGAAGTTTATGCTAGTTACACCAATGCTGCTTCTTCCAATAATATGTGCGTAGATTCAGATGGCAATCTTTACATACTTCACTACGACAACGGCAATATAATGAAGGTCGATACCAATGGTAGTTCTAGCCTTTTTGCTACGGCACAACACCCATACGATATTACTTGGGGCGGCGGCACTGCTTTCGGCAATTCACTCTACATAACAAATAGGGGTAATAGTAGTATCTCTAAAGTTAATTCTAACGGTCAGATAGCATATCTAGGCCACCTTACATATGGAACATTCTTAACGATAGATTCTGTTGGAAATTATGGAGGTGAAATATTTGCTGGAACATCAGACTTAGATAAAATATACAAATACGATACAAATGGCACTAGAAATACATTTACATCTTGGCCTGAACACACCAATGGAGGTGGTCCATACGGCGGCGATTTTGATACAAACGGAAAATTCAATAATATGCTTTACGTTGCATCTTCTTTTGCATACCCAAATTTAGCATATAAAAGCGGAGTATTCTCTATCGACACTGAGGGTAATGTTGCTAGGGCTAGTAACAGTATAGTCCGTGCATATGACTTAGACTTTGATAAGACTGGAAAATATTTTGATGGTGACATGCTCGTTAGAGGTAAGGACACCTTGGATGGCGACAATTTCATATTCAAACTAGATGAGTTTGGAAATGCAACAAAGCTTTTCGGTGATATGAGGAATTATTGTTTTGGCATGGATGGTGCTTTGTATATCAATGAATATAATTTTCGCGATGACATAACAACTGTCTACAGAGTTGTACCGGAACCAACGACCATTGCAATAATCGCTTTAGGTGGCTTAATGTTAAGAAGGCGCAGATAATAAAAGAATCTTTAAAATTCACAAAGCTGCGACTATAATAGTCGTGGCTTTTTTTTATATCTTTTGCGAGACAGTACAATACGTGAATAAGAAAATAAAAGTTTGTTTTGTAATGCCTAAGACTTATCCGCTATTTAATACTGAAACAACTAGTGTTTTTGGCGGTGCAGAGGTTGACGTTTATCTGACTGCTACAGAACTAGCAAAAGATGAAGCATTTAAAGTTAGTTGCGTTGTAGCAGATTACGAGCAAAAAGAGACTGAATTGCGAGAAAATGTTTCTGTAGTTAAAGGTCTTAATTTCAATCATAACCAACTTAAGATTGCTATATCGCTTTGGAAAAGCCTAAAAGAAGTTAATGCCGATATATATATCACAAAAACAGCATCTCTTGGCGTATTCTTGATATATCTATTTTGTCGGTTACAAAACAAGAAATTCATATATAGAACTGCAAGTCAGCGTGAGTTTGATTCGAAGTACAATAGATGGAATTCTCTAAGCAACTTTCTCTTTATCTACTCTCTCAAGAGAGCAGATACCGTTTTCTGTCAAAATAAAACCGATAGGAAACTATTAAAGAAAGATTACAACATCAACTCTATTTCATTAGCTAATGCTCATAGAATATCATCAGAAAATAAACGATCTCCGGAATTTATTCTCTGGGTTGGTCGAAGCGCTAGAGTTAAGCGTCCTGATAGGTTCTTGTCTCTTGCTAGAAAAAAACCTGAAGAGAAATTTATTATGATTTGCCAAAAAGCAACTGGTGATAATCAATATGATAAACTAAAAGATGAGGCTTCTAAAATCAACAATCTCGATTTCATTCCTAGAGTAACCTTCAAAGAGATTGATTCATATTTCCAGAAAGCGCTCATGTTTGTAAATACAAGCGATAGTGAAGGATTCCCCAACACTTTCATTCAAGCCGGCAAGTGCGCTGTTCCAATCCTTTCCTACAAAGTTAATCCGGACAATCTTTTGAATGAATACAACTGCGGTCTCTGCGCAGATGGAGACTGGAATCTCTTCTTAGATCAATTTAACAAATTACAAGTTGATGACTTTAATAGTAAGCTAGGTAATAATGGATTAGAGTACGTATTGAAGAATCACAACATTGAGAATACGATTAAAACGTACAAGAATATATTTCGAAAGTTGATCTAACAATGAGCATTAGAATCTTACATGTCATAGGAAGTATGAGACTTGGTGGCGCTCAAGTATGTCTTAAGAATCTTGTTGATATAGACAACTCAAAAAACTTTACCAATTTCGTTTACCCACTCAGACCAAAGGGGACGCGTATTGAAATAAACTGTGAAACAATATTTCTTGACTATCCCAATTATGACCCTCGTAAATTCTTTGCTATTCTTAATATCTGCAAAAAATATGACATTGATATAATACATGCCCATCTCGATAAACCAATAATCTTAGGGATATTAGTTAAGATATTTTGCAAACGTAAGTTAATAGTGCACGACCATGGAGCTTTATTGCGTAATGATTTTAAGGCACAAATCTACAGATGGTTTCTAAAGCTATTTAAAAATATACCGGATAGATACTTTATCGTATCAAAAGTAATGCAAGAGAGATTAATTAACAGTATTGGACCAGAAGAAGAACGTATTGAATTAGTGTACAACCCATTTAACAACAAGAAATTCAACCCACTTAAATATGACAGAGATCTACAAAGAGAGAAGTTTAATATCGCAAAAACAGACGTCACTATTGGTTTTATTGGAAGACTCGACTTTGTAAAAGGGTTTGATATAGCATTAGATGCATTTAAGAAAATCTATAAAGAAAATAAAAATGCTAAATTTATTATTGCCGGTGAAGGATGTCAAAAGAAACTTCTAGACGATATAGACTCAGCATTGAATGGCAGGATATTGTACTTAGGCTACTATGACAATACCGCTGAAATAATGAGCGTGTTGGATTGTGCTCTTTTACCATCACGTAGAGAATCTTTTGGCATAACTGCTGTAGAGCTTATGGCAATGTCTGTTCCAATGATATGCTCAGGTATAGATGGGCTCAAAGAAATAACCGAACACAAGAAAACCGCTTTAATCGCAGAAAACAATAATCCTGATGAATACGCTTTCTGGTTCAAAGAATTAGCCTCCAATTCTCACCTCAGAAACCAGATACGTTCCAACGCATCAAAGAATGTACGAAAGTTCTATCAAGAAAATTATATTAATAGGGTGCATGAAATCTATAGCGACCTACTTCACGACGCATCTTCTCGAAGCTGAACAATCCTCTTTCTTAAATTTAACTTGCGCACAACCGTAGAGATTGCACACATAAGCTTTCGTGTAACATTGGGGTTAATTGTTGCCAACCTAAAAAGGATGCGTTTATGCAGAGGTAAAAACTCCTTAAAATTAGAGACAAAATCTCTAACATAATCGCATCTTTGATCAAATAACATAGCCCTAGCCCATCTTGATATGCGAAATGCTAGAAATTTTCTGAACGATTCATAATGCTCTGTCTTTTTCGCAAGATTAATATGCTTTAGAAGCAACTTGCTATAAAAAGAAGGCTCAGAGATGTTTGATGTTATACTCTGATTAACACCTAAGTAATAAAAAGACAACGGTTTGATAAGAAAGCCAATTCTTGGATTTAAATAAGCCACTCGCCACCACAGATCTAGATCTTCTATTTTCTTTTGCTCCAGAGAAAATAGACCTGTCTCGATTAACACGTCTTTTCTAATAATAGTTGTATTGGTATGACCATTTATATCGTTAGCTAGCATTAAGAAGAAATCTTCAAAATAATCTCTGCCCTTAAGCAACTTTGTTATCTTTGAAGTGCTGTTCCACTGCGCATACTTATCTTGAGAATCAAATCTAGTGTAGTAGTTTCCTGTCGTCCAAACAAGTTCTGGATTTTTTGTTAATATCTCAAGTTGGCTTTCTAGATATTCTGGCAACCACTCATCGTCTGCATCAAGAAAGGCAATCCATTTTGATTTTGCAGCGTTTATTCCCGCGTTGCGAGCTGCGCTTGCGCCAGCATTTTCTTGATAGATATAGTTTATTCTATCACCAAACCCTGCAGCAATCTCAGATGTTTTGTCAGTAGAACCATCATCAACAACTATTATCTCATCTGGTAAACGAGTCTGCGCAAAGACACTGTCAAGCGAACGAGAAAGATGCTTCTGGCAATTATAGGCTGGAATAACAACAGCAATAGTAAAATCTAGACCTTTATTTCTCGTCAATTTTGTACCTCTTGGAATTTAGCCATCTTCTTATTGGAGGTCCTACCATGCATTTAAATTTGCACCAAAACGGAAAGATACTGCTCATTAGAATCTCATATCTTAAACGGTAATACTTAGTCTTGAATTGAGCCATCTGAGGCCACAATTCTATTAACTCTTTAGCTTCACTTTTAAAACCATGACGTGCTTTTTGTCTTGCTGTGTTTAAAGCCATATTTGCAAATGCCAAAGTTATAATTTCACGTTTATTCGAAGGGCAATAATCTAGAACTGTCTCTGGATCATAGAAAACCTGAGAAATCTCAGGTATAATAACTTTTGAAAGATCACTATTTTCACGATGATGGCAAACTGTAACATCTCCAGAGACATAATAATCTTCATTTGCAAATACACGCATAAAAAATACTGTATCCTCGCCGGCAATACAATGCGGCTTATCATAAAAACCATCATATTTTAAAGCAGTCTGTCTGCGCAACATGGTATTGCCAACATGAAAAAATAATATCTTATTCAGAGCAAGCTCCGGAGAGTCATTCTCATCAACAGCTCCCCTGCCAGGAACAATGCCACGTTTCTGCCAATGAGCTGCCATGTTTTCTTTTAAGTGATTCTCGTAAAACAGACTCGCTACAACATTAATCTTGTATTTATTAAAATTAACCAACAACTTCTCTAGATGTAGAGGGAGCCATCTATCGTCAGCATCAAGAAAAGCAATAAACTCAGACTTTGCCGCATGCAAGCCTGTATTCCTTGCAACTCCAGGTCCATGATTTTTTTGAGTGATAATTTCAATTCTAGAGTCATCAATACTCTGGACAATTTCGAGACTTCCGTCATTGGAACCATCATTAACAACTAGAAGCCGCCAATCAGATACGGTCTGCGAGATAATAGATTCTATCGCTCTTAGAACTGTATCCTTCTTGTTATATAAAGGCATTACAATGTCAACTTTTGCCACTGCGCAACCCCTTATTCTTTTTACCCAATATGCCACCACCAGTGAGAGCATTGTATAGATTTGAGATTTTAGGCACATACGAGCTTACTAAGGATGTTCTTTTGAAATGAGGATCAAGCATTCTTCCATATCTATTTAGAAGCGACCTAGCTCCCGAACCGTCTCTTGATTTTATGAGGCAACCAACCCACCACTTAAGCATCAGAGTTGCACACGGTATAAAATCTCTTTTGTAGCCATTTTGCCTAGAAAGCTCTAAATGTTTATCCAAGAATCTCTCAAAATGCTCAGCGTCTTTATAAGTACTAACAATACTAGATGAGATATTTGTGTAGTATATGCTAATAGGCTTGGAAATAAAACCCAGTCTATTTCCAAGATAAGCAACTCGTAACCACATGTCATAGTCATTTATTCGTGGAAGATTTATGTCAAATAAACCAGCCTGGTTAAGTAGCTCTCGCTTTATCAACATCGTATCGGTATGACCATGTCCACGAGATAGGTAAGCACTGAAAAAATCAGTAAAGCTATTATTGGAATCTAAGACTGCCTCTATTTTAGATATATCAACTTTATCTATTGCAATGGTCTTTTTATTATTCCCAGAATCTAATAAATAATAGTTGCCTGTAATCCAACCGAAAGATGTATTGCGTTTCGCTAAATCAATTTGAAGTTGCTGTTTTTCAGGTAACCACTCATCGTCTGCATCAAGAAACGCGATCCACTTAGATTTTGCAACATTTATTCCTACGTTACGAGCCGCACTTGCGCCTGCATTTTCTTGATAGATATAGCGTATCTTATCACCAAAGCTTGCGGCAACCTCTGCTGTATTATCAGTAGAGCCATCATCAACAACAATTATTTCATCTACCAAAAGAGTTTGCTTGAATACACTATCAATTGCTCGCGGCAAATACTTTGCGCTGTTATATGCGGGTATCACTACCGATACCGTATAGTCATTATCAAAACTCTCCTGAAGCAAAACACTTTCCTCCTCCCGTTTAGATGAGTCCCATTGACCTTAGAACATCATTAAAAGTTATCCATATAAATAGTGAACCAAGCAGAGCTAAGCCGGTGTACATTAAGATCTGCTGCACAAGCATACTTACAGGCGAACCTTTTATTTTCTCTATAATCAACAGGACCAAATGACCGCCATCAACTACAGGTATTGGCAATAGATTCATAACTGCAAGGAAGCAACTAATCATTCCCATGAAGGAAATAAACTTTGTAATCCCCTCACCTTTTATCAACTTATAGCTTATAGTCGCAATTCCAACAGGGCCCATCAAATCCTTCGTGCCAATTTCATCCTTCGCATCAGTTTTATCTGGGTTTTTAGGCGTAAATGCTTTTGAGAGCAGTTTCTTTAGAGTTTCAAGAGATTGACCAAGAGTGTCTCCAATCAAATAAACGCTCAACTTAGATGCAGATACGATTCCTGACATCTTGTAGAGCCTCTGGTATCGCATAAATGGCAATGGATATTTCATCTGCGACTCTAATGTAACACAGTCGTCTGTATCAGGTATATCCAAGGCAATTGAGCCTGCATTATTGACTTTTCCATCGTAATACACAACAGGAACTCTTTGGCCTTTGAATTTAATAATCTTACTAGCAATATCAAAGAAATCTTTAACCTCCTCTCCATCTATGGATACGATTGTGGAATTCTTAGGCATATCACTATTAATCGCCTGCGCAACTATTGGGTGAGCCATATCATATTCGAGAACAACTCCCATCTTAGCTGGGATTACATCACTAGAAGATTTCTTTTGATATACAGGAACCTCGACCTCTATTCTCTGATCTTGCCCCTGTAAGTTCTTGCGTAACAATACAACAGGAATAATCTTTTTCGATGCGTACTTTTGAACCTCCGTGCGTAACTGAGTAAATGATGGATACTCAATAGAGCCAACCTTTACGATTATATCGCCAGGCTTGATCTTAGGCTCGGCTTTTTCTTTTCTAAATTTAGCTATGATTTTAGAGAAAATATTCTGAGGTCTTGGGTCGCTATACATAAAAACCTTAAGCCTTGGCAAAAACCCAAAGGCCGACGCATCTATAGCAGTCTCAGTTGCACCTGTTTTAGGTGTATAATAGGCATATACAACAGATGGAATTGTAAACTTTCCATCTACAACCTCGCCTGTTTTGGGATCTGTCTTTTTGTATGTAAATATGTAGTTTTTGGTAACCTCTTTTGAAAGATTCCGAAGAGTATCTTTGTATGTTTTAGAATTCTTCAGCAAATTACCGTTAAGAGCCGTTATTTCCTCACCGCCAGATACACCAAGTTCTTTTGCATATTCTTGATCTAGAAGTTTTGCTGGCAAGATCTGTAGCGTCTCCATCTGATTAATGCCAAAAATAGGAAATCTTGAACCCTGATGCTTTACTGGAATCATAGAGACTTCAAACTCTGAGCCGTCCGGCCTGCGTACCTTCATCTTTGTAGGTGTGGTCTTATCAGAGAAAATAGCTGCACGCATAATGTGGGAAAAATCTAGATTGTCCTGACCATCAACACTCATGCTTTTGCCGTCAATCTCAACAATTCTATCACCATATTCAAGCCCTGCCTTCTGCGCAGGCAATCCAGGCTGCACACCGCCAACAACCGCAGGTATCTTCTTGAAACCAACAAGAGATACGAATAGAAAGATCAAGAATGCACCGATAACGTTGAATGTAACTCCAGCTGCAATCACAGCCATCCTTTGATATACAGTCTTATTTGCAAACGAGCGAGGATCGTCCGTCACCTCCACAGGGCCGCTATCGTCTTGCCCAAGCATCTTAACAAAACCTCCAAGAGGTAGAGGCCCTATACAATACTCCGTCTCACCAGTTTTGCATTTTGCCGGAATGGTAAACATGTATAAGCAATCGCCCTCTGGATCATCTTTTATGCCAGAAGTCTTTGGCAATATTCTAATTCTATAACCATTCTCAACTCGCTTTATTCCAAAGAGAAAAGGAGTGCCTATTGCAAAACCAATCGCAAATGTTTCAACTTCAATATCACAAAGACGAGCAACAATGAAATGACCAAATTCATGAATGAAGACCACTGCTCCAAAGCCAAACAACGCGATGATTACATATTGAGCAACGTCCCACTTTGACGCGATGATGTACGTTGCGAATATAACCAATAGCAATGCTGGTATGTATGATTGTAACTTTTTAAGCTGTTGTTTGTTTTCGTTGCTCATATAACTTAATTTCCTTTGTTAAGTATTTATACAATGCCTATGAAATCATCTTAATGGCACAAGCTTGAACGCTTCAAGTTAGGTTAATAGAGATTAAATCTCTGATTATATAACGTCATTAAATGCTATCTACATTAGAATTAACAAACTCTCTAGCCCACTTATCTCTCTCAAGTAATTCGTCAAGAGAAAGTGAGTTGACCTCTGTATGGTCTTCAAGTGCGGCGTTAATCAATTCAACTATCTGAACAAATCTAATCTTACCTGAGAGAAAGTGTTCAACGGCAGCCTCATTCGCCGCATTGAAAACTACAGGACTAGATCCACCCTTCTTGGCAACTTCAAAACCAATCCTAAGGGCTGGAAATAATTCAAGGTCAGGAGTCGCAAAATTCAAAGAACCAAGCTTCGTCAGGTCTAGATGGCTAGTTATGCCCTTTTTTCTCTCCGGATAGGTTAGTGAGTACTGAATAGGCAAACACATATCTGGAGTTCCAAGCTGCGCAACCACACTACCATCAATAAACTCTACCATGGAATGAACAATAGACTCTGGATGAATTAAGACATCTATTTTCTCAACAGGAACATCAAATAGCCATCTTGCCTCAATAACTTCTAATGCTTTATTCATCATAGTAGCGGAATCAATGGTTATTTTTGGCCCCATATCCCATGTTGGATGATTTAATGCATCTTCAAGGGTCGCACTTTGAATCTCGGCAGCAGTGGCATTTCTAAATGGTCCGCCAGATGATGTTAGAATTATTTTTTGAACCTCATCGGCATTACCTGCCTGCATCGCCTGAAATATTGCAGAATGCTCACTGTCAATAGGCATTATACGCGCACCATTGCTACGGGCGGTTTTCATAAGCAATTCACCCGCAATCACTAGAGGCTCTTTATTGGCAATCGCAAGAAGTTTGCCAGTTTTAGCCCCCTCAAGAACCGCTGCTAAACCAGCTGCGCCAACAACGGCCGTAATTACAGTGTCAACTTCACTTAGACCAGCAAGTTCTACAAGACTATCAGGACCACAGAGAATTTTGGTCGCCGAGCCAGAAACCACCTTTTTTAGCTCTTCGTAGCAACTTGGGTCTGCTATAGCAGCATAAGCCGGTTTGTACTTATGAATCTGTTCTGCAAGGAGTTTAACGTTTTTATGCGCACTGATAGCTACTAAATCATAATCACTTCCGAGAGAGTCTATAACTTTCAGGGCGTTTTTGCCTATTGATCCAGTAGAACCAAGGATGGTTATTCTCTTTTTCATAACTTATTCTGCAACTCTTTTTAAGTTCTATATTGAAATATCAAACCCGTTATCTAATTCGTAACCCATCTAGGTTCTTGAACCTACGGTACAATACCAAGCCTTTTTAGAGTTGCCCTAGCCCATTTACGAGACCTTAACTGTGCCCACACTAACAACCACACGGCCAAAAGGAATGTAAAGACAAACCTCACATAACACATCGCCCTCGCAATCATTCCTGCATCAGAAAAGTTCGACAGCCATTTGTGTAATTCTTGTGTAGTAAATATTGCCCCAAATAGATGTATTCCTGGAAAAGCGAGTTGCCAAGGCAGAATTACTAGAGACGCAAATAAAGATATTAAGAATGCAGAAGAAATGTGTGAAAGCCCTCCAAGTTTGCCAACCAACGAAACCTTTAAACTAAAAACCAATATAAGCACATAACAAACAATGCTAAAAACAACAACGGCATTGGCAACGTTAATTAAAACCTTAAGGTAGCTCCAATCCACTCTGTGCAACAGCTTGTTTGAAGCGACACCTGAATCGTTTTCTTGGACATCTTCAACTATTGAAGTACTGGCACCATCATTCACCGTAGCGATAGCCTCTTTTGCATCTTCAGCTATCGACTCCATCTCTTGAGGCTCCTTAGTGTTTATCTTCATCTGATTAGAATCTATTTTCTCAGATTGGGCATCTTTTGTAATCTTGGTAGCTAGATGCGCACCGTCCTTAGTGATAGTATTAACTGGTGGTTTATCACCCCAATTAATGACTTCAAAACGTCCAAGCCAAAAGATTGCTTGAGTCGCTACAAGCGAAATTATCGCAAAGGTAAAGAAGAAGTTCTTGGCTGATCTAAATACCCCAACAGTCTCAAGACAATCGGTAGTCTCAACCATGGCACTCGAATTAGTCTTAGCTTCGTACATTATTAACCATCTCCACTACAATTATCACCTAATTCATCTATACGATCTCGAGCAAGCAAATCTACATCTAACCTCAAATAAGCAACTCGACCCTGTATTTTGCGCTGAATCTACTTTTTTTTCAATAAATACTTTAAACAACTACCATTATTACCCGATCTAAATCAAAAGTATTTACTTGCATATAAAGCCAAGTTACATATACTTTTAAGTTCTTTAAGGTTTAAAGATATTAATAAAATTGTAGCGACTCTTGGGCAGCCATTTCTTGCTTACTTGGCCTACCATGTCACTTTGGAGATTTTTTGGAGTAAATTATGAGCCTAATTAGGACCTTTCGTAAGAAAAAAGATAAGATTATCATCACATGTCTTGTAATAATCATCATTGCCTTCGTTGGAGGCAGTGCTCTCCAGCAGGTTCTGTTAAGACTTGGCCATGCAAACGACGTCATCGCAACATTTGACGATGGTAAGAAAATTAAGCAATCTGACATGAATGTAGCAGAAAATCAGCTAAAAGTATTAGAACTGCTCGGCGCAAAGCACTTCCTACTCGCAAGAGGTATAGAAGAGACGCTACTTGATCAAGTGCTATTTAGTGATGAAACTTATGCTTCAAGCATTTACAACTACATAAAGATGGGGGTATTGCAAGGTAGATTTGCTGTAGATATGGATCTGCTAGACTCTTTCTTCGAAGATAACAATTCCATGAGAGCCACACTATGGATACTACTCAACAACGAAGCTGACTCTGCGGGTATCGCAGTCTCTCGAGAAGACGCCATCTCCACATTACAAGCATACTATAGCCAAGCAACACAACAAGCAGGAGATGCAGGAAAACTCGTTGCAACTATAAGTGAGAAAAACAACATCAAGCAGGAAGATATTTTAGATATCTTCGCTAGGCTCCTATCGATAATGAAATACGCAAGCTTAACAGGAGCAAATTCGGATGTCTCTTTACCACAAATTGATGCTACTATCGCAATTGAGAAAGAAACTGTTTCGAGTGAATTTGTCAAATTTAGAGCTAAAGATTTCACGGACAATATCAAAATCGATGAGACTAGACTAAAAGAACAATTCAACAAGTTCAAAGATAGATTGCCTGGCAACTACTCTCAGGATAATCCATACGGGTTTGGATATAAACTTCCAGACAGAGTCCAGCTTGAATACATGATAGTTAAACTCAACGATGTTGCATCAACTATAACAAAACCAAATCCTGAGGAGATGGAGAGTTTCTACGAAGCTAATAAAAACCGCTTCGTAGAAGAGGTTAGCAAAGACCCTAGCAATCCAAAGTCAGAGAAAACAAGAAGGGTAAAAACATTTGCCGAGGTCGCTTCCCAAGTTGAAAAGATGATCTTAGCACAAAAAAGAAATGCAAAAGCTGAGAAGATAATTGACGATGCTAAAAGTATCGTGGAAGAAAAGCTATTCGATAAGGATATCGAAAAGATATCAGCTGATCAAATGAAAGAACTCAGTGGAGACTACGCAACTACAGCTAAAAAAGTTAGCAATGATTACGGTGTGACAGTTTACTATGGAAAGACTGGATACTTAAGTATGGATCAACTAGCTACAGATATGCAGCTAGGCATGCTGATGAAGCAAACTTCTAGAAGTGGCGCAATAAGCTTACCAGAATTGGCATTCGCCGTCGATGGCCTTGATACCGTAAAACTAGGCAAATTCTCTGGCAAAGCTCCAAAGTTATATCAAGACATTAGCAATCTCAAAGGAGCTTACTCTGGTACAGTTGCAATGGTTAGAGTAATAGATTTTAAGAAATCTGCTACACCAAAAGATATCAACGAATCGTACCCAATTACCAAAGCACAGCTAACAGACAAAGAACCTAAGGAAGAAATATTCAATCTCCGAGATGCGGTAGAAAATGATTGCAAACTAGTTGCTGCTATGTATATCGCAAGAGAAAAAGCTGAGGACTTGATTGCAAATGCTGGTGACGATTGGGATAAGGCAGTTGACGCCTACAATGCAAAAGCACCTGAAACAGCAAAAATAAAGCTAGAAAAGGCTCAAGACAGACAACGCATATCTTCAACTAGAATAGAAATGATTAAAGCTCAGAGCAAACTAATGCCTAGCCAAGGAGCATATTACCAATACGCTCTTGTTAACAAGCTTGCAATAGATAAGTTTGCTGAAC
The DNA here is from genome assembly GCA_027078365.1 of Phycisphaerae bacterium. Classification (GTDB taxonomy): domain Bacteria; phylum Planctomycetota; class Phycisphaerae; order Sedimentisphaerales; family Sedimentisphaeraceae; genus S145-28. Next base: position 100,253 of record JALWYQ010000037.1, read on the forward strand.
TCGCAAAGTCTGGTGAGGCTATGCCATTTATAATGAATTTTGAGCCCGACGCTAGTGTATATGCTATAAAGAATATCAGCGTTAAAGAAGCTACGACAGCAGATTATGATGAACTCAAAGCAACTGTAGCATGGACCCTTGAAAGATCTAATCAAATTAATGCTGCTCTAAGTTATTACAACGCTAAAAATATCAAGGCTAGAAATAATTACGTAGATCTGAGAAGTAAATCTACTGATAAAAAATAGCTCAACCCTGGATTAAAGTCTTATCTGGAAACGCTCATGGCAAAAAATTCTGACAACAGTAGATCTCTCTTGATAGTAGCTACAATTGCATTAGGTTGGGCAGTTCCAGGACTAGGCTATGCCGTAGTAAAAGAGTATAAGCGTGCTATAATCTGCTTCCTAGGAATCACATTACTGTTTGTATTAGGGTTGTATATAGGCTCGATAGCAGTTATCGATAGCGTCAACTATAAGCCTTGGTATGTCGCGCAGATATTAACATCACCGCTTGTACATCTAATATCTATTCATGTTAATAGTTGCAAAGGCATCCAAAGTTACGGCAAGCCTGCAGAAATTGGTCAACTCTATACTGCATTGGCAGGGTTATTGAACGTTCTTTGCATAATCGGATCTGCATATATGGCTTACTATGGTAGAACTGAACTAATCGGAGAAGAGGATGCTTGAGAATAGTATTTTTATTGTGGCAAGTTTTACCCATCCGATGGATATAAGTATAACTCCGCTATCATTGCTCTGGATACTTCCTCTGATAGCCGCAATATCTCTAATTTACAAAGCAACGAAACTTAGGGTAATAATCTGGAAGAAGATTTTGCGTGAGACTATCATTTTATTTCTGACAACTACTAGCTTTATGTGCCTTCTAGCGTTAGTTCTGTGGGGAATAATTGAAATAATTACCTAAATGATGCTTAAGCATCATCATCTTCCTCGTCCTCTTCCTGACTCTCTATAACTCCAAGCTCAATTAGTGCATTTTTGGCAGCCATCTGTTCTGAAGCCTTCTTATTAATACCCCAAGCACTATTGAAACGCCTAGAATTGATAATAACCTCAGATTCGAAACACTTATTGTGATCAGGTCCTTGCTCATCAATAACTTCATAGATGACAGTAGAATCTAAGTTTTTCTGTGCATACTGTTGCAAAAGGGATTTAAAGTTTTCTTGATGTTGTTGGGAATCGACCTTGGCAATGAGTTCCTCAAAATTCATGAGAATGAATTTTTTCACTTGATCAAGACCGCCATCAAGATATATGGCCGCAACAATAGCCTCATATGCCCCCGCCGCAACAGAACCAGTAAGCCCCCTACTATCACATAGCCCTTTACCAATCTTCAAGTATTTGACAAGATTTAAATCTTTGGCTATTCCAGAGCAAGTTTTTCTAGAGACAAGCTTGCTTTTAATCTTGGTAAGATCACCCTCGTCATAATCGGGGAATTTCTCAAACAGCTCTTGGCATATTACAAGATCAAGCACTGCATCTCCGAAGAACTCAAGACGCTCATTACTTTTCAACCTATCTGAGGCTCTTGAAGTGTGCGTAACTGCCTCGATTAACAGTTCTTTATTGTTAAACTCGTAATCAAGCTGTTGCTCTAATTGTTTTATCTCATTCTCATTCATAAATCACTATTTCAAGGCAAAGACGCTCTATCACAGGAGGGCAATGATAATATATCTGACATCTCATGTCAAATGAACATCGGCGATTAGAGAGGTCAATAAATGAAAAATATTATACCAATAAATATCAACGGAGCTATCAAAAGAAAAAAACAACCAGCTAGACTAGACACTGTGATAAGCGAAGTGTTGCTAAAGCCATCATCTTGTCGTCCATTACCTTAAATACATCAATTAATCCTGTAAGTCTAAATATGTTTAAAGTTCTAGGATGAAGATTGCAAAGTATTAAATTTCTTTCATTACGGGCAAGAATTTTACGTAATTTCAACAACTTAGCAATACTTGATGAGGTAATTACACCGATAGAGGAAAAATCTAAGATAACATCACTACACGCATCATAATTTAGCGAATCTATAGTTGCTGTAATCTCATCTCCGACATAAGGCTCTCTGGGTAGATCAACAACGATGATATCTTCTGACCAATTCTGTATACTCATGGCTTAACCTCCGTTCTAAAATAACAGTTAAAGCTCCACTCTTGGCTTCGTCTTTTTAAAAATGAGTATTAACACATATGCGTTAAATACTCATTTTAAAATATAACTTAAGCTATATTGATAATTATAACTTGGGCTCTTTTTGTGTGTTTATTACAGAATGGCCGATAATAACATTTTTAATAGCCTCAAAAGCAAGCACTCTAGGACAAAAAGACTCTTCAACGCTATTATGTCCCGATCAAAAATTATTTACTACTCTAATCTCAAATCTTCTGTTGACATCCGATAACCGTACTGCCATACGCTATATACAATATTAACAGAGAAAGAAGTAACATCCCTTATTGTTTGACAAGAGAGTCAATATCTTCTAGTATTTAAGCTTATGTTTCTGAAAATAGTAACGGCTGACGTTTCTTTATATAAAAAATTAGGGGATTAAATTATGCTTGGAATAGAAGACAAATCTGTAATCTTAGCCTACCTGTTATGTATTGTAAGTGCACTTCTTTGCATCATCTACGGCGTAATCAACTGGAACAAAGGCGATGACTCTATCGAATCTGAAGATTTACATTGGGTAGAAGAAGAGAAAAAGGTGGAAGAAAGCTTATAGATGCCACCTAATAATTTTCACAAAATTAGTTATGCAATTAATAAAAGGAGTGTAGGAATATGTTGTTAGCTCAGACAGTTGGATTACCTGAAATTATAGTAGTACTTGCATACCTACTAATCACGTTCTATCTCGGTTGGTTGGGATACAAACAGACCAAGACGTCGACAGATTATCTAATTGCTGGACGTGGTGTGCATCCGTTTATAATGGCTCTTAGCTATGGAGCAACGTTTATATCAACTAGTGCTATTGTGGGCTTTGGCGGTGTTGCAGGAATGTTTGGTATGAGCCTTCTATGGTTAACATTCCTAAATATTTTCGTCGGTATCTTTATATCATTTGTATTCCTCGGTAGCCCAACACGGAAAATGGGACACCACCTAGACGCTCATACATTTCCAGAACTAATCGCTAGGAGATTTAATAGTAGCTTTATTCAAGTATTTTCTGGAATCGTAATATTTCTATTTATACCACTCTACGCAGCAGCAGTGCTGATTGGAGGCTGTGAGTTTATCGCTACAAGATTTGGTATAGATTACCAAGTTGCGCTATTAGTCTTTAGTGTCCTCATTGCAGCATATGTAATCATGGGTGGTTTAAAAGGTGTAATGTACAGCGATGCACTTCAAGGAAGCATAATGTTTCTTGGAATGATTGCTCTATTAATTTGGACATACAAGATGCTAGGTGGAGTTACGGCGTCACATGAAGCTCTCACTGAGCTAGGAAAGGCCCCAAGCTTATTTGGCAAAATAGGCTTCAAAGGGTGGACTAGTATGCCTGAATCTGGCTGGGGTGACACCAAATACAACCTATGGTGGATAATCGTATCTACGATAACACTCGGAGTTGGAATTGGTGTTTTAGCACAACCTCAACTAGCTGTTCGTTTTATGACTGTTAAATCAAAGAGAGAGCTTAATCGGGCGGTTCCAATTGGCGGCGCATTCATCCTTGTTATGACAGGTGTTGCATTTGTTGTTGGATCACTAAGCAATCTCTATTTTGCAAAACATGAGGTGATAAAAGGCAAATTAGTCGGTGAAACCAAATTAGCTTGGGTTATAGCAAAAAATGAACGCGACCTAGTTAAAAAGGTTCCTTGTAAGTTGTTACATATCGATACAACCAACGATGGAATTGCTGACGTTAATATTGTTGCTAATGGCTACGACTTAAAAGTCGGTGATGGCAAACCTCAAGTTCTTGAGCCTGGACATGGCAAAGGCAATGGTAAAGGCAAAATAATTCCTTTCTCTGTACTAATGCCAAAGGCTGAAATTGTTGATCTTGATACCGACAAGAATATAGTCGTAAAACCAAAAGCCACTGCTTTTACTCGCGCATTAGTAAAGAAAGGCGATAGCTGGGCATTCAACACAGGAAGTATAATTCCAATCTATATTACAAGTGCACTTCCACGATGGTTTGGCTTAGTGTTCTTGCTAACACTACTATCTGCAGCAATGAGTACTCTATCAAGTCAATTCCATGCAGTAGGAACAAGTATCGGTCGCGATGTGTGGGAGAAGGTTGCAGGCAAGCACGATGCTACAATTGGCATTACAAAGATTGGCATTATCGTAGGCATCTTCATTGCTGTATTAATCGGGTTCTATGCAAGAGGTGGATTCATAATAGCAAGAGCAACTGCTATATTCTTTGGTCTCTGTGCCGCAACATTCCTACCAACATATGTTGGCGGCTTGTTCTGGAAACGCATGACAAAACCAGCAGCCATAGCGTCAATGCTGTCAGGATTTGTCGCTACAGCCTTCTGGTTACTGTTCATTAAAGATAAAGAAGCTAGAGCTCTTGGACTTTGTAATGCTCTGTTCCACAAACACTCTCTTCTTTTAGAACATCCAAACTGGTCTGTTGTAGACCCGATTATGATAGCACTTCCAATATCTATTTTAGTCGCTATTATCGTAACGCTAATTACGAAAGCTCCTTCGAAAGACGAAATTGAGCGTTGTTACGGCAAAAAGTAAGATGATTTTAACAAAGAGGAGAGCTTTAATTAAGGCTCTCCTCTTTTGATATAACACTCTATAATTTTCTATCTAGTTTTCTATAGCTAATAGCTTCCGCGATATGAGAGACATTAATTTTTTCACTTTCCTCAATATCCGCAATTGTTCTAGCAACTCGAAGAATCTTGTCATGTGCCCTAGCACTCAGAGCAAGTTCCATCATTGCTTGTTTTAATAGTTGCTCCCCTTGACTGTCAAGCTCACAGTACCTTTCAATTTGCGAATGACTCATATACGCATTTGTCATACGATTATCATTGCCAAATCTTTCTCTCTGTATAGCTCTTGCTATAGTAACTTTTTGTAGCAAGCCCTGCGAAGATACTCCCCTAGACTTGTCTCTGAGTTTGTCATAATTAACTGCGGGAACATCGATATGTAAGTCAATTCTATCAAGTAACGGGCCTGATATCTTTCCCATATATTGCTCAACTTGCTTTGGTGAGCATTTACATTTTCTAATATTGGAACCATAATACCCGCACTTGCATGGATTAGCAGAAGCAACCAACATAAATTGGGCAGGAAATGTTACAGTGCCTTTAGTTCTTGCAATTGTAACATTCCCATCTTCAAGTGGTTGACGAATCGTCTCAAGTACGGAGCGAGGAAATTCTGGAAATTCATCCAGAAAAAGGATTCCATGGTGAGATAGGCTCAACTCTCCAGGCCTTGGAACACTTCCACCACCAACCAAAGATGGTGCACTAGCAGAGTGATGTGGACTTCTAAATGGACGTGTCGCTACCATAGCCTCCCCTTCTCCAAGCAATCCAACAGAAGAGTAGATTCTAGTTGTCTCAAGAGACTCCTCAATAGATAGCCTTGGCAAAATTGTAGCCACACGTTTTGAAAGCATAGTCTTTCCAGAACCTGGTGGACCTATCATTAAAACATTATGTGCCCCTGCAGCCGCTATTAGCAAAGCTCTTTTGACTGCCTCTTGCCCCTTAACATCCGCAAAATCTATCTTATAGCTTGAAGCAACTTTAAATAATTGTTGAATATCCAAATAAACAGGCTCAAGAGGTAATTGCCCAGAAAGCATAGATGCAACTTGAGCAAGATTGCTAACTCCAAATACCTCAATATCTTTGACTACAGCAGCCTCCATCGCATTTTCTTGTGGAACAAATATTCGACTAAATCCATTTGCCTGCGCAGCCATGGTCATACTTAGAACTCCATTTATAGGTCTGATCCTACCGTCTAGTGCAAGTTCTCCTACTGCAATTTCCTTACTTAAATCACAACATTGCAACTGGTTTGTACTGCGCAACATTCCAAGTGCGATGGGCAGATCAAAAGCGGCTCCTTCTTTCCGTAAATCACCGGGAGCCAAATTAACCAAGACTTGCGAATTGGGGTAATCGTAACCTGAGTTCACCAATGCACTTTTAACCCTCTCACAGCTCTCTCTTACCGCCACATCTGGTAGCCCCACCATTATAGTCTTTTCCTGAGCATCTTTATCTACATGAACCTCGACCTCACAAATATGACCATCAATACCAAAAAGGGTAACACTATTAATCCTAGCTAGCATATACCTGCCCCCAAAAAAAACAACACCAATACATACCGGCATTATACATGTATCCGCAGGTATTTCAAGATATAGAATTGTTAACGTCCAAGAAATTGACCTTGAGATAGGATAATTGAATACGGTCCCTAACTAAATCAGCGATGGTTATTAAGAAATAAATCTCTAATTGCACGTAAAGGGTAACCCGATTTATTCAGCTCTTTTACAAGAGCAATCTTTTCAACTGCTTCACGGTCAAAGAGTCTCCGTCCACTGCTTGTCAACTTAGTTGGCTTGATAAGCCCTATCATTATATAGTATTGCAAGCTACTACTAGAAACACCTGCTTGCCTTGCAGCATTTCCAGTTGTAAAAAAACCTTTATCAGAGGACTTCTTACCTTGTTTTTTTATTTGCTTTGCCATTGACTCTTTTATTTATCTTAACAATGAGCCTCTTTAAAGAGGTCTTAACTTCCATTGCCTGCAATTTCAATTTATACTCTTTATCTTTCCTGAGTATATTATGAT
>JALWYQ010000038.1 GCA_027078365.1 Phycisphaerae bacterium
GCATGGAAGAGTTTGGTAAACAAATATCATATTTTTATAAAAATCCAACTAAAGAAAATTTTGAGAAGTTCCAAAAGGATGCCGAGAGCTTGCGCAAAGAGATTCCATCTGAGAATAGGGCGAAATTTTTGGTTTCACTTATGATTGCCCGTATTTCTGAGAAATACAATTGGCCTATAATGGAAACATCGTTTTCTCAAACGGCAAAAGAGATACTTGAAGGAAAAACTAAGCTTGCGAAATTTGTAAATGATGACCAAGCCGTTAACCCAGACAAATTGGATATTTGGTGGTGTAGTTTGTTTGCGACAGGAGATACGAAATACTTAGAGAATATATTCCTCTATGTTGGTAAAGACACAGAAAAGGAAAAAGACCTAAAGAATATGCTCGTTTATGGTGCTGCAAACTGGTCTTTTAAATCAAATTGTGAGCAACACAAAATGGTCTTAGATTTTGCCAAGAAGAAATTGAAAGAAGGTAAATTCTCTGATTACAAAGAAGCATATCTAAAGGAATGCATCGCATGCGCGCAGAAGGTGGATTAAGTTATTTTTTTCTGTCTTTACGCAAAAAAAGAAGCCAGCTTGACTTTTGTGGCTAATCGGTATTATTCGTGACTGCAATTTATTGTATGCCTTCGTAATCTCAATGATAAAAAGTGCTCATCGCAAAAAAGAACAACTCTACTGAATTAATCAATTTAGAGCTTTTAATTTTTTTATTTTTATTTACAATACTAGGCTAGGTTGATTGCTGATTGTTTTTTTGCTCTTAGCGGTTAACTGTTTGATTAATAAGAGCTTATATGTTTTTTTGAAAGAGTAGTTATGAAGGCAAATGAGATGAAAAAAGGTATGACCGTTACTGTTGATGGCATACTTTATACAATTGTTGATTATCAACACGTAAAACTTGGTAAGGGCGGTGCGGTCTATCAGACTAAGCTTAGAAATCTTACCGATGGTGGAATTCGTGATATTAGGCTCCGTTCTGAAGAGAATATTGAGCAGGCTTACCTAGACAAGAGAAATTTTGAGTATCTCTATTCAGCTGGTAGTGAGCATGTTTTAATGGATCTTGAGACTTACGATCAAATAACTCTAGATGATGAGCAGTTTGGTGAGGGTGCTATTTATCTAAAACCAAACGATCAGCTTCAAGTCAGTATATACCAAGAGAAGCCGGTTCAGGTTATTCTTCCAAATACGGTCGATGTTGTTGTTACAGATACTCCACCTGAGATTAAGGGCGCAACCGCTACTAATCAGTACAAACCAGCCACAGTCGAAACAGGTGCTAAGCTTAATGTGCCGCCTTTTATTAAGGTTGGTGAGAAGATTCGAGTTGATACGAGAACTGGTGAGTACGTTACTCGTGTAAAAGACTAACTAAACAAAACCCTCTGATTTTAATGAGGGTTTTTTTGTTTAATATAGGCTTTATTTGCCGACTTAGTAAAATAGTGTGCGCTATGAAGGTTATGGTTGTGCGCAGAGACTTTTAAGTTGGTTAAAAGAAGTGTTTTTGTTTCAAAAGGTAATCTATGATTTCTAACATAAGTAAATTTCTTGTTAATCTTTTTGGTTCAAGAAATGAAAGACTCGTTAAGTCGTATATGCAAACTGCTTTACTTGCAGGTGAGTTTGAAAGTAAATTTGAGTCTCAAACAGACGAGCAATTAAAAGAGAATACTGCGAGGTTTAAACAATTTATCGCTGAAGGTGGCTCAGCAATTAAAATTCTCCCTGAAGTCTTTGGAGTGGTTAGAGAGGCTGCAAAACGTACTATGTCGATGCGTCATTACGACGTTCAGCTTGTTGGTGCTAATGTCATATTTGACGGCAAGATTGCAGAAATGGCTACTGGTGAGGGTAAGACGCTTATGGCTACCCTTGCTGCCTATCTTGTGCATATAACCGGTAGAAAAGTTCACGTTGTTACCGTTAACGATTACCTTGCCAAACGTGATGCTGAGTGGATGAGCCCTGTGTATAATGCGCTTGGTATGAGCGTTGGAGCTATTCAGTCGAGTATGAACCCTAATTCCGGTGAGCGCAGAGAGCAATACGCTTGCGATATTACCTATGGAACGAATAACGAGTTTGGCTTCGATTATCTTCGTGATAATATGAAAATGAGCCTTGATCAATGCGCGCAGGGACCACTTGATTTTGCAATAATCGACGAAGTTGACTCAATCCTTATCGATGAAGCAAGAACGCCTTTGATAATCTCAGGACCTGCTTTTGATGATGTATCACGTTATAAAAAAGCTAATGGGGTGGTAAAAGAACTTCTTAAATTGCAGTCAAATTATGATAGTGTGAAAAAACGCATAGATGATGCGCAGCGTGAAATCGCAAACGCTCAAGGTGAATTGGCTGAGGCAAAGAAAGATAAGGATGATTCTAGAGCTCAAAAAGCCCAGAGTGTAATTGAAAGGGCCGAAGCTGATAAAATAAAGGCAGAAAGAGAACTTGAAAATTGCACACAGTATTACGAGGTTGAGTACGATAAAAAATCAGTTCACCTAACCGACGAAGGTGTTAGTGCTGCTCAAGATCTTGCTGGAGTTGGTTCATTCTTTACCGGTTCAAATATGGATTGGCCACATTTGCTTGAACAGTCTTTACGTGCGCATGTATGTTTTGAGCGTGAAAAAGACTATGTTGTCCTTGATGGCAAGGTTGTGATTGTAGATGAGTTTACCGGCCGTTTGATGGAAGGAAGGCAGTGGTCAGATGGGTTGCATCAGGCGATTGAGGCCAAAGAAAACGTTGAGGTAAAGGAAGAGACGCAAACCTTAGCAACAATTACATTCCAGAACTTCTTTAGGCTTTATGGTCAGATATCGGGTATGACCGGTACTGCCATGACAGAGGCTCAAGAATTCATGGATATTTATAAGCTAGATGTGGTTGCAATACCAACAAATCGTCCTTGTGTTCGAGACGACCGTGAAGATGTTATTTACAAGAGCTTACGTGAGAAATTCAACGCTATCGTTGAAGAAATTAAAGATGTTAGCCAAGAGGGCAGACCTGTTCTTGTTGGTACGGTGAGCATTGAAAATTCTGAGGCTATTTCTAACGTCCTAACACGCAAGTACGGAATCGAGCACGAAGTTCTAAATGCAAAGCAACACGCCCGTGAGGCAAGTATTGTAGCCAAGGCTGGTCAGCAGCATCTTTCTAGGGATTCTAAGATGTGTGGTAATGTTACCATTGCTACAAATATGGCTGGTCGTGGAACTGATATTAAGCTTGGTGAAGGCGTTGCAGAGCTTGGCGGTTTGCATATCATAGGTACCGAAAGACATGAATCAAGACGTATCGATAACCAGCTGCGCGGTCGTGCAGGTAGGCAGGGCGATAATGGCTCTAGCCAATTTTTCTTGTCGTTTGATGATGACCTCTTGCGTATATTCTCTCCAGAATGGACAATAAAAGCCCTTACCCGTACAGGTTGGGAAGAGGGAGAGCCTATATATCACAAGTGGATTTCTAGAGGAATAGAAAAGGCGCAGAAAAAAGTCGAACAGCGTAACTTCGAGGCGAGAAAATCTTTGCTCGATTATGATGAGGTTATGGATTATCAGCGTAAGACGTTTTATAGCCGTAGGCGAGAAATCTTAAAAGGCTCTGGTTTACGCAAAATAATAGAAGAGATGATTCGTAATGTTGTTGATGACGCATGTGAGACAATTCTTGATGAAAGCTACCCTTATCGCTGTATCTGCGAGTGGTTAAAGACTAATTTTGGTGTTGATACCAGCGTCAGAGGTATTAGTGGACTAAGCGCAGAAGAGATAGAGTATTTTGCAAAAGAAAAGGCTCGAAAAGAAGTTGCCAATGAGATTTCTCTCTCTCTTGGAGAATACCTTGAAGATTACCAAGATCGCAATAGTTGGAAGCTTGATTCGTTATCTAAGTGGATGATGAGTACGTACAAAGCTTCTATTAGCGTCTCAAAGCTTCGCAATATGGATGCTCAAGAGATTGAAGAGGCGATTATTGAGGCTGCATGTGAACAGATTGATAAAAAAGACGCCTCTATGATTGATGAGTTTTTAGCTGAAAATTTTGCAGCAAAGACTTTCGTTGATGCTATGAAAATCAAGTTTACTATCGATATCTCTGTAGATGATATACAAGGGCTTGATATTAACGACGTTAAACATAAGATTTCAGAGCTTATTGAGGAGAAATTCTCGCAGAGAGAAATCGAGTATCCAGTTAATTTTGCAATGAATATGGTATTCTCACCGCAGGGGACTAATGTTTATGCATTTGAGACCCTCGCAGAGTGGGCGAATAGAAAGTATGAAGCTAATCTAGAGGCTCAATCATTGCAAAATATGAATCCAAAGGATATCTATGAGAAGCTAATTTCTCTTAGCAAGCAGTGGTCTGGAAAGAATTTGGAGTCCAAGGTTCAAGAAAAATACGAGTCTTGTGATAAAACTGCCTTTGTTGATTGGATTAACAAGAGATTTTCGTGCTCTATTGATATTGAGTCTATTTCTAGCGACACAGACATTAAAGAGCTTGCTCTTGAGTATGCTCGTGAATTTATGAGAAGCGAACTGAGCGACCTTGAGAAATATGTACTTCTCCAGATTTATGATTCAAGCTGGAAAGATCATCTATATGCGATGGATCATTTACGTGATAGTATATTCTTACGTTCATTTGCAGAAAAAGATCCGAAGCTTGAGTACAAACAAGAAGGGTATCGTATGTTTAACGAGATGCTCTTTAGTGTTGAGCAACGTGTTAGTGATACGATATTTAAGGTTCACCTCGAAGCTGGTGCGCAATCTCGTAGCGTGTGGAATGTTACAAATGCTAGCCATGATGAGGCTTCTGCATTTGAGGATGCCCAGCGTCAACGCGCAGCCGCGATGGCGCCGCAGGGGGAGCGAAAGGTTAAGCAAATTGAGATTACTACACCTAAAGTGGGTAGAAATGACCCATGTCCTTGCGGAAGTGGTAAAAAGTACAAGAAGTGTTGCGGTAAAGTGTAATGGCTTCGTAAGTTGTTTTAAAATAAGGCTTTATGTGTGTTTTTTGAAGAGGCTCTTCAGCGAGGAGTCTCTTTTTTTTTATGTTCACAAAATAAGTTCAGTTTTTGTGACTATATTTATCTTTTTTCATTAAGGGTGTGTCATTTGAAACCGATGTTTTTTCTGCGTGTTAAAGAAATTTTAAAGCACAATTTAGATTGGAGACATTTTACATGCTTAATTCAATTAAACTTAGAACCAAAATCTTGTTGATAGGAATAATCCTATCGGTGATCCCGCTGGTAATAATAGGGATAGTGAACTATACGCAATCACAAAAGACCTTAGCGGCCTCTAGTGATGAAATCTTAAAGTACGCGTATGAAGGTTTAGATCACGTTGCGAGCGATGTTTATAACATGTGCAAAGTTTGCGATGCTTCTTTAGCGGCTTCAGGTAAGACAATAGATACTGCTACAGATGATGATTTAAAGGCCTTGCGCGAAAGTATTATGAGTATCAAGCTTGGTAAGACGGGCTATGTTTACGTTATAGACTCTAAGGGTCACTACGTAATAAGCAAGGGCGGTAAACGCGACGGTGAGGATATTTCTGGCGCAAAAGATACCAATGGAAAATACCTCATTCAAGACGTTATCAAAACTGCGCATCAAGTTGGGGATACAGATATTGGCGAGCAGGTTTACTACTGGAAGAATCCAGACGACCCTGCTCCGCGCAAGAAGGTTGTAAGAATTCGCTACTTCAAGGATTGGGATTGGATTATTGGTGCTGGTTCTTATGAAGACGAGTTCTTGGAAGGGATTACCAAGGTTAAGCAAAAGGCTAGTCAAACAAATATGTTCGTGCTATTTACTAGCATTGCAACAGTTGTTATCAGTATGGTTGTTTGGTTCTTTGTATCTACAAGCCTAACATCCAAAATACGCAATGTTGTTAAGAAAATACTCGAGAACTCAGCTACAATGGCAACATCAACTAGCGAGATGAGCACCGCTTCTAACAGGCTCGCTGAGGGTGCAAGTTCGCAGGCAGCTGGCTTAGAAGAGGCTTCTAGCAGTCTTGAAGAGGTTTCTAGCATGACTCGCCAAAATGCGGATAATGCGAGTGAAGCCAACGGACTCTCTAAGAATACATTTGAGTCCGCTGAGACTGGCTCTAAGGCTATGGATAAGATGAATGTAGCTATCGAAAGTATTCGTGCATCGAGTGATGAAACTGCTAAGATTATCAAGGTTATTGACGAGATCGCCTTCCAGACTAACCTACTTGCCCTAAACGCGGCAGTTGAGGCTGCAAGAGCAGGTGAAGCAGGTAAAGGTTTTGCTGTTGTGGCTGAAGAGGTTAGAAATCTTGCGATACGCTCGGCGGAAGCGGCTAGCGAAACATCTAGAATGATTGATGAATCGGTACGTAAATCATACGACGGTGTTGATATCGCTAAAGAAGTTGCAAATGTTCTCGAAGAGATTGTTGATAGTGCAAAGAAAACTGATGAATTAATCTCTGAGATTGCAAGTGCATCAGCCGAACAGGCAGACGGTATTGCTTTAGTTAATACAGCTATCTCTGAAATGGATAGGGTAACACAGCAAAACGCTGCTTCAAGTGAAGAGATTGCGAGTGCAACAGGTATGATAAGCTCTCAAGCTAAAGAGGTTAAGACTATTGCAGAAGAGCTAGCGATAATTGTAGATGGTAAAGATGCAGAAGTTTCCAATAGCTCTAGAGGTTTAAACAAGAGCGATTATCTGTTGCATGAAATAGCTAAACCGGCTGAAACTACAGCAAAGAGTACGCCTGCTGCAAAGGCTGCTGCGACAGCTACTCAGGATACTCAAAAGAGTGAGGATGAATTCTGGGAGTTCTAGTTCATCTAGATGTTTAGAAGTAAAAGATAGTAAAAGGCTCACCTGTAATGGCGAGCCTTTTTTTGTTGCAAAATCATCAAACGTGGCGGTTTGGATACCTGCAACCAGTCTTTGACTTAGTGCAAGAATCCCTGTATTGCGTTGCTAGTATTAAAAAAGGAGTGCGAATGACTCCCAAGTGTGATACTCTGCTTACAATCTAAAACTAAACCGTATCCCGAATTCTCTTGCGCTACTTGCGTTAGATAAATGGAACTAAAGGTCGATTCTAACAATTCATTTTGGCGCTCAAGAGAGGCTCTCTGTCGCCAGACTACGTCATGCAAAGCTCCTTGTTGGGTAACTTTATACCTACTTCTCAGAAGCGATTATAAGAATTGCCCTTAACTCTCCAGCGTTCATCGATATTACTTGCGATCTCAAATAATCGCCATCTGCGTTGTTTGCATTAAGTTAAAAAGGAAAGAGTTGCTTTCTGGTGTTAATAGGCATTACTTGCAGTTTCCAACTTGCTCGTTGCCTAGACTCATTTAGCGCATCCAGCGTTAGTTAAATAATGCGTTAAAAAAAGGACAAGAAATTTGATTTCTTGCCCTTTACGTTAGATAAAAAGTAAAGCTGATGGGTTTGTCTGCTATTATTGAATCGGCAGATTGCAAAGGGAGTCAAATATTTCTACTGTGTTACCCTTTTTCTTGGCTTCATAGAGTGCAAAATCTGAGCATCTAGTTACATCTTCAGGGCTAAATGTTGAATCGTAAACACCAAATCCAACACTTACGCTCAGAGGTACCTCCTTACCTTCCCATATTAAAGGAGTGCTATTTACGGTGTCTAGGATGCGCTGCGCTACAACCTGTGCTTCTTCTAGTGAAGTATTTGGAAGTATCACAGAGTATTCATCGCCTCCATAGCGGGAAGCGACATCAATTTGGCGTATGCAACTTTTTATTAATCTTGCAACCTGTTTAATTGCCATATCACCAGCACGGTGACCATGAGTATCGTTTATTGGTTTGAGCTTATCCATATCTATCATTATAACAGACACTAGACCGCCGTAGCGATTTGATCTTCTAAGTTCTCTTTCAAGTGTGTCATAGAATGTTCTGTGATTAGCAAGGCCTGTTAGACCATCAGTTTGAGCTAATCTTTGCGCCTTTTCGAAGAGCTTAACATTGCCAATTGAGGCGCCTATCAATTGCCTAAATAGTTCTGTTATAGCTATATCTTCTTCAGAAAAGTTGCCACCATCAACCTTGTCTGAGAGATTTAATACACCAACAACTCTACTGTGACAGATTAGCGGTGCAATAATACAGCTTTTGCTATTGTAGTTCTCTGAGTATTCTCGAGTTGTATTTGCCAAGAAAGGCTTGTGCTGCGCTTCAATATTTTGAATAACCATTAGCTCTTTTGTCCGTACAGCAGCAATCATTGGTGATGCAGGATTTTGATTTAAAGACACAATATGGTTAATCAAAAACGGATGATTGTGTTTTTCTAGATGAAGAATATCACTGCCATCCTCAAGAATATAGAGAGATGCTAATTTTGCACCTATGAGATCTGTGATTTTATCGATACAAACTCTTGATATTTTGTCAATATCCAGACAATTAAGTTCTTTCGCTAGAGGTGTTACTATATCTAGCTTACACATATTCTCACTTTTAGATTTATTTTGTTGCATAGTCGCCTTACTACTAGGTTAAGAATACTTCTTAAATTCGATAAACAAACAAAATTATGATACAAGCTATATGTCGCAAACAACAGATAGCTATACATACTATCGGTATAATCATCGCTTGGGTTACCTAGAAGGCAGAAAAAAAGTGCATTTTATTGCCTATCCAAAATAGTTTTTAATGGCGTTATTGTGGGGGGGATTGTTCTGTTTTTCGAGTAAAGCGTATAGACGATAAAAACCTATAATATATTGGCTTTTAAGCTAGAAAGCGGTATTTGCTTTACATGCATCAATATCAAGGCAATAGTAATATTCCAAGCTCTTTTTCTTTGTGTTAAAAAAACGTTAATAGCGGAGTTTACTTGTTTGTAGGGTGTTTTTGAGTAGTAACACTTATTTTAATAAGACGTTATTATGATACAATGCCTATTGAAGTTTGCGTTATGTTGAGAGGGAGGTTTCTCTTTTGTGACGATTGAAAGTAAAGAGAAGCTTTCGATTATGCTAGGACATATAAAAGGCTGCTAGCTTTTATTTGGCTTCGGACGTGTTTGCTTGGATTCTAGAGCGGGGTAGTTGTTAAACTTGAAGCGTTGAAATGTGCTTTTAGGCTAAGCCACTGCTTTCATTGCGGTACAAGATTATTCGGTGGTCTGTTGATGAAGGCAATGTAAAATCGATTGATAGCTTGCTTTCTGTGGCCATGCGCAGCCGATGTCCTCTTGTGTCGCAGAAATTGAGTGGTTTAGCTGTTGTTATTAGAGATGGATAGAGAAAACGTAAAAGGTGGGCTCCCAAGAGAAGTCCACCTTTTAACGTATATTGGTTTAACCTGAAGCTTGCCCTAAAATCTTAGAAGCTTGCTTGAGAAATTTACCAGCCACATCTTTCGCGTATTCTATACTGTCGCTTTCTTCTAGAATTTCCAAGATTTTACCTGTGTCCTTGTTTTTATATGCTAATGCAATATTGCTTCTATTTTTCTCTTTACTCTTTATAGCATGAATTACTGGCAGGGTAATTACAGAGTTTACTATATCCATTGCGTTTGTTGCGTAGAGATCTTGGATGTCGTCATAAATCTGATATGCCATTCCAAAATTGTATCCAAAATCAATTGATTGTTGTAGTTGGGTTGTATCTGAGTTGATTATTGCAGCGCCGCTTGCGCTTAGAGAGAAAAGTTTGGCGGTCTTTAAGCTTATTATCTGATAGTACTGATTTTCTGTTATATCGAAATTGCCTATTAGGGATGCTTGCAATAGCTCACCTTTACACATATCTTCAATGCTTTCTGTAACTGCGCATTGCAATCCGTGGTTATTGATTTCTTCCAATATTGAATAGGCTTTACTTATTAGAAAATCACCAACAATTATGGCAACCTTGTTGTTGTATAGCGAATTTATAGTCTCTCTTGAGCGTCTGTAGTTGCTATTGTCCAAAACATCATCGTGCAGAAGAGAAGCTGCGTGAATTAATTCTACGGCAGCGGCGAATAGGAGATGTTGTTTTTTTATATTTCCTATGTGCATTGCAGAGTAGAGCAATATTCTTGGTCTTAGCATTTTCGCATTGGAAAAGATGCTACTATCAATAAAGCCTACCGCTTGGCTAGAGCAATCAGATATTATATCAGAGAGCGTTTTAGATACTTTAGATAGGTGATTTTCAACTTCTTTTGAATAGAGTGTTTTTTTGATAAATTGTTGCATGATGATAGTCTATCTCTATTTTTTGTGTCCAAAAGCAAAGAATCTAAGCAATGCAACAATCGCCAATATTGCACTAAGCCATACAAGTAGGATTTGTTTGAATAAAACACCAACAATTAAAATGATAAAACAGATTTTAATGTTTCGTGATAGCTTCTGTTTATTTTCTAGATAAACCTCCGAGTCAAGGCGGTTTTCGCTGAACTGCGCAGTGCCGCATTCATTGCAAAATCTAGCGTTATCTGCGATTTTCTTACCACATTTTCTGCAAAACATATTTACAAATCCTTTGTATAGAATCAGGTGTCAATATATTATGCCTTTATTCTTGTGGTATTCCAGTAAAACTTTTTTAGCAGATTCACGATTAACTTCACAAATGACATCTATTCCACGTTTTTTGTATTCTTGTATCCAATTTTCAGGTTTTGCGCCTTCATCAAAGCCGATATCTGTTGCGTCTTGTTTGGTTGCGCCGTAGATTAGCCGTTTTACACCAGACCAGGGAATTGCCCCAGCACACATCGCGCACGGTTCGGTGGTGGAGAATAATTCAACCCCTTCATTGCATACTTTTGAGAGATCGTGGTTTGAGAATTTACTTTGCGCAGCGCAAATAGCGACAATTTCAGCGTGTGCGATAGATAAATGCGATTTTGTAACTAGATTTACGCCTATACTGATAAGATTGTTTGTGTTTTTCTCGAATATGGCCGCCCCGAATGGACCGCCTCCCTCTTTGATGTTTTGGACTGCTATTTTAATCGTAAAGTCCATTCTTGACTCAATGCTAGAGTCTAAATCTTTTGACTGTTTGTAAAAATGCTCAAGCCATGCAGGTGTATTGATGGTTATACTTGTGTTTGGCATATCAAATCTCTCTTATAGGGTAACTCTCTTTATATCAATTTCGGCTTTGATGTGAAAAACTCTAAAACATATAATTGCCTATTTACCAATAATTTAGTATAAAACTGTCTTATTATAATTGTCTCAAAATAGAGACTCTGCAATGCTTTGGAGATAAAGTATTTGGAAAAGACAATTTTAGATGCCATTGAAAGCAATATTGAGCATATTCAAAAACTCAAGGCAAACGGAGTTGCTGCGATTGCAAGTTGTGCGCAGCTGATAGTTGATTCAATATCTGCAGGCGGTTGTGTGTATATTTGCGGTAATGGTGGTTCTGCTACCGATGCTCAGCATATCGCGGGTGAGATGGTGGGGCGTTTTAGAAAAGAACGCAGGGCTTTTGCTGCCGTTTCGCTTACCAGTGATGCAGCTGTGATTACTAGTATTGCTAACGACTACGGTTATGACGAGATATTTCGCCGTCAACTAGAGGGGTTGGCAAAAGCTGGTGATATTTTATGGGCATTTTCTACAAGTGGTAATTCTGCCAATGTTGTTAAAGCCGCTAAGCTTGCTAAAGAGATTGGGGTGAAGGTGATTGCCTTTACTGGAAAAGCAAACTCTCTGCTGGAATCTCTGAGTGATGTTTGCATTTGTGCTGATTGCGACGTTACAAGCACATCGCAAGAGTTGCATCTGCTCTGTTACCACATCATCTGCATGCTTGTTGAAGAAAAGCTTGCTTAGAAGATTGTCTAGATATTGTTAAAAAAGATAAGTTTATAGGGATATATATGCAGGTTACACCTTTGGAATCTTTACACAAGCAGCTAGGTGCTGAGCTTGGTGAGTATTGTGGTTGGCAATTGCCTAAGTTCTATTCAAACCCAGAAGACGAACTTGCAGGTACAAAGCAGGGATGCGGTGCGTTTGATTTTAGCCATTTTGGTAGAATAGGCGTAAAGGGGGCAGATGCGGAGAATCTCATTAATGCTTTGCTTGCAACGGATACTAGTTCGCTAGTCGCGGGTAAGTGCATAGATGGTTTTTGTTGTAATGGTAAGGGCGAGATAGTAGATTTTTTAAGGGCCCTTGCTAATGGCAATAGCTATCTAATCGTAACACAGCCGGCAGCTAAGGAGGCTGTGCTGGAGTTGATTCAAAAGTGTAAGTCTCAGTTTGCTCTAGAAAAGGTTGATGTTACAGACCTAACCAATAAAACGGCTATGATAAGCATCTCTGGACCAAAGGCTTTTGAGTCGTTGAGAAATATTCTTCCGCTTGATATTAGTTCGATAGGGCCTGATTCGGTTGAGAAATTTAATTTCTTTATGATGAATATTACCATTGTGCGTTCTAACTGGCTTGGCATTGAATCAATAGAATTAATATGCCCTAGCTCAGCCGCTAAATTTGCGGGTGGTGCTATTGAAAAATATCACGAGAGAGAAGGGATTACTCCAGCAGGAATGGAAGCTTTAAAATCCCTAATCTTAGAGAGCTATCCTTTTGAGAATATTTCAGGGGCAGCTAATGAGGGAATCAAGCCTATCAGTGCAGAGCTTAAGAAACAGCTTGATATGAATAAGGATTTCTACGGAAAATCTGCAATCGGCTAGGCTGGATATAGATGTCATTATTCTAATATTTATTTTGTTAATAGGTCTTACGCTTTAGTTTTGTGAAACGTTACAAGTGTGGACAAAATCTGAGGTAGTAAATGTTTGCAGTTATTAGTGATATACATTCAAATATTGAGGCTCTTAGCGTTGTTCTAGATGATATTGAACAGCGTGGAATCAAGACAATATACTGTCTTGGTGATGTGCTAGGTTATGGGCCAAATCCAAAAGAGTGCCTTGATTTGATTATTGAAAAGACAGAGTTGTGTGTTATGGGTAACCACGATTATGCAGTTCTTTACGAACCGACAAATTTCAACCTAGGTGCAGAGCAAGCTGCATACTGGTGTCGCGAGATACTCGAAGCAGAACAAGACGATGTGCTCCGTGAAAAAAGATGGAGATTTCTAGGCTCTCTCTCTATGCGTAGCTCCATATCGCCAGAACTTGACGGTGTTAAAGCTCATATTGATTTTGTGCATGCTTCTCCGCGCAGGCCAATTAATGAGTATATTTTCCCTGATGATGTATTTACATCTCCATCAAAGGTAACAACTCTTTTTGATAGAGTTAAGCATGTTTGTTTTATTGGGCACACACACCTTCCGGGGGTTTTTCTCGATGATCCAGATTTTTATACGCCAGACGAGCTTGGAGAGTCATATCCGATAATCCCAGACGAAAAGGCGATTATAAATGTTGGCTCTGTTGGGCAACCTAGAGATAGAGATCCAAGAGCTAGCTATGCTTACGTCGAGGGTAATCAGGTTAAGTTTGTAAGGTTAGAATATGACTTTAAAAAGACCTCTGAAAAAATCTATGCTATTAACAAATTAGATGATTTTGAAGGTGATAGGCTCTTTGAAGGGCGTTAATAGAATTTAGCCGTGATGGTTATAGTTTAGTATTTAAGGATATCATGAAAACAAAGATAATTATTGCACTTATATTGCTTGTCTTTTTAGGCTACTGTGGAATAGAGATTAACAAATCTGGGCTTATAGAGCCTTCTAAAGTATCTGGCGGTCTATCTGTTTCGCTTGCTAGTGAAGTTGCTAATTCTAACGACGGCGGTAGCGTTGTAGATTTAACTCAAGAGCAAAAGCCGAAGCAGAAAAGTCAGCTTGACCTTACAGGACTTAGCGCAAAGACAGAGCCTAAAAAGGTTGTAACTATTGGTTCGATAGACAAAGACTCAGAATTTCCATTTGCACTAGATATAACCAATACTGGTGCAGCCATTGAGTATGCTAGGTTACGTGATTTTAGTAGCAGAACAAACAAAAAAGAGCCTTTGGTTGCTCTTGCTCCTGTTAAAGATTACGATGGTTCTACAAAGCTATCTCTAGCAAGTTCTCGTTTGATATTTATAGATCAATCAAAAAGTGCGCCTATTGGTAAGCTTGGTTGGCAGATTAGTGATAAAAGAATTGAAAAAGATTCTAGCCAGAGTGTTGAGCTTAAGACTACTCTCTTTACTAATAAACTCGGCAATGTTATTGAGGTCATTAAAACCTTTAGAGTCGTTCCTAATCAAGACTATATTGAATGTAGCGTTCAATACAAGAACTTAACCAACGATCAACTTAATCTTGCTTTCGATATTCAGAGCCCAGTTGGATTTGCTAAAGAAGCGGTCAGAGCAGATGGGAGAAAGACTACTGTTGCTTATGAGTATAAAGGTGAAATCCAGAGCGACCGCTTCGGTGTTACTAATCTGCGCAAATACAAAGTAAGAAGTCTTAATGGGGATAAAGAGGCTTATGATAAGATGCTCTTTACTAAGCCATTGGATGCGAAGGTGCTTTGGGCAGCAACAGCCAATAAATACTTTGGTGCAATTCTATGGCCGCAACAAGAAGACATAACAAACGAAACCGTCATTGTGGACCGCGGCGAATATTACGATAGTAAGATTAGAAAAGGCTTTGACCTAAAGAATCAACCTAAAGTTGACGGTAGTGAGAATATTGGTTTTACCATGCGAATATACGGCGTTGCTCTTGCGGCTGGTGCGAGTAAAACCTATCACTTTAATATGTATCTTGGACCAAAAGAAAAATCAATCTTCGAAGACAATCCTATATACAATAAGCTAGGATTTATACAGGCTATTGATTTTAGGATGTGCCTTGGCAACCTGTTTAGGCCTCTGTCATTCTGGATTCTTGGTTTCATGAAGATTCTTCATGTTATAGTGCCAAACTATGGCTTGGTCATTATTATTCTTGTTTTAGTTGTTCGTACTTTGCTTCATCCATTGACCAAAAAGGGTCAGGTTTCAATGATGAATATGAGTAAGCTCGCACCTAAGATGGAAGCTCTAAAGGCAAAATACGCCAACAATAAAGCCGAGCTAAATAGAAGGATGATGGAGCTCTACCGTGAGAATGGCGCATCGCCTATGCTTGGTATTTTACCTATGCTTATACAGATGCCAATCTGGGTCGCCCTTTACTCTGCTATTTATGCAAGTATTGATTTGCGTGGTGCAGAATTCTTGCCTGTTTGGATTACAGACTTATCTGCTCCTGACGCATTGGTTCATTTTAAAGCAATAACAATTCCAATACTTGGCATTCAAATTGATTCGTTTAATCTCTTGCCGGTGCTTCTTGCGATTGCAATGTATCTCCAGCAAAAGATGATGCCTTCAGCTTCAGCGTCGGCAAGTTCGAATCCTCAGGTGGCGCAGCAACAAAAAATGATGCAGATAATGATGCCAGTGATGATGCTATTGTTCCTCTACAAGGCTCCTAGTGGATTGAATCTCTACATTATGTCGAGTGTCTTTGGAGGTGTTATAGAGCAGAAGATTATCCGCAAGCACTTAAAGGAAAAGCAAGAGCAAGAGTCGATTGGTAAGATTCCGGTAACTCAAAAGACCGGTGGAAAGGTTAAGAAGAAAAAGCCAAAGCCATTTTATAAGAATGGTATATAGTATTCTTTAAATATAAAAGGGGCGGTTCTCTTAAAGAGAGTAGCCCCTTTTTCAATAAAGATTTTATGGTAAATGCGCATTAAAAAAGGCCTTGCTGCAAAGCAACAAGGCCTAAAGTTTTTAAGTATTGGATCTAACCGACACGGTTAGGCAGGTCTTACGTTAGTCGCGCAAGGACCTTTTTTGCCTTCACCAACCTCAAACTCAACCTTTTGGTTGTCATCAAGAGTTGCGTAACCGTCAACTTTGATTTCTGAGAAGTGAACAAAGAGATCATCGCCACCATCATCTGGGGTGATAAAACCGAAACCTTTTGTTGAATTAAACCACTTTACTGTACCTGTACTCAATTTGCTTCTCCTTGGTCATCTGACCTAAAAGCATGACCCTCAAAATTCTGTTAATGGAAGTTCAATCTCCTGAGAGCTACAGAGACAAACTTCACTGCAATCCACTATAACAGTTAAGAACCCCGATTCAATATAAAAATTGATTCAAAACCCTTTTCTTGCATGTTTTTACCAATTTAAGCACTTTTTTTTACATATTTATGTGTTTTTGATAAAAAACTCAAAAATTCTCCTATAAATAAGAGAATTGTTTCTTTTGTTTGTTTAGTCAAATTTACATTCAAAAAACTCATTGCTATTGTGATAATCAAAGAATTCATTGAGCTGTTTAACTGTTGTTCTAGCCGTTGACAATGGTGGTAAATCATCTCTTGAAAAGAATCTCACATCAGAAGTTTCATTGCTACATGTCGCTTCTCCGCCTATTATCTCACAGTGAAAGAACAGCTTGTAGATATTGAATGGATAGGGCAGACTATGTCCTTGTGCATCTCGGTCGTAAACGGCAAGAAGTCTGATTGCTTTGGTTTTAAAACCGCTTTCTTCCCATATCTCTCTTACTACATTTTCACTTGGGGTAAGTCCATTGTCGCACCAGCCACCTGGTAGGGTCCAACCGCCGTCGGCTATTTCGCGTACGAGTAGGATTTTGTTGTCTCTAAAGACAACGCCTCGCGAATCAACCTTTGGAGTGGGATAACCTGTATCCTCTTGAAAAATGTACTTGATATGGTCTGCTTCAAGTTCGCTCTTATGCGCGAGTATTTGAGCGGCAATCGATTCTATCTGGTCGAAACGGTCTAGCTGAAAATGGTTTTCGGAGTAATTCTTTCCCGCTTGCGATATTGCTTTGAGCTCTTTAACTATCTTGAGCCAATCAAATGTATTCATATTTTTCCCATTGTATCAATAAACTCTTTTTACTTTGCTATAGTCTGCTCTATATTAAGGTAATTAGCTCTTTGTGTAAAACATATGTTTTGCCATCAAGCCCTTTGGAGGCTATAATACGCGGATTAGATATTTGTTATTCAAGTGCAACGGAATTGCTATGATTGCTCAAATTGAAGGTAAATTAGTCTCCCTTGACCAAACTTCCGCTTTGGTAAAGCTTGGTAATTTGTCGTATGAAGTCCTCTTGCCGGGTTATTGTATTTCTTTTCTATCAGGCAAGATAAACCAAACAATAATTCTCTCAACAATGGAATATTATGAGGGGACTCCTGGCGGCGGTAATTTAATCCCTAGGCTTGTCGGTTTCTTGACCACAGGCGAGAAAGAATTCTTTGCTAAGTTTACCAGCGTTAAGGGTATGGGAATTCGCAAGGGGCTAAAATCTCTGACAATTCCAATTCCAACAATCGCTGCGGCTATTGAAACTGGTGACGAAAAACTCTTGAAGACATTGCCCGGTGTTGGCAAAAGGCTTGCTCAACACATCATTGCAGAATTAAACGGCAAACTTGAAGCCTATGCAGCACAGGCCAGAGAAGGAGAGCTTGGGTCAGTTAAAACAGCATCTAGCACTACCAGTTTATCGTGTTATCAGCTTGAAGCTTTGGAGATTTTAGTTGCTTGGGGAGAAAAAAGAAACGAGGCAATTGAGCTTGTTGAGCTTGCTTGTGAGAAGCACCCAGAAGTTAAGACTGCTGAGGAGCTCGTGCCACTGGCGTATCGAATCAAACAGGGAATTGAAGCCTAAAATTGTAGAGGTTTTTATATATGGCAATAGATCGAGTACTTAACGCTGAATCTATTTCTGAGATCGAGGATAACTATAATAGCGCACTACGTCCACGTAATCTTGCAGAAGTTGTTGGACAGCAAAATATAAAAGAAAAACTCTCGATTGCAATAGAAGCGGCCGCTCAAAGAAAAGAGCCGCTAGAGCACATTCTTTTCTACGGGCCTCCAGGGCTTGGTAAAACTACTCTGGCTAACGTTATCGCTTCTGAGATGGGGGCAAATATTAGAGTAACTTCAGGGCCAGCACTGACCAAGCAGGGCGATGTGATGGGCTTGCTTAGCAATATAAATACCGGTGATATCCTTTTCATCGATGAAATTCACAGGTTAAACACAACGGTTGAAGAATTTATATATCCAGCAATGGAAGACTTTAAGGTTGATTTTACCGTTGATAGTGGGCTTCACGCAAAGACGATTAATTTTCCGCTAAAGCGATTTACGCTTATTGGAGCAACAACTCGCGCTGGCATGCTATCTTCTCCGCTACGAAGCAGATTTGGGATGTTATACCACCTTGAGTATTACAGTATCGAAGAGCTTAGTGAGATTGTCAGCAGAAGTGCTAGGCTTTTAAATCTAAAGAGCGAATCTGGAGCTCTAGAGCTCATCGCAGCACGGTCTAGAAATACACCTCGAATTGCCAATAGGCTCTTAAAACGAGTCAGAGATTACGCACAGGTGAAGGGAAGCGGCGTTCTAACTAAAGATATTGTTGAAGCTTCGTTAAAGATGGAACGTATTGACCACTATGGTCTTGATGAGCTAGACAGGGCATTCTTAAGCGCCTTGATAAAGATATACAATGGAGGCCCAGCTGGAATCGAAGCCGTCGCTGCTACTCTTGGAGAAGAGCGAGACACGCTCGAAGATGTTGTAGAGCCATACCTGCTCCAAATCGGACTCCTGCGTAGAACAAAGCGAGGCAGAGAAGCAACCAAAGAAGCGTACGACCACCTTGGAATTGAATTCCCTGGGAAATAAAGGTGTCAGACACCTTTTTGCGAGGTTAGCCGCCTCGACGGAAAAGGTTCCTGACCCCTTTTTTATTGCATTCCAATCTGTGTTATGTGGCGCAGCCAGCCGCTCATTTTGACGTTGTCACCAAAGAGTTCTGTTTTGCTGTAGAAAAGGGGTGGTATCGCTGGGATGCTGTCTAGCTGTGCGGTTATATTTGTATCTCCTTGGCCAGCTAGAAGTTTTGGCGCAATATAAACAATCACTTCATCAGCCAAATTCTCTCTCAAGAATGAGCTGATAACTTTAGCGCCTCCTTCAACTAGGAGTCTCTGAATGTCTTTCTTGCCAAGTTCGCTAAGAAGCTCACCAAGATCGCAATAGCCATCTTTTTGTGGCAGTGCTATAACTTCTCCACCTTTTTCTATAATTCTAGAAACCTTTTGAGCGTTGCTGTCTAGCGATTCTTGAGAAGTAACAACCAACAATCCAGACTCGCCAATCGTTTCTATAAGCTTGGATTCTAATGGGATTCTAAGATTGCTATCCAACACGATGCGCAGCAGGCTTTTGCCCTTGCTTGGTCTTGGTGTTAAGGTAGGGTCGTCTTTTAGGACTGTATCAATTCCAACTAAAATCCCCTGACAGCTACGTCTCAATTTATGGCTGTCTTTTCTGCTAGCGTCATTTGATATCCACCTCTGGTCTGGGCCCATTCTTTCGGCTGAGAGTTTAGCGTCTATCGTTTGCGCCCATTTCAATATCACCCATGGTTTGGCACTGATAGATTGCTTTATAAAGCCGGGATTTAGCAATTGGGCTTCTTTACTACAAACCCCAAGAGTTACCTTTATGCCAGCTTGCTCTAACTGTTTGATTCCTTTGCCACTAACTTTTTTGCTTGGATCCTCCATAGCAACAACAACCTTTGCAATCTGCGCATCTATTATAGCGTTGGTGCAGGGCGGTGTTTTACCGCTGTGACAGCATGGTTCTAGAGTTACACACATTGTTGCGCCTTTAGGGTCGTTCCCGCGTCGCTTACAGTCTGCTAGGGCGTTTATTTCAGCGTGTGCTTGGCCGTATTGTTTATGCCAGCCTTCGCCGATAATCTGAGAGTCTTTTACGATTACACAACCAACCATTGGATTTGGCTCAACAGCTCCGAACCCTCTCTTGGCGAGTTCTATTGCCTTGAGCATAAAATCTTTATTCTTAACTCTTGGGCTCATTTAATCCTCACTTATATTGGTGCTTTCGTTAATCATATTTTCAAACTCTTCTTCTGTTACAACCTTTACGCCAAGAGCCTTTGCCTTTTCAAGTTTTGAGCCAGCTTTTTTTCCAGCTATAACGAAGTCTGTTTTTTTGCTAACGCTCGAAGATGGTTTTCCGCCATTTTCTTTTATTATTTGCTTAATGCTTTCTCTAGTGAAATTCTCGAGAGTACCGGTTACAACGATAACCTTATCCTTGAGTAAGTCAGAGTGTTTTTTCTTTTCGATTGTAGGGGTAACCCCACATTCAAGCATTTCTTTTATCATCTTGCGGTTTTTTTCGAGATTAAAGAAGCTTACAATACTTTGCGCAATTATAGGGCCAATCTGTTCAATCTCTTCAAGCTCTTCGACTGTGGCATTCATTATAGCCTCTAGAGACCCTAGAGCATTTGATAAAACCTCGGCATTCTGGGCGCCAACGTGTCTTATACCAAGAGCGCAGATTAATCTCCATAATGGGCGTTTCTTGCTCTTTTCGATTGCCTCAAGAATATTTTCGGCACTCTTTTGAGCTATCCTGTCTAGGTTGATTATGTCGAAGAGTGTTAGTTTGTAGATATCGGCAAAATTTTTCACTAAGCCTTTATCAACAAGTTGGCCAATGACGGCAGGTCCGAGATTTTCGATATCCATCTGATTTCTTGCTACGAAGTAGATAAGCTTTTCTTTTAGCTTAGCAGGGCAGTTGTCGTTATTGCATCGCAGTGACACTTCGTCTTGGTCCTTTATAACATCACCACCACAGCTTGGGCATTTCGTTGGAATCTCAAACTCCTGCGTAAATATATTGCGTTTATCTTTAACGACCCGTACTACCTGTGGAATAATTTCGCCTGCCTTTTCGATAACAACAGTATCGCCAACTCTAACATCTAGCCTTCTAATCTCATCGAAATTGTGCAGACTTGCACGTTTAACAACCGTTCCAGCAAGCTTGACAGGTTTAAAGTTAGCAACTGGGGTTAGCGCACCAGTTTTGCCAACTTGCACATCTATAGACTCAACAACCGTTGTAGCCTGCTCGGCGGGGAACTTAAAAGATATACACCATCTTGGCGATCGGGCGGTTGTGCCTAGCTTCTCTTGCTGCGCGAAGCTATTTACCTTTACCACCATTCCATCAATCTGGTAGTCAAGTTCGTATCGCTGCGTTTGCCAGCTATTGCAGATTTCGATAACCTTTTCGATATCGCTTACTTTCTCTGTGTGGGGATTGATTGGTAATCCAAAATCTTTTAATCGTTTTAGTGATTGATAATGACTTTGAGAGTCTTCTATCGTCTCTGCTGTTGAATAGGCAAAAAAGGAAAGGTTTCTACTTGCTGTAATCCTCGGGTCTAAGAGTTTAAGTGAACCTGCCGCAGCATTTCTTGGGTTTGCAAAAAGGCTCTCGCCAGCCTCAGCGCGTAATTGATTAAGCGAAGCGAAGGATTTCTTTGGCATGTAAACCTCGCCGCGCACCTCCAAGAATTTAGGAGGCATTTTCTTGCTGTTTAGCCTAAGAGGAATTGATTTTATAGTACGAACGTTATTGGTAACATCGTCGCCCGTTTCCCCATCGCCTCTAGTGGCAGCTTGGGTTAAAACGGAGTCTTGATATGTGAGGCTTATCGCGAGGCCATCGATTTTTAATTCAACAACATACTCAATCTCTTCGTCTTTGAGTTGTTTTCTTACTCTCTGGTCGAAACCTCGAAGTTGCTCAGGGTTGTATGTGTTATCAATACTGAGCATTGGAGTGTTGTGTTTAATCTGATTGAAACTCTTTATTGGTTTTCCAGAAACTCTCTGAGTAGGAGAATCTGTTGTTATCAGCTCAGGATGAGCTGCCTCGAGCTCCTTGAGCTTGTTAAAGAGAGTGTCGTACTCGTAGTCCGAGATTTTGGGCTTATTTAAGACATAGTAGAGATTGTCGTGATAGTTAATT
Source organism: Phycisphaerae bacterium (assembly GCA_027078365.1). Taxonomy (GTDB): domain Bacteria; phylum Planctomycetota; class Phycisphaerae; order Sedimentisphaerales; family Sedimentisphaeraceae; genus S145-28. The sequence continues at coordinate 21,984 of JALWYQ010000038.1, forward strand.
TCTTCCCTTAACTTCTCGATTTGCTTTGAGAGTTCTGAGTCCATCGTTGCGTTATCCTATGCAAACTTTTGATTAATCATTAAGCCATCTTGAGTTGCTAAGGTTGTAATCGGCAATCTCATCTTCGTCAAAGTAGAGAGATATCTCGTATTTTGCAGATTCAGGGCTATCCGAGCCATGTACGAGATTGAAGCCTTTAGTGCAGCTGTAATCTCCTCTGATAGTTCCTGGCTGCGCATCCTGAGCGAATGTTGCTCCCATTAGTTTACGACTTAGCTCTATTATGTTATTGCCTTGCCACACCATCACCATAATGGCAGAGGAAGAAAAGTTTTTGCATAGACCTTCAAAAAATGGTTTGTCTTTATGGACAGCGTAATGTTTTGCGGCAAGTTCACTACTTGCAACCATTACTTTTGCGGCTACGAGCTGAAATCCTTTTTCCTCAAATCGAGTTATTATTTTTCCGGCTAGAGCCCGTTGCATGGCATCTGGTTTTATTATTATAAGTGTTCGCTCAGGCATATTAATCTTCCTTAATTAAACCGATAATAGAAATAAAATTTTAATAGAGGCCTAGTTATTCTACACGTTTTATTTTAGCTGTCCAAGAAAAAGAGCATCTATTGTGTAGTGTTCTTGAACTTTATACTGTTACGATTTTGTAAGAAATCTAAACATAAAAAAGGCAGGTTGCAATAAATACAAACCTGCCTTGATATTCTAAAACTGATATTCTACGCCTGAAGGTTATTTGCCTTTTGGCACAATGAAAATCTCAACTCTGCGATTCTTAGGGTTGCCTTTTTTGCCCGGTTTATTTGGGACAACTGGCCTAAACTCGCCGAAGGCTCGGATACTAAGTCTTTGTGGCTTGATACCATCTTTGCTTAATTGTTGCAATACAGAGATGGCGCGATCTGCAGAAAGATGCCAGTTTGTAGGGTGCTTTGCTTTTGTGGCGGCTCTTCTAATACGAATATCATCAGTATGACCTGCTACGATAATATCAAAGTTTTGAGCTGCCTTTGTCTTCATGATATCAGCGAGTTGAGCAATTGCTTTTGCAGCGGTAGAATTTACAACGTCACTTCCTGGGGCAAAGAGTAAGTCGCTTTTAAACTTAAGCTTTCCAGTTGCCTCATCGAAGGTTACAATGTCTGATGTCTTAGCGAAGTCTTCAAGCATTACGCTAAGTTCCATAGGCAATTTAACACCACCTTGCAATAGCTGAGCTTGCATTTTAGCAATCAATTCATTCTTTTTAGCTAGAGTAGCCTTTAGAGCTTGAATTTCTTCGTCTTTAGCCATTAGATTCGCATTTTCTACGCTTGTTAATTCGGCTATTTTTTGACGAAGCTGATTCGCCTCTAACTGAGCGTTACGAAGTTGCGCTTCAAGCTGAGTTACTCTATTTGCCTGTGTACGGTTTTGAAGTTTCAAACTGTTGATTTGTTGCTTCTCATTACAGCCACTAAGCATCATTGATGCTACAACCAACAGAGATATTCCAATCCATGAAAATTTAGACACTCTCATTGTCGTATCCTTTCTAGACAATTTTAATTGATTCGTTTCCTACCCACTCTTTTGCTACTGAATAAGAATTAACCACTACATACAAATATCGTCCAACTATGTGAATCTACATAAATATAAGTGTTGGAGTCATGTAGTTTCGGTTCGTTAATTATTTTTTCTTCTTTTTCTTGGCTTTCTTCGCTTTTTTGGCCTTTGTAGCCTTCTTAGGCTTTGCTGTCTTTGGTTGTCCCATTACAATCGCTACTACACCAGCTATCACGGTAAAAAGCACCAGTGCAATTGTGATGTATAGATTGTTGTCTGCAATTATCTTAACAACACTTGGCATAATTCCACGAGTTGCAGCAAAGACTGAGACGGCAAGAATTAAAAGGGCAATAAGTGGAATAAATAATACGCTACCGTAGGCATTTGTTGCTGCGTCAATAGGCACTACCGCTACAGTAGCAACTTCAGAGGCAGCTGCACTTGCGGTAAGACCATCAGAATCGCTAGCTCCTAACATACCGCTTATGAGGTTACTCTCAGTTTTTTGAGAGTCTGCTTCTTGCGATCCGCTTTCAAGGTTTGGCCCAGAATCAGCTAACCCTAGTTCATCCATTTCGCCTACACCAGCCTCTTCTCCGCCAGCACCTGGAAGAATGTCGTCTAAAACTGCTCCGAGAGATGTATCATCTGCCTGTAATGAGAGGTCTAGCAAGCCTGAGCCGCTACCAAAACTATCAAGGTTGACATCTGCATCTAGTTTGCCGAGGTCCTCGTTGTCATCACCGGCTGCATCAGTGTCGTCTGCGTCGATAGCGTCAGAGTCTTTTGTGTCGGCGAGTGAATCATCTAGTGAGCCAAATTCGTCATTGCTGTCTTCAAGGATATTGATTCCGCTACTGGTTTGTCCGAAGTTAGTATCAGCCTCAGAGAGTTCAATCATGCTGCTCATCTCATTGTCAAGACTGCTTTCCTCAAGAGAGAATTCGGTATTTGTCTCAGGATTTGAATTCTCAGAAGTGTCCTCCAGAGGGGCAAGACCTATTATTGAGCTTTCATCTGCACTTGAATCATCGGATTCGCTGAGATTAAGAGAGCTACCATCAACTCCAGTATCGTCAAGGTCTAGAGAGAGAGGTGCTAAGTCGATTTTGAGGGCATCAACTTCTTCTTTGTTGAACATCTTTGTTCCATTGTCATAGAACTCTCTAATCTTTCCTTCATGGACAAGTTCACGTATCTCTGCTTCTGTTTTGTTGAGTATTTTAGTTACTTCTTCAATTGAATAATAGTCTGCCATAAACTTAAACTTTCTAAAATTATTACGCCTATAGTATTAGCATGTATTTATTTCTTTATTTATCGACAACTTCGCCAGTGATGTTGTTAGCTTTTTCTAAGAGAACCTTAACCTGCTCAGGTGTTGGCTCGCTGGTATTGTACTGACTCAGCTGTTTATCAAACTCCCAATCTCTTGCGGCAATTAATCTGAGCCTGCGATTAGATCCGCTTTTACTAATCTCATAGACCCACATATGCTCACTCACGCTATCGACCATTACAATACCATAGTTATCTCGACCTATCTGTATAGGGATAACAGTCAAATTTTTTGATGCTACGGATTGCTCATCTGCGCAGGCGTACTGGGTTGGAATTTCCACGCATGCTAATAGCACAATAGCTATGAGTAACGCCAGAACAAAGGTTTCCTTAGTAATATTCATTAGAATCGCCGCAGTTTAATTTCAATAACCAACCCGAGTTGCAAAGCCATTAGAGAATGCGATGATTCCCTAACTCTTTACTGCTAAGGTATATACGTCTAATTTTTGCATATAATAACACGGTATTTCTGCAATAACACACCTTAGGCAAGATTATATCTGCATATACAATAGTTGCAAGTTATTTTCTAGGCTGATTCTTTTTGCGGTTGTTTTGCTTGTTAATCTGCTACAAGATTCTTGATAGATGTGAGAAAATCGATAAGATGGATTAGAAATTAACATTAAGTAAGGGAGAAAAAATGTCTAAATTAGCAATTGTAGTTTTGTTGGCTATGGCAATCTCTGTAGGCGGCTGTGTAACAAGTGACGGTTCACAGCTTCGTGGCTTCAACTTTAACAACATTGAGAAGATTGCGATTGTTGAGGTCAAGGGCGATGATCTTGACGAGTCGGTTAAGGGGATTATATCGGATTATTTCAGTCTTGCGCTTCTCAAGAAGGGCTATTCTCCTGTAGCACTTTTACAGTCTGAGACGCTACTAAAATCTAACAACTACGATTTTAGTAATCTTGATAGTCCAAAGGGGATTACCGAAGCGGCTCAAATACTAGACACACCTGCTATTTTGATTGTAGATGTGCGCAATTTCAATGACAAGGTAAGTCTAGATGCAAGGCTATTAAGTGGAGATAGCGGGGCCTTGATTTGGATGGGCTCTGGTAAGAAATCTGTTTCTTTTGCGGCATCTCTCTGGCCATCTAAAGAGCAGCGAGAGCGTATGGAACGTAGCGATAGACTAGCGGCAGCTAAAGATATCATTAATAAAATTAGCGAAAACATTCCAAACAAGATGTAATCTTTGCTACGCCTTGAGAAAGAATTTGTATCTAACCGCAAGTGACGCTGGGTTCACCTACGCCACTTGCGGTTAGTTTTACTTAGAATAGCTTTTTGAGTATTGATTGTTTCTCTTCAGTGATGATGCCTATGTAATAATCAAGAGAAGGATTGCTAACGAGAGAAGCAGGGATTTTATGTGAGAGTGTAAAGGTGTTTTGACGAAGGGGAACTTTGACCTTATCAGCACTGCTTCTTGCTTCGATTTGCGATAAATCAACCCCCGATGGTAGTGAGAATACAACGAGTTTGACTGGTAAGTTAGTTGTAATAGTCCAGTTCTGAGCATCTTTAGTGATTGAAGTTACAACAGGCAAGGATTCGTCAGCATAGTTGGGTTTATCTGTTGGAACGAGAGTAACGTTTAATGTCTCTGTGGTTTTGTTAAACGGAACCTCAACTACGAAAATATTAGGCTTTAATTTTCGAATACTACTTGCGCCAGTCGCCCTTAGTTCCTTTCCTTTTAGGCTCGTCTTAGTTGTATCAACCTTAACCGAAGCAGGGATTGTAAAACAATCAACTACCCTAGCAGTGAAATCTTTGTAGTTCCAGCTCTTAAGCATCCAGTCTGGCACTTTATAGCTAACAGAAACAATCAACTTGCCATTATCATCTTTTAGGCTCGCATTTGCGATGGCTCTATACCAAGCCTGTTGTGCATGTGTTCCAGACCCAACCGTGACAATTCTCTTTTCTGGATGTGCATTGATAGTTCGTCTAACGGCTTTATAGAAATTGTATAGCGTTGCTTTACTGCTGTGTTTTGGGTTTGTGTGCCAGTGGCAGAAATCTCTAAACCAACCATTGTGTTTTATTGCATCCTCAAAAACGGCGATTGCATTGTCAATTGCTGTTTCGCTTGGGTCGTCGCCAAAACGAGTAGAAACATTGTAGAATTTAGTTTTGCTTGGCAGAGACTCCTTCGCCCAGACAGCAACATCATTGTTGTAGAGACCATCAGGTTTACTTGTCCTGCCGGCTAGAAGATAGTTAAAGAGCTTGCCAGTCGTTGCGGTTGAAGCGCCGCCGCCTTGATATGATACGCAAGCAGGCATATGACCGTGGCGGTTTTTAAACCATTTAACGTGTTTTTCGTAGTTCTCTATCTGAGTAGCAGGGTCTTTTAGAGTGGGAGCGGGGGAGTCTTTAGGAGTCTTAAACACTCTGCGCAGCCCCCATTCTTGAGTCTGGAGATAGATTTGAAACTCACAGCGATCAGAAGCGCTAACATCTCCGCTAGCAAAATCATACGCTTGAGAGTCATAGACAGTCGCTTCAATATTGAATTTAAACGCACAAGCCTCACCGTAGTAGAGACCTTTACTAAATGTCGCATCTGTACTCTGGGTAAAACCGACGTCTGCGCCGAGATAATGCTCACAAATCTTCGCAGAACCAGCCAAGACAAAATTCGTTGTGGCTAAAAATATTAACCCACAGACAAACAGTCTAAAGAATTTCCTTTTAGAATTTTGGTTATTTGATTGTTGTTTATAAATCATATTGTCTCCCATTTGCAAAAAGGTGTCAGATACCTTTTCAGTTTTTCCTTGGTCTTCCCAGCGGTTTTAGCGTTGATTTTAGATCTAATTCGGTAGCTATTTTCTCTTGCCAATATTCTTCTCCAAATGGTGCTCCTCTCTTGATGGATTCATTCAGTAGAGTTTTTTCCTTCTCATCAATATTGGCATAGTCTTCAACAGAGTCAAGCCAGTTCTTTGCTAATCTTGTTGGTCCAGCAGCTATCTTGAAAGGTTTCTTGACACCATAACGAACTGCGCAGCTACTCCATTGCCAGTCGTGAGGCTTATCCACAAGATTTGCACGTAGCGGATTACTCTCAACATAGCGCAGCAGATTGCGGTAATAAGAACCTGACTGAACTGGGAAACTCTTAAACCTGCCTTGATATAGATGACCACAGCTTTCAGGGCCGTGCGATTTATGCCAACGGTGAGAATGGGTGACGCTAAGCCATTTCATGAACGCTGAAAGATCCCCATCTTCTTTTGGCCAGAGAACCAGATGCCAGTGATTGCTCATTATACAATAACCGCATAGTCTCATATCAAAGCGGTCTATTGCTTCAGATAGAATCTGTTCAAAAGCCTCAAAGTCGCTTGGTTTCTTGAATATTTTTAGTCGTCCGTTTGCTCTATTAAGAACGTGATAAACAACTCCGCCTTTATTTATTCGTTTTGGTCTCGCCATGATTAGGGATAATACTGTGAAAAAGTGAGATTGTCAAGCATTTCAATTCAAGATTGGCTGTTGCAAACGGAAATCGTGTCTGACCACTTTACTTCTAATCATGGAAAATTTGAGTTCGTTTCCGTTGGTTTTGAAAGTGATTATCGAGTGATCGTTATCCATTTGCTTTTGCTCGAAGAGGCCGCTTTGGATGATCTCTACGCTGCCTTTGCCGCCATTTACTTTTCCTTGGTAGCTTAAGAATTTAATGTCGTGCGGTGCGATTTTTTCAAGAGCTATCGTTTCGCCAGCGGCTAGCGGTTTGAGAATGGTATTAAGTCGGAATGTCTCTAGCGAGTTTGAGTCTTGAGATTCAAGCATCAAATCGTAATGCGCAGCTTGTTCGATATGCGTATGAAGATGAAGAACAAATTTTCGAAGTTTAGAATTTGCCATAACCTGTCCGAAAGAACTAGAGTTGATTTAAACCATGTTCTGTTACTATGTTAACCTTTTCCGCTTATAGAATACTTGATTTAGTCTCAAATAGCTAAGTGATTTCTGAATTGGTTATTCAGTTGATTTATGAGGTATATCAGGATTTGGGATTAATTTCTTTAGACGCATAATGATAATTTGTTCATTTGAATTTCCTGTTAGTTCCGTAGAGATTTATGGGAACATAGTTTTTGGGTGATTTGAGGTGAGGTTTTACTTGAATAGTTGATGGGACACAATTAGAATGAAAAGCGATAAAGGCTAATAAGGGCAGAGAAAAGGCCTATATTTACTTAAAACAGCAGTGTATCCATAAAGAAAGATTCAATGACTTACGAGGAGTTTTAAAATTACTCTAAGCGAAAAAAGACATGAATTTGTTAAGCACGTCCGTATGAGAATGACTGGTGACGGTAGGGCTAAGGATCAGCTTATTTATGGAAATCCTTTGGATAATATCTTTACGGGTTTTCTGTTTCCTGTCCTTGAAGCTGAAGATGGTATAGAGTATTCCATAGAAGACGATGTGGAAGATGTTAATGGTGCTTTAGATTGTGATGAAGAATCCAATGAGGCAAAAACTGTTGTCAAGCACAGACGTTACATTCCGCCATCTTCTGTGGGAGTTTCTTTCTTTGTCAGTGGTTCACCCATTAAAATTAGAGTTTTTTATGATGCTGTTTTTTACCGGAGGCAGAGTGGCAATAAGAATATTTGGAAACAAGAATCCCTCACCTATGACGGTGGAGAAGAGATTGAATTAAGCTCGAATGATTTAAAAAAGAATAACATATTTAAAGAAGATATATTTGAATATGAGGAGGAATATAGAGGTAGACTGGAAATCGTTTGGCGACCATACGCTGACGGCTATATCGTAACAGTAACTTTGCTAAATACTCAAACGCTCCCGTCTTTATTTGGTGAAAATCCTAAATTTTATATTGCGAAACGTAATGAAAAAACCATTTTCAATGTGAAACTCTCCTGCATTATTGAAAAGGGTGAATTGAATACCTATCCAACTAAAGATGTGGCTTTGCTATCGGATGAGGAACAGGAAATAGAGCTACGATATAAGGATAAACATGTATATGCTGTTGGGCATGGAGCAGCGGCTGACTGGAAGAAAAACAGTGAAAATAAATGGGAGATTTTCGCTGATTTTATGCCAAAAGTAGAAGTGCCTCAGGTTACAGCTAATGTAGCAGGGGGGAACTGTGATGCTCTAAATATCCACTATTTGAGCAGTAATTCTCAAAAGACGGTTATTGACAAGTTGTCCCTCTTTATTGCGGATTACAAGGTATGGATTGATCAACAACAACGACAGGCTTCTGAAGAATCTTCGGAATACATGGATGCGGCTACTCGTCTTGTGGAAAAACAAAATATAGCATTGAAGCGGATGCGTCAGGGGCTTCGATTATTGGAAAGTGATAAACGGCTCTGGCAGGCGTTCACTACTATGAATCGGGCGATGTTAATGCAGTGGAAAACTGTTAAACCAGAGGCAGATAATAAGGAGTTTTCTTGGCGACCTTTTCAACTCGCCTTTATCTTGATGTCACTGGAATCAACTACCAATGTTGATAGCGACTATAGAGATACGGTTGACCTTATTTGGTTTCCGACTGGGGGAGGGAAGACTGAAGCCTATTTAGCCATAATGGCGTTTCTATTTCTTTACAGAAGATTGACAAAGCCTGCGAGTTCTGGTGGTACTATAGCGATCATGCGATACACCTTGCGTTTACTTACAACGCAACAATTCCTAAGGGCAAATAAAGTGATTTTTGCCTTGGAATTAATCAGGAGAGAAAACCCAAGTCTCTACGGAGATGAACCTTTCACTGCAGGGTTATGGGTTGGTGGAGCTAGTTCACCAAACAATTTCCGTGAAGCAAAGGAGCTTATTAGTAAGGAGCAATACAGTAAACTTATATTGAAAAACTGTCCTTGGTGCAATCAGGAATTACAGTATCATAATTATCATGCAACAGAAGATTCTTTCCATTTTACCTGTACGAATAATGAATGTGATTTTGGTAAAGGAGACAATAATGTATTACCCTGCAATATTGTTGATGAAGCTCTTTACAAATATCCTCCAACCTTACTACTAGCGACAGTTGATAAATTTGCAAGGCTTGCATGGGAACAACGAGCTGGAGTATTTCTGGGCAAGAATGGTAATATACCGCCAGAGTTGATTATTCAGGATGAGCTTCACTTAATCTCAAACGCGTTGGGGTCCATCGTTGGGCTTTACGAGGCCGGTATAGATACTGCTTTAATCGTTAGAGGTATGAGATGTAAATATATAGCTTCAACGGCAACGATTAAGCACGCCAGCAAACAGGTAAAGGCACTCTTCGCGAGGGAAATGCAGGTTTTTCCGCCGTCTGGTCTTCGATATGATGATTCATATTTTGCAAAAACTATCCCACTTGAGGAAAAGCCAGGCAGGTTATATGTTGGTTATATGGCTCCGTTACTATCAAGGCAAGATTGCTTGTCGCCGCTTGCTGCAGCCTTACTGGCAGCACCAGTATGCTTGTTTTCTGAACAAGAGGAATATATAGATAACTGGTGGACTCAGGTGGTCTATCATGGCAGTTTAAAAGGTGTAAATAATAGTCGAACACTTTATCAAAATAAGATAGAAACACGTCTAAATGAGTATATTCTCCATCATTTGAAATCTCAAATAGAAGAAGAAAAGCCTGGATTTACTAAAGATCATGACTTACAGAAAATAGATGATTATCAGAAGATTTGCGCTCCAGAGCTTAAACCGATAGTAGATCGCTATTTGCCAATTAGAGAAATAATAGTCAAGGCTTTAACCAGTAATCAGACGGCCGAAGATAATGCAGAAATATTTAATCGTCTGGCAAAAGAGAAACATTCCCAAGAGTCTATCGATGTTGTTCTAGCGACCAATATGGTTTCGGTTGGTCTTGATGTTTCTAGGTTAGCTTTGATGGTTATTAATGGCCAACCACTAACTACTGCAGAATACATACAAGCCAGTAGCCGAATAGGGCGTGGGGAGACACCGGGTATTGTTTATGTTAATTTCTATAAAACACAGGCTAGAAGCTTGTCCCATTATGAGAATTTCCGATCCTATCATGATGCTTTTTACCGTTATGTAGAGCCATCTAGTTTGACTCCATTTACCTATCAATCGCGTCAGCGGGCATTACATGCAGCCCTTGTTATTGCTGTTCGTCATTCAGCAGTGGGTTTATTGCACAATAAAGGAGCTGAGGAGTTTTCCAGCCAGAATGAATCAATCAAAAAGATTGTCCGTGAGTTGAAGCTTCGCTGTCGTAATGCAACCAATGATAGTCGCGAGTCTCAATCAACCGCTCAAAATATAGATGCATTGATAGATCAATGGGAGAATCATGTTGAGTATTGCGAAAGGCAAAAACAGAATCTCGTCTATCACTCAAACGATAATGGTGAAGCAAATCTTATATGTGGTTTTGATAAAGAAAATGGTCTGTGGAAAACATTAAACTCAATGAGGAACGTTGAAAATACTGCTTTTATGAAATTGTTTTCAAGGGTCAAGCCTTATGATGAATAGGCCTAAATACACGCCAGTTCGTTTTTCCCATCTAACCTCCTATGCTGGTATTGGGGCTATTGTGCGCGGAGTAGAAGATCGCCTGATGGTTCTGGTGGATACGCGTTATTGGCGTGATGAGAATGGTAGTCATTCTACTACAATTATCCCCTATGTTAGACGTATCACTAAAGTTTTAGATATTGATAAAGAATTGCATATGCCACCGGTTGCAAAAGAAGATCCTCATCAAGGAATCTCAGGCGCTTATCTACCAGCCGTCTTATTCCCTCGTTTTGCAGTCTGTAAAAAATGCGGATTATTGCATAATCAACCTTGGAGCAAACAGAATAAAAAATTCGATGAAGTTATCCGATGCGCATCTAATAATTGTGATGGTGTTTTAGAGCAAGTTACTTGGTGTGCTGTTAGTAGTAAAGGGCATTTATCTGAAGTTCCATGGCATTATATTTGCCACCAAGATAGTTTCAATAAATGTGAACAAGATTACAATAATGAATACCTTGAGCTTTCTAAGGATAAAGATGGTAAGAGAATAGTATATTGTCGCCGTTGTGGATGTTCTAACTCATTTGAAAGAAATAAAGGGTTAAAATTCATCGATGTAGAACAACCTTGGATGCCTTATAGAAAACCGATTTTGGAAAAAGAAGATACAGTGGAAATTTTAGAAGTCAATAATCCAGGTGTTTATCTTCCTACGCGTGTTAATGCGATTGTTATTCCACCGGAATCAAGAATCAGTAAATCTACACTTGTTGACAAACTGTACAGAAATTCAAAAATATGTCGTGATATTGATTCTATTCGCCAGAAATTACGAAAAAAAAGCAAGATAAGGGAAGTAGCCCGAAAATTTTTGACATCTTCAGAGGAAGTGGAAAAAGCCCTTAAAGAAATTAAGAATGGCTATCCATATATTGACGACATTTACGTTAATGATCTTTATGAAGATGAGTACAAGGCTTTCTTAAAACCTCTGGAAGATCAAAAAGAAGATGAGGATTTTGTTACTGAGCATGTTACGGATAAGTGGAAAGGCTTGGCTTCATCGAGTTTTTCAGATGAACTCAATGCTATAATAAGCTCTGTGGATCGACTAATCTCTGTTCGAAGGATTCGTGAAATACAGGTATTTAAGGGATTTCGTCGAATATCATCTGAAAAGGATACAGAACTTGTTCCGCCAGATATAACAGGTGAAAGTAATTGGTTACCTGCTATTGAGCTTTTCGGTGAGGGCATATTCTTTTCATTGAATGAATCAATGTTGCAGCGGTGGGAATCGAACTTAGGTCTTGTTAAACGAACAGAGGAAATAAAGCAGCGTTATGAAAAAGCCCAGCTTGATCTCAATCAGGATGTTGATGTAACATCTAGATTTATTTTGTTGCATACCATGGCGCATTTGCTTATCCGTGAACTTGAAGGAGCTGCTGGTTACCCAGCAGCGTCTCTGAAGGAACGCATTTATAGTTCAAGAGCAAAAGAAATGGCAGGTATTCTGATTTATACAACAGTTTCAGATATTGCTGGTTCACTCGGAGGCATTATTAACAGTGCAGAACCTAAGACTTTTCTATCCATAATGGACAATGTCTTCAAAAAGTCGCAGTGGTGTTCTCTGGATCCAGTTTGCACCGAGCATCAAGGACAAGGGCCAGGATGGCTAAATAGGGCAGCATGTCATGCCTGCGCACTAATTCCCGAACCAAGTTGTGAATTTGGCAATGTGTTCCTTGATAGGGTATATATTAAAGGAAATAGGGAAAAAGGGATTCCTGGTTTTTTAGATTTCATATCTAATGATAATGGTGAATGATTATGGCAAAACGAAGATTCTGCTTACCTGGTGAAGAAGATCTCAATAAAGATCAGGATATGGTGTTAGCTTTGCCTGAAGATGGACAATATTTAATTGTTGGTGGCCCAGGGACTGGTAAATCAGTTATGGCTTTGCTTAGGGCAATGAAATATCACGAAAACAATGATTATGTGTTTCTTGTATATAACAGGGTGCTAGAAGCGTTCTCACAACAGTTGTTAAATGTTAAATCGAATAGATATTTGACAATTTTGCGTTGGTTTAACTATGCATACAAAAAGATCGCCGGTTCGGATAACATTCCTAAGGTTAAGGTGGTCCAAAATAGTTATTCACCTCCTGATTATAATGCAATTATAGAAGAATTTAAAAAGTTGGAACTCTCAGAAAGATCACTACACATCATCATTGATGAAGGCCAAGATATGCCACCATTGTTTTATGAGGCACTACTATGTGCAGGCTATGAAAATTTCTTTGTTGTCGCCGATCAGAATCAGCAAATTACCGATAATTGTTCTAGTAGGCAGCAACTTACCGATTTGCTAGGGTTAGAACCAGAAGATGTTATAGAGTTAAAAATCAATTATCGAAATACTCATCCGATTGCTCTTTTCGCTCGTCATTTTTACACTGATAAAGCGAGTCCTCCACCAGACCTTCCAGCAAGGGCGTCACTGGAAACACCAACGCTATATTATTCAATAAATCCGGTGGAAATATATCAAATGATTCTAAGAGAGGCAGATGGAGATAATCGGAAACTAATAGGAGTAGTTGTTGCTAATAATAGGATTAGAGATGAATATGTTCAGGGCTTGAGAAATTGCAATATAAATCTGGACAATGAACGACCTACCGTCTCTACTTATTCGTCTAGCCCATCTTATCATGGTGTTGATATTGATTTCTCGCAGGGAGGCATTATTGTTCTCAACGATAAATCTATTAAGGGGCTTGAATTTGACAGTGTTTATATTGTGCTAGATGATTTTAAGATATACAATGACGATTTGATTGGCATGAAAAAGAGATTGTATGTTATGAGTTCTCGAGCTATTCAAAAGTTGACACTTGTTACAACCTTGGAAAATCCTCCAGTTTTATCTTTGTTGCCAGAAGATGAGACAGTTATGAAAAGGGTTGATAGAAGTGCCAAGAAGCAATCTGCAGTATTAAAAGAGAACGTTAAATCGGAAGATATCCCATTTTAATGAGGGTTAATTTATGACTGAGAAGAATAAAAAAACACGCTGGCTTTTTCCAACTAATACGAACAATTTCAGAATGATTCTGGCGCAAGGATTGATTACAGCACCTGAGGGTTTTAGTAAATATTATCAAGATGTACTTAGTGATTACGAAGGATTTCTGCCTTTATTCAAAAATAAAGTACCGGAGGATTTGATTGCTAAAGCAACTTCTGAGGCAGATCATCTAGATCCTTGTTTATTGGAGTTAGATGTCAGCGGTCTTTCAGGTCAGGTGGATGTGTTTACTAAAGGGATGTACATTTCTAAACCTCTTGATGATCTGGGAGTTGATAGCGATGATATTGAAAACATTCTGATTCCGCTGCCTCTACCGTTAGGTTGTATAAAAAAAGTTATTTTGAAAAATAAAGCGAGTATAAAGACTTTTAAAGATGATATTAAGATACGTGCGAATACTGTTCTAGCGGATATTAAACTACAATCAACCGTTGCAGATTCGAAATTGTTTGTGGTAAGCAAGAAAGATTCATTGCCATTGCAGGCGAATAGTAATTTTGGTACAGGTGACTCTGCTTATTTACCAGAAAAACAATCGATAAAACCTGACTATTCCTCGGCTTATGCATATGGTGGAATTTTGGCACTTCTTTTTTATAATGCCAAGAATGGTAAGGAGAGCCACGACTTCTTTGAGTGGTTCTCTGGGTGTGAATCCATATTGGAGACTGATTCACAGAAAAAAACTATCCATAGATTGGTTTATGACTTTTTTTACGGTGGCATTGATGAGTCGAAGCCGGTAAATAAAATGGTGGCAGGAATTATTGAGTGCTGTTTGAAAAAGGAAGATTTTAAAGATTCAATTCTTGATTTTCTTAAAGACAATAGTTGGGGGCAAGAATTGTCTGATAGAAAAGAAATGTTAGCTGGTACTTTACAAGAATATGCTACTAATGATTCTCTTTCCGTATCAGATAGATTTAACAGAGCCAAAACTGACATAGAAAAGATATTGCTGATGCTATTTACAAGGGAGGATGCAGATTCCTTCATTGACTATCGTAATAATAAACTCGAATTCTCTGAATATGAATATTTGCTTTTCTCATTATTTTTTGGGATAAAGAGCGGCTTTACAAAAGTGCCTCAGATGATTAGAAGATACAATAAGTTGCAGACATATATATCTTATAAAATGGCAGCGTATATACATGCTAAGATGGACAGTTCTATTTCTTTCAAGTCAATAAAGCCGCCTTCAACCGTTTGGCAATTTGTTGGTAGTAATATATCGAAGTACATTGTTAAACTACTTGGCTTAGAACACTGTGTACAAACGATAATGCCAAGAGCAAATTTCAAGCATGAAAAAGGAAAGAATGTTTATGAAGGATACCTTGAACCTAAATATGAGATAATTACTGATAAGTACTTCAAAGAGTTATGCAATAAAAAGATTTCAGATGTTTTATACAATAAGATAAGGTAGGGTTTTATTATGCGTATGATTCCCAGTCATCCCTATAATACAAATAGCAGAGCAGAGGGGCGAGTTTTTGATAAATTACAAGAGGCTTTCCATGGTGATAAATCTTACATAGCTTTTCATTCATTAAATCTATCAGAACATGAATACAAAAGGGTTGCTGAGGCTGATTTTGTTGTTTTGTGTAAATATGGATTATTCGTTTTTGAAGTGAAGGGTGGCAGAGTCTCATGTAAAGACGGTGAGTGGGCTAGTGTCGACAAGAACGATCAGAGACATGCAATCCAAGATCCATTTGAACAAGCAAAGAGTGCGATGTTTGCTCTGAGTAAGAGAATAGAGAGAAAGTTTCCAAATATCACCTTTGCTACAGGTTTTGGTGTTATTTTTCCAAATGTATCATGGACTGTTAGAAGCCCTGAATGGGCTCCAGAGACTGTATGTGATGAGTCTCGATTTCGAAATATTGAGTCATGGCTTAAAAACTTTTTCCGTTATTGGCAACAAAAACCCCATAATAATAAAAGATTGACAGATGAACAGATTCGAGAGTTGAAGGAATTTATTCGTCCTGATTTTGAACTCGTTGAGCCATTGAATTACCGTGTTGATCGACTAAGTAATCAGGCAGTCAAATTAACCAAAGATCAATACCGATATCTTGATATTGTCAGCGCAAATAAACGAGTTCTCTGTTCTGGTGGAGCAGGTACAGGTAAAACTTTTTTGGCAGCAGAATTGGCTCGGCGATTAGCCAGTGCAGATAACAGAGTTGTTTTAGTCTGCAAGTCAAGTTGGCTCAGATATTATTTGCAACGAGAGATTGTAAATGAGTTTGTTGTGATTTCAACGATTGATAGCTTAGAGATAGATCGAAAGCGAGCAGGAATTGAAAAGTACGATGTTTTGCTCGTGGATGAAGGGCAAGACCTTTTTGATGTTAAATTCAACGCAGTTGATCGTCTTGCCAGAAACCTTAAAGGGGGCTTGGAAAAAGGAGAGTGGTATATTTTTTATGATCTAGAGAATCAGGCTGGTTTGTTTGTAGATACAAATCCTGATGTACTGAAATTGCTAGAAAGTTATTCGCCAGCTAAGATTCCGTTAAAGACAAACTGCCGTAATACTCTTGAAATTATCAATGCCGTTAAAGATCGCTTGTCTATGGATATGGGCAGTGAAGGAACAGGGAATGGCCCAGATGTGGAATTCTTAGAGGAAGATAATCCTGATAATCCAGCCTCGCAACTTGCAAGAAAACTTGATGATCTTCTTAAAAAAGGAATCTCAGCAAGTTCTATTACGATTCTTTCTCCCCTAAGTTTCGATGAATCAAGTTTGCAATATTTACCAAATAAATTGAGAAATGAAATTTCTGAGCTAGACGATTATTCAATTCGTAATTTTCCTATCCCAACTATTAGTTTTTCTGAAATCAGAAATTTTAAGGGTTTAGAAAATGAAGTTATCCTCGTTATAGACTTGCCCAAAATAGTGGATGAAACATCTGATATGGATAAGGTCTTGTATTATACGGCCATGACTAGAGCACGGTCTTTGTTGATATGTATTTGGAACGGTAGGGGAAGTTATATAGATACTGAGATAGCGGACTGATCAATCAAAACGATTTTTGTCCAAACAAATTGTCTGCGCAAAAAAAAGCACTCAAACCTTTGCTGGACTTGAGTGCCTTTTGAGAATTTACTTGATTAGTTCATAGGTGTCTTTGGCGATCATTAGCTCTTCGTTTGTGCTGATTAGGA